>NZ_JBHVXJ010000018.1:0-195177 GCF_042881845.1 Streptomyces sp. NPDC058257
GACACCCTCATGTCCGACCAACTCGACACCGCCATCGAACAGAACGGCAAAGGCGACCTCGCCGCACTCCTCGCCGGAGGCGACACCTGGACCGTCGCCGGCTGACGGCGGCCGGCACTGCCCTCTGAGCCCGGTTCTGACTTTTCAGGACCGGGCTTCGTCATACGCCTGCCTGGCTTCGTCGTACGTCTGCCGCGCTTCCTGTACGTCCGACAGGCGCCGCTCGGTCCACTCGGCGAGCGCCCGCACCTGCTCACCGACCTCGCGCCCGAGGTCGGTGAGTGAGTAGTCGACGCGCGGCGGAATGACCGGCTTGGCGTCGCGGTGCACGAGGCCGTCGCGCTCCAGGGTCTGCAGCGTCTGCGTCAGCATCTTCTCGCTGACCCGGCCGAGGGCCCGGCGCAGCTCACTGAAGCGGTACGAGCGCTCGTCCAGGGCGATCAGGACGAGCACCCCCCAGCGGCTCGTCACATGTTCCAGGACGAGGCGCTGGGGGCACATCCCGTCTTCGCCGAGGTTCCAGGTACTTACTGCCATGCCAGTACCTTACTTCAAAGTGGGTACTTTCCAAAAGTTAGCGCCCGACGTAGGCTCTTCCTCAGAACCACACCAAAGGGAGATTCCAGACATGAGCATCGTCGTCACCGGAGCCACCGGACACCTCGGCCGTCTCGTCATCGACGGGCTGCTCGACGCGCAGGTGCCCGCCGGGCAGATCGCCGCCGTAGTCCGCAACAAGGAGAAGGCCGCCGACCTCGCCGCGCGCGGTGTCGAACTGCGGATCGCGGACTACAGCGCGCCCGAGACCCTCACCGGCGTCTTCGCCGCAGGCGACAGGGTCCTGCTGATCTCCGGCAGCGAGGTCGGGCAGCGCGTGCCGCAGCACGCGGCGGTGATCGACGCCGCCCGCGCGGCGGGCGTGGCGCTGCTCGCGTACACCGGCGTCCTCGGCGGACCCGACGCCGACTTCGACCTCGCGGATGAGCACAAGGAGACCGAGCGGCTCGTCCTCGACTCCGGTCTGCCGCACACGTTCCTGCGCAACGGCTGGTACCACGAGAACTACACGGCCAACCTCGCCCCCGTCCTGGAGCACGGCGCGGTCGTCGCCTCCGCGGGCGAGGGCAGGATCGCCTCCGCCTCGCGCGCCGACTACGCGGCCGCCGCCGTCGCCGTACTCACCGGCGAGGGCCACGAGGGCAAGGCCTATGAGCTGAGCGGCGATGTCGCGTGGAGCGTCGCCGAGTACGCCGCCGAGGTCTCCCGGCAGACCGGCAAGGACATCTCGTACGCGAACGTCCCCGCCGAGCAGAACCTCGCGATCCTGACCGGCGCCGGGCTTCCCGAGCAGTTCGCCGCGATCCTCGTCGACGTGGACTCGGCGATCGAGCGAGGCCTCCTCGCCGGTACGAGCGGCGAGTTGGCCCGTCTCATCGGGCGGCCGACGACGCCTCTCGCGGACGCGATCACGGTGGCGCTCAAGAGCTGAGAGCAATGCCCCTCAAGGGCTGAGAGCGGTGGCCCTCAGGGGATGAGACCGGTGGCGCTCAGGGGCTGAGGGGGGAGCAGATCCGGGGCGAGTCGGACGTCATGAGCGTTTTCGTGAGACGGGCATGACACGGGAGTGTCTGTGCGGCTACCTTCTTGGAGGCAGCGTGGGGCTGTCACGCACCAAGGAGGGGCCGTGGACGCCGCCGCAGCTGAGCAGTCGAAGAGCGAGCAGCGCACAGGACTGCTGAACGGCATCGCGGCCTACGGGATGTGGGGCCTCGTGCCCCTGTTCTGGCCCCTGCTCAAGCCGGCCGGGGCGGGCGAGATCCTCGCGCACCGGATGGCGTGGTCCCTGGTCGTGGTCGGCATCGCCCTGCTTGCCGTGCGGCGCTGGGCCTGGGCGGGCGAACTGATCCGCCAGCCGCGCAAGCTTGGCCTGGTGACGATCGCCGCGGCGGTCATCACGATCAACTGGGGCGTCTACATCTGGGCCGTCAACTCCGGCCACGTCGTGGAGGCCTCCCTCGGCTACTTCATCAACCCCCTGGTCACCATCGCGATGGGCGTCCTGCTCCTCGGCGAACGCCTGCGCCCCGTGCAGTGGACGGCCGTCGCCGTCGGCCTCGCGGCAGTCCTCGTACTCGCCTTCGGGTACGGGCAGCCGCCGTGGATCTCGCTCTGCCTCGCCTTCTCCTTCGCCACGTACGGCCTGACGAAGAAGAAGGTCGGCCTCAGCGGTCTGGAGTCCCTCGCCGCCGAGACCGCGATCCAGTTCCTGCCCGCCGTCGGGTTCCTGGTGTGGCTCGGCGTGCGGGGCGACGCCACGTTCGGCACGGAGGGATTCGGGCACGGGACGCTGCTCGCCGCGACCGGTCTGGTCACCGCCATTCCTCTGGTCTGCTTCGGCGCCGCCGCGATCCGGGTGCCGCTCGCGACGCTTGGGATGCTGCAGTACCTCGCTCCCGTCTTCCAGTTCCTGCTCGGCATCCTGTACTTCCATGAGGCGATGCCGCCCGAGCGGTGGGCCGGGTTCGGGCTTGTGTGGCTGGCGCTGACGTTGCTGACCTGGGATGCGGTGCGCTCCGCGCGGGCCAATGCGGTGCGGTTGGCTGCCGCTAGGGCATCCGTGGCCGGGGTCCCCGTCGCCGGGCGGGAGACTGAACCGATGACTCCCGCTGCCGGGCGGGAGGAGTCCGGGGTCTGACGCCGCGGCCACCGCCTGCCCCCCTGGCACCGCCTGCCCCCCCCTGCCACCGCCTGCCACCGCGGGTGTGCCGTGGCTGTGCCGTGGCTGTGCGCGCCGTTCCCCGCGCCCCTTTGGGGCACTCTCAGCCCCAGGCCCCTGCCTCCGATGCGGCCTTCGCGTAGACGCTGAAATCCTTGGGTTCTCGGCCCAGTACGTCTCGTACGCCGCTCACCGGCGCCGCGTTGTAGCCGTCCGCCAGCCAGGCGAGTACGTCAGCGAGGGCTCGGGCCGGTTCGGCGGGGACGTCTGCCGCGGTCAGTTCCGCCACGTACTCGTCCGACGTGATGTGCTCGAACCGCATCGGGTGCCCCGACGCCTGCGACAGCTCCGCGACCGCTTCGGCGAAGCTCAGCGCGCGCGGCCCGGAGAGTTCGTAGACCCGGCCCGTGTGCCCCTCCTCGGTGAGCAGCGCGGCGGCCACGTCCGCGATGTCGTCCACGTCGATGAACGGCTCCGGCACATCGCCGACGGGGAGTGCGAGGCGGCCCGCCACGAGGGGTGCGTGGAAGATGTCCTCGTCGAAGTTCTGGGTGAAGTTGTTCGGGCGGATCACCGTCCAGTCCACGCCCGCCTCGCGCACCACGCGCTCGGCCTCCGCCATGGACGGCTCGAAGGAGTCGCCGTACACCTCGACGCCCCGCCCCGACAGGACGACGAAGCGGCGTACGCCCGCCGCCACTGCCTGGTCGACGAAGTCGGCGATCGGCTCGGGCTCGGGCGGGCCGACCAGGTAGAGGGCGGACACGCCCTCAAGGACCGGGGCCCAGGTGGAGCGGTCGGTCCAGTCGAAGCGGGTCTCACCGGAGCGGGACGCCGCGCGCACGGCCCGGCCCGCCTCCCGCAGCCGGGAGACCACGCGGCGGCCTGTCTTGCCGGTGGCGCCGAGGACGAGGATGAGGGCGCCGGATGCCGGAGGGTTCTTCGCGTGGCTCTTCGCGTTGCTCTTCGTGTTGTTCTTCGCGTTGTTCTCCGTGTTGCTCTTCGCGTTGTCGGTCATGGGTATAGCCAACTGCCTTGCCGGGCCTTGTCACATGGGCGCCCGTCTCGCCCGCATGGGAGTACGTCCACGCGAGCGGGGCCGCCGTCTACGGTGGGGGCATGGACGCTCTGGGGGATCTGCTGCGAGGGGTACGCGCTGACGGCGCGCTGTTCGGCCGCACGGTGCTGACAGGCCCCTGGGAGGAGAGCCGCAGCGAGGGGGCGGCGCTGACGCTTGTCTCGGTGGTGCGCGGCACGGCGCGGATCACCGCCGCGTCGGGGGAACCGCGCACTCTGGGGGAAGGGGCCGCGGCCGTGGTGTGCACTCCGGCCCCGTTCACGCTCTCCGCCCCGGGCGCGGGCGTGGCCCCCGAGGAGTGTGAACTGGTCACCGGCGCCTACCAGTTGGACAGTGCGGTGGGCAGGCGCCTGGTCAGCATGCTGCCGCCGCTCCTCGTGGTGCCGTCCGGCGACGACTGCACGCCCATCCTGGAGCTGATCGCCGCGGAGGTGGCCGCCGACCGGCCGGGACGCCAGTTCGTGATGGACCGGATGCTCGACTGGCTGCTGGCCTGCACCCTGCGCGAGTGGTTCGACCTGCCGGACGCCTGCCCGCCCGCCTGGTACAGCGCGCTCGGCGACGAGGTGATCGGCCCCGCCCTGCACGCCATGCACGACGAGCCCTCGCGGCCCTGGACGGTGGCCTCGCTCGCCGCACGCGCCCAGGTCTCGCGCGCCGCGTTCGCCCGCAACTTCGCCGAACAGGTCGGCAGGCCCCCGATGGCGTACCTCACCGAGTGGCGGATGACGCTCGCCGCCGAGCTGCTCGCCGAGCCGGGCGCGACGGTGGCGTCCGTGGCCGGGAAGGTCGGGTACGCGGACGGGTTCGGATTCAGCGATGCCTTCAAGCGGATCCGGGGCATCGCGCCGAGCGGCTACCGCGCCTCGCTGACCGCCCGGCGGCCGGACTCCGGCTCGCCGCTCAGGGCCGTGGGCTGACCGGCGCCCGCCCGCCCTTCCGACACCCGCCCGTCCGACGCCCGCTCCCCTGCCGCCCGCTCCCCTGCCGCTCGCCCTCCTGCCGCCCGCTCCCCCGCCGCGCACGACGATCCGACCGCCCTGCGGAACACGGCGACCGATATGCGCTCTTGACGCGCGGTCAACCTCACCCGCACCATCAGGCACGCCAATTCTGTTCGACGTTCGCGGAATTGGCGTACCCCCACGGGCCCCCACGGCCCTCCACAGAACAATCCAACAGAACAGAACACGGAGCCCCCCACATGAAGCTCTCCGTTCCCGGACGCACCACGGCAGCCGCCGTCATAGCCGTCGCCGGACTCCTCACCACCAGCGCGATATCCTCCGCGGCCCCCGCCCCGAAGGCGGCCGCCCCCGACATATCCGTGGCCAACGTCCAGGCCCACCTCTCACAGCTGCAGTCCATAGCCTCGGCCAACGGCGGCAACCGCGCCCACGGCAGCGCGGGCTACAAGGCCTCCATCGACTATGTGAAGGGCAAGCTGGACGAGGCCGGATTCACCACCTCGCTCCAGGAGTTCACCTCCAACGGCAAGACCGGCTACAACCTGATCGCCGACTGGCCCGGCGGCGACGCCGACCAGGTCGTCATGGCGGGCTCGCACCTCGACAGCGTGGACTCGGGCCCCGGCATCAACGACAACGGCTCCGGTTCGGCCGCGATACTGGAGACCGCGCTCACCGTGGCGCACGAGAAGTACAAGCCCACCAAGCACCTGCGGTTCGCCTGGTGGGGCGCCGAGGAGCTGGGGCTCGTCGGCTCCTCGCACTACGTCGACAAACTGCCCGCCGACGAGCGCTCGAAGATCAAGGACTACCTGAACTTCGACATGATCGGCTCCCCGAACCCGGGTTACTTCGTCTACGACGACGATCCCACCATCGAGAAGACCTTCAAGGACTACTACGGCGGCCTCGACCTCGCCACGGAGCCCGACGAGGAGGGCGACGGCCGTTCGGACCACGCCCCGTTCAAGGACGCGGGCGTCCCGGTCGGCGGGCTGTTCAGCGGCGCCGACTACGAGAAGACCGCCGAGCAGGCCCAGAACTGGGGCGGCACGGCCGGTGAGCCGTTCGACAAGTGCTACCACTCCGCGTGCGACACGGAGTCGAACATCGACGGGAAGGCCCTCGACCAGAACAGCGACGCCATCGCGTACGCCGTGTGGGGGCTCGCCTCCTAACCCGCCTGATCCGTTTGTCCCGTGGGCCCCACGCCCCCGGGCAGCCACCCTGGGCGAGCCACCCTGGACGTAATTACCTGCGCGTGCATATAGTGCACGCGCAGGTAATCGGCAGTCGCCTCACTTCCAGTTCCAGGGGGACCTCATGACTCGCAAGTTCCTTTTCGTACTCGGCAGCTCGCGCCCTGACGGCAACACGGAGACCCTGGCCCGCCGGGCCGCCGAGCAGCTCCCTTCGGACGTCGAGCAGCGCTGGCTGAACCTCGCCGACCATCCGCTGCCGGACTTCGAGGACCTCCGTCACGACAGCGACCACGTCCGCCCGTCCGGCAACAACATCGCGACGCTGCTCGACGCGACCGTCGAGGCGACCGACATCGTCATAGCGTCGCCCCTGTACTGGTACTCGGTCTCGGCCACCACCAAGCGCTACCTCGACTACTGGTCGGGCTGGCTGCGCACCCCCGGCGTCGACTTCAAGGCCACGATGGCCGGTCGCACCCTGTGGGGCGTGACGGCGCTGGCCGACGACCAGCCGGTCGTCGCCGATCCACTCGTCGGCACCCTGCGCAACTCCGCCGCGTATCTCGGGATGCGCTTCGGCGGCGTACTGCTCGGCAACGGCAGCAAGCCCGGCGACGTGCTGAAGGACGAGCGGGCGCTCACCGAGGCCAAGTCGTTCTTCGCGCAGGAGCCCGCACCGGCCCGCTTCCCGTTCGAAGTCTGACGCGGAGGAGCCGATGCGGATGAGCCGATGGGGATGAGGCCGATGCGGATGAGCCGATGCGGATGAGGCCGATGCGGATGAGGCCGATGAGGCCGATGAGGCCGATGAGGAGAGCGCTGACGCCGCCTACGCCGTGATGCGCTGACGCCGCCTACGCCGTGATGTCCTTCGCCCCGAACCGCGCCCACGCCGCCGAGCCGAACAGGGCCGCGTACAGGCCCTGCAGGCCGAGGTTCTTGACCAGCTCGTCCCAGTAGACGGGCTCGCGCATCAGGTCCGCGAAGGACAGCCAGTAGTGCGAGAAGAAGTACGGCTGGATGGCGTGCAGTTGGGGGATCTGGTCGAGGATCTGGACCGTGATGAGCAGGCCGACGGTCGTCGCCATCGCCGCGATGCCGCTGCTGGTCAGCGTCGACACGAAGAGGCCGAGCGCCGCCACACCGATCAGTGACGCGGCGACCACGAGGGCGATGAGCAGCGCGCGCAGCAATCCTTCGCCGTAGCTGATCGGGACGCCGGAGATCGTGGTGACCTCGCCGACCGGGAAGAGCAGCGCCCCGACGGCGAGCGCGGAGAGGGCCACTACGAGCGTCGCGACCAGGCAGAACGTCATCGTCGTTGCGTACTTGGCAAGCAGCAGACGCGTACGTCCCGCCGGGGCGACAAGGAGATAGCGCAGCGTCCCGGCGCTGGACTCGCCCGCGATGGAGTCGCCCGCGACGACGCCGACCGCCATGGGCAGGAAGAAGGGGAGCGTCGCGGCGAGCGCGGTGAAGACGAGGAACAGGCCATTGTTCGTGATCTGCGCGATGAACGCGGGGCCCCCGGCCTCGCCGCCCCCGCCGACCGTCGAGCCGTCGCTCGTCTCGATCTTGACGGCGATGCCCACGAGGATCGGCACGGCGGCGAGCACGCCGAGCAGGGCCAGGGTGCGCCAGCGGCGGAAGGTGATGCCCAGCTCGCTGCGGAAGAGCCCGAGGCTCCAGATCCGCCGGACCTCGCGCACGTCACCGCTCTCACGTACGCCGCGTTCATCGTGTTCGGCACGTATGCCATGTTCCGCGTGTTCGCCATGTTCAGCGCGTACGCCATGTCCAGCACGTACGCCGACGGCCTCATCCCGCGACATCGAAGCCCTCCCCCGTCAGTGCCACGAACGCGTCCTCCAGCGAGGCCCGTTCGACGCCGAAGCCCCGTACCCGTACGCCCGCACCGACCAGAGCGGCGTTCAGCTCCGCGAGGTCCGTGCCTGTGCCGGTGCCTGTGCCGGTGCCGGTGTCCGCGTCAGCGCCAGTGCCCGGCGGATCGCCCGTCACGCGGTCCTCCGCCACGACGAGGTCCGTCACGCCGAGCTCCTTCAGGACGCGTACGGCGTCACCCGTGTCCGGGGTCGTCACGACGAGGCGGCCCCGCGCGCCGGCGGCGAGCTCGGCCACCGGCCCCTGGATGAGCAGACGGCCCTGGGCCATCACCCCGGCGTGCGAGCAGACCTGCTCGATCTCGTCCAGGAGGTGTGAGGAGAGGAAGACAGTCGTGCCCTCGGACGCCAACTCCCTGACCAGCGCCCGGATCTCGCGCATGCCCTGCGGATCGAGGCCGTTGGTCGGCTCGTCGAGCACGAGAAGCCTGCGCGGCTGGAGCAGCGCCGCCGCGAGGCCGAGGCGCTGCTTCATGCCCAGGGAGTACGCCTTCGCCTTCTTGCCCGCGGCTGCCGTCAAGCCGACCCGGTCCAGGGCCGCTTCGGCACGGACACGGCGGGTGCGCGGGTCGGCGGTCGGATCCGCGGCGTCGTACCGAAGGAGGTTGTCGCGGCCGGAGAGGAAGCCGTAGAGGGCCGGGCCCTCGATGAGCGCGCCCACATGCGGGAGCACGGTGCGCGTGTCGCGCGGCATCGGGCGGCCGAGGAGCTTGGCCCGGCCGGAAGTCGGCTCGATCAGGCCCATCAGCATCCGAATGGTGGTCGTCTTGCCCGAGCCGTTCGGCCCGAGGAAACCGAACACGCTTCCGGCGGGGACGGTGAGGCTCAGAGCGTCCACGGCCAACTGCTTGCCGTAGCGCTTGGTGAGCGCGTCGGTCTCGATCACGCTCTCCGTCGCCACGCTGGTGCCCGGCACTCAGCCCTCCCCGCTCGAAATCGTGACGGCGGGTCCCAGGTGCCTGCCCGGCACCTGGAACCCGTCGCTCATTCGCCTTGCCGCAGCACGCTACTTCGCCGCGTTCGCCGCCTTGACCAGGGCGTCCTTGGTGACCGCGCCCGCGTAGACCTTGCCGTCCTCGGTGATGAGGGCGTTGATCAGGCGCGTCTTGAAGACCGTGCCCGAGCCGAACTCGCCCGTCACCTTGTCGCCGAGCGAGTCGAGGAGCCGCTGCGCGTCCGGCGACGCGGCGCCGGATCCGCCCGTCGGGAGACCCTGGCCGCCCGGCAGCTTCAGCTCGGCGATGGAGTTCCAGCCCTTGCCGATGACATTCAGACCGTTCAGGTCCTTCTTGCCCTCGAACTCCTTGCCTTCGAACTCCTTGCCCTTGAACTCCTTGCCCTCGAAACTGTGCTTCTTGGCCTCGGACCTGGCCTTGGCGTCGTCGCCCTCCGTGACCTTCGCGCCCTTGGGCGGCGTGAAGTCGAAGGTCGACGCGGCCGGCTTGCCGAAGTCGACCTTCGTGAAGCCCGCGTCGACGACCGCGCTGCCGCCGCTCGCCGGAGTGAGCGTGAACTTCAGCGGCGTACCCGTCTTCGAGTCCACCGCGACCGTGATCTGGCCGACCGTCGAGCCGGACTGCTTGGGCTTGATGACCAGGCGGTAGGCGTCACGGCCCGCGACCTGCGCGGTGCCGTCCACCTTCACCGACGTCGTGCCGTCGACCGCCTTCAGGGCTTCCTGGGCCAGTTCCTTGGGGGTGGAAGGGACGCCCTTGGGGATGTCCTTGGGGATGTCCTTGGGGATGTCCCTACGGCTGTCCTTCTTGCCGGAGTCCCCGGCCGCCTTGCCCGCCGACTCGGAGTGGTACGCCTCGTTCGACTTGCTGTCGTAGGCCCACACGTCGTCGCCGTTGTGGATCAGGCTGTACTCGGCTGCGTCGTCCAGGACGGACAGCTTCTGCTTGTCGGGGCCGTCGGCGGCGACGCGCAGCGTGTGCGTGCCGGACGCCAGCTCCATCAGCTTGGACTGCGGGTCGGCGGCCGAACCCCCGCCGTCCGCGCCCTTGCCGCCCCCGCCGCCCCCGCCGCCCGGGGCGAAGCCGCCGGCCATGTCGCCGCCGAAGGACGGAAGGCCGAGGTCGGTGCTGATCTTCACGTTGCCCGAGAGCTGCTGCGTGTCCGACGCGGCGATCTTCTCGATCAGTTGCTGTGCGGTGACATCGGGCAGGTCGGGGTCGCCCGACGTGGCGAGCGCCGGGACGAGACCGATGGTCGCCGCCGCCACCCCCGCCACCGCGACGGGGACCACGTAACGCGCCGCTTTTCTGCGGCCTACGCGCAGTTCCCCGGTCTCACTGGTGTTCTGCTCCGGTTCGTACGGTGCCATTGTGTGCCCTACCTCCGTGGTCGGCGGCGGCCTTCCCAGTACGTGCGTGCGTCCACCCCGCGCCGCCATTCTCACCCGAATAGGTCAGGAGTGGTTGTTCTTGCTGGACCTTGCTGGTGTCTATACGACCAAATCGGCCAGCGAGAAGCGTCAGACCCCGGGAGCAACTCCACGTACTGCTGTGGGATGACACGGAGCGGTGGCGCCTCCCCCATCCCGTAGGGGAGACACCACCGAGACACCACCGGGGGCGCCACCGAGCCACCACCGACCAGGCGGGTCAGCGCTGCACGAACACGTAGTCAGCCTTGTACGGCACCTTCGCGATGGCGCCCGGCCTGCACTCACCCACCGGTGCGACCCCGCCCACCGTGTTCAGACGCAGGATCTCCGCGGTGCCGGCCAGCAGCCCGTGCCGCTTACCGGTCCGCGTCGCCGCCAGGTCGAGTTCGGGGATGTTCTTGTCGCCGTTCGGGGTCTTGGAGATCAGCTTGCCGGTGACCTGGCTGCGGTCGGGGGCCGTCCAGCGCGGGGTGCCGGAGTTGGGGGCGACGAAGTCGTGCGCGATGCCGCCGCCGAGCCGGGCGCGCACGTCACGCTGCGCGAGGGCGAACTTCCCTGAGCCGTCCTCGGCCTTCCTGCACTCGTAGATCTGCTTGCCCTGGATCACCGAGGCCTGGAAGTTGGCCGCCGCGTTGCGGAAGTCGAAGTTCGTGGTCACCGTGTGGAGCTGGCCGCGGACCGCGCCGCCCGGGAACTCGGCGGTGTGCAGGTTGGCGTAGAAGCTGCCGGGGTCCGCCTTCAACTGCTTGAGCAGCGCCGCGTCGTCGACCCTGACCGTCCCGGAGACGCGGTTGCCCTCGCTCTTACCCTCGCCCTCGCCCTTGCTCTTGCCCTTGTCGAGCAGCTTGGTGAACTCGATCTTGATGCCGCCGTTGGTGCCCTTGGCGCCCTGGTGGAGGTGGAGGGCGGTCGGCCTGCCGGTGCCGCGCCACTTGACGCTGACCGACACCTTGTCGCCCTTGACCTTGACGAACTCGAGCGCCCTGCCGTCCTTGTCGCCCACCGCGGGACCGCCCTGCACCGGCACCTCGTCCGCGCCGTTCATGCTCGCCACGAAGACGGACCCACCGCCGCCGGCGCCGCCGCTGCCGGCGGCACTGCCGCTGTGCGCGACGGCGGGCGGCGCCACGACCGCCATGCCCGCCACACCCACCGCTGCGGCGACGGCCGCACCGACGGCCAGCAGAGCCCGCCGACGGTTCGCAAAAGTCCCGGAGGTCGCAAAATTCTCCATGCCCATGATCTGAATTCCCCCCTGCCTGAGCCGGCGCCCCACAGCGCCGACTTCCGGGCATAGGTACGGAATAGATCTGAACCTGGACTCAATCCAAATGGGACAGAATGTGTGACGTAAGTCACACACGGCAGGACCTCGGACCAGCCCGATCAGCCAGCCCAATCAACCCGCCAGCCCGATCAGCCAGCCCAATCAACCCGCCCGAACGGCCGTCCGATCAACCCGCCCGGTGCACCACAAGATCGCAGAGCTCGACGAGCGACGTCTTCGCGTCGCAGTCCCGCAGCGGCGCGAGCGTCGCCCGTGCCTCCTCCGCGAACCGCACTGTGTCCTTGCGCGCCTGCTCCAGGGCCGGGTGGGCCCGCAGTCGAGTCAACGCCTCGGCGTGCCGCGCGTCGTCCGTCAGGTCCGAGTCGAGGAGCTCGCTCAGGGCGATGTCATCGGCGAGCCCGAGCTTCTCCACCCGCTCGCGCAGGCGCAGGACCGGAAGGGTGGGGATGCCTTCACGGAGGTCAGTGCCGGGCGTCTTGCCGGACTCGTGCGAGTCGGACGCGATGTCCAGTACGTCGTCGGCGAGCTGGAAGGCGACGCCGAGCCGCTCGCCGTACTGGGTCAGGACGTCCACGACGGTCTCGTCGGCGCCCGACATCATGGCGCCGAAACGGCACGCCACGGCGACGAGCGAACCGGTCTTGCCGCCGAGCACGTCGAAGTAGTGGTCGATCGGGTCGCGGCCCTCGGTCGGTCCCGCCGTCTCCAGGATCTGGCCGGTGACCAGGCGTTCGAAGGCCTCCGCCTGGATGCGGACGGCGTCAGGACCGAGGTCGGCCAGGATGTACGAGGCGCGGGCGAACAGGAAGTCACCGGTGAGCACGGCGACGGAGTTGCCCCAGCGCTGATTGGCGCTCTCGACTCCGCGGCGCACGTCCGCCTCGTCCATCACGTCGTCGTGGTAGAGCGTCGCGAGGTGCGTGAGCTCGACGACGACGGCGGAGGGCACGACACCCTGCGCGTACGGATCGCCGAACTGCGAGGAGAGCATCACGAGGAGCGGCCTGAACCGCTTGCCGCCCGCGCGCACCAGATGCTGCGCGGCCTCCGTGATGAAGGGGACCCCGCTTTTGGTGGCGTCGAGCAGACCTTCCTCGACGGCCGCCAATCCGGCCTGGACATCGGCTTCGAGAGCCTGGTCCCGCACGCTGAGGCCGAAGGGCCCGACGACGGTCACGAGGGGTTCTCCTGTCTGCTGACGATCACAAGTCGGTCACTCGGTCGATCATCACTCGGTCGATCTTTGCGCGATGACGGGGTCGATGACACGGTTTGTCGATGTGTCGCTGCCATCACACAAGTCAGCGTATCCGGTCCCCTTTCGATCACAGTGGGCACCCGCCTGTGCAATGCCGCCCAGGCGACGTGCGATCACCACCGGTATGTTCTTGATCAGCTGATACGACACAGAAGACCGCATCACCCCGCAATCCCCGTTATCCGCGTGATCCCAGGGATCCCCCCGATCTCCGTGATCCCCGCAATCCCCGCAATCCCCCCGATCTCCACGATCTCCACGATCTCCACGATCCCCGCAATCCCCGAAAGCCCCATGAACAACGGAACGACCGGGAGCAGAACCTTTGTCCCGCACTGAGGCCGACGCCGAACCGCCCGCGGAGCCGCCGACGAACCCGACGGAGCCACCGCCCGCCGACGACCACGCCTTCTTCGGGCAGCCGCGCGGGCTGCTCACCCTGTCGGGTCTCGAGGTCTGGGAGCGCTTCTCGTTCCTCGGCATGCAGGCCATCCTCGTCCTGTACTTCGCGGACTCCGTCGCGCACGACGGCATGGGCATGGATTCCGGGACAGCCGCCTCGGTTTCGGCGGCGTACGGAACGCTCGTCTATCTGGTGTCGGTGGCGGGCGGCTGGCTCGCCGACCGGATCCTCGGCTCGTACCGCGCGGTCCTGTGGGGCGGCATCCTCATCGCCTGCGGCCACTACTCGATGGCGATCCCGACGGCGACGATGACCTGGGTGGGCCTCGGCCTGATCAGCGCGGGCACCGGCCTCCTGAAGCCGAACGTCGCCTCGATGGTCGGCAAGCTCTACCGCACCGACGACCAGCGGCGCGACGCGGGCTTCGCGCTGTACTACATGGGCATCAACATCGGTGCCTTCGCGGGCCCGCTGATCACCGGCTGGCTCGGCGACCACAAGGGCTGGCACTGGGGCTTCTCGGCGGCCGCGATCGGCATGACCTTCGGGCTCGTCCAGTACGTCCTGGGCCGCCGCCACCTCGCGGGACGCAAGGCATCGGCCGAATTCGCGCTGCCCAGGGAGGCGATGCGCCGCGCGGTCGTCCTGATCGTCGTGGGCGCCGTCGTGTTCGCCGCCCTCGCGGCTCTCCTTGCCGCCGTCGGCTGGCTGACGATGGACCGCTTCGTCGACGTGCTCACCGTCATCTCGGTGATCGCGCCGGCCGTCTACTTCACGGTCATGTTCCGCAGCCCGCGCGTGAGCGCCGAGGAACGCGGCCGTCTGAGGCCATACGTGGTCCTCTTCGTCGCCTCGGTCGTCTTCAACTTCATCCTCTTCCAGGCCTACTCGACGATGATCCTGCTGGCATCGACGAACGCCGAGACGTCGATCCTCGGCTTCACCTTCCCCGCCAGCTGGTACGCCTCCGCCCTCGGCGCCTTCGAGGTCGCGCTCGCCCCCGTCGTCGCCGCGGTCTGGGCCCGGATGGGCCCCCGCCAGCCGCACGCCTCCAACAAGATCGCGTTCGGCGTGATCCTGGGCGGCCTGTCGTTCATCCTGATGGTCCTGCCGACCTCGGGGCACGGCGACGGCTCGTACAAGATGGCGGTCTGGTGGATCGTCGGCTCCTACCTGCTGCTCGGCCTCGGCGACATCCTCGTGGAGACGTCCGGCATGTCGGCCACGACGAAGCTCGCCCCGCAGGCCTTCGCCAGCCAGACCATGGCCCTCTGGTTCCTCTCGCTCGCCCTCGCCAACGGCATTCAGGCACAGGTCGTGAAGGTGTACGGAGAGGTCTCCAACCCGGCGTACTTCGGCGTCAACGGCGCGATCGCGGTCGCCGCCGGCGCCGCCGTCGTCCTGCTCGCCCCGTGGCTCCGCCGCACCATGCACCCCGTCCACTGAGGACACTGAGGTTCCCCCCATGCAGATTCGCCAGTCCTTCCCGTACGAGACCACCCGCGAGGACGTCCAGATCCCCCTCCCGGACGGCACCAGGCTGTACGCGCGCATCTGGCGCCCGGTGACGGACGAACCCGTCCCCGCACTCCTGGAGTACCTCCCCTACCGCCTGAGCGACTGGACGGCGCCACGCGACTTCCAGCGCCATCCCTGGTACGCGGGCCACGGATACGCCTCCGTGCGCGTGGACGTGCGGGGCCACGGCAACTCGGAGGGCATGCCGGGCGACGAGTACTCACCGGTCGAGCTGGCCGACGGGGTCGAGGTCGTCAACTGGCTCGCCGAGCAGCCCTGGTGCTCCGGCAAGGTCGGCATGTTCGGCATCTCCTGGGGCGGCTTCAACTCCCTCCAGATCGCGGCCCTCGCGCCCGAGCCGCTCAAGGCGGTCATCACGGTCTGCTCCGCGGACGACCGTTATGACAACGACGTGCACTACATGGGTGGTTCCGTCCTCGCGGTGGATATGCACGCGTGGGCGGCGACGATGCTCGCCTTCGTCTCCCGTCCCCCGGACCCGCTGTTCGTCGGCGACCGCTGGCGGGACATGTGGCGCAGCCGCCTCGAAGCGGTCGACCCCTTCATCCACACCTGGCTCGACCACCAGACCCGTGACGCCTACTGGCGGCACGGCAGCGTCTGCGAGGACTACTCGGCGATCGACGCGGCGGTGCTCGCGGTGGGCGGCTTCCACGACCCCTACCGGGACACGGTCCTGCGTCTGGTCGAGCACCTGCCGGGCGACGTCCGGGGATTGATCGGCCCGTGGTCGCACCAGTACCCGGACCGGGGCCTGCCGCCGGGCCCGGCGATCGGCTTCCTCCAGGAAACTTTGCGCTGGTGGGACCAGCACCTCAAGGGCATCGACACGGGTGTCATGGCCGAGCCGAAACTCCGCTCCTGGATCAGCGATTCCCACCCCCCGGCGACCGTGTACGCGCAGCTGCCGGGCGGCTGGGTGGGCGACCCCTCCTGGCCGTCCCCGAACGTCACACCGACCCCCTACGCCCTCCAGGGCCAGCCCCTGGTGGTCGACTCCCCCCAGCACACGGGGCTGGACGCGGGCCGCTACTTCCCCTTCGGCAACGACGCGGACCTGCCGCCGGACCAGCGGGACGAGGACGCGAAATCGGCGTGCTTCGAGTTCGAGGTCCCCTCGGCCGTACGCATCCTGGGCCGCCCCAGGGTGACGCTGCGCCTGACGATGGACGTCCCGGCGGGGCAGGCGATCGCGCGGGTGTGTGACGTGGCCCCGGACGGCTCGTCGACCCTGGTCACGCGAGGTGTCCTGAACCTCTCGTCGCGCAACGGCAGGGACCGGGTGGACCCGTGGCCGGTCGGCGGGACGGAGGACGTGACGTTCGAACTGAACGCCATCGGCCACACCTTCCCGCCGGGCCACCGCATCCGGCTCGCGGTGTCGTCCGCGTACTGGCCGTGGATCTGGCCGCAGGCGGACTCGGCGGGCTTCACCCTCGACCCGGCGGGCAGCGCACTGGAACTCCCGGTGCGCGAAGGCGACTTGGACCCGTCGATCACATTCCCTCCGCCCGAGCAGTCGGAGCCGCTGGAAGTGGTGTACCCGGCGACGCTCGACGAGCCGCGCCCCGAGCGCCTGGTCGTACGCGATGTGGCGAAGGGCGAATGGCGCCTGGAGGTGGACCCGCGCTATGGCGGTACACGCGTCTACCCCGACGGCCTCGAATTCACCGAGGACGCCGTGGAGACGTACACGATCAACGAGTCCGATCCCCTCAGCGCCCGCACCCGGTCCGACTGGACGATCCGCCTGCACCGCCCCGAGCTGGCATGGGACGTGTCGATCAACTCCCGCTCGGAGATCACCTGTGACGCGACGGACTTCATCACGTCGAACGAGGTGGTGTGCAGGGACGGGGCCGAGGTGGTGTTCCACAGGACGTGGGAGAAGCGGATCCCGAGGACGGCGGGGTAGACGGCGGGGCAGAGCTCTACTCCGCCACGGATTCCACCCCGGATTCCGTCACGGACTCCGGGGTGGAATCCGTGGCGGACTCCGTGGCGGCGAGCAACCGCTCAAGCACGACGGCCACCCCATCATCCTCATTGGACGAAGTCACCTCATCGGCGGCGGACTTGAGGTCGGGGTGGGCGTTGGCCATGGCGACCCCACGGGCCGCCCACACGAACATCGGCACGTCATTGGGCATGTCCCCGAAGGCGATGGTGTCCTCGGAGCTCAGCCCGAGCCGCTCGGCGGCGAGGGCGAGCCCGGTCGCCTTGGTCACCCCGCGCGGCTGGAGCTCGACGGTGCCCGGCCCGGACATGGTGACGGTGGCGAGGGACCCGACCGCATCGCGCGCGACGGCGGCCAACTCGTCGTCGTTCAGCTCGGGGTGGCGCAGCAGCACCTTGCTGATGGGCTCGGCCCAGAACGCGTCACGCTTGTGGACACGCACCGCGGGCAAGGTGGGGTGCGGCATCAGATACCCCGGCTCGATGAGGGTGAGCCCGTCCACGCCGTCCTGGTCCACGGCGGCGTAGACCTGCCCGATCTCCGCCTCGATCTTCCCGAGCGCGGCCTCGGCGAGCTCACGGTCGAGCGTCACGGACCAGACCATGCGGTCGGCCCCGGCGTCGTACAACTGCGCCCCCTGCCCGCATACGGCCAGGCCACCGCCCCCCAGATCATCGAGGAGCGGCTTCACGCGCGGCGCGGGCCGCCCGGTCACCACCAGGTGACGCGCCCCCGCATCCGCGATCGCCGTCAACGCGGCCAACGACCGGTCGGAGACGGTGTCGTCGCCGCGCAGCAGCGTTCCGTCCAGGTCAGTGGCGATAAGTGAATATGCGAGGGGGGCAGCCATGATCCAGAGAATACGGATCCCCGGCGATGCTGAAAGCAATGTAACGGGAGCTGTGACGCGAGCAGTGCGCTGGTCGCACCACCGGCGCTCACCGGATTCACCGAGACGTGTCTCCCTCAACCGGCCCTACCGTAGTGCTTCCCCCGGAACGGACACCGGAGATGGCATGACGCAGCTGCCGACGCGAGAGCCGACGCACGAGCCGACGCACGGGCCGGCGCACGAGGCCCTCGCACCTCTGAGCGACACCATGTTGGAGTACTACCGCGAGATGGCGGCCGTCATGGTGAAGCTGTTCGGGATGCGTCGGACGGAGGCCGTCGCACCCCGCGTCAGCCGTGCACCCGCGCCACATGCCCCGCCACCCGGGGCGAAGCGAACTCCGTGCCGCACACGAACCGCATCACAGGGCCGTACGACCCCGCCGCCGGGAGGCCGGTGAAGTACAGGCCCGGGGTCGATGAGACATAGCCCGCGCCCAGCTTCGGTGTGCCCCGGCTCGTGGCGAGCCGGGCGCGGAGTGCGGGGCCGAGGAAGTCCATCGCGGCGATGTCGACCCGGTAGCCCGTCGCCGCTATGACGTGGTCGGCGGAGAGTTCGCGGACGCGACCGCCCAGGGTCTCCACCTTCAGGACGGGGTTGCCGTCCTGGACCTCCGCCGATGTGATGCGCCGGACCTCACACGTCTCGACCTTGCGCTCGAAGCGCTCGCGCAGCCACCACGCGCCCAGCGGGCCGAGAATGCGGCGGACCAGGAAGTGGCGTGCCTGCGGGGGCAGATAGCGGAAGGGGTGGGGGTAGTAGCTGAGCGCGTAGAGCGACCAGGCGCGACCGAAGGGCGACTCGGGGCGCAGCTTCGGCTGCTTCCACGGGGGCTCGCCGAAGGCCACCGATCCCTTGCCGCGCGCCACCACCCGTACGTTGGCGCCCGCTTCGGCGGCGAGCGCGGCCGTCTCCAGGGCCGACTGCCCCGCGCCGACCACGATCAGCTCGCGCCCCGCGAACCGCGACAGGTCGCTGTGCTGCGAGCTGTGCGATACGGGCCCCGTGGGGGTCGGCCCGTCCGGCACGGCCGACGCGAGCGCGGGAGGCAGTTGCGCGAGGCCCGAGAGGCCGGTGGCGACGACGACCGCTCGGGCCGTGAACTGCTCGCCGGAGTCCAGCTTCAGGTCGAAGCCCTCCGTGCCCTTGCGGTCGACCGACACCACCCGCACCTGCTCCAGGTCGGGCACGAGCTTCTCCTTGAACCACTCCCCGTAGGCGATGAAGGTCTCGACGGGGATGATGTCCTCGTCGGTGACCAGTGGCGGTATCCCCGCGGCCTTGCAGTAGTCGACAAGCTTGTGGCCGCCCTGAGGCGCGTCGATGTTCGAGGCCACCGGGGTCGATTTCAGGACCATCCCCGCGGGCATGTGCGCGCGCCAACTCACCATCGGGTCACCGAAGACCCGCGCCGGGATGCCCCGGGCCCGTAGATGGGCCGCGGTGGACAGGCCGAACGGCCCCGCCCCGATGACTGCTACTGGATTGATCACGAAGTCCCTCCCCAGGACGTCACTTGTCGCGTGTGCCTACTTCGTGTGGTGCTGGTGCCGGTGCCGGTGCCGGGTTCAGTCGTGGTGGCCGGCCCGTCGTGCTCGCGCTGTAGTGGCCAGCCCGCCGTGCTCGCGCTGTGGTCGTGGTCGTCAGCCGTCGTGTTCGCGCTGTGGTGGTCAGCCCGTCGTGCTTCCGCGTCTCTTGGTTCGCCAGAGCTGATACAGGTGCTTCACCCCCGGTCGTACGAATCTCGCGAGCATCGTGAAGAACGGCTTCATGTCGTCCGCCGCGAGCCAGGCCAGCTCCGTTCCGCTCGCGTGCGGGGGCGCGTGCGGTGTGGTGTATCCGCTGCGGCGGTAGGCCAGGAGTGCGGGCAGGTCGATGTTCTCGACGACATAGCGGTGACCGGCGCGTTGTTCCCCCTTGGGTACGGCGCGCCCTGTCAGATGCAGGTGCATCGCGCGGACGACGTCTATCCCGGACTCGTTCTCGAAGAGCCGGAACTGCGCGCCCATGCGAGGGTTGAAATCGAGCAGTTTGTACTGGCCGTCGCGCCGGTCGAAGCGCAGGTCCAGGTCGATGACGCCGGTGAAGCCGATCTGCTTGATGAAACGGGCGGCGAGGTCCGCGAGTTCCGGATTGTCGACGACGTACGCGTTCGCCGTCATTCCCGCGTGCGGCGGCCAGGAGCGCACCTTGACGCCGGTGAACAGCGCGCGCGGCGTCGAGTCCTCGTCGAAGTACGCGTGCACGATCCAGTCCTCGGCCTGCTCCCGCGGCAGATACTCCTGCAGTATCACTCCGGGCCGCTCGCCCCAGTCACGGGCGAGGCCGAGCAGGCCCCCCGGGGTCTCGATGCGCGTCGTCCCGTTCACCGCGGGCCGGGAGCGGCGCGTGAACGCCTCGCGGTTCTTGGCGACCACCGGGAAGACCGCGGAGGCGGCGAACTCCTCTATGTCCCTGAAGCTTTCGGGGAAGGAGGCGGCCGGCGAGGCGATGCCGTGCTCCACACACAGCTCGTGCAGGCCCTGCTTGCTCGCGAGGCGGCGGGGTAACTCGGGCTCCACGCGCGGGAAGAGGAACCCCGCGCCGCGCAGCGCGTCCTGGTGCTCGGCGATGAGGACGGCCGCTTCCTCGTCGGTCGGGATCAGGACCGTGGGCCTGCCGATCCGGCGGGCGATGCGCAGCATCCCCTCGACGAGCCGCTGCGGATCCTCCGCCCCGGTGGTCGGCCAGGGAAAGGCGCGGGTGAGGTGGCGCGAGGCCGCGGCCGGTGTGTAACGGTCTTCCGTGATCGCGTACATGGGCACGCCGAGCCGCCCCAGACTGCGGATCGCGCCCACTCCGCCGTGGTGCAGCGGATAGTTCCCGAACTTCACGATCAGGCCGGGCACCTCACGGTCGACCGTGAAGGGCACGACGTCGTTCCTCATGGCCACGGGTCCCCCCACGTGTCCCTCCGTCCGACCCGGACCCACCCCGTCCGCGTCCCCCAAAGGACGCTAAGCCGGAACTGACCCCTCCAGCAAGGCTTATTCGGACATTGCGAACTCTTTAGTCACTGCCCCAACCGGGGCTTCCCACGTAACGTGTGGCACACCCATATGGAAAGCGAGGCAGGTACGCATGTCCGAGCACACCCCGCTCGACCCGGCCGGGAGCAACCCTTCCGCCCCCTCCGTAGGCGACCCCTTCGCTCTCGCGGAGGGCGATCCCTTCGGGCCGCACAACCTCCCGTACGGCGTGTTCTCCCTGGCCGGAGCCCCAGCCGAAGCCCCAGCCGGTGACTCGTCCACGCGCTCGGTCACGGGCTCGGTCGGAGCCGCGGAACGCCGTGTCGGTGTACGACTCGGTGATCACGTCCTCGACGCAGGCGCCGCGGCCGCCGCGCTCGGCTCGCCCTACGTGTCGCTGCTCGCCGGGCCCACGCTCAACCCGCTGCTCGCCGCGGGCCGCACGGCGTGGTCCGATGTGCGTCGTGCGCTCACCGCGTGGGTGACGATTCCGGCTCACCGCGAGGTCGTACGCCCCCTGCTGTACCCCCTGTCCGAGGTCACCCTGCACCTCCCCTTCGAGGTCGCGGACTATGTGGACTTCTACGCCTCCGAGCACCACGCGACGCATCTGGGGCAGATCTTCCGCCCGGACTCACCGACTCCGCTGACCCCCAACTGGAAGCACCTGCCGATCGGTTACCACGGCCGGTCCGGCACCGTTGTGGTCTCCGGGACTGAAGTGGTACGTCCCAAGGGGCAGCGCAAGGCTCCCTCGGAGACAGCGCCGGTCTTCGGGCCCTCCGTCCGCCTCGACATCGAGGCCGAGGTCGGCTTCGTCGTGGGTACGCCTTCGGAGCTGGGCACGCCGGTGCCGCTCGCGGACTTCCGGGAGCACGTCTTCGGGCTCAGCCTCCTCAACGACTGGTCGGCGCGCGACATCCAGGCCTGGGAGTACGTTCCGCTCGGACCGTTCCTCGGCAAGTCCTTCTGCACCTCCGTCTCGGCGTGGATCACCCCCCTCGAGGCCCTGGACACGGCGCGGATCGCCCCTCCGGCGCGCACGCACGAACTCCTGCCCTACCTGGACGATTCGGCGGAGTCCGTCGCGGACGAGCCCGCCGGCTACGACCTGCGCATCACCGTGACCCTGAACGGCCACGTCATCTCCGAGCCCCCCTTCTCCACCGTGTACTGGACGGCCGCCCAGCAGCTTGCCCACATGACCGCGAACGGTGCGTCCCTGCGCACGGGCGACCTGTACGGCTCGGGCACGGTGAGCGGCCCCTCCGACGGGCAGTACGGCTCCCTGATCGAGATCACCTGGAACGGCCGCGACCCGCTTGTCCTCCCGGACGGGAAGCGGACGTTCCTCGAGGACGGCGACGAGGTCACGCTCACGGCATGGGCCCCCGGCCCGGACGGCACCCGGGTCGGCCTCGGCGAAGTCTCCGGCAGGGTCGCCTCGGCCCACTGAGACGCCTGCCGGGATCCTTGGGGCCGGGGGGGCCGGGTCAGGGACCCGGCCCCCTTCTCGGACTCCCTCTGACGTCAGTGCCCTGAAGGGGCGCGGAGAACTGCGCGACCAGCCACCACGGTGCCGCCGACGAGGCTGCTCAGAAGTCCTCCGGCGGCTCCGGCCACTCCTCCTCCGGGGCGTCATCCGGGTACTCCGGGGCTCGGGCGGCGGCCTGCGGGGCCGGGGCGGGCCGCGGGACCCGCGCCGGCTCCGCACCGACCGGCCCGGAGGGCTCCACGCCCCCGGGCAGCCCCGCGAGGACCTCGAGCACGCCCTCCCCGTACGTAGCCAGCTTCTTCTCGCCCAGGCCACTGATGCCGCCCAGTTCCGCCAGGGACGAGGGTCGCAGTGTGGCGATCTCCCGGAGCGTGGCGTCGTGGAAGATCACGTACGCCGGGAGGCCTAGCTCCTTGGCCTGCGCGCCGCGCCACGCGCGCAGCGCCTCGAACACCGGCACCGCCTCCTGGGGCAGCTCGGCGACGGCCGCCGCTGCCTTCGCCTTGCGCTCCCCCTTCGCGGCCTTCGCCGCGGCGGGCCGCTTCGCCTCCTTGCGCAACCGCACCTCCCGCTCCCGGCCGAGGACTGAACCGCTCTCCTCGGTCAGGACCAGCGTCCCGTACTCCCCCTCGACCGCGAGCAGGCCCTGCGCCAGCAACTGCCGCACCACGCCGCGCCAATCGGCCTCCGCGAGCTCCTCGCCGATGCCGAAGACCGAGAGCTGGTCGTGGTCGAACTGGATGACCTTGGCGGTCTTCTTGCCGAGCAGGATGTCGATGATCTGGCCCGCGCCGAACTTCTGACCGCGCTCGCGCTGGAGGCGCACGATCGTGGACAGGGCCTTCTGGGCCGCGACCGTGCCGTCCCAGGTCTCCGGCGGGGTGAGGCAGGTGTCGCAGTTGCCGCAGGACTGTCCGTCCGCGTCCTGGCCGAAGTACGTGAGGAGCTGGGCCCTGCGGCACTGGGCCGTCTCGCACAGCGCCAGCATCGAGTCCAGGTGCGCCGCCGCCCGGCGGCGGAACGCCTCGCCCCCCTCGCTGCTCTGGATCATCTTCCGCTGCTGGACCACGTCCTGCAGGCCGTACGCCATCCAGGCCGTGGAGGGCTGTCCGTCACGGCCCGCACGGCCCGTCTCCTGGTAGTAGCCCTCGACCGACTTCGGCAGGTCGAGGTGGGCGACGAACCGGACGTCCGGCTTGTCGATGCCCATGCCGAAGGCGATGGTGGCGCAGACGACCAGGCCCTCCTCCCTCAGGAAGCGGGACTGGTGCGCGGCGCGCGTCCCACCGTCCAGGCCCGCGTGGTACGGAACGGCCTCGATGCCGTTCTTGCTCAGGAACTCGGCGGTCTTCTCGACCGAATTGCGCGAGAGGCAGTAGACGATGCCCGCGTCGCCCGCGTGCTCCTCCTTGAGGAAGGACAGGAGCTGCTTCTTCGGCTCGGCCTTCGGCACGACGCGGTACTGGATGTTGGGCCGGTCGAAGCTCGCCACGAAGTGCTTCGCGTCCGGCATGCCGAGCCGCTCGGTGATCTCGCGGTGCGTGGCGTGTGTCGCGGTGGCCGTCAGGGCGATGCGGGGCACGTCCGGCCAGCGCTCGCCGAGCAGGGAGAGCGCCAGATAGTCCGGGCGGAAGTCGTGGCCCCACTGCGCCACGCAGTGCGCCTCGTCGATCGCGAAGACGGAGATCTTGCCGCGGGAGAGCAGATCGAGCGTCCCGTCGAGGCGCAGCCGCTCCGGCGCCAGATACAGCACGTCGAGCTCCCCCGCGAGGAACTCGGCCTCCATCACACGCCGCTCGTCGAAGTCCTGCGTGGAGTTGATGAACCCTGCCCGCACGCCCAGTGCCCGCAGCGCGTCCACCTGGTCCTGCATGAGCGCGATGAGGGGGGAGACGACCACGCCCGTGCCGGGCCTGACCAGGGCGGGGATCTGATAGCAGAGCGACTTGCCGCCGCCGGTGGGCATCAGCACGACGGAGTCACCGCCCGCGACCACGTGGTCGATGATCGCTTCCTGCTCACCGCGGAACGCGTCGTACCCGAAGACGCGGTGCAGCGTCCGCAGTGCGTCGCTCTCCGCCACCGCGACCGGTGCGGTCACCTCGCTCATGCCATCGATCCCATCCATCGCCCTGCCCCCGTACGTCGCGCTTCGACCACTGCCTCCACGATAGGGCTCCGCACCGACACCTCCGGAAGTTATCCACAGGCCGCCGCCCGGCACCCTTGTCGGACAGGGTGCCGGGCGGCGGCCAAGCAAAGGCGAGTAGAACAGGTGGACTACCGGACGAAGACCCCCGCCTGGTTCGCCAGATCCAGGAAGTACTGCGGGGCCACGCCCAGGACCAGCGTCACCGCGACGCCCACCCCGATCGCCGTCATCGTCAGCGGCGAGGGCACGGCCACGGTCGGGCCGTCCGCCTTCGGCTCGCTGAAGAACATGAGCACGATCACACGGATGTAGAAGAACGCCGCGATCGCGGACGAGATCACACCGACCACGACCAGCACACCGGCGCCGCCCTCCGCCGCCGCCTTGAACACCGCGAACTTCCCGGAGAACCCGGAGGTCAGCGGAATACCGGCGAAGGCGAGCAGGAAGACCGCGAAGACGGCCGCGACGAGCGGCGAGCGGCGGCCGAGCCCCGCCCACTTGGACAGGTGCGTGGCCTCGCCACCCGCGTCCCGCACCAGCGTGACCACCGCGAAAGCACCGATCGTCACGAAGGAGTAGGCCACCAGGTAGAAGAGCACGGACGAGATGCCGTCCGGCGTCATGGCGATGACACCGGCGAGGATGAAGCCCGCGTGGGCGATCGAGGAGTACGCGAGCAGCCGCTTGATGTCGGTCTGGGTGATCGCGACGATCGCGCCGCCCAGCATCGTGAGGATCACGACGCCCCACATGACCGGACGCCAGTCCCAGCGCAGCCCCGGCAGGACCACGTAGAGGAGCCGGAGCAGCGCGCCGAAGGCGGCCACCTTCGTCGCCGCGGCCATGAAGCCGGTGACCGGAGTGGGCGCGCCTTGGTACACATCGGGCGTCCACATGTGGAAAGGCACCGCGCCGACCTTGAAGAGCAGTCCCATGACGATCATCGCGGCGCCGATCAGAAGCAGCGCGTCGTTGCCCATGGTGTCGGCGAGCGCCGGGTTGACGCTCTGGATGGTGCCGTCGACGACCTTCGCGATCGTGCCGTACGAAACCGAGCCCGCGTACCCGTAGAGGAGGGCGATCCCGAAGAGCAGGAACGCCGATGAGAACGAGCCGAGCAGGAAGTACTTGACGGCGGCTTCCTGCGACATCAGGCGCTTGCGGCGGGCGAGCGCGCAGAGCAGGTAGAGCGGCAGCGAGAAGACCTCAAGGGCGATGAAGAGCGTCAGGAGGTCGTTCGCCGACGGGAAGACGAGCATTCCGCCGATCGCGAAGAGCGCGAGGGGGAACACCTCGGTGGTGGTGAACCCGGCCTTCGTCGCGGCCTTCTCGCCCTCGCTGCCCGGCGTCGCTCCGGCCTGCGCGGCGAAGGAGTCGACGTGATTGCCGTGCGCCACGGGGTCGAGCCGCCGCTCCGCGAAGGTGAAGATCGCGACGAGCCCCGCGAGGAGGATCGTGCCCTGCAAAAAGAGCGCGGGCCCGTCGACCGCGATCGCGCCCATGGCGGCGATGTGCGCCTTCGTCGAGCCGTACCCGGTGGCGGCGAGTCCGACGACCGCGGCGAAGGCCGCGGTGATGGCGACGACGGCCACGAACAGCTGGGCGTAGTAACGGGACTTGCGAGGCAGGAAGGCCTCGATGAGGATCCCGAGGACCGCCGCAGCGATGACGATCAGCGTCGGTGACAGCTGCGCGTACTCGATGGTGGGAGTGTCGATCTTGTCGATCTGATCCTGCGGCGCCGCGGCCGACGCCATTGTCCACAGGCTGTGGACAGCTGATGCGCTCACTTGGCCGCCTCCACGTCGGGCTTCGGGTCCTTCTGCTGTACGTCGGACATGGTGTGCTTGACCGCCGGGTTCACCAGCTCGGTGAGCGGCTTCGGGTAGACGCCGAGGCCGATCAGGAGCGCGATCAGCGGAGCGACGACCACGAGTTCACGCACTCGCAGGTCCGGCATGGCCGAGACCTCCGGCTTCACCGGACCCGTCATCGTCCGCTGGTAGAGGACGAGGGTGTAGAGCGCGGCGAGCACGATGCCGATCGTGGCGATGATCCCGACCACCGGATAGCGCGCGAACGCGCCGACCAGGACCAGGAATTCACTCACGAACGGCGCGAGCCCCGGCAGCGAGAGCGTCGCGAGACCACCGATCAGGAAGGTGCCCGCGAGTACCGGCGCCACCTTCTGCACCCCTCCGTAGTCCGCGATGAGCCGCGAACCGCGCCGCGAGATCAGGAAGCCGGCCACCAGCATCAGCGCGGCCGTCGAGATCCCGTGGTTGACCATGTACAGCGTCGCGCCGGACTGCCCCTGGGAGGTCATCGCGAAGATGCCGAGAATGATGAACCCGAAGTGCGAGATCGACGCGTACGCCACAAGGCGCTTGATGTCGCGCTGGCCGACCGCGAGCAGAGCGCCGTAGATGATGCTGATCAGCGCGAGCACGAGGATGACCGGTGTCGCCCACTTGCTCGCCTCGGGGAAGAGCCCGAGGCAGAACCGCAGCATCGCGAAGGTGCCGACCTTGTCGACCACCGCCGTGATCAGCACGGCGACCGGGGCCGTGGACTCGCCCATCGCGTTCGGCAGCCAGGTGTGCAGCGGCCACAGCGGCGCCTTCACCGCGAAGGCGAAGAAGAAGCCGAGGAAGAGCCAGCGCTCGGTGCTGGTCGCCATGTCCAGCGTGCCGTTGGCCCGCGCCTCGGCGATCTCCTGGAGCGAGAAGTTCCCCGCCACCACGTAGAGCCCGATCACGGCGGCCAGCATGATGAGGCCGCCGACCAGGTTGTAGAGGAGGAACTTCACGGCCGCGTACGAGCGTTGCGCCGACGCGTTCTCGTCGCTGCCCGCGTGAGCGCGGTCTCCGAAGCCGCCGATGAGGAAGTACATCGGGATGAGCATGGCTTCGAAGAAGATGTAGAAGAGGAAGACGTCCGTGGCCGCGAAGGAGATGATCACCATCGCCTCGACGGCCAGGATCAGGGCGAAGAAGCCCTGGGTCGGGCGCCACCGCGAGGACTTCGTTTCCAGGGGATCGGCGTCGTGCCATCCGGCCAGGATGATGAAGGGCATCAGGAGCGCGGTGAGCGCGAGGAGGGCGACACCGATGCCGTCCACCCCGAGTTCGTACCGCACCCCGAACTCCGCGATCCAGGCGCGGGACTCGGTGAGTTGATAACGGGACCCGTCGGGGTCGAATCGCACGAGCACGGTCACGGCGAGCGCGAGCGTGGCGAGCGACACGAGCAGCGCGAGCCACTTGGCGGCGGTCCGCCGGGCGGCCGGGACGGCTGCCGTGGCGATCGCGCCGACCGCGGGCAGGGCCGCCGTCGCTGTCAGCAGAGGAAAGGACATCGGTATCAGACCGCCCTCATCAGCAGGGTCGCGGCGATGAGTACCGCAACGCCGCCGAACATCGAGACCGCGTAGGAGCGGGCATAGCCGTTCTGCATCTTGCGCAGCCGTCCGGAGAGCCCGCCGACCGAGGCCGCCGTGCCGTTGACGACTCCGTCGACCAGGGTGTGGTCGACGTACACCAGGGAGCGGGTGAGGTGCTCTCCGCCGCGGACCAGGACGACGTGGTTGAAGTCGTCCTGGAGGAGATCGCGCCGGGCCGCCCGGGTGAGCAGCGAGCCGCGCGGGGCGGTGACCGGGACGGACTTGCGGCCGTACTGGACGTAGGCGAGGGCCACACCGATGACCAGGACCACCATGGTGGCGGCCGTGACCGTGGTGGCGCTCAGCGGCGAGTCACCGTGGTCGTGGTGGGTGACCGGCTCAAGCCAGTGCATGAAGCGGTCGCCGATGCTGAAGAAGCCACCCGCGAAGACCGACCCGAAGGCGAGCACGATCATCGGGATCGTCATCGACTTGGGCGACTCGTGCGGGTGCGGTTCATGGCCTTCCGCATCGGGCTGCCAGCGCTTCTCACCGAAGAAGGTCATGATCATCACGCGCGTCATGTAGAACGCGGTGATCGCGGCGCCGAGCAGCGCGACCGAGCCGAGGATCCAGCCCTCCGTGCCGCCCTTGGCGAACGCCGCCTCGATGATCTTGTCCTTGGAGAAGAACCCGGAAAGACCGGGGAAGCCGATGATCGCCAGATAGCCGAGACCGAAGGTCACGAAGGTGACCGGCATGTACTTCCTGAGGCCGCCGTACTTCCTCATGTCGACCTCGTCGTTCATGCCGTGCATGACCGAACCGGCCCCGAGGAAGAGCCCGGCCTTGAAGAAGCCGTGCGTCACCAGGTGCATGATCGCGAAGACGTAGCCGATGGGGCCGAGGCCCGCGGCCAGGATCATGTACCCGATCTGGGACATCGTCGACCCGGCGAGGGCCTTCTTGATGTCGTCCTTCGCGCAACCGACGATCGCACCGAAGAGGAGCGTGACCGCACCGACGACGGTGACGACGAGCTGAGCGTCCGGCGCGCCGTTGAAGATCGCGCCGGAGCGGACGATCAAGTACACGCCCGCGGTCACCATCGTCGCCGCGTGGATCAGGGCCGAGACCGGGGTCGGGCCCTCCATCGCGTCGCCGAGCCAGGACTGCAGCGGCACCTGGGCCGACTTGCCGCACGCCGCGAGCAGCAGCATCAGGCCGATGGCCGTCAGCTTGCCCTCCGACGTCTGGCCGGTGGCCTCCAGGACAGGGCCGAAGGCGAAGGTCCCGAAGGTGGTGAACATCAGCATGATGGCGATCGAGAGGCCCATGTCGCCGACCCTGTTGACCAGGAACGCCTTCTTCGCGGCGGTGGCCGCGCTGGGCTTGTGCTGCCAGAAGCCGATCAGGAGGTACGAGGCGAGGCCGACGCCCTCCCATCCGACGTACAGGAGGAGGTAGTTGTCGGCGAGGACCAGGATGAGCATCGCCGCGAGGAACAGGTTCAGATAGCCGAAGAAGCGGCGGCGCCGCTCGTCGTGCTCCATGTACCCGATGGAGTAGATGTGGATCAGGGTGCCCACACCGGTGATCAGCAGGACGAACGTCATCGACAGCTGGTCGAGCTGGAAGGCGACGTCCGCCTGGAAACCCTCCACGGGGATCCAACTGAACAGGTGCTGGGAAAGGGAGCGCTCCTCGGCGCCCTTGCCCAGCATGTCGACGAAGAGCACCGCACCGACGACGAAGGACGCGGCGGCGAGCAGCGTGCCGAGCCAGTGGCCGACACGGTCCAACCGCCGCCCGCCGCACAGCAGTACGGCCGCTCCGAGCAGAGGCGCTGCCACGAGCAGCGCGATCAGGTTCTCCACTTTTCAGCGACCCCTTACAGCTTCATCAGGCTGGCGTCGTCGACCGAGGCCGAGTGACGGGAGCGGAACAGCGACACGATGATCGCGAGGCCGACCACGACTTCCGCCGCGGCGACGACCATCGTGAAGAAGGCGATGATCTGGCCGTCGAGGTTGCCGTGCAGTCGCGAGAAGGCGACGAAGGCCAAGTTGCACGCGTTGAGCATCAGCTCGATACACATGAAGACCACGATCGCGTTCCGCCTGATCAGGACGCCGGTGGCGCCGATCGAGAACAACAGCGCCGCGAGATACAGGTAGTTGACCGGATTCACTTCGACGCCTCCTCGCCCTTGGACGACCGCTCGAGACGGTCCTCGGAACGCTGTTCGAGGGCCCGCAGATCATCCAGCGCCTCGTTCGAGACGTCGCGGATCTGGCCGCGCTCACGCAGCGTCTTGTTGACCGTCAGCTCCGACGGGGTGCCGTCGGGGAGCAGCCCTGCGACGTCCACGGCGTTGTGCCGGGCGTAGACACCGGGGGCGGGCAGCGGCGGCAGGTGGTTGGAGCGCACGCGCTCCTCGGACATCTCGCGCTGCGTCTTGGCGCGCTCCGTGCGCTCGCGGTGGGTGAGCACCATCGCGCCGACGGTGGCGGTGATGAGCAGCGCGCCGGTGATCTCGAAGGCGAAGACGTACTTCGTGAAGATGCTCTCGGCGAGGCCCTGTACGTTGCCGCCGGCGTTCGCCTTGCCGAGTCCGGCGAATTCGCTCACCGAGGCGTTCCCGATGCCCGCGAAGAGCAGGATGGCGAAGCCGAAGCCACAGAGACCGGCCAGCCAGCGCTGCCCCTTGATGGTCTCCTTCAGGGAGTCGGCGGCGGTGACGCCGACGAGCATGACCACGAAGAGGAAGAGCATCATGATCGCGCCGGTGTAGACGACGACCTGGACGATGCCCAGGAAGTACGCGCCGTTGGCGAGGTAGAAGACCGCCAGGATGATCATGGTCCCGGCGAGACAGAGCGCGCTGTGCACGGCCTTCTTCATGAGGATCGTGCACAGGGCGCCGATCACGGCGACCGTGCCGAGCACCCAGAACTGGACGGCCTCACCGGTGGAGGTGGTGTAGGCGGCGAGCTGCGTCATCGGTTGATCACCTCCCCCGACGCGGGTTCGTCGTCACCGAAGGTGGAGGCGGCCTCCTGGGGCGTCTCGCCCTTGGAGAGGGCCACTTGGGGCACCGTGCCGGGAGCGGCCTCCGTCACCAGACCGCGGTAGTAGTCCTGCTCGTCCGTGCCCGGGAAGATCGAGTGCGGCGACTCGACCATGCCTTCCTCCAGGCCGGCGAGCAGCTGCTCCTTGGTGAAGATGAGCTTCTCGCGGCTGCTGTCGGCCAGCTCGAACTCGTTCGTCATCGTCAGCGCGCGCGTGGGGCACGCCTCGATGCACAGGCCGCACAGGATGCAGCGGGCGTAGTTGATCTGGTAGACGCGGCCGTACCGCTCGCCCGGGGAGTAGCGCTCCTCCTCGGTGTTGTCCGCGCCCTCCACATAGATCGCGTCCGCGGGGCAGGCCCAGGCGCAGAGCTCGCAGCCGATGCACTTCTCCAGGCCGTCCGGATGGCGATTGAGCTGGTGCCTGCCGTGGAAGCGGGGAGCGGTGGTCTTCTCCTGCTCCGGATACTGCTCGGTCAGCCGCTTCTTGAACATGGCCTTGAAGGTCACGCCGAAGCCCGCGACGGGGTTCTGGAACCCCTGCTTCGATTGGTTCGACTCGTGTGGTGACTGGTGTGGCTCTTTCTTCGACTCAGCCATCGGACGCCTCCTTTCCGTCACTACGGGTTCCGTCACTTTGAGTATCCGGCCCACCACTGACAATCAACTCCCGCTCCTGGCGCGAGGGTCGGCGTGGCACGGGCGGCAGGCTCTGTCCGGGCAGCGGCGGGACCGGGAATCCGCCCGCCATCGGGTCGAAGGCCACCGGCTCCTCGCTCTCGGATCGTGCTGCCGCTTCCTTCTCGCGCTTGTCGCGGAAGATGTCGACGACGACGGAGAGCAACAGGAGCGCGATGACCCCGCCGCCCACATAGAGCGCGATCGAGGTGAAGTCGTAGTTCTCGTTCCGCATCGCCCTGACCGTCGCCACGAGCATCAGCCAGACGACCGAGACCGGAATCAGGACCTTCCAGCCGAGCTTCATCAGCTGGTCGTAGCGGACGCGTGGCAGCGTGCCGCGCAGCCAGATGAAGAAGAACAGCAACAGCTGGACCTTGATCACGAACCAGAGCATCGGCCACCAGCCGTGGTTCGCGCCCTCCCAGAAGGTGCTGACCGGATACGGGGCCCGCCAGCCGCCCAGGAAGAGGGTGACCGAGACCGCCGAGACGGTGACCATGTTGACGTACTCGGCGAGCATGAACAGCGCGAACTTGATCGACGAGTACTCGGTGTTGAAGCCGCCGACGAGGTCGCCCTCGGACTCCGGCATGTCGAACGGAGCGCGGTTGGTCTCACCGATCATCGTCACGATGTAGATCAGGAACGAGACGGGAAGCAGCAGTACGTACCAGCGGTCCGCCTGCGCCTCCACGATCGCCGAGGTCGACATCGACCCGGAGTAGAGGAACACCGAGGCGAACGCGGCGCCCATCGCGATCTCGTACGAGATCATCTGCGCGCAGGAGCGCAGACCGCCCAGGAGCGGATAGGTGGATCCGGAGCTCCAACCGGCGAGCACGATGCCGTAGATGCCGACCGAGGCGACCGCGAGGATGTAGAGCATCGCGATCGGCAGGTCGGTGAGCTGCATCGTCGTGCGCTGGCCGAAGATCGAGATTTCGTTGCCCGCGGGCCCGAAGGGGATCACCGCGATCGCCATGAAGGCCGGGATGGCCGCGACGATCGGCGCGAGGATGTACACCACCTTGTCCGCGCGCTTGACGATCAGGTCTTCCTTGAGCATCAGCTTGATGCCGTCCGCGAGGGACTGCAGCATGCCCCAGGGGCCGTGCCGGTTCGGGCCGATGCGCAGCTGCATCCAGGCGACGACCTTGCGCTCCCAGACGATGGAGAAGAGCACCGTCACCATCAGGAACGCGAAGCAGAAGACCGCCTTGACGGCGACCAGCCACCACGGGTCACGGCCGAACATGGACAGGTCTTCCGCCGCAAGCGGCACCACGGTGTGCATCACGACGTCACCTCCGGGGCCTCAGGGGGCTCCGGCAGGAGCGCCGGGCCGATGCGGACGAGATCGCCGGGGCGCGCTCCGGTGTCGGAAGTGACGCCTCCCCCGGTCGAGTTCAGCGGCAGCCACACCACGCGGTCGGGCATCTCGGTGACCTGGAGCGGCAGCTCGGTCGCCCCGGCGGAGCCGGTGACGGCCAGGACGTCGCCGTCCTTGACGCCCGCCTCGGCCGCGGTGGCCGCCGAGAGCCGGGCGACCGCGTCGTGCCGAGTACCGGCAAGCGCCTCGTCGCCCTCCTGGAGGCGGCCCTGGTCGAGCAGCAGCCGGTGGCCCGCGAGAACGGCCTCTCCGGAGGAGGGCCTCGGCGGCTGAGCGGCTGTCTCCAGGGGCTCGGTGGCGTGCGTGCCCTCCCAGCCGCCGAGCCGGTCGAGCTCGCGCCGGGCCGTGGCCAGGTCGGGAAGACCCAGGTGTACGTCCCCGGCGTCGGCCAGCATGTGCAGCACACGCGCGTCCGTCGGGGCCAGCGTGCGCGTCATGTGGTCGGGCTTGAGTGCGGCGTCGAACATCCGCGCCCTGCCCTCCCAGTTGAGGAAGGTGCCGGGCTTCTCCGCGACCGCGGCCACGGGGAACACGACGTCGGCGTGGTCGGTGACCTCACTGGGCCGCAGTTCGAGGGAGACCAGGAACCCGACCTCGGAGAGTGCTTCACGCGCGCGCTGCGGGTCGGGAAGGTCGGCGACCTCCACGCCCGCCACCAGGAGCGCGCCCAGTTCGCCGGTCGCCGCCGCCTCGACGATCTGGCCGGTGTCGCGGCCGTGGCGGTGCGGGAGTTCGGCCACGCGCCAGGCGGCGGCGACCTCGTCCCGTGCGCGCGGGTCGGTGGAAGGACGCCCACCGGGCAGCAGCGAAGGCAGCGCGCCCGCCTCAAGGGCGCCGCGCTCCCCCGCCCGGCGGGGAACCCACACCAGCCGCGCACCGGTCGCGGACGCGGCCCGTACGGCGGCGGTGAGCCCGCCCGCCACGGCGGCGAGACGCTCGCCGACCACGATCACCGCTCCCGGGGCGCGCAGCGACTCGGCCGCCTTGGCGCCCTCGCCCTCCAGGCCGACTCCGCCGGCCAGGGCGTCGAGCCACTCCGTCTCGGTGCCGGGAGCCGCGGGCAGCAGCGTGCCGCCCGCCTTCTCCAGACCGCGCGTCTGATGCGTCGCGAGGGAGAACGTCCGCTGGCCGTGCTTGCGCCAGGCCTTGCGCAGGCGCAGGAAGATCCCGGGCGCCTCCTCCTCGGACTCAAGGCCGACGAGCAGGACGGCGGGTGCCTTCTCCACTTCCGCGTACGTGACTCCGGTGCCGTCGAGATCCCGGCCACGGCCCGCCACGCGCGCGGCGAGGAAGTCGGCCTCCTCGGCGCTGTGCACGCGCGCGCGGAAGTCGATGTCGTTCGTGTCGAGCGCCACGCGCGCGTACTTGCTGTACGCGTAGGCGTCCTCCACAGTGAGGCGCCCGCCGGTCAGCACGCCGGCCCGGCCGCGCGCGGCGGCGAGCCCGGTGGCCGCGGCCTCCAGCGCCTCGGGCCAGCTGGCCGTCTCCAGCTCACCGGTCTCGGAGTTGCGCACCAGCGGCGTGGTGAGCCGGTCCGGCTTCTGCGCGTAACGGAAGCCGAAGCGCCCCTTGTCGCAGAGCCACTCCTCGTTGACCTCGGGATCGTCCGCGGCGAGCCGCCGCATGACCTTGCCGCGCCGGTGGTCGGTGCGCGTCGCGCAGCCGCCCGCGCAGTGCTCGCAGACCGACGGCGACGACACCAGGTCGAAGGGGCGGGAGCGGAATCGGTACGCCGCCGAGGTCAGCGCGCCGACCGGACAGATCTGGATGGTGTTCCCGGAGAAGTACGACTCGAAGGGGTCGCCCTCGCCCGTACCGACCTGCTGGAGCGCGCCGCGCTCGAGCAGCTCGATCATCGGGTCGCCCGCGATCTGGTTGGAGAACCGGGTGCAGCGAGCGCAGAGCACACACCGCTCGCGGTCGAGAAGGACCTGCGTCGAGATCGGCACCGGCTTCTCGAAAGTCCGCTTCTTGCCCTCGAAGCGGGTGTCCGTGTCGCCGACCTGCATCGCCTGGTTCTGCAGCGGGCACTCGCCGCCCTTGTCGCATACCGGGCAGTCGAGCGGGTGGTTGATGAGGAGCAGCTCCATCACACCGCGCTGGGCCTTCTCGGCGACCGGCGAGGAGAGCTGCGACTTCACGACCATGCCGTCGGTGCAGGTGATGGTGCAGGAGGCCATCGGCTTGCGCTGGCCCTCCACCTCGACGATGCACTGGCGGCAGGCGCCCGCGGGATCGAGCAGCGGGTGGTCGCAGAACCGGGGGATCTCGATGCCCAGGAGCTCGGCGGCCCGGATGACCAGCGTCCCCTTCGGGACGCTGATCTCGATGCCGTCGATCGTCAGCGACACGAGGTCTTCCGGCGGAACCGCCGCCTCGCCCCCTCCGGAGGGAGCGCTGTTGGTGGTCACTGTCATGCGTTCACCTCCGAATGTGCGGCGGGCCTGTCGGCCCAGAGAGTCGACTTGGCCGGGTCGAAGGGGCAGCCCTTGCCGGTGATGTGCTGCTCGTACTCCTCACGGAAGTACTTGAGCGAGGAGAAGATCGGCGACGCGGCGCCGTCACCGAGGGCGCAGAACGACTTGCCGTTGATGTTGTCGGCGATGTCGTTCAGCTTGTCGAGGTCGGACATGACGCCCTTGCCGGCCTCGATGTCACGGAGCAACTGCACCAGCCAGTACGTTCCTTCGCGGCAGGGCGTGCACTTGCCGCAGGACTCGTGGGCGTAGAACTCGGTCCAGCGCGTGACCGCCCGCACGACGCAGGTCGTCTCGTCGAAGCACTGGAGCGCCTTCGTGCCGAGCATCGACCCGGCGGCGCCCACGCCCTCGTAGTCCAGGGGGACGTCGAGGTGCTCGTCGGTGAACATCGGCGTCGAGGAGCCGCCCGGCGTCCAGAACTTGAGCCGGTGGCCCGCCCTGATCCCGCCGCTCATGTCGAGCAGCTGGCGCAGGGTGATGCCGAGCGGGGCCTCGTACTGTCCGGGGCTCGTGACGTGGCCGCTCAGCGAATAGAGCGTGAAGCCCGGGGACTTCTCGCTCCCCATCGATTTGAACCAGTCTTTTCCGCGATTCAGGATCGCGGGAACCGACGCGATGGATTCGACGTTGTTGACAACAGTGGGGCATGCGTAGAGGCCCGCGACGGCCGGGAAAGGGGGACGCAGTCGCGGCTGGCCACGGCGGCCTTCGAGCGAGTCGAGCAGCGCGGTCTCCTCACCACAGATGTACGCGCCGGCGCCCGCGTGCACGGTGAGTTCGAGATCGAGTCCGCTGCCCAGGATGTCCTCGCCCAGGAACCCCGCCTCTTTCGCCTCACGCACGGCCTCGTGCAACCGCCGGAGCACGGGGACGACTTCACCACGCAGGTAGATGAAGGCATGCGAAGAACGGATCGCGTAGCACGCGATCACAATCCCCTCGATGAGGGAATGCGGGTTCGCGAAGAGAAGCGGGATGTCCTTGCAGGTCCCCGGCTCCGATTCGTCGGCGTTGACAACTAGATAGTGCGGCTTTCCATCTCCCTGCGGAATGAACTGCCATTTCATTCCGGTGGGGAATCCCGCGCCGCCCCTGCCCCGCAGACCGGAGTCCTTCACGTACGCGATGAGGTCGTCCGGCGCCATGGCCAGGGCCTTGCGCAGACCCTCGTACCCCTCGTGCCGCCGGTAGGTGTCGAGCGTCCAGGACTTCTCCGCGTCCCAGAACGCCGAAAGCACCGGCGCGAGCAGTTTCTCGGGGCTCGTCTCGTTGTCGATCTCGGCTGCCAAGGTCATCACTCCCCCTCCTCGGCGGTCGGTCCGGCCGGGTGGGCCGGGTCGGATGCCGAGGTCTCCTGCGGTGCGTCGTGCGAGCTGAGGTGCTCGGCGGGTGCCTCGTCCTGCGGGCCGCCCGTGCGCGGGTGGACCACACGCGGCTGGGGCAACTCACCCTTGGCCAGGCGCAGTCCGATCAGCGAGGCCGGACCCGCGCCGCCGCTCGCCTCGACGGCGCCGGCCCGCTCGTCCGGGAAGCCCGCCAGGATCCGGGCCGTCTCCTTGTACGTGCACAAGGGGGCGCCGCGGGTCGGCTCGACCTGCTCGCCCGCGCGCAGGTCGTCGACGAGCCGCTTGGCACTCTCGGGAGTCTGGTTGTCGAAGAACTCCCAGTTGACCATCACGACGGGAGCGAAGTCACAGGCCGCGTTGCACTCGATGTGCTCCAGCGTGACCTTGCCGTCGTCCGTGGTCCCCTCGTTGCCGACGCCCAGGTGCTCCTGCAGCGACTCGAAGATCGCGTCACCACCCATGACGGCGCACAACGTGTTCGTGCAGACGCCGACTTGGTAGTCACCGGAGGGCTTGCGCCGGTACATCGTGTAGAAGGTCGCGACCGCGGTGACCTCGGCGGTGGTCAGGCCGAGCACCTCCGCGCAGAAGGCCATGCCCGTGCGCGTGACGTGACCCTCCTCGGACTGCACCAGGTGCAGCAGCGGGAGCAGCGCGGACCGGGAGTCCGGGTAGCGGGAGATGACCTCCTTGGCGTCCGCGTCGAGCCTGGCCCGCACGTCGGCCGGGAAGTCGGGGGCGGGGAGTTGGGGCATGCCCAGGCTGACGCCCGCACCCTGCTGGGAAGGAGTGGTGGTCACCGGTCGACGCCTCCCATCACGGGGTCGATGGAGGCGACGGCGACGATGACGTCGGCGACCTGGCCGCCCTCGCACATCGCCGCCATGGCCTGCAGGTTGGTGAAGGACGGGTCACGGAAGTGGACCCGGTAGGGGCGGGTGCCGCCGTCGGAGACGACATGCACGCCGAGCTCGCCCTTGGGCGACTCGACCGCGGTGTACGCCTGTCCGGCCGGGACCCTGAAGCCCTCGGTCACCAGCTTGAAGTGGTGGATCAGGGACTCCATGGAGGTGCCCATGATCTTCTTGATGTGGTCGAGCGAGTTGCCGAGGCCGTCCGGTCCGAGGGCCAGTTGCGCGGGCCAGGCGATCTTCTTGTCGCCGACCATGACCGGTCCCGGCTCAAGGCGGTCCAGGCACTGCTCGACGATGCGCAGTGACTGGCGCATCTCCTCAAGGCGGATCAAAAAGCGCCCGTAGGAGTCGCAGGTGTCGGCGGTCGGCACGTCGAACTCGTAGTTCTCGTAGCCGCAGTAGGGGTCCGACTTGCGCAGGTCGTGCGGCAGGCCCGCCGAGCGCAGGACCGGGCCCGTGGCGCCGAGGGCCATGCAGCCCGCGAGGTCGAGGTAGCCGACGTCCTGCATGCGGGCCTTGAAGATGGGGTTCCCGGTGGCGAGCTTGTCGTACTCGCCGAGGTTCTTCCGCATCTTCTTCACGAACTCGCGCATCTGGTCCACCGCGCCCGGCGGCAGGTCCTGGGCGAGCCCGCCGGGCCGCACGTACGCGTGGTTCATGCGCAGGCCGGTGATCAACTCGAAGATGTCGAGAACGAGTTCACGATCTCGGAAGCCGTAGATCATGATCGTCGTCGCGCCCAGCTCCATGCCGCCGGTGGCGATGCACACCAGGTGCGAGGAGAGCCGGTTGAGCTCCATCAGGAGCACGCGGATGATCGAGGCGCGGTCCGGGATCTGGTCCTCGATGCCGAGGAGCTTCTCGACCCCGAGGCAGTACGCCGTCTCGTTGAAGAACGGCGTCAGGTAGTCCATGCGCGTGACGAACGTCGTGCCCTGCGTCCACGTGCGGTATTCGAGGTTCTTCTCGATGCCCGTGTGCAGATAGCCGATGCCGCAGCGGGCCTCGGAGACGGTCTCGCCCTCGATCTCCAGGATGAGCCGGAGCACACCATGGGTGGAGGGGTGCTGCGGACCCATGTTGACGATGATGCGCTCGTCGTCGGACCGGGCCGCGGACTGGACGACCTCGTCCCAGTCGCCGCCGGTGACTGTATATACAGTCCCCTCGGTCGTCTCGCGCGCGGATGCATGTGACGTGCTCATCAGCTGTACGACCTCCGCTGGTCCGGAGCCGGGATCTGGGCGCCCTTGTACTCGACGGCGATGCCGCCGAGGGGGTAGTCCTTGCGCTGCGGGAAGCCCTGCCAGTCGTCCGGCATCATGATCCGCGTCAGCGCCGGGTGACCGTCGAAGATCAGGCCGAAGAAGTCGTACGCCTCGCGCTCGTGCCAGTCGTTCGTCGGATAGACCGCGACCAGCGAGGGGACGTGCGGATCGGCGTCAGGGGCACTGACTTCGAGCCGGATCAGGCGGTTGTGGGTGATCGAGCGCAGGTGGTAGACGGCGTGCAGCTCGCGGCCCTTGTCCTCGAGGAAGTGCACCCCCGAGACGCCCGTACAGAGCTCGAAGCGCAGGGCCGGGTCGTCGCGCAGGGTCTGGGCGACCCGGACGAGGTGCTCGCGCGCGATGTGGAAGGTGAGCTCGTCGCGGTCGACGACCGTCTTCTCGATCGCGTTCTCCGGGAGAAGCCCCTGCTCTTCCAGGGCGCCTTCCAGCTCGTCCGCCACTTCGTCGAACCAGCCTCCGTAGGGACGCGCGGTGGCGCCCGGCAGGGTGACCGTCCGCACCAGGCCGCCGTAACCGGACGTGTCGCCGCCGTTATCGGCGCCGAACATGCCCTTGCGTACGCCGATGACCTTGCCGCCCTCTTCACGGGGGGCCGGAACGCCGTTTCCGTTCAGGTGCTCTTCATGCGCGTCGCTCACCGCAGCAGCCCCTTCATCTCGATGGTGGGGAGCGCCTTGAGGGCCGCCTCCTCCGCCTCGCGGGCCGCTTCCTCGGCGTTGACCCCGAGCTTGGAGCCCTGGATCTTCTGGTGCAGCTTGAGGATGGCGTCCATCAGCATCTCGGGCCGTGGCGGACAGCCGGGCAAATAGATGTCAACAGGGACAATGTGGTCCACACCCTGCACAATCGCGTAATTGTTGAACATCCCGCCCGATGAAGCGCAAACCCCCATGGAAATGACCCACTTGGGGTTGGGCATCTGGTCATAGACCTGCCGCAGGACCGGCGCCATCTTCTGGCTCACGCGTCCGGCCACGATCATCAGATCGGCCTGGCGCGGCGAACCGCGGAAGACCTCCATGCCGAAGCGAGCCAGGTCATAGCGCCCGGCTCCCGTCGTCATCATCTCGATGGCGCAGCACGCGAGGCCGAAGGTCGCGGGGAAGACGGATGACTTGCGCACCCACCCCGCGGCCTGTTCGACGGTGGTCAGCAGAAATCCGCTCGGCAGTTTCTCTTCGAGTCCCATGCTCTTTGCCCCTCAGACCCTTAGTCCCATTCCAGGCCGCCACGCCGCCATACGTACGCGTAGGCGACGAAGACGGTGAGCACGAAGAGCAGCATCTCCACGAGCCCGAAAATCCCCAGCGCGTCGAAGGTGACGGCCCAGGGGTAAAGGAAGACGATCTCGATGTCGAAGACGATGAAGAGCATCGCCGTCAGGTAGTACTTGATCGGGAATCGCCCGCCGCCGGCCGGAGTCGGCGTCGGCTCGATACCGCACTCATACGCCTCTAGCTTGGCTCGGTTGTACCGCTTTGGACCGATAAGCGTGGCCATGACCACGGAGAAGATCGCAAAGCCTGCCCCGAGGGCTCCCAGCACGAGGATGGGCGCATAGGCATTCACGCTCCTCGCTCCTCTCAGTCGGCACTGACTGTTGGCGGTTGCATTGGACCGCGCCCCGCCCCCACGAAGATCGCGCACATGTGAAGCAGGTCACAAGCCCAACTGCCCCGCATCTTATGCCCGCCGGTCTGTGATCTGCGACACGGGGTGCGACAACGGCTTTGTGATCTCCACCACCTGACGAAGGATCATGAAGTCGGATGAGCGGTGATCTTCATACGCGAAGCGCCTGAGTGATCACCAGAGGTGACATCTCATCGAGTTACCCCTGGTCGGGAGGGGGTCGCCCTATCAAGCCATGGCCGTAACAAGCAAATTGGCGCTGGACACGGCGGCTTGATAGTGGCGGCGCGTTCACACTTTGGCGGGAGCGGTGTGGACGTAAGTGGACGGCCGGGCACGCGTGCACAGATTCACGAGCGGGCGCAGAGGGGTCGCCGCGAGGGCGGCGCGGATCCGGTACAGGTCCGACGCGGGGGCGGTGCGGGGGCGGTGCAGGGTCGGCGTGAGGTCCGTACGCGCGCGATGCGCGGGCGGCGGTGATACGCGAGGGCCGCATGGTCGGCACGCACTCGGGTACGCGAACGACGCACGACCGGGGTACGCGGACGACGCGGCGACGCACGACCGGGGTACGCGGACGACGCGATGACGCACGACCAGGGTGCGCGGTGGAGTGAAGTCGTCACGAGAGCCGCCACACACGCGAGCCGCCAGCAAGGGACGAAGACCAACAAGGGACGAAGACCAACAAGGGACGAAGACCAGCAAGGGGCGAAGAGATGTCACCACAAGAGAGGATCGACACCGGCCCCACACCGCCCCGGCACCGGCCGACCGCCGTTCCGTCGTCGATTCGGCGTCGATCCGTCACCGGTCCCCCACACCGGCAACACCCCTGAATTCTTCGGGATATCTCAGAAAGGTCTCGGCCGGATCTCAGGGAGATCCCCTAGGGCCACACCTGTGACCTGCGCCACACGGCACCCCGCGGCGAATAAACCGGGCTTGGCCAACCGACTCAACCGGTGGTAGTCCACGGGCAATTCGGACGTATCGCAGAAAGCCCATGATCACAGGCGTGATCACCGCTGTCCGCATTGCCCGTTACGGCGTCAATAAGAAGTGACACGCCCGGGATTCAAGGCCGCCAGAGGTAACTGTGGCGCAGCCCACGTTTCTTGATGGGAACCCTGACTCCCTGATAGCGGTTGTTCTCATGTCCCACACCGCTCACATACCCAGCCACCGGAAGCCCCGTCGTAGCGCCTCGAAGATGGCCCTGCGCGCCGGAGTTGCCGGTGGCGTCCTCAGCACCCTGGCAGTGGCCGCGGCAGCTGGCACGGCGACCGCAGCCGAGCCGGTGACCGAGACCATCGAAATGCCGACGCTCACCACGGACCTCTCCACGCAGATCGCGCAGTCCGCGGATGCCACCCAGCAGACCGCCGACAGCTACGAGCTCCGCGCCGAGCAGGACGCGGCCGCCGTGAAGGCCGCCAAGCAGGCCAAGGAAGACCAGGCCACCGCCAAGAAGAAGGCGGAGGCCAAGGCGAAGGCCGAGGCCGCCGCCAAGAAGAAGGCGGAGGAGGAGCGCGCCTCGCGTTCCACCGAGCGCACGACGCTCAGCGCGTCGAGCTCCGGGTCGAGCGCCGACGCCGATGTGCCGCCGGCCAGCGGCAACGTCGGTTCGGTCATCAGCTTCCTCAAGGCCCAGCTCGGTGACGCGTACGTCATGGGTGCCTCAGGACCCAACGCCTGGGACTGCTCCAGCCTCGTCCAGGCCGCGTTCAAGCAGGCGGGCGTGGACCTCCCGCGCGTCTCGCAGGACCAGTCGGTCGCCGGTACGCCGGTCTCGCTCTCCAACGTCCAGGTGGGCGACATCCTTTACTGGGGTGGCGCGGGCTCCGCGTACCACGTGGGTGTGTACATCGGTAACGGTCAGTACCTCGACGCCGCCAACCCCGGCAAGGGCGTTGTCGTCCAGGACCTGTCGGGCTACCCCGCCGACGGTGCCGTGCGCGTCCTCTGAGGCTCCTCACAGCCACGTAGAAGGGCCGGGAACCCCCAGTGGGGTTCCCGGCCCTTCTGTGTGCGCCTCAGCCCTTCCTGCGCCTCAGCCCTTCGGCGAGAGCTCACCCATCTCGGACCAGCTGCTGCCCGGAATCTCGGTGTGGATGATTTCCGGGGTCGAAGCGATCGCCTCGGACATCGTCTCCATGCCGGCCTTGAAGTGGTCGGAGCCGACGTGCGCGGCGCCCGCCTCCTGCGAGGCGAAGCCCTCCAGGAGGACGAACTGGTTCGGGTCGTCCACGCTGCGGGACCAGTCGTAGAAGAGGTTGCCTTCCTCCGCGCGCGTGGCACGGGTGAACTCGGCGGTGCGCTCCAGCCAGCTGTCGCTGTACTCGGGGCGGACGGTGAACTTGACGGCGATGAAGATCATGCGACCAGCGTCCTGCCGTCCACCCCGTGAGGGCAAATCGGATACGCCCTGTTTTCTGAGAGCCGAAGTTTTCCGGGAGCCGAACCGGGCCGCGGGCTACCGGGTCACCGGGCTCACGCCTTCGGCGCCACCTTGCTCAGCCCGTTGATGATGCGGTCCATCGCGTCGCCGCCCGTCGGGTCGGTGAGGTTGGCCAGCATCTTCAGTGTGAAGCGCATCAGCATCGGGTGGGTCAGGCCGCGCTGCGTGGCCATCTTCATGACCTTCGGGTTGCCGATGAGCTTCACGAAGGCACGGCCCAGCGTGTAGTAGCCGCCGTACGTGTCCTTGAGGATCTTCGGGTAGTTGTGCAGCGCCAATTCGCGCTGGCCGGGTGTCGAGCGGGCGTGCGCCTGGACGATGACGTCCGCGGCGATCTGCCCGGACTCCATGGCGTACGCGATGCCCTCGCCGTTGAAGGGGTTCACCATGCCGCCCGCGTCGCCGACCAGGAGCAGGCCCTTGGTGTAGTGCGGCTGGCGGTTGAAGGCCATCGGCAGGGCCGCGCCGCGGATCGGCATCGTCATGTTGTCCGGGGTGTAGCCCCAGTCCTCCGGCATCGAGGCGCACCAGGCCTTCAACACCTCGCGCCAGTCGAGCTCCTTGTAGGCGGCGGAGGAGTCGAGGATGCCGAGCCCGACGTTCGACGTGCCGTCACCCATGCCGAAGATCCAGCCGTAGCCGGGAAGGAGCCGGTCCTGGGCGCCGCGGCGGTCCCACAGCTCGAGCCAGGACTCCAGGTAGTCGTCGTCGTGGCGCGGCGACGTGAAGTACGTACGGACGGCGACGCCCATCGGGCGGTCCTCGCGGCGGTGCAGCCCCATCGCGAGGGAGAGCCGCGTCGAGTTGCCGTCGGCGGCGACCACAAGGGGCGCGTGGAAGGTGACCGGGGTCTTCTCCTCGCCCATCTTGGCGTGCACGCCGGTGATACGGCCCGTGCGGTCGTCGATGATCGGGGCGCCGACATTGCAGCGCTCGTACACGCGGGCGCCCGCCTTCTGCGCCTGGCGCGCGAGCTGCTCGTCGAAGTCGTCGCGCTTACGGACCAGGCCGTAGTTCGGGTAGGCGGCGAGATCCGGCCAATCGAGCTGGAGCCGTACGCCGCCCCCGATGATGCGCAGGCCCTTGTTCCGCAGCCAGCCCGCCTCCTCGGAGATGTCGATCCCCATGGACACCAGCTGTTTGGTGGCGCGCGGCGTCAGACCGTCGCCACAGACCTTCTCCCTCGGGAACGCGGTCTTCTCCAGAAGGAGTACGTCGAGTCCGGCCTTCGCCAGGTAATAGGCGGTCGTGGAACCGGCTGGCCCGGCCCCGACGACGATCACATCAGCGGTGTGTTCGGTGAGGGGCTGGGGCTCGGTCACGGCGGGTTCTCCCCAAAGCTCGAAATCTGTGTGCCGACGGGCACGGGTTATGGGCAGTCTATGCAGCGGTACTGATCAGCCAGCCGAAGGGCCACCCGTGACAAAGCAGGCGACAGAGCAAGCGACAGAGCAGACACCGCCGACCAGGCCCCTGCCCGCCGTACAGCTGCGCGTCCCGACCCACGAGGACGCTCTGGTCTGGCACCGCCTCTTCGACGACCCGGACGTCATGAGGTTCCTGGGCGGCCGGTCCGCCGAACTCTCCATGTACGAGGAGCTGACCGCCCGGCAGCGCAGACACGACGCCGAACTCGGCTACTGCCTCTGGACGTTGCTCGACGCGGACGGTGAACCGATCGGCTTCGCCGGAGCACAGCCCTGGCCGCGCGACTGGGGACCCACGGGAGAGATCGAGATCGGCTGGCGGCTCGGCCGCGCCGCCTGGGGGAAGGGGTACGCGACGGCCGCCGCGCTGGCGGCCGTGGAACGGGTACGCGCGGCGGGCGTACGGGACGTGGTGGCCGTGGTCGACGCCGGCAACGAACGGTCGGCGGCGGTGACGCGGCGGCTCGGCATGGCACAGGCCGAGACCTACACGTCGCCGGTGTCGAACCGGGAGGTGCACGGCTTCCGGCTCGCGCTGTAACGGGCGAACGGACGCACGGACGCACGGGCCTTCGGCAGAGCTTCGGCGGGGGTGACGGACCGCTTCCTGCCGACGCCCGGCGGGTCTACCCTTCCGGTACCGCTGGGGGGGGGTGACATCTGTGCCGAAGGCGCCCAGGACGGACGCGGCGGGCGACGTGCGCGTGCCGCGGTTGACGGGTCTCATGGCCGTGGACGCGCGCGAGTCGGCGGTGCAGCACGGCGTGCTGCTCGCGGCGCCGGACCGCCCCGAGTTCCACCTGGTCGTCGTCGAGTACGTGGTCCGGCAGTACCCCCTCCCCGGCGTGTGGATCCCGCGCGATGCCGTCGTCACCGTCTGGTTCGACCTCGGCCCCGCCGAGGGCGACGGCGGCGCGGGGGTGCGCGAACCGCGCCGCCCCGGGCCGCCGGACGGCGGCCTGCGCCGCGAGCTCGACGAGCCGGGGCCCGAGGTCGGCGCCGTCTGGTGAACGCGCCGGTACTCAGCCGTTGAGCCGCCAGTTCTCCAGCGCGATCCGGTGGACCTTCGCGCCCTCGCTCGTGGGCCAGACGTCCGCGCGCCAGGAGAGCTGGATGGCGTACTCGGTGCCGTTGTCAGCGACGTAACTCTGGTCGAGGGCGTGGATCTGGCGGCCCGCGGTGTCGGTGAAGGTGTACTCCCAGATCGCGCCACTGCGTCCCTCGAAGGTGTTCGGCTCCAGGCGGATCCGCTGGTAGTCCGACTTCTTCGGGTCCTTCTTGGCGTCCTTCTCGATGGTCGTGAAGTTCTCGTACGAGGTGTACGGCGCGTACGGCACCACGCCGACCAGGAACTCCTCCAGGCCGGTCGAACCCGCGTACACGATCTGTCCGGGACGCTCCTCGCCCTGCCGGGTCCAGCCGTCCGGCACGGCGAACTCGAAGCCGCTCACGTCGGACACCAGGTCGGAGCCCGCGGGCACTTGGGGGGTGTCGTCCACGGTGTCCCGGCTCGCGCTCGGCTCCGCCGTGGGTGTGAACGTGGGCGACGCGGTGGGCGAGGCGTTCGGTGCCGGCGGCTCGGTCTGGTCCTCGGTCCGGCTGATGGCGGGCTTGTCGTCCTTGCCTCCGGCCCTGTCCGCCTTGCCGTCGTCGTTGTTCTGCCAGAGCAGGACACCGGCCGCGATACCGCTGCCGATGATGAAGGCGCCGACGAGCGTGCCGACCCAGAGGGCGGTGGGGCGGGGCCGGGGTGGGGCGGTGGGGGGCTGCTGGAAGGAATGCGGGGCGTAGGCGAAGGAGGGGGCTCCGGTCGGGACATACGTGGGCTGGTCGTACGTGGGCAGGTCGTGGACGCCCTGAGGTGCGGGGGCAACCGGGTTCGCCGGAGCGTCTGTCGTGACGGGTCCTACGGCGCCCACGGGGGCCGCGGCCTCGGGTGCCGCGCCCACGGGACCGCCCGGCATCGGCGGGCCCCAGGGAACCGGCCCCGCGACGAGCCCCGCCCGCTGCCCCGCCACCCGCAGCAGGAACGGCGCGATGAGCACCGCGACGACGACCCAGAGCAGCCCGAAGAGCAGCACGTCCGGCACACTCACGCCCGCCTCGAAGGTGCCGTTGCCCGAGCCGCCCGAACTGCCTCCTCCGAACTGCGCCGAGGCGCTTCCGGTGGCGTCGACACCGACCCCGCCGAGCCCGGCGAGAAGCAGGAAGAGCCCGAAGAAGACACCGGCGGCGAGCAGTTGCTCACCACGGTGCGCGGAACGGCGGGCGGCGAGGACGCCGATGACCAGCGCGCAGACGAGCCCGAGTGTCAACGCCCCCACGATCGCCCACGCGTTGGTGACGTCCCCCAGCTCGGAGAGCCCGAAGGACTCGCTCTCGTGGCCGCCCCCGTACGACGAACTGCTCCCCTGCACCGAAGCGTCGAGCGGCGCGCCCCACCCGAGACCGAGGGCGGCGACGCCCAGGTTCGGCAGCAGCAGAAGGGCGATGACCAGCGGGGACACATCGGCGCCGTCGAGGTCGGCGGCGCGTTCGAGGTCGTCGATCTGAGTGAGGCTGACGAACGCGACGACCGAGCAGAGCACAAGGACGACGGCGAGCGCGCGCAGCGCCGTGCCGGTGGCACGGAACGTCGCCTGCCACACCGGCCGTTGGGCCAGCCAGTGGGCCAGGTCGTGGCGGTGCAGTACGCCACCGGAGACGGCGAGTGCGAGTACGAACGCACCGAGCGCGGCGAGCACGGGCGACGAGGAGAGCCCGACGCCATCGATCTCGGGCTGCGCGAAGAGGCTGAGCACGAGGGTGCCCGTGGTCACCAACAGGGTGACGCGCACGGCCGCTTCGAGCCCCGCAGTGCCCCCGCCCTGGCCTTCGGCGCGTACGAGAAGACGGTTGCGCAGGATGTGTACGCCGATGAAGAGGGCCCCGATCCACAGCGCGGTGACGGTGAGCGGAATGAGGTGCAGCACGGCGCTGCCGTCGAAGGCGGTGCTCACGTCGGAGCTGTCACCGCCGAAGACCGACGCCGACTGCCGCCGCTCGCTCCCGGAGACCTCGAAGCCGCCGCCCACGGCCTGGAGCAGAGTCGCGAGAGCGATCCGCATCCGATCGCCGAACCCGACGACGACGTCACCGCCACCGCCCCCCTCGCCCTGCCCGTAGGAGGGAATGGCGATCGCGACCGCCGCGACGAGCACCAACCCCACGGGCCACAGCGCGGCTTGAGCGGCCCCGGCCCAGTCGCCCCGAAACGCCCGCCCGAGGAAGGCGCCGAGGGGCGAAGGTGCGGAGGGTGGCCCGGGAACGTATGCGGGCGGGGGTGGGGGCGGAGGCGGGGATACGGGGGCGGCAGCCGGAAGTGCGGGCGCGGGGAGGGAAGTTGCGGTGAACCCGGGCCCGGCGGGCGTCTCGCTGACGGGCGCGTCCGGATCGGGTTCGGCCGCAGCGGCATTCTGCTCACCGGTGTCCCCCACAGCGGTCGGAGCGCCGATCTCCGCCGCGGGCAGATCCGCGAGCCCCGCATCCACGGACGTGCCACGCGGGCGCTCTCGCCCGCACTTCATGCAGAAGCGGGCCTCTTCAGGGGTGGATGCCCCGCAGTGAGGACAGTTCGACGCCATAGGGACGCTCCGTCATTGGGGAGATGACCAGAAAGACCGACCCATGCCGAGCGACGCAGCAGCGGCTGATGCGAAAGAGCGGTCTCGCATCGACGCCGTCGCGTCGGCGGAGTCGTATCACAACGGACACATCTTGCCCTGCGGCTGGTTCCCGTCAACTCGGTTCACAGCGGAATATTTCGCGCGTTTCCGCTTCGGGCGTCCCGCGGCAGGTCTACGCCTTAAATCCCCGGTGCAGCGCCACGACCCCACCCGTCAGATTCCGCCACGCCACCTTCGACCAGCCCGCGTCCTGCAACAGCGCGGCCAGCGTCGGCTGGTCCGGCCAGGAGCGGATGGACTCCGCGAGATAGACGTACGCGTCGGGGTTGGAGGAGACCGTGCGCGCCACCGGCGGCAGCGCCCGCATCAGGTACTCCTCGTAGACCGTGCGGAACGGCGCCCACGTCGCGTGCGAGAACTCGCAGATGACGACCCGGCCGCCGGGCTTCGTCACGCGGTACATCTCCCGCAGCGCCTCGTCCGTCTCCTGGACGTTGCGCAGCCCGAAGGAGATCGTGACGGCGTCGAACGTGTCGTCCTTGAACGGCAGCTTCGTCGCGTCCCCGGCCGTGAACGGCATCCAGGGGTGACGTGCCTTGCCGACCTGCAGCATGCCGAGCGAGAAATCGCAGGGCACGACGTACGCGCCGGCCTGCGCGAAGGGCTGCGACGAGGTGGCGGTCCCGGCGGCGAGGTCGAGGACCTTCTGCGCGGGCCGCGCGTCGACGGCCTTGGCGACCGCCTTGCGCCACAGCCGGGCCTGCCCGAGGGACATCACGTCGTTCGTGATGTCGTACCGTTCCGCCACGTCGTCGAACATCGAGGCGACTTCGTGCGGCTGCTTGTCCAGAGATGCGCGGGTCACCGGACCATTGTGGCAGTACGGACAGCCACACGAGGAGGCGGCTCACGGCAGCAGCCGGGGCCCGCGCCGCGCCGCGACGTCCTCACCCCGGGGAGCATGAGAATCGGGGAATCCGGGTCAACCGGTCAACAGGGCCAACCGGGCCAACCGGGTCAACCGGGTCAACCGGGTCAACATGTGATCGGGCTGGGAGAGTTGCCGAGCATTCGTCCGCACAGCTCGTTCCGCGTACGTTGCAAAGGTCAGCCCTTTCCCGAGCAAGTGAGCGAGTGAACGTGCGGAACATACGAGGCGTGCGGAAGACACGAAGCGTGCGCGATACCCGGCGCTCGCTGAAACCGACCGCCGGCCTCGTGTGTCTGGTCGCGCTGCTGTGCACCGGGTGCTCGGCGGGCGACGGCACGTCCGATGACACGGCCGACGACACGGCCGACGGCACATCGGACGCGGCCCCGCCCTCGTCGAGCACGTCGTCCCCCTCCGGGACGCCGGAGACCACCACGGCGTACGCCCCCTACGTCAGCGCCACGACCGCCGGGGACACGGACAGCTCGGGCGCCCCTTCGACGTACAACCTGGCCTTCGTCGTCGCGGACGGCAGCGACTGCACGCCGGTGTGGGGCGGGACCACGGACATCGACAGCGAAGCGGTGGCATCCCGGATCGCGAAGCTGAAGAAGACCGGCGGCGCCGTCCGCGTCTCCTTCGGCGGCGCGGCGGGCAAGGAACTGGCGCTCACCTGCGACAGCGCGTCCCGACTCGCCGCCGCCTACGCCAAGGTCCTCGACGCCACCGGCGCGACCGAGGCCGACTTCGACATGGAGGGCGACGCGCTCACGGATTCCGCGTCCGTCGCCCGCCGCTCCGACGCGATCGCGCTGCTGCAGAAGGAGCGTGGCCTCAAGGCCACGTTCACGCTCCCGGCGATGCCGTCGGGCCTGACCGCCGACAGCGTGGCGCTGCTCGACTCCGCCAACGACCACGACGCGCGGGTCTCGACCGTGAACATCATGGCGATGAACTACGGCACGTCCTACACCGGCGACATGGGCGACTACGCGATCACGTCGGCCACCAAGGCGCACGCCCAGATCAAGAAGGCCTTCCGCCTCTCGGACAGGAACGCCTGGCAGGGGCTCGCCGTCACCGCGATGATCGGCGTGAACGACGTGAAGGGCGAGACGTTCACGCTCGCGGACGCGGCTCGGCTACGGGCGTACGGCGAGCAGAAGGGCCTCGCCTGGCTCTCGGCGTGGGCGTCGTCCCGCGACAAGCAGTGCGCGGACGGCACGTCGACGGCCAAGGCCCGGAATTCGTGCAGCGGGGTGGAGCAGAAGGCGGGGGCTTTCGCGAAGACGCTGTCGGGCTGAAACGCGCCCCTTGAGGGGCGCGGGAAACCGCGCGCCCGGCCCCCACCGGGCCCTCGGCGAAACACGAGACACCTACCGCCGCCGGTACACCAACCGCCCCCCGAGCACCGTAGCGACGCAAGTCACCCCGCCCCGCTCGACCAGCGCGGCCTCATCGGGCACGTCGAAGGCGGCGAGATCGGCACGCCCGCCGACGGCCAACGGCCCGTGAACCGTCCCCGCGAGGTCGCCCCCTTCGACAAAGGGGTCGAGGCCAGGCCCCACCGTCAACGGCGGCGCAAGCCGCCACGCGTCCGCCACCTCACGCAGCCCCGCCCGCACCACCGACTGCCGCACCCCATCCGGGAACCCCCCGCCGACATGCGTCGTGCCGTGCGCCAGCATCCGCTGAAGACCGCGCCGCACACTCCCCGCCCAGCGGGCGTCGTCGTCGGACGCGAAGTCGGCGATCGGCTCGGTGCCGAGCTCGTCGGCCTCGCGCGGATCGGGGTGGTAGACGCGGGTGAGCAGCCACCGGCCGTGCCACTGCCGGAGTCCCGGTGTGATCACGCCGGGCCACTGCCGGACGCGTGCGCGCGGATGCTCCGCCACGACGTCCTCGTACGGCCCGACGGCGGCGATCCGGTCCCCGTCGACGAGCACCGCGCCCCCTGAAACCGGCGCCGCGCCGACCGGCAGGACCAGCGGCGCGGCGTGAATCGTCAGCACAGCGGCCTGAGCTCCTCAGTTGGAGGCGAGGAGCTTGAGCTCGGGGTGGGCCGTGCCGCCCTCGATCGCCGTGGAGGAGATGTGCGAGGCGACGCGGTCGTCGGTCGGGTCGTTCGCCGGGTCGTCGTGCACGACGAGGTGCTCGTACGTCGTGGCGCGCTGAGCCGGGACGCGGTCCGCGGTGCGGATCATGTCGATCATGTCGCGCAGGTTGTTGCGGTGCTTGGCGCCGGCGGAGGAGACGACGTTCTCCTCCAGCATCACGGAGCCGAGGTCGTCCGCGCCGTAGTGCAGGGTGAGCTGGCCGGCCTCCTTGCCGGTGGTCAGCCAGGAACCCTGGATGTGGGCCACGTTGTCGAGGAAGATCCGCGAGATCGCGATCATGCGGATGTACTCGAAGATGGTCGCCTGGGTCCGGCCCTTGAGGTGGTTGTTCTCGGGCTGGTACGTGTACGGGATGAAGGCCCGGAAGCCACCGGTCCGGTCCTGCAGATCGCGGATCATCCGCAGGTGCTCGATGCGCTCGGCGTTGGTCTCGCCCGTGCCCATGAGCATCGTGGACGTCGACTCGACGCCGAGATTGTGGGCGATCTCCATGATCTCGAGCCAGCGCTCGCCGCTCTCCTTGAGCGGGGCGATGGCCTTGCGCGGGCGGGCCGGGAGCAGCTCGGCGCCTGCACCGGCGAAGGAGTCGAGCCCGGCGGCGTGGATCCGCTGGATCGCCTCTTCGGCGGAGACCTTCGAGATGCGGGCCATGTGCTCGACCTCGGAGGCGCCGAGGGAGTGGATGACCAGCTGCGGGAAGGCCTTCTTGATCGCGGAGAAGTGCTCTTCGTAGTACTCGACACCGAAGTCCGGGTGGTGCCCGCCCTGGAACATCACCTGCGTGCCACCGAGCTCGACGGTCTCGGCGCAGCGCCGCAGGATGTCGTCGAGGTCGCGCGTCCAGCCCTTCTTGGTGTCCTTCGGGGCGGCGTAGAAGGCGCAGAACTTGCAGGCCGTCACACACACGTTGGTGTAGTTGATGTTCCGCTCGATGATGTACGTCGCGATGTGCTCGGTCCCGGCGTACCGGCGGCGGCGGATGGCGTCCGCGGCGGCGCCGAGCGCGTGCAGCGGGGCATCGCGGTAGAGGTCGAGCGCCTCTTCTTCGCTGATCCGCCCACCTGCGGCGGCACGGTCGAGGACGGACTGAAGTTCGGCCTTCTCGGTCACCGGGGCGTCCCTTTCGTAAGGGTTCTGGACGGACTGATTCAGCGTACGCCAGCTGTTTGCGGAGCCCGACGTCAGGCGGCGTACGCCCCGACGAGCAGCCCGAGGAACGCCCCGCCGATCAGGAAGGGCCCGAACGGGATCGCCGTCTTGCGCCCGGCGCGGCGGGCGACGACGAGCCACCCCCCGTACAGGGCGGCGAGCAGGAACCCGGCGAAGGTGCCGAGCAGCACCGCGCCCCACCCGTACCAGCCGAGGACGGCACCCAGGCTCAGCGCCAGCTTCACGTCGCCGAAGCCCATGCCGTTCGGGCTGATGAGGAAGAGCACGAAGTACGCGCCGCCGAGCCCGAGCCCCCCGTACAGCGCGTGCACCAAGGACCCGGCGTGCTCGGGAAGCAGCGCGGCGCCCCCGAGGAGGACGAGCGCGGCGACGGCCAGCGGCAGGGTGAGCACGTCGGGCAGCCGGTGCACACCGAAGTCCACGACGGCGAGCAGCACGCCGAAGGGCGCGAGCAGCAGCCAGACGGCGAGCTCGGGGCGCGGGCCTGTCGCGGCGGCGAGGGCGGCGCAGACGAGGGCGGTGGCGAGGGAGACGGTGAGGGTGCGCGGCCCGATGTGGGTCCCCTCCGCGCACCGCGGAAGCCCGACCCAGCCGCCGACGGGATGCCCGTCGGGGCAGCTGTCCCGCCACGCCTCGTCGGGCGCCACGGACAGCCGGTACACGGCACGGGGCACGAGGAGCCCGGCGATGGCGCCCCAGAGGGCGCCGCCGACGACGACGTACAGGAACGGGTCCAACGGTCACCCTCTAGACGCGGGGATACGGACAGGTGGGAGGGAGGGATCCGCCGCGAAGCGGCGGCCCGGAAACCGCCCCCACCCCCGCGGCGGCAGAACTACCCGACAGCGGAAAGCCCACTGCGCCAAGCAGGAAGCAGCTCGTCCAGCAGGGCCTCGGTCCGAGGCGGCACGCCCCGGGCCCCACTCCGGGAGACGAGATCAGCCGCAACCTGCTGAAGCCGCGCCGGATCACCGACCGCATGCGTGGCCCGCAGCAGCTCGTTCCAGAGCCGCTCGTCCCCCGGCGCGGAATTCAGCGAGGCGTTCAGCGCCTCGATGGCCTTCTCCGAGCGCCCCTTCTCCAGGTGGAACTCGGACAGGGCGAGGCCGATGTCGGCGACGAGCAGCGGCAGCTGCGCGTCGATGATCTCGTGCGTGAGCCACGCGTACCGCCCCTGCGGCCGGTCCGAGAGCAGCGGCCCGCGTACGAGCACCAGGGCGTCGGTGAGCATCCGCCCCCGCACGGCCCGGCTGTTGGCCCCGCGGCCCTGGGTCGCCTCGTGGTAGAGCGACCGCAGGACATCGAGGTCGGACACGACGGACTTGGCGAGCGTGAGCCGCCCGCTCCGGTCGGCCCGCAGCCGGGCCTCGCCGTCAGGCTCGGTGCCGAGCCAGTCCCGCAGCCGGTCGACGAGCGCGTCGCGTACGTCCTCGGTGACACCGCGCGGCCACAGCGCGGAGGAGAGCACCCGCGGGTGCACACCCTCGCGGTGCAGCAGGAGCAGCGCGAGCGCCTCGTGCATCAGCGGGCTGCGCTCGCCGTCCGGAGTGTCGAGACCGATGATCTCGTACGTACCGACGAGGCGCGCGTACACCGCGGGCCGCCCCTGCTCGGTGACGTCGACGAGGAACGGCGGGGTGGCGGCGCCGCGACCTGAACCGGTGCGTCCCTCGCCCTCGCCCTCGCCCGGATCGGCGTCGACGAAGAGCTCCACGACGGCCCTCTGCTGGGCCTCGGGCAGCGCCTGCGCCTCCAGCTCCAGCCCGAGCAGCGGGGCGAGCAGCTTGCCGTCGGGGGTGATCTCCATCTCCCAGGCGGCACCCGGCAGATCCCCGGACTCCGTGCCGACGAGGTATCCGATGCCCAGCCGGCTCGCGTCGGAGGCCAGTTCGGCGAGCTTCACGGCGTCTTCCCCGGTGGGCTCGGCGGCGAGCAGCACCAGGTGCGGCGCCCAGCGGGTGTGCTGGGCAGGCCCCGTACGACCAGTAAGTACTGAGTCGTGCCCGGCGGCCCCCAGCGCCCCGCGCCGCTGCCGCGTCTCGGCCTCCATCGTCTCGATCAGCGCCTCGATGTCGTCGAGGTGCCGCAGCCGGTTGGGCGCGAGCGGCGTCAGGTCCTGCCCGAAGCCGACGAGGGTGATGGTCATGCGGTCGGACCACCCGTTGGTGGCGAGCTCGGCGGCGACGGAGGCGAAGACGGCGGCACGGTCGGACTCGCGCCCGCTCAGCGAGACGACACCGGGTACGGCTTCGAGATTGAGGAGCAGCCGCGAGTCGTCGAGCGTTCCCAGACTCACGAGCCCCGGATAGGGAGCGGCGGTATCCATGTCCTCGTACCGCTCGGCGTCGGTCCGTGCCAGCATCCAGAACGTCTGGTCCTGCCCCAACTGCCAGGGAGCGGGCGGCCGTCCGGCGGGCTGGGCGAGCTGGAGGTGCAGATCGCCGTTGCTGAGCCAGGCGGCGTAGACGGTCGGCAGAGCGCGCGATTCCTCGGCGAGGGAGGCGGCGAGCCCCCGCAACGACAGATCGAGAAGCCGTACGCCCTCGGGGTCGGCCCCGACGAGCAGCGCGTCCTGCGCATCGGCGGCGCCACCGGTCGGCGTGGGCGGCTCCATGCCACGGCGTCCGCCGACGGCGCCCATGGCGGACTGCCACAGCGCGTGCCGCCGACGGCGCCCGAGCGCGCCGAGGAGCCCGGCGGCGAGAAGGGGCGCGCCGATGAGGGCCTCCGGCAGCCCGAAGGAGAACCCTTCCGACTCGCTCCCACCGCTGGCGACGGGCGCTTCCTGCTGCCCATGCCCGGCACCCTCGGAGGGCCGCTGCTCGGGAATGCTGATGTGCGCGGTGTCGCGATCGACGGATCCGCCACCTCGCTGACCGCCACCCTGCTCCTTGGCCCCGCCCCCCTGCTCCTGGGCGTGCCCCCCGGACTTCGCGTAGTCGGAGATCTGCTCCTTCACGTCCTGCGAGACCTTGGGCGCCTCGTCGGGCATCTCGACGAGCTCGCCGCCGTGCGCGTCCGCGGGCATTTCCATGATCCAGCCGGGCCGGATGAGGCTGGCCTCGGAGAGCTTGGACCCGTCGGGCTGCTCGCGGTCCTTGTTGAGCTGGTAGATCTCCTTGTAGCGGCGACCGTCTCCCAGGTGCCGCTCGGCGATCTCCCACATCGAATCGTGGTGACGCCCTTCGGGCGGCTGGATCCGGTAGTACTTGGTGTCCCCGTCCTTGGCGTTGCTGCCGCCGGCATGGGCGGCGGCCTGCTCGGCCTGCTCGGCGACGGCGCCGGCGGCGCTCCCGGCCTGCTCCTGCCCGAAGAGACCCCCGGGCGTCTGCTGGGCGGAAGCGGCGGAGGCGGGCTTCTGGTTCCCCTCCAGCGACTGCCCGAACTGCGAGAGCCCCGGCGCGAAGCTGGCGGCGGTGGCGCCCACCAGGAGGAGGGCGGCGACGAGTTGACGGGCGAGGAGCTGACTTCCGCCGGCGCCGGGAATGCGGCCCGGCATGCCGACACCCGAGAGCGCGGCCTTGACCTCCACCAGCACACAGGCGGTGAACTGGGCCCAGGCGAGCCAGACGACGACAGTCAGTACGTTGATGAACGTCCCGACCGTGATCTCCTGCTGCAACCAGTCAAGGGAGGGCGCACCGCCCGGAAGCGGCCACCCCACGGCGTACGCGAGGGCGCCAGGCACGCCGAAGACCAGCGCGGCCAGCGCGACAAAGGCGAGGAACGCCTTGAAGAAGTCCCCGAACGAACGTCGACGCCGGGGCAGCGGCTGCGGCGTCCGATTCCGTGGAGCCGACGGGCCGCCTGTCGAACTTGAAGAGGTGCGCGCCATGGCGGGTGTCCTGTTGTCCTCTGAGAGGGAGCGGATAGAGATACAGCGGTTTCAGCGGTATCAGCGGTCTGTCTGTGCTGTGGGCTGAGCGTACCGAGGCGATGGTACGGAAGGGGCCGGAGGTCAGACAGAGCCAACGGCGCCCAAGGGCCGCGAGGGGCTTTCTCCGGGTGACCGTTAACGCCCGAGTTGCACGGTAAGCGCAGCTCTTCCCGCGCGGTTTCGGCCCGATTCCCCCCCCTGTCGCCCGCCCCTGTCGCCCGCCCCGGACAGTCATTCACGGGCATTCACCCCCGCATTCACAGGCATTCGCCCCCGCGAGTCACAGTTCCGGCACGGAATCGCTGCGCCCGCGTAGCGCTTGAGACCCGTTCGCGGCCGCTAGCTTCCGTCACCGCACAGAACACGAGAACCTTCACAAGGCCCACCAGTACGGGTAACCCACGCCTGGTAGCGTCGTTCAGCTTCATTCTCGCCTGCACACATACGGAACTCTGCCGAACTCGGCCGAACCCTGGGGGACTGCAATCGTGGCCCGTCGCACTATGCCCATCGTTGCCACGCTGGTGGCGAGCGCGACCCTGCTGTTGACCGCGTGTGGGGGCGGCGGGAGTGATGACTCCTCGGACAAGATCGAGGGGGCGGGACAGGGGTCGAGCAAGCCGTCGCCGTCGAAGACCGAATCGAAGTCGCCTGCCGTCGACCGTCCGGAGATCAAGCTCCCGAAGAGCTTCGATCTGCCCTTCGAAGAGTGGACGAGCAGCGAGCCCGACAAGCAGGCCGTCCTCGACGACGGCAAGGAGCATCTCCGGGCGGGGTACGCCGCGATCATCGCAAAGGATCTCGACGCCGAGTCGCTCGCGTTCTACGACACCACGGCCGGCCTCTCGCAGGACCAGCAGTGGATCAAGACGTACACGGGTAAGGACCTCACCGTCATCGGCAAGCTGCCGGTCTTCGACCCCAAGGTCACGTTCCTGGGCGAGAAGAAGGCGAAGGCGTCCCTCACCTACTGCACGGACGAGAGCAAGGCGTACTCGAAGGAACGCAAGTCGGGTAAGACCGAGGGGAATCCCGCGGGCACGGCCCCCGAGGTCTTCTACACCCTCACCCTGCACAAGAACGCCCAGGGTGTCTGGCAGACCGTGTCCACCCAGTCAAAGAGGGGCGGCTGCTCACGATGAAGCCACGGCACACGTTGTCGGCACTGACCACCGCATCACTCACCGTGGTAGTTCTCGCGTCCGCGCCTGCCCATGCCGTGGGCGGCGGGGGCACGGCCGGTGAGGTCGACGAGCGCACTCTCGCGTCCACCGCGCACTCCCAGATCGAGGTGAAGTACGTCAAGGGCGGTGACGGCAAGGGCAAGAAGGGCAACCTCGCGCCGATCGACCCCAACTGGAAGCCCCCGGCCTGCTGGTACGAACCGCTCTTTACGCCCGAGCAGCTCAAGGCCTTCGTCGAGAAGACGGACGGCGCGGGAATGGTCGGCATTCACCAGGGCTGGTACGGCAGATCGCTCTGGGAGGACCACTACGCCAAGGGCGAGGACGAACCCAACCTCGACGACGAGAACACCACTGCCGAGGGGTACGACAACTACAACATCGGCAAGAAGGGGTACTTCTGGCGCAGCGTCGCCCCCGACGACGCCGACCCCCGGTCCTCCGAATGCGACAAGGTCATGTTCTGGCAGGACCAGGGTGAGATACCGAATGTCCCGCACACCCCGACTCCCAAGACCCTGGCCGAGTACGCCTACGACAAGGTCGAGATCCCCGAGACCGAGATCGAACTGAAGCCGCAGACCAAGTCGACGGTGAACATGCCCACTTGGGTGTGGCTGGACAAGGGCACCTTCAAGGACGTCAAGGTCCGCGCGGAGCTCCCCAAGACGGGCATCTGGGCGGAGACCACGGCCAAGCCGAAGAGCCTCCACCTGGAGCCGGGCACGGGCGACGCGGAGACCTTCCCCGCATCCGGCGAGTGCGAGATCAACGACGACGGCAGCATCGGCACGCCCTACGCCAAGGGCAAGTCGGAGCAGGACCCGCCGTGCGGCATCAAGTACCTCCGAGCGACCGACGGAAAGCCGTACCAGCTGAAGGCATCGGTCACCTGGGAGATCTCTTGGGAGGGCTCGGACAACGACGGCAAGCACATGCTGCCGAACGGCACCTTCGAGACGACCCAGGACATGGACGTCCAGGAAATCCAGTCGATCAACCGCTGATCCAGGAACTCCACCGTGGGCACCACCATCACCCGGCGCCGTTCGCCATGGGTCGTCTTCACGCGCCACGACGACCCATGGCTGAGCATCGAGACTTCCAAACTCCAGGAACAGGGCGGACGCGTAATCCGCCTGGACGGCAGGGAGTTGCGAGAGCCGGACATCCTGTTCGCCGCCTTTACCCGGAAGCTCCGCTTCCCGGGCTACTTCGGCCACAACTGGGACGCGCTCGTGGACTGCCTCCATGACTGGCACGGCCACGGGGGCAAGACGAAGGACATCGCAGTCCTGATCGACAACGCCGACTCACTGCTCGGTGCCGAATTTCTCGGGCTCTTCGTCTCGGTCCTCTGCCAAGCAGCCTGGAAGGCCAACCTTCAGCTCGACGCCGACGGAGTACCCGACCAACACAGGGCGCCGTTCGCCTCGCACTTCGTTTTCGTCCTCGACAGCACTTCGCCCGCCGCCTTCGCTGTGGCAGCTGCGAGCGGCATGGACGTCGGCGTGGAACTCAAGGAGGGGCGCCTGACGGCGACACTGACCGGCGACGACTGGCCCGGCGGCGGCTCGGAACCGGGTGGATCACCACCAGCGTCCCAGTAGAAGCGCGGGGGCGGTAGCTTCGTATGTGCTTTCGGGCGCAAGCATTTCAGGTTCTACGGGGGTTGCGGCATGGCGGGGAATCGTCCGGCGGATTGGCATGTCCTGGACCTGGACAAGGATCCGACGCCGGGTGATCCGGACCGGGTACGGAACCTGGCGAAGAACCTGCACGACTTCGCTGACGACGTCTCGAAAGTCCTCCGTGACATCAAGGGGATGGCGGGTGAGGACGCGATCCTGACCTGGGCGGGCAAGACCGCCGACACCTTCATCGCGGAGTTCGAGGACGCCCCCGGCAAGCTGAAGAAGCTGAAGAAGAGCTACAACCTCGCGGGCGACGCCCTTGCCTCCTTCTGGCCCGACCTTGAAGACGCCCAGACCAAGGCGGACAAGGCCCTGCGAGACGGCCGCGCAGCCCGCGAGCAACTCTCCACCGCTCAGACCGCGTTGACCGGCGCCAACGACTGGGTGAAGACAGCCACCAAGAAGGCCGACTCCTACGACCAGGACAAGAACCCCGGCAAGGACGTCCCGAAGCCCGACGAGACCGAGGTCCGGCAGGCCTCGCGAAACGCCACCCACGCCAAGGAGAAGCAAGAGTCCGCCCAAGGCAACGTCGACGCTGCCCAGAGTGCGCTTGACGCCGCGAAGAAGCTCGCAAACCAGGCCAAGGGCATACGCGACGAGGCCGCTCACCGCACGGTGAAAAAGCTGGAGGAGGCCTCGGACGCTGGCATCCCCAACCGTCACTGGTGGGAGGAGGCCACCGACTGGGTCGCCGACCACTGGGACGAGATCGTCACCGTCTGCAAGGTCATCGTGGCCGTTGTCGGCATCATCGTGATGATCGTCGGTGGACCTCTCGGATGGCTGGTCTTCGCCGCGGCTTTGGTGGTGATGGCAGACACCATAATAAAAGTCGCCAATGGTGAAGCGGGCTGGGGTGACCTCATATGGGCCGCCCTCGATTGCATACCCGCAACGAAGGGCATCACCAGCCTGGCCAAGCTCGGCAAGCTCTGGAAAGCAGGCGGGCTGAAAGCTCTCGGCACCGGAGCCCTGAAAGGTATCGGCGGCGGTCTCAAGAATACTGCGAACAGCGTCCGTGACCTCAAGAACATACGGTCGGTCGCTTTCGACTTCATGGGTAAGAGCAAGGACGGCAGAATTGCTCCGCCCGGCAGAACCCCTGACGATTTTCTACCATCAGGCATGCCCATTTACCACAAGGATGGCGCTACCGCCATCGGCTATGACCCGTCGACCATGCGTAACTTCGATGTCTCAAAACGACTTCCAGGACATCAGGACGTCATTATCCACGGCACCGAAAGCGGGGATATGATTGCCGGCCAGATGAACCGCATCGGAGAAAGCGCAGGCGGACATGTAGTTCACCCTAACCACGTCCTCGACACCATTAATCGCATACCTGGCTACAATGGTGAGCCCATCAGAATGCTGACGTGCCATTCAGGAGTAGCCCAGCCTCACGTCATCCAAGACATGGCCAACCAACTGGGAGTTACGGTGAAGGCCCCGACAAACGCGGTAGGAGTACCCAGGGAAGTGTTTGGTGACGGCCCATTCGCTCCATTCATCAAGGATAACGGTTCGTGGCTGACTTTCCTCCCCATGGCCTGAGTACCCTTACTTCGTAATCCACATTCCACGCACTAACGAGGAACAATGATTAAAGTCGCAGGATTCTTCGAAGAACTTTCGCCAGGATGGGGGCTCCAGACATCCGGCCCCATCAGGGAATTCACCAACCCGATAGGAGTTCCGGACGAAGATCGCATCATCTCCTACCTGCGCAGTGGTACGGGTATCTGGAGTGAGATGAGCGCGGGCCCCGACGTCCTGGATCCTCATGCACCCATGCTCTCCGGTATCGGCTCTCTGTACACCGATGGCGAGTGGCTATGGCGCGAGGACCTCGCTTACTACGTCGAGACATATCACATCACCTTGCCCGCCGACTTTGTCTCACGCATCAGGCATTTCACCTACAGCGCACCGGAAATCGAGAAGAGCAGGCTCCTCTCCATCATGACCGACGATCTGCGCATCCCTATGGCGTGATCTTCCACCAGCCGGCAGGTATCTTCGTCGGCCCAGCGCCCTGCCCCACACCAAGAAGAGAACGGTCACCATGAGTAGTCCGACTCCCCGGCCCCCAGCGCCTGTGGGTCTCTCCCTCTCCGTGCCGGAGTCCTGGTGGGAGTTCGACATCCGCCCCGAAGGCCGCGAAGCCACCATCCGGGCCCTCATCGACGAGCGAGTCCGGGAAATCCCTGACCTCGGTCCTTACCGTGCCGACTTGACGAACATCCTTCGCAAGATGGCGAAGGAAGCCCACGACTCCGGCGCCCTCTACATGGGCTGCATGGCCGAGAATTTCGACGGACTCCCGCTCACCGCAACCGTCACTGTCTCGGTCATCGGAGCCAAGAACAAGCAGGGTGTGGCCCTTTCGACCGACCCCAGGGCGATCGCCGACAGTCTGCGCACCATGACGCCCCGCCGCGAGGGCGACGCCTGGCGGAACGTGACCACGGTCGACATCCCGGATGTCGGGCCGGCCGCCCGCACCGTCGGCGTAGAGGACGTCCCCGTCGCCCAGGGCGACACCCGTACCCTGCGCATGGCGCTGACCCAGACGTATATCCCCGTCCCCGGAACCACGGAGCAGGTCATAATCGTCTCCGGAGCCAGCCCCGTCCTCGACTTGGCCGAGGCGTTCCACGACATCTTCGATGCGGTGACCGGTACGTTCCGCTTCGTATAGAGGCAGAGCGAACGCGACAGACAGAGCCGAGAGGGAACTGGCATGGGTGGTAAAGGCAAGAGCGACCTCGCACTCCCGCTCAGCGACCTGGAGGACTACGGAAGCCGGTTGCGGTCCGTCAAGGACCGGATGAACCGCACGAAGAAGATCTTCGAGTCCTACAAGGACGACATCGGCGACGGCGGCGTGTACGACGCGCTCGACGACTTCGAGTCCAACTGGGAGGACGGCCGCGAGGACATCACCCAGCAGTTGGACGCGCTGGCCGACATGTCCGACGCGGTCGTACGCGAGTTCAAGAAGCTGGACGACAAGCTCGCCAAGGACGTCTCCGAGGGTGTGAAGGAGAAGGGCGGCAAGGGGAAAGGCAAGGGCGAGGGCGACTAGCCACTCACCCGCCCGCCACCAGCCAAGACCGGCCGCGTTCGTCTCCGGAGGAGCCCGCACGGCGACGCACGCCCCAACGCCCGGTGAACAACGCCCGACCCCGAGCGGCGGCCCGGTGAACTCTGCCTGAGACACCGCCCGTTGACTCGGAACCCCACCCCTCCCCTCGTAATTTGGCCACACCCGCACAACTGGGTTCGGACAACGGGGGTCGGTTCGGTGTTGAGTGGTCTTTCCTGGGAGTCGATGGTCGCCGCCCTCGGGCTCGCGATACCCGTCGGCGCCGCCCTGTGGGAGTTCGGTTTCGCCGGTCGCAAACGGCTCGGCTACCGCGTGCAGATGGACACCACCGCGAAGAACGCGGACACCCACCCGCACGCCGGAGTCCTCCGGCAGATGCAGCAGAACGGCACCTCGCTCGCCGACCCCTCCTTCGTCCTGCTCCGCATCCAGAACAGCGGCTGGACCCACATCGACGCCACCGACTACGTCGTACGCGACGACGACCAGGTCGGCATCCGGATCAACTTCCCCGGCCGCCGCGTCGACGGCATGGTCGTCACCGAGCTCAGCCACGACTACCTGCGCCCGTGCTTCGACGACGCCGCAGGGCTGCGCATGGACGACGGCCACATCGAACTGCCCCGCGTCCCCCTCAACCGCGGCACCCACTACAAGGTCCTCGCCGTCCTCGAACGCGACCCGGATTTCCCGGTCGGCCAGGCCTTCCCCGACCCTGTCGTCGTCGCGGGCATAAAGGGCGGCGTACGCGGCGGGCGGATCAAGAAGACCGAGAGCCACACCTTCGCGTCGAGGCCCGTCATGGTCTTCATCGCGCTCCTGGTACTCATCGCCGCCACCCAGTCCTTCACCTCGTTCACCAGGGACGACGCCCCCACCCAGGCCGCACCGGTGGACTGCGCCGAGGGCACACTGACCCTCTCGGGCTCCACCGCCTTCAAGAGCGCCGTCACCGACGCGGCGAAGCGGTACGTCAAGAAGTGCACGGGCGCCCGCATCCCCGTCACGGACGACACGTTCAAGGGCAGTGTCGAGGGCCTCGACACATTGGAAGCGGCGGGCAAGAAGAGACCCGAGACGGCCAGGACGGCGGAGACGGGGCCCGGTCTGCCCGATCGTCTCGCCTTCACGGATGGGGCAAAGGGCGACGGCCGCCCCCAACTCCTCCCCCGCCCCGTCGCGCTGTCCCTCTTCACCCTCGCCGTCAACAAGGACGCCGGCGTCCAGGACCTCTCCCTCAAGCAGCTACGCCAGATCTACTCCGGCGACATCACCAACTGGCGCCAGGTGAACGGAAACAACGTCCCCATCCACCTCGTGAGCCGACACCCCGGTTCCGGCACGCGCTCCACGCTCGTCCACCAAGTCCTTGCCGACAGAGAGCTGTTGGAGGTCACATCAGCGGACTGCGCCGGCATGGACCGCGGCAAGCCGGGCCGTTGCGAGGTCGGCGACACCGACATCCTCTTGGACAACGTGGCGTCGATCCCGGGAGCCCTCGGTCACAGCGAGGCGGGCGCCGCGCTCACCCACGAGGGCATCCAGCAGGTCCGTATCGCCGGTTACCCGGCCACGGTGGAGGGGGCCGACGCGGGCGCATATCCCTACTGGCAGACGGAGTTCGCCTACACCTACGGCGAACCGCCCGCCGACTCCGTCGCCGCGGGCTTCCTCCGCTACCTCACGGAAGGCGCGGGCAAGGACAGCCTCCCGGTCCACGGCCACCGCCCCTGCTCGGAACTGGAGAAGCCGCTGCTCTGCCGTCCGGTGGGTCAGTAGCGCTCCGTAGGTACTCCGTAGGTGCTCCGCAGGAACTCCGCAGGTACTCCGTTGATGCTGCACGCTCCCCGCCGGGAACGTCTGGCGTCAGCCCATGGAGCGCCTCTGATCCCCGGCCTCTGATCCCTGAGCTCTGGCCCCTTGTCCAGGGACCTGAGCTCAGGGACCAGGGTCGTACCGGCCGGACAGGAATCCGCGCCGCGGAGCGGACCGAGACGTCGATCACCTCGCGGTCCAGATGGTCCGATCCGCCGGTGTCGAGACGCCAGGCGCCGTCCCAGTCGAGGGCTACGCGATCGCGGCGCCGCACGACCACGACCGGTTCCTGGAGCAACTCGGCGGCCAGAGCAGGGTCGTTGTCGTGCAGCCGGTCCAGCAGCTCAGGCCGTACGGAGCGCACGTTCATCCGCTCGAAGACCGTGAGCTTGGCGGTCTCCCCGCACCCGGTGCAGAGCACGAGGAGCCAGGCGTCTATGAGCTTGTGATGGGCGTTGACGTGAAATTTGCCGTTGGCCCGGAAGCGCTCGGAGGCGCAGGTGTGGCAACGGCGGCGAACGAGTGGCAGGCGCGTGGGCATGACAACCCAGCTATTGAGCACAGAAGTACACCCGTTCCCGTTCCAGTGAGAAATCCGCAGCAAAAAGGAGCGCGGCGCACAGGTGCGACGCGCGACAGATCAGCGCTCGGGAGGTCTCACACGGTGTACAACGGGACGCCCTTGGCTAGACGACGAGGCTCGGCAGCACGGTAGTGGCGCACAACGGCGCCGCTCCACCGGTTTTACGGTGCCCTACCGGCTTCAACAGCGCCCTACGGGCCTTTGCAGTGTCCTACGGCATTGCAGCGCCCCACCACCGCCGCTCTCACTCGCCGGAGTCCGCCGACGGCGACGCCTCAAGCGCTTCGGCGGCACGGGTGAGCCAGACATGAATCTCCCGCCATTGCTCCGGTGAGTCGAGTCGGGCGCGCAGGGTGCCCTCGATGCCTTCGATCTCGCTGGACGCCTTGGCAAGCGTGGCGGTGCCGTGTTCGGTGAGCGACAGGGTGCGGTGGCGGCCGGTCATGTCGGCACGGTGGACGAGCCGTGCGCGCACCAGGGCGTCGATGACGCGCAGCATGGTGGGCGCGGTGACGAAGGCCCGCCCCGCCAGTTCCGCGTTGCTCATGCCGGGGCTCTTGGCCAGCAGATTCAACGCCGTGTACTGGGGCCCGGTGAGCCCGTGTGCGGCCAGCTTGGTGTCCATCTCGCGACGCATGGCCTGTTGCAGGCGCTTGACGGCGAATCCGAGCGAGGCGGAGGGATCAAAGTGCGCGTCCATGATCTGCATGCTACGTTGAAAACGATTAGTCCCCTAATTGATTTGGAGAAACCCGGCATGAGTACGACCAACCCCACCGGCCCTGACTTCGTATCCCTCCAGGTCAGCGACATGGACCGGTCCCGCACGTTCTACTGCGACACGCTGGGCCTGCCCGCCGCGCCGTCCAGCCCGCCCGGAGTCCAGGTCATCGCCACCCAGCCGGTCTCCATGGGCCTGCGCAGCGACGCCACCCCCCAGCCCGGAACCGCCGGACACGGCGTGACGCTGTGGATCGGCGTGGACGACGTCGACACCCTCCACAAGACGGTGACGGCGAGCGGCGCGAAGGCGGAGGGGGAACCGGTGGACGGCCCCTTCGGGCGCATGTTCACCGTCGCCGACCCCGACGGCTACCGCCTCACCCTGCACAACGCCGGATGACAGCCACGCATCAGGCCCAGTTGACGGTGCGCGGCAGGTACGACCTGCGCCAAGCCAAGAACTTCCTGGAAGCGTGGCCCCCTGGAGACCCAGGGCCCCTTGAGGAAGGGCTGCAGTTCACCTACTGCGCACCGCCCGACTGGACCCCCACCACGGTGCGGGTCACCCAGCAGCAGGGCAGCACCGCGCTGACGCTGAAGGCATCGGCACCCGTCACGCCAACCCTGCGCGATGACGTGGCGCGCATCCTGTCGGTCGACGTCGACGGAAGCGCCCTTGACGACATCGCCGCCCGCGACCCGGTGGTCGCCACACTGATCCGTACGTCGCCGGGCCTCCGGCCTGTGTGCTTCTGGAGTCCCTGGGAGGCCGCGTGCTGGGCGGTACTCAGCCAGCGCACCTCACGGCACGTCGCGTCCGCGCTCAAGCAGCGCATCACCCAACTCCTTGGCCCACGCGTGGACTTCGGCGAGCTTGCCGGTGATTACGTCGGTGAGTACGTCGGCGCGGCTTTCCCCCCGCCCCGGACCGTGGCGGAAGCCGACTCCCTGCCAGGGGTCAACCCCGTCAAGCTCGAACGCATCCAGGCCATCGCACGCGCGGCGGACGACGGCGCCCTGGACGCGGCGGCCCTGCGCGCCATGCCCACCGGCCAGGCCCTGGACCACCTTCAGCAGCTGCCCGGCATCGGACCGTTCTCCGCCCACCTGATCCTGATCCGCGCCGTCGGCGCACCGGACGTCTTCCCGGCCACCGAACCCCGCCTGCTCAACGGCATGCGCGCCGCCTACCGGCTCCCCGACGCGGACGACCATGAGCTCACCCAGATCGCCGACAACTGGAAGCCCCTGCGCTCCTGGATCTCTTTCCTGATCCGCGCCGCCCCTGCGGCACAGTGAGCTAGGGGGTACGTACGTCAGCCACGAAGGCGCCCCATGCGGCCGGGGCGAAGGCCAGGCGGGGGCTCTGGGAACTCGGGGTGTTCTTGGAGCCGCCCCCCGCCACGGCTGCGGTGTAGGGGCGGGGCCTGTGACGGACGAAGGCGGCCCCTCCGCCCCCCCGTGCAGGAGGTGGAGGAGCCGCCTTCGTCCGTCACAGGGCCGTAGGTGACCCGCCTCGGAGTCAGCCCCGGTAGAAGACAAACATGCTGCCCGGGTTCTGGGGGTCGCGTTCGCAGTGGACGATCGTGACGTGGTGGCCCGCTCCCATGTCCATCTCCCGCTGGTTCTCCGCCGTGAAGCAGTCCGTCGCGGGGTCGCCCGGCGTCATTACGTAGGGGAGTTCGGCGGCCTGGGCGGCTCCGATACCGAGGCCGGAGATGGCCAGGACGCCTGCGGCGGCGACTGCTGCGCGCTTGAACTTGCGCATATTTACGCTCCTTTACGTGCTACGTGCATTGGTGCGTGCGCGCCTTTGCGGCGCGCGGGCCCGCTACTCGCGGAGCGCGGCTGATCAGACCAGCCCCGCGCTCGGCCGGAGTCGTGTCCGACCGAGACAAAGCGTCGCGTTGCGCTTCGAGTTCCTCTCGGGCACTAATGAGTCGATCACACGAGCGGGTGGGACTCCAAGTGCTCACGGTCCCTGTTACAGGGCTAAAACAGACCCGTCGAAGACGATTCCGGAGCGGACAGGCCGGGTCACCGTTCGCCCACAGGCCCGCGACTCCGGTGCGAGGAGGCCCTCGTGGCGCACCGACTTCGCCACCCGCCCGCCTCCGCGCTCAGCCGACCTCGTTCTCCGCGATCGCGCTGCCCCGCACCGTCACGTCACCGCCGTAGAACAGACCGGTGAAGACCGGGCTGTAGGTCAGCTGGACCTCGACCTCGACCTGATTCGCGTTCGCCGTCACGCAGTGCGTCGCCGCGACGTCGGCGCCGGTCATGTCCGTCGAGCGGGCGTAGGCCTGGGCTCGCGCGCCGCAGTTCTCGTAGTTGATGGGCGCGCCTTTGACACCTTCGTATATGCCCTCGCGGTCGACGTCCTGCGCCGCGTAACGCGCTGCCTGCTCGGCGATGTCAGCCGCCCGCTCCCGCTTGGAGATGGACAGGCCGCCGTCGATGACGAAGGCCGAGAGCGAGAGGAAGACGAGGGCGAAGATGATGACGGCGCCCGCGCCCGAGCCACGGTCGTCGAGGCGTTCGCGGCGGGCGGCGACCCAGTCCCGTACGACAGGAGCGATACTCACACCGACCTCCGGTACGGGTCGAGCGAGGAGCTGAAGCTGGCCGTCAGTGTGGTCGGCACATCGAGACCGAGCATGTCCAAGCCCCTCACCTCGCAGCTCACTTCGACCGTGAAGAACGGGTCGACCTCGGCGCTGAAGCCCGCGCTCGTCTTGCGGACGTCGACCGGACCGGAGCACACGTCGGCTAGGTCCGCCGCCGCTGCCGCCTCCGCCTCCGCCATCGCCGTCCCCTGGTCCTTCTGGATCGAGCCCGCGCGCGCCGCGTCCCGTGCCGCTCCGTCGACGGCCCCTCGGCCGTCCACGAGCTGGCCGAAGGCCACCAGGACCAGGATGAAGAGGATCATCACGGGAGCGAGAATGACCACTTCGACGGTCGACAGGCCCCGATCGTCCGCCCTGAAGTCGTCCGCCCTGAGGTCGTCCACCCTGAGGTCGTCCGCCCTGAGGTCGCCCACCCTGAGGTTCTCCGCCCTGAGGTCCTCCGCCCCGAAGCCGAGCGCGCGGCGCCGACGCATGGCACGTGCACGTGCCCGTACGTTCCTCATCAGCCGCCCTCACCCTCCTCGACGAACCGCTCCACCGGACCGGAGGACTGCGCGTGCACCGTCAGGTCGAGGCCGGGGAAGACAGAGGGCACGTTCGCGGTGATCTCCACCCCGACCGTGTTCGCCTTCGGCTGGATCGTCTTCACATCGGGGCCGAGCACCAACTGCGGCCCCAGCTGCTGGATATAGGCGTCGACCACGTCGCGCGAGTTGCCCCGCCAGCCGCCCGGGTTCTCGTCGGCCGTGGCACGGGCCTTGCGCGCGCCCGCCTGGGCCGCCGCCTGGGCGACGTGATCCGCGAAGAAGTACAGCGCGAACTGCACCGTCGCGAAGATCATGAAGAAGAGGACCGGAGTGAGCAGCACGAACTCGATCGCGGTCATGCCGGATTCACCGCGGGTGGAGGCTGCCTCCACCCTGCGGCGTACCCATCGCTTCACGCATCCGCGCACTCGTCCCCGCCTTCGCTCCCCGGTAACCGATTGATCAGCAGGTCTTGCCGGCGTCCGCACCCTCGATGCAGTTGCCGACCTTGTCGGCGCCGCCCTTGAGCGCGGTGTTGATGATCGCGGCCACTACGCCGACGATCGCCACGACCACCGCCGAGATGATGACCCACTCGACCGCGGACGCACCACGGTCGAGCTCGCCGGAGCGGGCACGCTGCACGCGGCCCTGCAGGAAGGTGATCACGAGGTCCAGACCCGGGTTGCCGGTGCTGAAATTCCGTCCGTTCATGGTGAGTTGTCCTTTCAGGAGTGGGGGGAAGGGTCCCGGGCCGCCGCCGTCCGCCGGCCCGTCCATCGCCGTGGAGATCGCTAGACCTGGAACACGCGCATGGCCGCCGGGAAGATGAGGAAGACCAGGAAGCCGGCACAGAGAAGGAGCTGGGCGACGAGCATCGACTGGGACTTCTCGCCCGCACTGCCCTCGATCTCGGCCATCTCGCGGTGCCGCATCGTCTCGGCACGGGATGCGAGCGACTCGCGCACCTTCGCGCCGTCGTCCGCCACCAGGGCGAGCGAGGCCGACAGGTCCTTGAGCTCTTCGATGCCCAGTTCCTCGCCCAGGGTGCCAAGCGCCTGCCACTGGCTGATGCCGGTGATCCGGGCGTCGGCCAGAGCGTTTCGGATACGTTGCGTCGCCCACCCGTCCGAGATCTCCGCCGCCGCCATCAGCGCCTCGGGAAGACCCCGGCCGCCCGCCAGGCTCATCGACACGAGGTCCAGATAGGCGCCGATGACGCGGCGCAGGTCGCGTCGCTTCTCAGCGGCGTCGCGGCGCACCTCGAGGTCGGGCAGGAAGAAGAACAGTGCGCCGAACATGAGCGCCAGCCAGACCGGGATGATCGGGCTGCTGCCGACCCCCAGCGTCCAGATGACGGCGAACAGGAACGGTCCGAAGAAGACGCCCGCGGCCGCGAGCAGTGTCTTCGTCGCCAGGAACTTCTCCCAGCTGCGATCGAGCACCGCCAGGTCGGCCCGCAGCGAACGCTGTTCCCAGCCCTGCTGCAGGTAGAAGTCGGCGACCCGCGTGCCGACGCGGGCGCGAGCCGAACCGAGCCGCCCCTTATCGCCCTTGGTGTCTTCGGAGGAGGCGCGGTGCGACTCGTACGCCGCACCCCGCGCCCGCATCGCGTCGATCCGCGCGACCGTGGCGACGGCACTCCGCTTGGAGGGCATCAGGGCACGGATGAGGGCGTAGATGCCCAGGCCCATGATGGCGCCGATCACTATCGGCATCGTCAGGCTCATCGACGTACCCCCTCAGGATTCGAATAGCCCGGCTGACCAGGCTGACCCGGACCCGAACCCGGCTGCGGCTGCGGCTGCGGCTGCGGCTGCGGCTGGCCGTACGGACCCGCCGGGCCCGTCAGCGGCGCCTGCTCACCCGAACCGGCAGCCGCGGGCCCCGCCCCCGGACCCCGCGGACGCACGAACTGCACGCCCGGCTCGTCCCTGACCAGGAAGCGGTCCGGGGTCTCGACCGTCGAGAGCTTGCGCAGCCACCAGAAGCCGAGTGCGAACAGGCCGCAGACGCAGGCGAGTACGAGCTGCCCGACCGCCGTGCCATAGGGCGAGACGAAGTCGCGGTTGAAGATGGAGAGGCCGAGTACGAACGCGATCGACACCGCGACCACGATCTGCACCGAACGCCGCGTCGACGCACGCTGCGACATCACGCGCTGGCGCATGTCGACCTCTTCGCGGGCCGATTTGGCGAGAGCGCCGAGCACCTGCCGCAGACCAGGACCGCGCAGCTTCGCGTTCAGGATCAGCGCGGCCACGATGATGTCGGCCGACGCGTCGTCGATCTCATCGGCAAGGACCTGGAGTGCGTCGGGAAGCGGCGTACGCGCACGCAGCCGGTCCACCAGAGCGTCCAGGTGCGGACGGAGCACCGGCGCCGCGGCCCGTGCCGAAGCGGGGATCGCCTGCTCAAGGCCGACCGCTCCCGCGATGGTGTCGCGCAGGGACTCCGTCCAGGCGGCGAGGGCCTCGACGCGCTTCATCTGCGCGCGCTCCTCCTTCGCGCCGCCGAACAGCTTGTCCCAGAAGAAGATGAGGATGCCGGACGCGATACCCGCGACCGCCCATCGCGTCAGAAGCAGCACCACCAGGCCTACGCCGATGGCGAGCGAGCCGCGCTGGCCCGCGAACCGGATGAGTTCGCTCATCCGCTCGCTGGCCCGCTGCTTCTCGTGCTCGGGCTTCACCGGCAGACCGCGCAGCGCGATCGCGAGGACCGCGAGGCCACCGCCGACCGCGATGCCGCAGCCCAGTGCGTACAGGACGGGCAGCGAGAAGAGGCCGCCCATCGAGCCGAGTGAGTTCATGTCGTGCTCACCCCCATTGCCCGGCGGGGCGGTAGCCGAAGACGGCCAGGTCGTCCATGCAGGCGATCGGCGCGTGCGCGACGATCTGCCCGTTCGAGGCCTCCGCGAAGACCTCACTGGACAGGACACGTCCGTCGACGCCGTTGACCTCGCGGACCGAGGTCACCATGCGCTGGAGCTTGCCGCCGGTCTGGTAGTTGTTGCGCCGCTGGATGAAGACGACGAAGTTGACGGCTCCGGCCACGAGCATCTGGCTCGCCTCGATGGGCAGCCGCTCGGTGGCCTGGAGGGCGTACGTCGAGATGCGGTTGAAGACCTCACTCGAACTATTGGCGTGGATCGTGGAGAGCGAGCCGTCGTTGCCCTGCGACATCGCGTTCAGCATCGTCACGATCTCATCGCCGAGCACCTCACCGACGATGACGCGGGAGGGGTTCATACGGAGCGAACGGCGCACGAGCTCCGCCATCGAAATGGTGCCCTGCCCCTCGGAGTTGGGCAGCCGCTCCTCGAACGCCACCACATTGGGGTGCAGATCGGCGTACTGATCGAGGCCGAGCTCCAGGGCTCGCTCGACGGTCACCAGGCGCTCGTGCGGCGGGATCTCGTTCGCGAGCGCACGCAGCAAGGTGGTCTTTCCTGCGTTCGTCGCGCCCGCGATCATGATGTTCTTGCGGGCCCGCACCGCGCACGCCATGAAGTGCGCGACCTCGGGCGTCACCGTGCCGTTGCCCACCAGGTCCGACATGAAGACCTTGCCCATGCGGGCACGTCGGATGGAGAGCGCGGGGCGCCGCGTGACGTCCATGACGGCCGACAGACGCGAGCCGTCAGGGAGCCGGAGGTCGAGCTGCGGGTTGGCGGAGTCGAAGGGGCGCGAGGAGAGACCGGAGTAGGCGCCGAGGATCTGGATGAGCTCGATGAGCTCCTCGTCGGTCTCGGCGACGGGGTCGCCCTTGGCCTCACGCCCGTCGGCGTATCCGACGAAGACCTGGTCGTACCCGTTGATGTCGATGTTCTCGACTTCGGGGTCGTCGAGCAGCGGCTGGAGCCGTCCGACGCCGAAGAGAGCGGCGTGCACGGCAGCCGCGTACTTCTCCTCGGTGTCCGCGTCCAGCGGGGTGCGCCCGGCGTTGATCTCTATCCGGGCGTACTCCTCCAGTATCTGGGCGATGACGGCGCGGGCGTACTGCCGCTCGTCCTCGCCCGACATGGGGGTGACGCCGGAGACCTGGTCCAGGCGGCGCTGCTCGGCGATGCGGTCACCGGCGTCCTGCCGGAACCGCTTCACGAGCTGGTGATCGACGGGAACGCTCATCGGCCTGCCCCGTGCGCGCCGGCTCCGTGCGCGCCCGATCCGCGCGTGCCCGCGTTCGGGTTGGCCCAGGCGGCGCCGTACTGCTGGTACAGGTCGACGGTGACCTTGCGGGCCGAGCGGATCAGCATCGACTTGTCGAGACGGCCACGCTTGCGGCCCGCCAACTGCTCGGCGCCCGCCGGGTCCTCGGCGAGCGTGCCGACGACGCGGGCGCCGGTCTGCGCGGCCATCAGCATGTCGTTGACCTGGTGGACGAGCTTGGCGGACGTCGAGGGGTCGGCGATCAGGAGTACGCCGATGAGCGGGGTCGCGAGCGAGGCGGCCCCACGCGATCCGCCGTGCAGCTTGGTGGCGAGGGCGGCGGCACGGTCGCGTACGCGGGCGATGGCCTCGGGCTCGGTCCGCGAGACGAGCAGCACGAGGGCCGCCTGCGGGAAGAGCTCGACGGCAGGGGTGTCCCCACTGATACGACCGCAGTCGGCGATGACGTCGGCAGGCGCGTGCGGGGAGTCGGCGAGCTGCGAGAAGGCACGGCCGAGGGTCGGCCAGAGCCCGGCGAGCCCGGCGGCCTGCTCGGCGACCCCGAGACCCACGAGCACTTCGAGTCCACCGGACAACGGCTGTGTGTGGTCCCAGAGTTGATCGGGCACGAGGCCGCGACGCGCGGTGGCCGCGATGCTGAGCATCCCGGTGTTGGGGTTGAGCGGCCCGCCGTGCGCGGCGGCACTGCGGTAGACCAGGTCGCCGCCCGCGGGGTCGGTCTCCGCGACCAGCACGCGCCGCGGCCAGACGGCTGCGAGCGCGACGGCGGCGGTGGTGACTCCGGGAGACCCCTTGTCAGCGGCGAGAGCAATGAGCGCCATGTCTCTTCTACTCGCCTCTAGTTGCTGTTGGGAGACACTTGGACGAGAGCTACGGCGCCCGCGGACGCGGCCCTGGCGACGGCGGCCGCGTCGGCGCTGTCCACCTGGAGAGTGACGCCGAGGGCGCCGGTGCTCACGGTGGCGTCGCTCTTGTTGGCGACGGTGCTGACTCGGGCGGCCGAGACGATGGGCGAGTCACCCGCGCTCGATCCGGTGGAGCCACCGCTCTCCTTGGACCCCGAGGACGCGGAGTCGCCGACCTGGTAGACGTCCACGGTGTCGCCGGACTTCAGACCGTCCGCGGGGTACTGCCCCTCCTTGAGGGAGACACCCACGGCGGACTTGCCGGCGGGCAGGCCGCCCTTGCTGGAGAACATCTCGCCGACGACCACGGCACCCTTGGGGATGGTGTTGGTGGCCGTGAGCTTCTTCAGGTTCCCGAGCTGTGACCACTTGACGTAGTTGATGCTCGCGTCGTCGGCGACCATGACGGAGGTGACGTTGTCCTTGGTCACCGCCCCGCCCGCCGAGATCTCCTCCTTCACCTTCACGACCTCCACGCGCTCTCCCGCGCGCAGCACGAGGACGGTGGCTCCGAGAGCGCCGACAAGGATGAGCAGAACGGCCAGGGCGGCGAGTGCCGGTTTGCGCTCGCGAGGCGGCGCGGGAAGGCGCTCACCGACCGCTGGCTGAACCGGCGCGGCGGAACGGCTGTTGCCCGCCCCCGTACGCTCTTGGATCTTCACGCAACTGCTCCCCGCACGCCCAAGAAGATTCGGTCATTTTCAGACACTCGCGACTCTCTTCGCCCGCCTCGGGCGGGCTATTCAGCCCCAGGCACAGTGTCAAGTCATCGCACCGTATCAGCAGCACATAAGCCCCTCAAGGCGCGTTAAGGCTGCCGCAGCTCGCACCCCTCATCGTTATCCACGCGCAATCCGTACTCCATGGTTCCCACGCATTCCCGCATCCCGGAAGGAGAAGGGTGATGTGCGTTCGCGAATATTCACCGTTTGCGCAACGGGCTCCGCGGGATGCGGTGATGAGGAACACGGGCTGCTCGGTGGCTGATGAACAGCTGATCCATCAGCCGCACGGATGACGCCGGGAGGGGCGGGAGTGGTTCCCGGTTGGGCGTACTTCGGCCATGTGTGGCTGTGCGCCTTCTTCTGTTCCTCCGACGTCGGGCGCAGTTCGACGTCAACTGGCTCCGGAGCGCCTCGTTCCTGACGTCAACTCCAGCGCACCTCGGCTGCCTGGACGACAACTCCGGCGCTCCTCCGCCTGGACGACAACTCCGGCGCGTCTCGTCCTCGACGTACGCGAGGAAGCGCTGCACGCTCGCGGCCAGGACTTGGACGACTGGCGGCTGACGGGTCACGGGTCACGGGTCACGGGTCACGGGTCACGGGTCACGGGTCACGGGTCACGGCTGACGGCTGACGGCTGACGGCTGACGGCTGACGGCTGACGGCTGACGGCTGACGGCGTCCAGATACTCCCGCACACGGGAAATCCAGTGGTCAATCCACACCCCGGTCAGTGGCATCTCTCTGGACATCCCACCGCACCCGATGAACCCCCGCGCACGCTCCCCCGTCTCACCATCCGATCAATCCCTGCCCTGCTCAATACGGAAGAGAAATTCACCCCCCATGAGACTTCCCTTTCCCTCGCTTTCCTCGCTTTCCTCGTACGCCCGACACACCTCACCAGCATCGTCACGCAAAACCATGGCGGCAGCCGGAGTAGCAACAGCGGCGCTTGCCATGCTGGCCACAAGCACCCCCGCCGCGCACGCGATCATCGGCGGCACCGAAGTCTCCAACGACGCCTACCCGTTCATGGCGGCCGTGATGGACAAGGGCTCAGGCAGCCCGCTGGATCGCCAGTTCTGCGGCGGCAGCCTCGTCGCCGCAGACACCGTGATGACGGCGGCACACTGCCTGGTGGACGACGCGGGCAAGCCCCTGAAGCCGAAGAAGCTGCAGGTGGCGGTCGGCCGCACGGTCCTCTCCGCCTCCGGCCAGGGCCAGATACGCAACGTGGCAAAGGGCGGAGTGGTCGTACACCCCCGGTACCTCAAGGGCCAGGAGGCGTACGACGTGGCGTTCATACAACTCAGCAAGCCGGTAAAGGGCATCTCCCCGATCGCCCTTCCCACCCAAGGCACGGATGCTCTGATCCGCCCCGGCCAGAAGGCCACGGTCGCAGGTTGGGGAAACACGGACGCGGAGATCCCGAACACCCCGGACCGCCTGCGCCAGGTAAAGGTCCCCATCCTCTCGCACGCGGAATGCGGCACGAGCTACGCGGAGTACAACTCAAAGGTCAACTTCTGCGCGGGAGTCGAGTCGAAGGACTCCTGCCAGGGCGACAGCGGCGGCCCCATTTTCCGCAACGTCCCCGGCCGCAGGGCACCCATCCAGATAGGCGTCGTCTCGTACGGGGACGGCTGCGGGGCGCAAGGAGCTCCCGGCGTGTATACGTCGCTGAGCTCGTCGAAGCTGTGGAAGACGCTGGATGAGTCGGCGGCGGGGAAGAGGGCCAAGCGGGGGATGGGCCACCGCTAGGGCGACATTGAGCTCGGCCCGGTCGCAGTGCCGGGCCGAGCTTTCGCTTTCGCAGCGGGGCTCTCCTACAAGGCATCCAGGAAGGCGACCGCCGCCTCGGCGATGCGGTCCATGCTCTCCACGCGTGTCCCACTGCCGGAGACGGTGGACTCGACCCGGTAGCCGCCGCTGCGCAGGGGAGAGATCCTTATCTCTCCTGCCTGGCGACTGGTGTGGTCCGTGGAGAGACGGAGCATCCCCATGCTGTAGAAGGGGAACAGGGCACGCAGTCGCTCATTGGCGTAGATCTCGCGTGTCAGCGACCCATGCCCAGCGAACACGCCGTCGTGCACGAGGATGCCCCACTGGGCCGCGATGGGGTCGCCGTCCTCGTGCGCCTGCGCGAGTTCGTTGTACTCCATGAAAGGGAACCGGGACTTCAGGAACCGGGACTTCAATTCCCCGAGCGTCACCCCGTTTCGCCAGGATTCGGCCACCTCGGCAGTTGCGAGCAGGCTGTCAGTATCGCCGACCGCCCACTGGTGCTGAGCATCTGAAATATTGATCGCGAAAGATCACTTGTGCGCCACAAGGGAGATTCCGATCAGCCCTCTGCCGGAAGTCACGGATCTTCTGCGGACCGGATCTTGCGATGCCGTTCCGGCGCAGGCCGACTATCGCGTACTCGACCGTCTACCCTTCCGCCCGGTGGCGCCCCAGCACGGGGGTACCGGAGAGCGCATGGTCGACTTCGTGCTGGTAGTCCTTGTAGTAAGCGTCATAGAAGCAGTGCTGTTTCAGGAGATCGTCCGGTGTCAGTTCCGCAGGCTTCACCGTTCGGAAATACCCCTTGGACCAGACCCAGCCCATGGTGAAGAAGGGCGGCATGAGCAGCCGGTCAGGCGTGAGCTGCGCTACCTCAGAGCTGAATTGGAGTACGACCGCCTCAGCGATACGCCATCGCGGATGCGTTGGCCCCGGTAACAACGGTGAACCGCCCCCGCTGGGCAACGTAGTGATCCTGAACCTGACCGCCAGGCGTCGGACCTCCCGCACCTCCTGGCCTCCCGGGCCGCCCCTCCCTCCGGGCCATCGTTTCCTCCCGGACCGCCCCGCGATCCCACTGACGCCTCGTTCTCACCGGCCCGTCACACCAGTGAAGTGCGCCGCCCCGTCTACGTGCCCACCTACTCCGCGAAGCGGAACGTCGAAGTCACCGCGTCGAAGATGTCGAAGAACGACTCCGCCAGGTCCAGGACCTGGCTGCTCCCCGCCACCAGCGCGACCTTGCCCTCCTGGCCCGGCACCGGAATGAACGTCTGCATCAGTACGACGCGGATCGTGCGGTCGTCGCCGGGAACCGAGACGTCCTCGATGCCGAACGTGCGGGCCGCCATCCCCACACCCGGGATGTCGACCGTCGTCACCTTGCGGTACGTGTCGCCCTCGCGCTTGGCCTCCCGTACGCCGAGCTGGGCGACGATCGCCGCGGGGTCGGTCGGCATGACGTCGCCGTTCGATGTGCGGGCGCCGACCAGGGAGACCGTGACCGAGCCGGTGATCGGCACATCGCCGCCGAAGCTCTCCGCCATGCACCCGCAGTACAGGGCGCCGGACTGCCACGCCTCCTTGGACGCCTTGCGCAGGAAGCCCTCGAAGGTGTTCCGGTGCGGCTCGAGCTCGGGGCGTTCGCGTATGCGGTCGTTGATCATCTGCCGGATGCTGGCGTCGCGCGACTCCGGGCGGACGTCGAACTCCCACCAGGTCTCCGGCACCTTGATGCTGAATCCGCCGCGGGCGATGGTCTGCGCTTCGGTGTAGCGGGCCATGCTGTTGTCCCCGTCCCCTTTTTCTCGGCTCTGGCTGGTCAGCCTACGAGGCGGCATTCGGGTCCTGCACTCCGACCACGTTCCGGGTTCCGGCACGCGCTCACCCGGGGGCAGGCCTGCGGTCTGCGGATGCCATTGCAGGAAAGTCCCACAGTCAGGCCAGTATCTCCCGTACGCCAGTGAGACTTTTCTGCAACCCACCGCTCGGGCCTGGAGAGGCGAAGGTCCACGCCAGTATTTCGTTTCGGTGGTGTTTGGGGGCGGGGGGTATTCGTCCGTGCTGCGGCCGAACTGGGGCGGTTTGTGCAGGAATTCGCCTCACGAGACATTCACTACTCGGCAAAGTGAAACCCGGCGAAGGCATTGACCAATTCAGTACCTTCAGATGGCTTGAAGAACTGTCGCCCCACCGGGAGTCACACGTGAACCGCAGTCGCACCCTGCCCGTCGCCGTCGTCTCGCTGACGGCTGCCACTGCTCTGCTCCTGACCGGATGCGGGGGTGGCGGTGACGACAAGGACTCGGGCAAGGACAAGATCGCCGGGGCTGATGAGGGCGGTGCGAAGAAGAGCGCGTCGCCGGGCCCTGATGCGAGTGCGGAAGCGAAGATCGATCGGCCCGAGATGAAGTTCCCGTCCGATGTGGATCTCGCCTTCGACAAGGTCAACCTGTCGGACGCGGAACAGGTGGCGGCATGGAACGACGCGCAGAGTTATGCGCGGGCCATCGAGTACGGAATCGTCAAGCAGGACGCGGGAGATGCCGCGTACAAGTTCTACTCGGAGATCGGCAGCCCGGCGCAGTCTTACGCGAAGAAGCAGATCAAGGACCACATCGACGCCGGCTACACCGTCACAGGCGAACGCCGCTACACCGATGTGAAGGTGCAGACCGTCACGAAAAAGAAGACCATCGCCGTCACCTTCTGCACCAACGACAACAAGCTCTTCGGCAAGGACGTCAAGAGCGAGAAGGTCCTCCGCACCAAGCCGAGCATCAAGGACTACTCCTCCTGGCAGATCTCGATGACTGCCTCAAAGGAGACCAAGGGACTGTGGCGAGCCGACCTCATCAAGGTGGAGGGCGAATCTCAGCAGTGCATGGGATAACCAGGATGACGGGGATAACGGGGATAAGCATGCGTAAGTCACTCATAGTGTCGGCCGTCTGCGGCTCGCTGCTCCTGCTGGCGGGCAGTCCCACGATGGCGGCGGACCCGGTCAAGATCGACAGTCAGGGCTCCAAGGGACCGGAACGCACGGTCGGCGCCCAAGCCAAGATCACTTACACGCGTTCCGGCGGCTCTCCGGGAAGCGGCCCCGTCACCTCGGTCGACCCCAACTGGACTCCACCGCCTTGCTGGTATGCACCCGAGTGGAAGGCGAGCGAGTTCGGGGAGTACCGCGATCGGCTGTACTTCGGGGCCAGGCACGACCCCGACGCCCCCCGTGACGCCCTGAAAGAGATGTCGGACGAGAACCAGGACTACCGCAAGGACAACTACAACATCGACAAGGAGAAGGACGGGATGTGGTGGGGCGCCCAATTCAGCCCCGATGCCACTGTTGCCGAGCAGGCGAAGTGCAGCGATCCCCCCTTCTGGGTCGACAACGGCGAGACCCCTGACGTCCCGAACGCCATCAGCCCCGAGATCCTCGCGGAACTCGCCTACAACCAGATCCAGGTCCCCGGCACCAAGGTCAGCCTCGCCCCCGGCGGCCCCTCCAAGGTGAACATGCCCACCTGGGCCTGGCTCGACAAGGGGGACTTCAAGCCCGTGTCCGTCACCGCCTCGCTCGACGTACCCGGCCTGCACATCGAGGCCACCACGACCGCGAAGCCCACCGCGCTCAGCATCAAGCCGGGCACCGAGGACGCCGTGCGCATTCCCGCGTCCGGCAAGTGCGAGCTCAACGACGACGGTTCCATCGGTGAGCCGTACGCCAAGGGCAAGTCCAAGGAGACGCCGCCCTGCGGCGTCACCTACCGGCGCTCATCCGGCGACGGAACGTTCAATCTTCAGGCGACCGCCACCTGGGACATCGCCTGGACCGGAAGCGGCGGCACTCAGGGTGATCTCCCTGACGGCGAGTACGGGAACGATCAGCCGGTCACCGTCGAGGAGATTCAGTCCGTCAACCGGTGACGTCAGATGGCTGGGCCCGCAGCCGAGCCGCGGTGAAGTCGAGCAGTTCCGCCAGTTCGATCTCCCGCGGCCCGGCCGCGTCACGGGCCTCCGGGGACGGAGGCCCGTCCGCCGTCCCCCACTGCGCGATGAGCCACGGGCCGTCGTGCCACTCCACCCGCCACACCGCGCCGTGCCGTGCCGGTTCTCGAACTCCACGAAGCTGCCGGGGGCGTTCTCCAGCTGGCGCAGCTCCTGTTCGAGGATCTGCTCCTTGGTGAAGGCCCGCCCCCTGTTGGTGCTCCGTCCCCGGGCGCGGGTGTTGGCGTAACGCATCTTGAGGTACGGGAGCGGGTCCCGGCGGTCGAACTCGTGCAGCCGCAGCACGCGGTAGCGGGTGATCGCCTCGTCGAGCGTTTCCGTACCGGAGAACTCATGGGCGTACGCGGGGAACACCAGGCGCACGTGCGGCGTCAGGTCGGGGTTCTCCACGCGGTAGAAGCCGTGCGTCTCGGGGGCTACTCCGACGACCACGTCGAAGGAGCGTGGCTCGCCCCCAGGTGTCCGACGCGGCGGGGTGAAGCCCTCCGCCGTGCCGAGGTGGGGATGAGGTGGGGATTACGGGCGAAGATCTCCGGCTCCCGCTCCCTCGCGAACTCCAGGGTGGCGATGGCCAGTTCCTCGTCGAACCACTCCCGGCCGCTCAGCTGTAGCAGGCGGCGGCCGTCGGCGGACAGGGCGCCGGCGAAGTTCAGGGTGCGCACCGGCGACCAGCGCCAGGCGTCGGGCAGGCCGGGGAGCGGGGTCACGTTCTTGAAGCCGGTCACTACTGCTCGGATGTCCATGTAGCCGTCCAGTTATGAGAATTCCCAGCGATAGGGATCCGGGTCCCGCAAATCCGTAAGTAAGTGGAAGCAAAGGCATAAGTAAAGAGAACGGAAACAGGCGGGGTGGCCGCCCAGCCCTTGCTTTACAGCACGGAGCCCTCCCTTCACTCCCCCTTCACATTCACCCCCCTATCACTCCCCTTACCGCCGAGTTCGCCCTAGCAAGTGCCCGGCCCACCGAATAGCGTTGAACCACTTGGCGATACCCTCGCCAAACGGAACTCGAGTGTGGCCAGCCGCCGGGCTCCGGTACAACGACCGCCCAGAGGGACCCGGGGGACACCACGTGAGCGATCTACGCCTCGACGACACGATCTTCGAAAACCTGCGAGAGACGTTCTCCACGGTCAGCGATCGCATGGATGCCGCCCGCCGCACCCTCCGCGGCGCCGACGGCTCGGTCGTCGGCGCGGGCAAGCTCGTAGAGGACGTGCACGAGTTCGCCGACGAGTGGGGTTACGGCGTCAAGCAGCTCGGCAAGCACACGCACGGTGCCGTCAAGATGATCGACAAGATCGGCGAGAAGTTCAGCGAGCTGGACCAGGACCTTGCCGAGTCGCTCAAGTCGGCGAAGGCGGACTCCAAGAAGAAGGACAAGTGACGTGGGGAAGCGGCCTGCCTTCCCGCACATCGGCTGGGACCCGACCCCCGGGGACGTGACGGACACCCGTGAGCTCGCGAAGAAGCTGGGCGGGCTCGCGACGGAACTCGGCGATGCCGTAAGGGACTTGGAGCGGATCGAGTGCGGGGCCTGGAAGGGCAAGACCGCCCTCGCCTTCACCGAGTACATCGGGCAGGACGTCACGCCCCTCGTACGCAAGAGTCACGAGTCGTTCGACAAGGCCTCCCGTGCGCTGCACAAGTGGGCCGGTGAGCTCCAGGACTTCCAGGACGAGGCGGACCGGCTGGAGAAGTCGGCCGGACGGAAGCTGGAGGCCCGGGAAGAGGCGAAGCCCGACAGCGAGGAAGCCGCCAAAACGTCGGGAGATGTCGACGGGGTCGCGCAGCAGGTCTATGAGCTGGAGGAACGCTACAAGCGGGCGGCCGGCGGCATCAGCAAGGAGCTCGACAAGGCGGGCGATATCGCTCCGGACGAGCCCGGCTTCTGGGACAAGCTGGGCAAGGGCATCTCGGATGCCTGGGACGCGACAGGCGAGTGGCTCAAGGACCACGCCGATCTGATCAAGACGATCGGTGACCTCCTCAGCGACCTCAGCGGCATTCTCGCCTTCCTCGCCATCATCACTCTGCCCTTCGAGCCGCTCGGCGCCATCTTCGGCGGGGCAGCTCTGCTCACCAGTGGCCTGGCCCTCCTGAGCCATGGCATCGCGATGGCCGCCGGTGCCGATGTCAGCTGGATGTCCATCGGATTCGACGCACTGGGGCTGCTGCCGGGCATCGGCGCGTTCGGTAAGGAGGGCGTCGCGATCGCCAAGGGCGCCAACGCCGCCCGCGAAGCCAAGGTCTTTGGGGCAGGCTTCAGGAGTCTCGCCCCCAAGCAAGCCCGCAACCTGATCTCGTTCGGCGAGGGCGCCGGGGTGACTGGGGGGAAGGAACTCTCCCGGTTCGGGAGAACGGTGACTCTGTGGGGGAAGAAAGAGGTCGAGATGGTCGGCCATGAGAGCACGAAACTCAACCGCCTTGCCGGTGTCATGAACGCGGGCTACCGGCCGGGGCAGCTCATGGGCACCAAGGGCTGGAACCTCCTGGCTCCCGAACGGCTCGCCGCCGATCCTCTGGGCAAGATGGGCCGAGGCATCGATGCGACGATCAAGATCGCTCCCAAGCTCTGGTCCATCCCTCAGCACGTTGGCGAGGCGGTTCACCTCGGCGACCGCCTGGACCAGTCCGCCGCCTCGCACTGAAGCACCTCCCACTGAACCGGCACTCATCGAAGGCCCTGCTCATGACCGCATGGCACCCGAAACCGGGTGAAGTCCAACTCGCCCGCGAGCTAGTGGTGTTCGCCACCGGCATCGCCCCACCGGTCTCCGGAATGCGCTGGTTCCGGGACCCGGACCGGCTTGACATTCAGGATCAACTACCCGGTTGGCCGGAAGGGCGGCAGTACTCCCCTCGTACGATGCCCGAACAACGCACCCGGTCAGCGGCGCGATTCGGTCTGCGTGGCCTCTACGCCGTCGTCGCGGGTGCGCTGGAGACACTGGCCGGCTCAGGCAGCATCACCAAGGTCCCTCGGGCGATCGGGCACCCGCCCGAAGATCCCGCGAACGAGGTCGAGGACTTCCCCGTCATGTGGGCTGCCCCCGGCACCCTCGCCCGCACCCTGCCCTGGCAGCTCGACACGAGCCGACGCCCCGCCGGCTACCTCACCTGGGCCATCGTCACCGACCGCCGTGTCGTGGTCCTCGGCCGTGCCGACGGGGGACGCGGGGAACCAGAGATCCTATGGGAGTGCGCCCGTACGGACATCGCCGGTACCGAGCGACGGAACTTCAGCAAGGAGAACTCGGACGCGGTCATCCGGTTCGCCGACGGCTCGTGGTGCCGACTGCACGTGTCGTTGCCGTACGGGCTGCTCCGCTATCTGGCCACGCCGCACGAGTTGCTCAGCGACGATGCGCTCAGCGCAGGTCAACGCCAGGCCGTGGCGGCCTTCACTGCCCGACACGCGCTCGACGATCGCCCCGCGGTGAGCCGTCGCCCCAGCGGCCACGTCCTCATCGAGTACCGCGCGGGAGACGGGCCTCCGGGGCCCGTAGGAGCCTTCACCGGGGCGCACCAGATGATGGGCCCGGACGGCGAGGACGTCGAAGAACAGCCCGACGACTACTGATCAGGACCGCCCATGGCCACCCCGACTGACGTCATCCCACCCTCCCGGGACGGCGGCGCGCCCCTGCCACCGATGACGTTCACCGCGCCGGAAGGCTTCTTCGCCCTCCCCCTGGCGGGCACTACCGAGGAACGTGCCGCCCTCGCCGACACTTTCGTACGAGAGCTCTACTCTCGCGGCGACGAGTCCATCTGGACCCCCGCAGCGCCCTACTACGCCGCGATCGCCGAGTTCATGGCGGAGAGCGGGCTCGCCTACTCCGCCATGGGCCTCTTCTCCACGGACGAAGGCGGCGTGGCGCAGTGTGCGTTCACGGTGGCCGCCGTCGAGACCGACAAGACGGAACCTGACATCGCCGCTCAGGGCATCCTGTCCGTCCTCGGCAACGACCCGCTCAACGACGCCCGCTGGATGAACCTGCCGTGCGGCCCTGCCGTCTCGTGCGTCACCCTGCGGGAGATCAGACTCGCACCGGACGTGTCGGCCACGGGTACGGAGACCGGACTTCAGACAGGGCAGATCCAAGTCCATGTGCCGTTCCCCAACGGCCCTTACACGGCTGTCTTCACTCTCTTCACGGCATCCCTGGACTACTGGGGCGAGTTCTGCGACATGGTCGTGACGATTCTGGGGACTGTGAACTTCGCCGATCCCGATGAGGTGACTACGGGCGAAGCCGAGAGTGAAGAGCCGGGGAGGGTCTGATCGACGATGGACTGGTATCCCGCCCCCGGCAAGGACTTGCTCCTGCGCACAGCAGCCAAGTTCGCCACCGGCATGGCCCCAGACGTCGCCGGATCCCGCTGGTTCCGCGACCCCGAGCGCAAGGACGTTCCCGCGGAGTTGCGGGGGTGGTCCCCTGGCCCTTCCTACGAGCTGAACTCCACCGGCGACACAGCGGCCCGCCGCGCAGGCCGTGCTCTCCTCATCGGCACCCGCTGGGGCACACTCGACAAGGCCAAGGTGCCGGGCGAGTTTCCGCAGAAATCCATCGCCAAGGCGCAGCAGATGAAATTTAGCGAGATCAACACGGACGTCCGCATCACGTTCACGGACGGCTCCTGGATCCGGCTGTTCACAGGCACCCCGAGCGGCGCGGAGCGACTCGACCAAATGAGCGCAGCAGCCCAGCAGAGGATCGCGGAATGACGCCTTGGAAGCCCGCCCCCGGCGAGACCCTCCTCGCCCGCATCCCCATCACCTTCGCGACCGGCGCAGCCACCCCCGTCTCCGGCATGCGCTGGTTCCGCGACGAGGAAAGACGGGACATCCAGGACGAGTTGCCCGGCTGGCCCGAAGGGCCCGCCTACACCGTCCGCTCCCAGGTATCACGTCTCGCCCGCAACAGTGTGAAGGCGGGCCTCGCGATCGCCCTCATCGCTGTCGCCGGCGCCCTCGGTGGCACCGGAGTCGGTGACGTCAGCACGCTCGGCCGCTCCGACGACCCGGCGGACGAGGTCGGGGACTTCCCTGTGCTGTGGGCCGCGCCCGGCACACTCGCACGGACCCTGCCCTGGCAGCTCGACCCCGCGCGGCGTCCCGACACCGACCGCACCCACGCGATCATCACCGATCAACGCCTCGTCATCGTCGGGCTGCTGGACGACAGCGAGACCATCTGGGACGACGTCCTGTGGGAAGCACCCCGTTCCGCCGTCGGTCGCGTGGAGGCTCGTGACTTCAACGCGGCGGCCGGGGGCGACGTCAAGGTCGTCTTCAGGGACGGTTCGTGGTGCAGGCTGAGCGCCAGATGGCGTGACGAGTTCGTGGATCACCTCGGCGAGCTCCGCGAAATCGTCGGCCTCCAATTCTTGTCCACCGCTCAGCGGATGACGGTCATGACATTCGCCGCCGCACATTCGGCCGCCGGTACGCCCCTCGTCACCCGGCGCCCCGACGGGGATTTCGTCATCGAGGTCCGGTCGTCGGACAGAGTCAGCCCCTCTCACGGCCTCTGCGATGGCTTGCGCGGCATGGTCATGGGCCCGGACGGCGGGGAGATCAAGGATCCGCTGATGGCCGACTCCCTCACTCCACCCCGTAACAGCACCGCCATGGAAACGCCTCCGTCGCGACAGTAAAGTGCGCCCAATGAGTTACGGGGTGGGACGGGTGAGCGTGACGGGGAACAGGGCGGTCTACGAAGGGGCAGCTGCCACCGGGGACATACCGCGCGTGAGTCCCCGCGGATGGGGCCGCGTCGCGCCCCTCGCCACCCGCCTTGCCACCCTTTGCTCTCTTCTCCTGTTCACCATCGGTGCGGCCTTCGCCTCTTCCGCACCGGCCTTCGCCTCAGCCGCACCGACCTCCGCCGCGCCCGGAACCCCGAGTGCCACCGAGCGCGCCCAGGCGAATGACGCCCCCACCCAACCCGCTGCCCTGGCCGCCATCCTCCGCTCCGACCCCGTATACGTGACCGACCAGCTCCCCCGCGACATCCCCCGCTCCACCGCACCCGACTTCGCGAAGCTCGCCAAGCGCACCGGCGTGCCCACCTACGTCCTCGTACTGCCCGAACAGGGCGTCGACGGCGACCGGCTGCTCGGGGCCGTGCACGATCGGCTCGGGCGGGACGGGCTCTATGTGCTCGTCGACGACATGGGTGTCGCCGACGCCGCCGCCTTCGGGGTGCGGGCGCCGGCCAGCGACGCGTCCACCGTGTCGCTCTATGAACTTCCTTACGACGCAGGCCCCTTGCTCAGCTTCGAGCGGTTCACCGACGTCATCGCCCAGGGCCCCGAGAAGGCCGCCGAGCGTGCGGAAGCAGCCCGCGAGAAATCCGAAGCCGCCGACGGCGAAGGCATCGAGAAGATGCACATCGACCCCGTCGACCGTGACAACCAGTCCTTCGTCACCGGGATAGCCCTCACCGGCGTACCGCTGCTGATCATCGGTCTCAGTCCGTACGTACGTCGCTGGTGGCGGCGGCGCGTGAAGGGTGCCGATGCCAGCACGGGCGTGCGGGATGCCACCAGTACCGGTGTGGAGGATGCCGACAGCATCAAGGGATCGGCGGCCCCGCGCCGCCTCACCGCCCGTCGCGTCGAGGCCTCTCTGGCCGTTCTCACCGCCGGGGCGATCGCAGGCGGTGCGGCCCTCCTCTTCGGCCAGAACACGTCGGGTGCCGCGCCACCGCCCACCGCCTCCGACCTCTCCAGCCGCATCCAGCGCGTCGCTGACGGGCTGAGCAAGAGCGGGCCTGTCTACAGCGACCCCGAGAGTCCACGTCCGCTGGACGCCGAACAGCGCCGCGAACTCGTCGACCGGATCAAGGAATTCGACCGTGGGCCCGTGCACGTCGCCCTCGTCCCGCAGCTCTCCGAGGACGAGTCCGGTGGCGAGCCCGAGATCTTCGTGGAGGCCGTGCGCCAGAAGATGGGCGCGAAGGGCGATCGCGGCGTGTACGTCGTCGCCGACCCCCTCGGCGGCTCCATCGACGTCGTCACCTACGACGTACGCATCGACGCCAATCACATCGCCTTCGATCTCCCCGACTCCATCCGCCACGGCGATGACGACGACCGCTCCACCGACCATGAGCTCGGCGAGCGGCTCGACGATCTGATGACGTTCCTCGACAAGGCGCCGCGAGCCGAGCGCGCGGAGACCTCCTCGCTCGGCATGGACGACAAACCCGAGCCCATCGAGGACAACGCCCTCTCGCCGCTCTTCTCCGGCGACTTCTGGCCGGGTCTGATGGTCGGCGCGATCGCGGCCGGACTGCTCTTCGGGATCGTCGCCGCGCTGCTCGGCATCCTGCGCCTCGCGGTGCCGGCCCTGCGCCGGCCTCGTACGCCGTCGACCGTCTCGGCCACCACCTCCTTCGAGGCTCCCCCGGACCCTTCCCACGACTATCTGCGGCGCACCGCCCGCGACGAACTCCGCGCGCTGGCCGCCGCGTTCGACCCGGACGCCACGCTCAGTTCCACCGTCCGCACCCGCGTCTGGGACTGCCTCGACGCCGCCACGCTCCTCGCCGACCGTGACCCGGACGGGCACGTCGACGACGACACGACACCCGCCGATCTCGCCGCGGCGATCGTCCTCGCGCGGGTCGGGCGGAGCACGCTCGTAGGCGTCGACAAGCCCTGTTGCGCGCTCAACCCGCTGCACGGCCCGGCCACGGGGTGGCGCGACGCCCAGTACGCGGCGGAGGATCAGCGCCTGCGCACCATCCCGGTGTGCGCGGAGTGCCGCGTCCTGGTCGGCGTGCAGCCGCGCCTCGCCTACACGCTCCGGCTGACTCTGCCGGGGACGGGCCGCGGCGAGCGTGTGCCGTACGAGGAGGCGCCGGGGCCGCTGCCCGCCCTGGCCAACGGAGTCCCTCAACTCATCCGCCAGGTACGGGAGTACGCCGGTGTTCAGTAACCTGAAGCGTCTCGCCACGACGGCGGCCGTCGCACTCACGACCCTCACCACCCTCGCCGCCCTGCTGGCCGCGGCCCCGCCCTCCGCGGCCCAGGCCCCCAACTCCCCCGCCCCCAGCCCCGGCCAGAAGATCGCCGACGCCCTGCGCACGTCACCGGTGTACGTCGACGCCGCGTACGCGGACTCCATACCCCCCGCCCGCCAGAAGCGGTTGGCGCGGCAGATCGAGAAGACCGGCCTCCCCATCAAGGTCGCCCTGGTGCCGGTGGTCCAGGGCGACGCGTACGACGGCGAGTCCGGAGTGTTCGCGGAGGTCGTACACGACCGCCTCGACCAGCACGACCTCATCCTCGTCACCGGCGGCGACAAGTGGACCGACTCTCTGCACGGTTTCGAGTGGCCGGGCGAGAAGCAGCAGGCCCAGGACGCGGTGGCCACGGTCACCCACCTGGAGGAGATGAAGGACGCGGGGCTCTCCGAGCGGACGGCCAAGGCGATCGAGCTGATCGCGCGCGGCGACGGCACGAAGGCGTACGAGAAGGCCACGGCCGATCTGCGGGACGGTAGCGGCCCCGGCAGCGGGAACGCGGACCGCCCGTCGGCCGCGGACAAGGAGGGCGGCCCCACCTGGCTGCTGCCGGTCGCCATCGCCATCGCGCTCACCCTTGCCGCGGCGGGACTCTTCCTCTTCGTACGCCGCCGGGGGCGCGGCCGCTCGAACCGGCACCCGGGCGCGACCGGTTCGCCCTTCGCCTTCCCCCAGGCGGTGTTCGCGGCGGCGCGCACCGCGGACGAGGCGGCGCTGCGCCGCCAGGCCGAGGCGGAAGTCCTCGCACTCGGCGAGGCAGCGGCCCAGTCCACGCCCGCCTCAACGCCACGCCTCCAACGCGCACTTGACGCCTACGCCGCCGCGGGCAAGGTCCTCGACTCCGCGCGCGGCCTGCCTGACCTGGCGGGCGTACTGGCCCTGGTGGCAGAGGGCCGGGACGCACTGAACCCCGACAGCGGTGCCACACCGCCACTCCCCCTCTGCTTCTTCAACCCCCTGCACGGCCGCGCCGACCTCCGCATCCGTTGGCGTCCACTGGGCCGACGCGATCAACTCCACATCGCGGCCTGCGAGGAGTGCCGGGCGGCGGTCCGCGCCCGCCGAGCGCCGGAGGTACTCACTGACGAGGAACCCGGGGGACGCCGGGTGCCGTACTTCGAGGTCCCGGCCGAGCAGAGCGTGTGGGCGGCTACGGGGTACGGGTCGCTGCTGCGAGGTGCGGAGGACGAAGGGCTTGCGGATCGGGTGGGGCGGGGTGACTTCTCGCGGGGGCGGGGCTGAGGGTGAGGGCAGGGGCCGGGCGGGAGTGAGGGCGGGCGGGCTGCGGGCCCCGGCTCTAGCGCGCCCTCAACACGTCCTACACGTCACGACACGATGACAGTCCGCCGAAGTGGGACATCTTGTCCAGCTATAAACCCTGGTGAAACCAACAACCCCACAGGTAGCGTCAGCCCGTTGGAAACGCCTTCGCCCCACCGGGAGCCGACCGTGAACCGCCGCACCATGCCTGTCGCCACCGCGCTCGCCGCCACCACAGCCCTGCTCCTCACGGCCTGTGGCAGTGGGGACGACGACAAGCCCAAGGGCAACGACAAGATCGCGGGTGCTGACCAGGGCGACGCGAAGAAGTCCGCATCACCGAGCACGTCGGCTGAGGACAGCGCCGACCGCCCGAAGGTGACACTGCCCAAGGACGACGTACTCGTCTTTGAGGGCGGCAAGACGGGTGACGCGAAGAAGGATGCGGTCCTGACGGACAACGCAGAGAGGCTGCGCGCCGTCGACGCCGCCATCATCAAGGGCGACCCGGAGTACGCACCGGTGTACTTCTACTCCTCCGGCGACGCGGCCGAGTCCGCAGCCAAGTCCATCAAGAGCTACACCGACGACGGTCTCTCAGTCACCGGCACAGTGCGCTACTTCGACCGCACCGTCACCTTCCGTAAGGATGGGTCGGCCCGCCTCACGTATTGCAGCGATGAGTCGAAGGGCTTCGCCAAGGAGCGCAAGACCGACAAGACGCTCAAGACTAAGGTCGACGAGACCTCGTACGTCTTCTACGACACGCGCCTCGACCACAACGCGAAGGGCGTATGGCAGACGACCGGAGTGTCGTCCAACAGGGGAGCCGCACAATGCCAACCGTAGAGACCGCGAGAGCCGCAGTCTGGCGAGCATCGGCGCTCGCCGCCATCACCTGCCTGGCACTCGCCCCGGCAGACGCCTTCGCCACTCGCCCCGGAGACAAGGACGAGGGGAAAGTCGAACAGTCCGGCGACAGAAGCGGCGAAGAGATCGAGTCCGTCGTCCGCTTCGACCTGTCCCGCAACGGCACCGGCAAGTCCAGCGGGCCCCTGACGGTGTCGTCCTCCAACTGGACCCCGCCCCCCTGCTGGTACGAGCCCAAATACACGCCGGATCAGCTCAAGGCGGACCACCAGAAGACGAAGAACCTCCCCCACGCCAGTGGACTCGGCGAAGCGGTCGCCGCCTTCGAGGAGCACTACGTCAAAGGCCACCCCTACAAGAACTACAACATGGACAAGAAGGGCAAGGGCATGTTCTGGGACCGTGCCGCCCTTCCCTACGAAGAGGGCGGCGACATCTTCGCCTGCAAGAAGCCGCCCTTCTGGGTCGACAACGGGGAGCCCCCGAAGGTTGAGAACGCGGTGACACCGGAGGTCCTCGCCGAACTCGCCTACGCGAAGATCAAGATCCCCGGTACCAAGGTCACTCTCGCCCCCGAGAACGTCACGAAGGTGAACCTCCACACCTGGGCCTGGCTGGACAAAGCGGAGTTCAAGCCCGTCTCGGTGACCGCCTCGCTCAACGCCGGTGGCCAGAACATCGAGGCCACGACCACCGCCGAACCGCGGTCCCTCCGGATCGAGCCCGGCACGAAGGATGCCCAGAGCCACCCCGCGTCCGGGGAATGCGCCATCAACAAGGACGGCAGCATCGGCTCCCCGTACGTCAGGGGCAACGCCGAGAAGATCCCGCCGTGCGGAGTGACCTACCTCCGTTCGTCCGGCGACGGGACGTACGAACTCAAGGCCACCATCACGTGGAAGGTCACGTGGAAGGGCACTGGCGTCCCCGGCGGAACTCTCCCTGCGGGCACCTTCGGCACCACACAGAACATCACCGTCGAGGAAATCCAGTCCATCAACCGCTGACACGCACGGGCTGCCTCGGCTGCGGGCACATCGCCTTGCCGTGGCCAGGGTGTCAGCCTCAGCCCCAGTGCAGCGTTCCGGCCACCACGTCGAACAGCTCCACCATCTTGTCCGCCAGCGGGTCCATGGGCGTGGAGAAGTTCATGAGGAGCCAGGACGTGGTCGCCGGGATCGAGACGTAGTAGGAGAGCGTGGTCGTAGGCAGTTCGTTGCCCAGTTGATGCTCGGGGTCCGGTGCTTCGCGACAGCGCCGGCGGACAGCCTTGCCCACTGCTTCGAGGTCCACGACTTCCACGACGCTCAGTTCACTCGCCAAGCAGCCCGTCCTCTCCCTTGCTTCCGCCTTCTGTGCGTCCAGGACAAGCAGGTGCTCCGCGAGAGCCTCCACGTCCAGGTTCTGCGGCCACGCGTCGGGTGACAGCATGCTAATCAGGAGTGAGGAGGCCAGCGGGATGGGGCCGATGGTGAGGGTCGAGAGGTAGAGCTCCATGCCGCCTGCCCGGTACGCCTCCCTGGCTTTCCGCTGCAGCTCCCGCATGAACTGCTCCTTGAGACGCGGAGCGTTGTCGATGCCACGGAACTGACGTTCCGCCAGGGCCACGATGGCACGGTCCCGATCATCGGGGTCAAGCAGAAGCTGAAACCAGCCATCCGGAACGATGACGTTGTAGTCGGACGGTGGCGAGGCGAATTCGTCTGCCTTCTTCATGTATTCCGTCAGCTCGGGAGTTCATGCGGGATTTCGTTCCCGTCGGCGTCAACATGCACGATCGTCATCGTTGACACCAGTTCATCCGCCAACTGCGCGATCTCGTCGGACCGTTCCATGTTCTCCCAGCTCACCGCGATCACATCGAGCGTGTTGAATCCGGGCGGGAAAACGGCGTACTTGATGAACTCGCCCAGACGGCTGCCGAATCCGAGCATGCGCTTGACCTTCAGCACCGAACGCACCCGGACCGCGGCGGCCCCGGTCGCGAGGTCCATGTATGCGATGTCCGGATCTCCGACGATCTCCGCATTCGACCAGTCGAGGAGGAGCGGGGTGACCTCGGCAGGTGCGGGCCGTGGAGTGCTCTCTTCGCCGTACGAGTCGACCAGCAGGTCGGCGAGCCGGATGCCTCCTGCGGTGTAGTAGGAGGCTGCGAAATTCGGCTCGCCCTTGTTCAAGTACATCGCACGGTCGGCCAGCTCATCGACCAGTTCCCGGCCACCCACGGTCAGCTCGATCGGGTTGAAGCGGTCGACGGCCTGGCCCGCGAGCCCCAGCGCCTCCGCCTTTGTTCCACCTTCGAGGCTCAGGTCCACCCAGCCGTCCTGAAGGCTGAACCGGCACTTGTAGTCATCCGCGACTGGCGGGCCGCCATCTGGCATGTTCATGCTGGATCCACTTCAGTCCAAGAGCGGGTTGAGGTTGCTGTCCAGGGCAAGGCCGCCCAGAGTAACCCCGGAGCCGACGAGAGAAACTCCCGTGGCCGCGTTCGAAATTCTGTTGACCGTCGGAGAGCTGCCGAGTCCTTGCGCGGCGAATTTGATGTCCTTGAGGCGAGAGGCGACACCGGGGTCCGCCATGGAGAAGGAGCGCCCGATGCCGAGAACAGCATTCCCGTCTCCGCGAACCGCCAGTGAATCCCCCGCATCTTGGAAGTTACCGGGCCTGAGACCTCTCAGGTTCTGCTTCCAGGCCGCCCCCGAGAAGGGTTCCATGAATGGCTCCTTCATTGACTTCCAGCCATCACCCTTCTCAAGCTTGAAGTTCCGCATCTTCCCCGCGACGGACTCCTTGAGCGAGCCCCAGGGCCTCGTCATATCCACCTTGAATCCGTCCCCGGCAAGCTTGTTCAAACCCTTGGCGGCCCGCTTCGACTGCTTCGCAGTGTTAGCGACTCCCGACTTCCCCATTCGTTCCAGAGCGACCTTCGCGTACTTACCGGCCACCTTGGAGAAGGCCTTGCCGACGCCCATCATCAGGAAGCCGAGGGCTGACATCCCGAGGTCCATCAGGGTCGCGTCGCCTCGTATGAATTGGACGAGTGTGACCAGCGTGCCGAGGAGAGTCACCAGCATGGCCAACGACCCGAGAAGCCCGGCCAGCGCCTGACCGATCACTGGGATCCAGCCGACCAGGAGCGATACGACCCCAAGTACCGTCGCGATATTCGCGGTCCACGTGGCGATCGTGTCGAGAACCTCGTCGAACCTGTCCCAGAATCCATCCTTCAGCGAATCATCGCTGATGACCTCATCGATGGCCTCCCGGGCCCGCTTGGCCGCGTCGTCACGAATCCGCTTGGCTCCGCCGATCTTCTCCCGGGCCGCCTCGATCTCACCCCCGGCCGCGTCACGCTGGGATTCGATTTTCTTTCGTCCGGCCTTCTGGTCGCCCTTGTCAGCAGCGTCGCTCTGCCCCGCACCCCGTCGGGGCAGGCCGTCGAGACTCCGCTGAGCCGCTCCCTTGCGGTTGTCCGCATCCTTGGCGTCCTTGAGCGCGGCGTCCGCGATTTCCTGCGCGCGGTTCAGGTCGGAGGCGTAATCCCGGGATTTGGCATGCAATTTGTCCTGATAGTCGCCGCCTACCGCCACGACCTCGCCGCCAATGGCGTCGGCAGCCGTGTCGTACCTCTTGAAGGCCGCTTCGAGCTTGCCTACGTTGCCCTTGGCCTTCTCACGGAACTCCTTGCCCGCCTTGCTGTCCCAGGCGTCGACGTCGGCGATCGCCTTGAGGTTTCGGATCTGGCGGCTCAGCTCGTCGGCAGTTTTGCGCAACTGCCTGCCCAGCGCGGCCATTTGGTCAGGATCGCCCGGAATGGGGTCGCTGTCCGCGACCGGGTGCCAGTCGCGCGGTCGTCCGGCCACAGGCTACTTGCCCTTCTTGTGCGCCTTGGGGACCTGGGCTCCCCGGATCGCTTGGGCCAGCTGATGGTCGATGTCCTCGTATGCCTTACCCGCCGCCTTGGCGATCTTGGCGAGGGCATCGACTTCCTGTGTCAATTCCTTGCGCTTGATTTCCCAGTTCTTGGCGAAGTCCTCGAATTTGTCCGCTAGGTCTCCGTCGCCGAAATCGTCCCCGTACTTGCCACTCAGCTTGTTCAGGCCCTCGAAGGCCTTCTTCACATGGTTGAGACCGGTTCCCATGCCCTTGATCACGTCAAGGTCCAGCTGGGTCCGGCCGCCGTCTCCGCCCACGGCGCCTCCAAGGTCGCGCTACGGAGACACAACAGTGCGGTGGGCCGCCGGGAACCGGGCGGCCCACCGCACTGGGGTACTTCAGCAGGTCGAGGGCGTGATCAGCCCTTGCCCTTGACGCCCCTCGCGAGGTCGTCGTCCAGGTCCTCGTACGCCTTCGCGGCGCTGGTCAGGAACTTGCCCATGCCCGTGAGGCCTTCGATGGTGTCCTTGGCGCCCTTCTTGAACTCCTTGAAGGAGTCCTCGAAGGCCTGCGAACCCTTGCGAGTCGTGTAGCCGTTCTTCACCAGGTTCTCGATGAAGCGCTCAAGAGCGTCGAGCTTCTCATCGATCTTGTCCTTGGCGTCGTTCAGCTTGCCCGCCGCGGTCCGCATCTCCTCATAGGTGATATCGGCGTCTTTGGCCATGTGGCTTCACATCCAATCCAACTCGCCGCAGGGCCATCCCCCTTGGCTCCTCAGTGCGGGCCGCTCGAAGGCTGTGCAGCCGCTCGTACGATCTTCCGCTCTTGGGTCAGCAGCTTACGGGTGGGGCAGAAGTGAGCACACCCCGGTTGAGTCACAGGTCTGCTATGAGCTCGTGCACAGCCCGTTGCCTGTGGGAAGGGTGGAGCGGCTATCGTCACAGGCACTGTGGACAGCCTCACAGGCACTGTGAACCAGCCACTGTGACCGCGTTCCGGAAGCGGTCGCAGCGGGCTGAACGGGAGGACGATCGTGCGCCTGACTCTGACCGTCGTCGATCCGCTCGGCGGCGCCAACGCCGACGTCGTGCTCGACGCCGATCCTGAGTCCTCCGTGGGGGACATCGCAAAGGAGCTGGCGTCGCACGTCGGGTACGGCGGCGGTGATGCCCAGATCATTCCGATCGGGGGGCATCAACTCCAGCCGGGCACCGGCCAGGGCGGGGCACCGATCGTCTTCGTCGACGGGTATCCCCTCGATGCCGCCGCCACCATCGGTACCTCCCCGCTGCGTGAGGGCGCCGTCGTCAGCCTGCACGATCCCGCGGGCTGCCTGCCCGGCGAGCCCACCGGACTCGTCGAGTTGCGCGTCGCGGGCGGGCCCGTGGCCGGCGCCGTGCACCGGCTCGGCATCGGGCGCTACGACATCGGCAGCGGGCCCGCCTCGTACATCCGCATCGATGATCCGGAGCTTCCCGCACGCGCCCTGACGTTGTCAGTTGCAACCGATGGCACCTGCCAAGTCGCCGTACATGGTGACATAGACGGCGTGACCCTTGAGGGCAAGCCCTTCGGTGAGGTCGAGGAGACCGAGAAGACCGAGAAGGGCGCCGCTAAGAACGGTGAGAGCGGTAAGAGCGGTAAGAAGAATAAGGGGGAGAGGGGGGCGAAGTCGCGCGGCAAGGGGGAAAAGCGCGATAAGGGCGAATGGCCCCTCGGTGCTCAGATCGCCCTCGGCAATACCCTTCTCGAACTCGACCGCTATACCCCGCCCAATGCCGCTCTGAAGTGGTCCGAGGACGGTTCCGGACTCGATTACAACCGACCGCCCCGACTGCGTCCGCCCGAGCGGCAGACCAAATTCAAACTGCCCAATACGGTACGTGATTTCGAGGCCCGGCCACTGCCCTGGCTGATGGCGCTCACGCCGCTGGTCGGTGCGGTCGTATCGGCGATGATCTTCCAGCGCTGGTACTACCTGATCATGGCGGGGCTCAGCCCGCTGATCCTGTTCGGCAACTACTTCATGGACAAGAAGCACGGGCGCAAATCCCACGCCAAACAGCTCAAGGAGTACAACGAGCACAAGGAGCGGATCGAGAAGGACGCCCAGGAAGCCCTCGTCGCCGAGCGGCTCGACAAGCGGCTGGCCATCCTCAGCCCGGCCGGGATTCTCTCGCTGAGCACCGGCCCCCGTACGCGGCTGTGGGAGCGGCGGCGTACCGACGAGGATCATCTGCTCCTGCGCGTCGGCACGGGACGGCTCGACTCCGAGGTCGTGCTCGACGACCCCGAGCAGGACGACCACAAGCGCGAGGTCACCTGGAAGATCGAGGACGCCCCCGTCGCGCTCTCGCTGCGCAAGCTCGGCGTCATCGGCATAGCCGGGCCCGGCGACTCCGCGCAGGCGCTCGGCCGCTGGGCGGTCGCGCAGGCCTCGGTCCTGCACAGCCCGCTCGACGTCCAGTTCTACGTACTGACCGAGAACTCCGCACGGCAGACCTGGGACTGGACGCGCTGGCTGCCGCACTCGCGGCCCTCCGGGGCGCAGGACGCCAACGTACTGATCGGGACGGACGCCGAGACCGTCGGCTCCCGCATCGGTGAACTCACCCAGATCCTCGCCGCCCGCCAGAAAGCCGCCAAGGAGAACAACAACCGGCAGGGCGGGGCCTCCTTCGGCGACCCCGACATCGTGGTCGTCTGGGACGGCTCGCGGCGCCTTCGGTCCATGCCCGGTGTGGTGAAGCTGCTGCGCGAAGGACCCGCCGTGTCCATGTTCGCGCTCTGCCTCGACGCCGAGGAGCGGTTCCTGCCCGGCGAGTGCCAGGCCATCGTGATCGCCGAGCCGAAGCCCGAGGAGATCAGCCTGCCGACCCGGCCCACGCCCGGCGGCCAGGCACCCACCCCGCCCGCCCCCGGCGGCTTCCCCTCCTTCCAGGCCTGGCACTCCACCGAGGCCGAGAGCAGCGAGCAGGACGCCGAGAAGCCCCTCGAACTGCGGCTGCGCGTCGAGCAGACGGGCGCCGCCCGCATCCGTTCCGTACGCCCCGACTTCGTGTCCCCCGCGTGGTGCGGACGCCTCGCCCGCGCGCTGTCCCCACTGCGCGACATCAGTGGGGAGACCGAGGACTCGGCGCTGCCCGGCTCCAGCCGACTGCTCGACGTGCTCCAGCTCGAACCGCCGACGGCCGACCAGATCACCGCGCGCTGGCGGATGGGCGGCCAGTCGACGATGGCCGTCATCGGCGAGTCGTACGACGGTCCCTTCGGCATCGACATGCGGCGCGACGGGCCGCACGGCCTGATCGCCGGTACGACCGGTTCCGGTAAGTCGGAGCTGCTTCAGACCATCGTGGCCGCGCTCGCCGTGGCCAACACCCCCGAGAACATGACCTTCGTCCTCGTGGACTACAAGGGTGGGTCCGCCTTCAAGGACTGTGTGAAGCTGCCGCACACCGTCGGCATGGTCACCGACCTCGACGCCCACCTCGTCGAGCGCGCCCTGGAGTCGCTCGGCGCCGAGTTGAAGCGGCGCGAGCACATTCTCGCCGCCGCCGACGCCAAGGACATCGAGGACTACCAGGACCTGGTGCGCCGCGATCCCTCGTACCCGCACGTGCCCCGGCTCCTCATCGTCATCGACGAGTTCGCCTCGATGGTGCGTGACCTGCCCGACTTCGTGACGGGACTCGTGAACATCGCCCAGCGTGGCCGTTCCCTCGGTATCCACCTGCTCCTCGCCACGCAGCGCCCGAGTGGTGTCGTGTCTCCCGAGATCCGCGCCAACACCAACCTCCGTATCGCCCTGCGCGTGACGGACGGCGCGGAGTCCAGCGACGTCATCGACTCCCCCGAGGCCGGGCACATCTCCAAGAGCACACCGGGCCGCGCCTACGTCCGCCTCGGTCACGCCTCGCTCGTCCCCTTCCAGTCGGGGCGTGTCGGTGGCCGCAGGCCCGGCGCCACCGACCCCGCGCTGCTCGCGCCGTGGGCGGGGCCGCTCGGGTGGGAGGACCTCGGCCGTGCCGCGCTCGTGAAGCCCAAGGCCGAGGCGCGCGAGGAGGAGGAGATCACCGACCTCAAGGTCCTCGTGGACGCCGTGCGCGACGCGAACGCGACGATGGGCATCCCCGCCCAGCACAGCCCGTGGCTGCCCGCTCTCTCCGAATCGCTCCAGCTCGACGAGATCCCGCTGCCCGCCGCGAGCGACAAGCCCGGCTCCCTCGCCCCCGCTCCGTACGGTCTTGAGGACATCCCCTCCGACCAGGCGCGGCGCCCGGTCGTCGTCAACTTCGAGACCTTCGGGCACCTGCTCATCGGCGGCGCCCCGCGCAGTGGCCGCTCGCAGATCCTGCGTACGCTCGCGGGCTCCATCGCCCGTACGCACTCCTCGGCCGACGTGCACCTCTACGGCATCGACTGCGGCAACGGCGCGCTCAACGCGCTGACCCGGCTCCCGCACTGCGGCGCCGTCGTCAGCCGTAACCAGACCGAGCGTGCGGTGCGCCTGGTCACCCGCCTCAAGGGTGAACTCACCCGCCGCCAGGACCTCCTCGCCGACAAGGGCTACGCCGACATCGGCGAGCAGCGGGCCGCGGCGCCCGAGGAGGAGCGGCTCGCGCACATCGTCGTGCTCCTCGACCGCTGGGAGGGCTGGCTGCCGACGCTCGGCGAGTACGACCACGGTGAGCTGACCGACGAGCTGCAGGCGATGATGCGCGAAGGCGCGAGCGTCGGCATCCACCTGGTCATCACCGGTGACCGCCAGGTCCTCATCGGCCGCATGGCCTCGCTCACCGAGGACAAGTACGGCCTGCGGCTCGCCGACCGCTCCGACTTCTCGATGCTCGGCATGAACGCGCGCAAGGTGCCGGAGGAGATCCCGCCGGGCCGCGGCTTCAAGAACGAGCACGGTACGGAGACGCAGTTCGCGCTGCTCGCCGAGGACTCCACGGGTCAGGGCCAGGCCGCGGCGATCTCCGGGATCGGCGAGGCGGCGGCCGCGCGGGACGCGGACGTGCCGCGCTCGCGCAAGCCGTTCCGCGTGGACAGCCTGCCGAGCCGGATCAACTTCACCGACGCCTGGGAGATGCGGGACCCCGATGCCTCGCGCTCCAAGCTCTGGGCGCTCGCCGGCATCGGCGGCGACGACATCATGGGCTTCGGCCCCGACCTCGCACAGGGCGTGCCCACGTTCGTCGTCGCGGGGCCGGCGAAGTCGGGTCGCAGTACGACACTGATGAACCTGGCGCGGTCCTATCTGACCCAGGGCGTACGTCTCGTCATCGCCGCGCCTCGGCCCTCGCCGCTCCGTGAACTGGACGGCCAGGAAGGCGTGCTGAAGGTCTTCACGGACGACGACATCGAGAGCGACGACTTCAAGGAGGTCGTCGAGTCGGCGACGCCCGAGGAGCCGATCGTGTGGATCATCGACGACGGTGAGGTCCTGGAGGACTGCGACGCCGAGCGCGAGTTCAAGCGGCTCGTGCAGCGGGGCTCCGAGCGTGGCCTCGGGCTCGTCATCGGTGGCGACGAGGAGGAGGTGTGCGGTGGCTTCTCCGGCTGGCAGGTCGAGGCGAAGAAGGGGCGGCGCGGCATCCTGCTCTCCCCGCAGGACTCTTCCAGCGGCGAACTGATCGGCATCCGTACGACCCGGAGCATGGTCGGCGGCCCGATCGCACCGGGCAAGGGCCTGCTGTACACGGGCAGCGGGGAGCCGGTCACCGTCACGACGCCGATGTGACGCGGGGACAGAGGACGGGGAACGGAGGGCGGGGGGAACGGGAAGCTGACGGCCGGTTCGGCGAGGGGGGACCCGTTCAAGCCTCACTCACGTGGTTCAAGCCTCACGCACGTGAAAGCCGCGCTTCCGGGTTCCCCGACTCCGCGTTCTCCGACAGGTAGAGCAGGTCGTCGCCCTTCGGGCGCAACCGCACCGTGTGCGTGTTCTTCGTGCACTGGGCGGCGCTCTCCGCCTGCCCCTTGCCCCGTGCGACGATCTCCTTCCCCGACACCGACTTCAGGACCAGGTCCACCGCGCAGACGCCGCCCAGCTGGTCCGTCTGCGTCATGACCGCGAAGCGTTCGCCGACCTTGGCCTGCTCGACCTTGAGGCTGAACGTGCCCATCGGGACCGCGCCGTTGGCTGCTGTCGCCTGGCCTTCCCACGTGCCGAGGTAGGAGTCCGGGACCTTGCCGTCGCCCTGCTGGCCGCTTGCCGTCGCCTGTGGGGGCCGGGCCGTGTCGCTGCTCCTGTCGTTCTCCCCCGGGAGCAGCCCGAACACGAAAGCGGAGCCGATGGTCGCCGCGGCGAGCGCGCCCGCGATGCCGAGTACCAGCGTGCAACTGACCTTGCGGCCCCGCTGCCCGTCGGCCCCACCCGGCGTGGACGTCGCGGCGACCGAGACGCTCATGCGGCCGGGCGGGCCCGATGGCGGGGCTGACGACGGAGGGGAGGTCTGCGTGGGGACGTACACGGCAGGCGCCGACGCGTACGAAGCGTACGAAGCGTCCGGTGGGCCGAAGGATCCGCCCACCACCGAACTGCCGAACGGCACCGGCCCCGACGGCTGTTCCGCGAGCCCGGCCGCGTCCGTCTCCAGGTCGAGGATCCGCACCGCGCTCCGGCTGACCCGCTCCACCAGCGGCCCCGGCAGCCACCCGGCCGCCACGAGCCCGCCCACACCCGAGGGCGCGAGCCGCCGCGCGATCTCCCGCGGAGTCGGGCGCGCGTCCGGGTCCTTGGTCAGGCACTCCCGTGCCAGGTCGCGCAGATCGCCGTCCAGCGCGCCGAGTTCCGGCTCCTCGTGTACGACCTTGTAGAGCAGCGACGCGGAGGAGTCACCCGGGAACGGGGATGCCCCCGTGGCCGCGTACACGAGGACGGCACCCAGTGAGAAGACGTCCGCCGCCCCCGCGACTCCCCTGCCGAGGATCTGCTCCGGCGACATGTAGCCGGGCGAGCCGACGGAGACGCCGGTCGACGTGAGCGAGGCCGTGCCGTCCGTCGCGCGTGCGATGCCGAAGTCGATGAGGCGCGGACCGTCCATCGTGAGCATGACGTTCGACGGCTTGACGTCGCGGTGCACGAGTCCGAGGCCGTGGACGTGCGTCAGCGCCTCGGCCAGGCCCGCCACCAGTACGCGTACGGAATGGGCGGGGAGCGGCGACAGGTCACGTACCGCCTCCGCGAGTGAAGGTCCCGCCGCGTAGCCCGTGGCCACCCACGGCACCGGCGCCTCCGGGTCCGCGTCGAGCACCGGCGCCGTCCAGTCGCCGCCCACCCGCCGCGCCGCGTCCACCTCGCGCCGGAAGCGGGCGCGGAACTCCTCGTCGAGCGCGAAGTGCGGGTGGACGACCTTCACCGCGACCGTACGGCCGCCCGAGCTGCGCCCCAGATAGACCCGGCCCATGCCGCCCGAGCCCAGTCTGCCGAGCAGGCGGTAGGGGCCGACGGCGGTCGGTTCGCCGGGATCGAGCGGGTGCATGACGAAGGCCTCCCCCGGACGCGCCGCACGCCCGCGGCCACCCGGGCCGCGGGCACTGTCTCCAGATGCCGCTCAGGGTAGTCCGCAGCCCGCAGTGGTCCGCGTACTAAGGCTGCTTACCCCACAACTCCACCCGCACATCCGCGGGGAAGCCCGTCGTCTCCCCCACCCGGCGCGCGAACTCCGCCACGCCCTCCAACTGCGCGCTCCCGAACCGGAAGTCGAGCGTCGTGAAGTACTGCTCCAGGATCTGGGCGTCGAAGGCCTCCCAGCGCGCGGCCTGCTCGGAGACCTTGCCGACCTCCTCCAGGGAGAGGTCGCGCGAGGCCAGGAACGCCTTGTGCACCGCGTCCACGACGGCGGGCTCGCGCCCCGCGTAGTCCCGCCGGGCCGCCCAGACCGCGAAGACGAACGGCAGACCCGTCCACTCCTTCCACATCTGACCAAGGTCGTACACGTCAAGACCCAGGCGCGGCCCGTCGATCAGGTTGGCCCGCAGCGCCGCGTCCCCGATGAGCACGGCGGCGTCCGCCTCCTGCATCATCACGCCGAGGTCGGGCGGACACGTGTAGTAGTCGGGCTGCACGCCGAAGCGCTCGGCGAGCAGCAGCTGCGCCAGGCGCACGGAGGTGCGCGAGGTCGAGCCGAGCGCGACCCTGGCGCCGTCCAGCTGGTCGAGGGGGACCTGCGAGACGATCACGCAGGACATCACCGGGCCGTCGCAGCCGACCGCGAGATCGGGGAAAGCGACGAGATCGTCGGCGTTCCTGAGGAACTCGACGAGAGTGACGGGCGCGATATCGAGATCGCCCCGCACCAACTGCTCACTGAGCTTCTCCGGGGTGTCCTTCGTGAGCTCGAAGTCGAGCAGGGTTCCGGTCCGCGCGAGACCCCAGTACAGGGGCATGCAGTTCAAGAACTGAATGTGACCGACGCGCGGCCTGGGGGTGCGGTGATGGCCGGGGAGCTGATCTGAGCCCTCCCCGGTGATGGTGTCAACGGGAGAATTGTCCACATCGGGGAGGCTAGCCCCCTTGCGGTACGGTGCAGAAAGCGGGGCCCCGATCCCGCCCTTGTCAACCCCTCCGGACCTGGTCCGTCAACCCCTCCAGGGGGTCCGTCAAACATCCGGGTGACGTGATCTTGCCCCCTATTGCTTTCAGCTGCCTGCGTGCTAAGCTCACCGCAAGTTGCAGTTTGGTTTCCCTTGCAGTACAGAGCCTGCGGAGCATGTGACCCGCGGGCTCTCGTCGTTTTCAGACTTATGCAGTTGTTTCAACAATCGCAGGTTCTGGAGCAGGGCAACCCTTTGGCCCAAGGAGGGCTTATGGCTACCGGAACCGTGAAGTGGTTCAACGCCGAAAAGGGCTTTGGATTCATCGCCCAGGAAGGCGGAGGCCCCGACGTCTTCGTCCACTACTCCGCGATCAACGCGAACGGCTTCCGCTCCCTTGAGGAGAACCAGGCCGTGAGCTTCGATGTCACGCAGGGCCCGAAGGGTCCGCAGGCGGAGAACGTCACCCCCCAGTAGTGGGGCGTCCCATGCGAATGGGATGTGTGAGAGTTCCGGTGACTTGATCCGGACACGGATAGCAGTACCCAAGGAGCCCTGTCTCCGCGCGCAAGCGCGGAGACAGGGCTCCTGCCTTTGTTGTGCAGGGCCCCCGCCTTTATGCCGAGCTCAGTGCCGCCCTCGCCGACGTCACATCCTGTGGGTTCCAGCCCTCGCCCGGGACCGAGGCGAGCAGCAGGTTCGTATACGGGTCCTCCGGTGCCGTCAGCACCCGGTCCGTAGGCCCCTGTTCCACCACCCTGCCCCGGCGCATCACCAGGACCTCGTCGGTGACGTGCTGGACGACGGCCAGGTCGTGGCTGACGAAGACCAGGGCCACCCCGGTGTCCCGGCGGATCTCGCCGAGCAGTTGCAGGATCTGGGCCTGGATCGACACGTCCAGTGCCGCCACCGCCTCATCGAGGACAAGAACTTGGGGGTCCACCGCCAGCGCCCTCGCGATGGCCAGGCGCTGGCGCTGGCCGCCGGAGAGTTCGCGGGGGCGGGCGCCGGCCTCGCGTGAGCCCAGGCCCACCTGGTCCAGGAGCGCTGCCGCCGGCTTCTCGTCCCTGCCGTGCAGGTGCAGGGCCGTGCGGAGGCACTGGGCCGAGGTGAGGCGGGGGTCCAGGGAGAGGTAGGGGTCCTGGAAGACCATCTGGATCTCCCTCGCTCTGGCCAGACGTGCGGTGCGCTTTCGGGGCGTACGGGCCTCGCGGGGGCGGTCTCTTACGGTCACCGTGCCGGAGTCCTGGCGGACCAGGCCCACCAGCATGCGGGCGACTGTCGTCTTGCCCGAGCCCGATTCGCCCACGATGCCTACGGAGCCGCCCGGTCGGACCGTGAACGTCACGCCGTCGGCCGCCTGGTGGCGACCGCCGCCGGGCAGGGGGTAGCTCTTGCTCAGGCCTTCTACCGCCAGCAGGTCGGGGGACATCAGTGGCTCACCTCGGTCGTCTCCGTGTTCCGCGGTCGCGGATCGGGGTGCCTGCCCACGACAGCGCACGCCGCTGTTCCGCCGTCGTCCAGCTTCAGCCGCTGCGGGGTCCACGTCCGACAGGACTCCTCCGCCTCCCCGCACCGCGACACGAACGGACAGCCCTCGAACGTGTCCGACAGGGACGGCGGGCGGCCCGGGATGGGGCGCAGGGTGTGGGTCGTGTCGCCCAAGGTGGGCGAGCAGGAGAGCAGGCCCCGCGTATAGGGGTGGGCCGGTGTCGCGAACAGGGCCTCGGCCGAGCGTTCCTCCACCACGCGGCCCGCGTACATGACGTACACGCGATCGCAGTACGCCGCCGCGAGGTGCAGGTCGTGGGTGATGAAGAGGAGGCCGAGGTCCCGGGTGGAGCGCAGTTGGCGCAGGAGGGCCAGGATCTCCGCCTGCGTCGTGACGTCGAGCGCGCTGGTCGCCTCGTCCGCAAGCAGCAGGCTCGGCTCCGCCGCGAGCGCGCCCGCGATGACCACGCGTTGCAGCATGCCGCCCGAGAGCTCGTGCGGGCGTTGGCGTACACGGTGTTCGGGGTCGGAAAGGCCTACGGCGTCCAGGAGTTCCACGGCACGTTCGCGCGCCGCGCCCCTTTCGACCAGGAAGTCGCCGATGCGGCGCACCGGGTTGAGGGCGGCGCGCGGGTCCTGGTGGACGATGGCAACCGTCCGCGCGCGATGCGTGCGCAGGGCCTCGCCCGTGAGGGTCAGTACTTCGGCGCCGTTCACACGGACGGAGCCCGATGTCCTGGCCCCGCCCGGGAGGAGGCCGAGCGCCGCCTTCGCCGTGGTCGACTTCCCCGAGCCCGACTCGCCCACCAGGCCCACGACTTCGCCGGGCCGCACGGTGAGGGACACCGACTGGAGGAGCGGCCGGGCCGCGCCGGGTACCCGCAGAGTGAGGTCTTCGATTTCGAGCAGCATGGGTCACTGCCTCCCTAGCCGGTCGGCGGCCCAGACCCCGACCACGTTGAAGGACACGACGACCAGCGCGATGGCCGTGCCGGGGACGAGGGCCGGGAGCAACGCGCCCTGGACCACGGCAGCCTGGCCCTCCTGCACCATCAGGCCCCAGTCGGATGAGGGTGGTTGGGCTCCGAATCCGAGGTACGAGAGCGTCGCGAGGGACATCAGTGCCTCCCCGAACAGCACCACCAAGTAGCCCAGGATCGCCCGGCCCAGGTTCGGCACCAGGTGCGCGACGCAGATCCGCGCGCCGCCCATGCCCTGCACCCGGTAGGCGTCGACGTACGGCTTGCGTGCTTCCGAAAGGGCCAGCGAGCGTACGTACTTGGCGATCGTCGGTGTGAAGGCGAGGCCGAGGGCAAGTACCGACGTCGTCATTCCCGCGCCGAAGACCGCGATGATCAGGACGGTGAACAGCAGGCCGGGGAACGCGTACATCACGTCCGTGATCCGCGAGACCAGCGCGTCCACCCATCCCCCGCGCCATGCCGCGAGCACTCCGAGCGTGACGCCGAGTACGGCCGCGACGGCGAGGAGCAGGATCGGCGCGATCAGGCTCGTACGGGTTCCGTACAGGGCGCGCGACAGCAGGTCCTGGCCTGACGAGTCCGTGCCAAGGAGGTGGTCGCCCGACGTCCCGACCAGTGATGCCGAGAGGTCGATGGCGTCGGGGGCGTAGGGCGCGAGGAGCGGTGCGAGAACCGCTGCCAGTACGACGAGGCCGAGCAGCCCCGCGGCCACCATCACCCCGATGGGGCGTCGACGACGGCGTACGGCCAAGGGCGCGAGCGCCACGGCGGAGGTAGCGGAAGTAGCGGAAGTAGGGGTGGAAGCCATCAGGAACGTGCCTCCTTCACTCGCGGGTCGAGCAGCGGATGCACCACGTCCACAAGGGTCGTCACGACGATGTAGCCGGTGACCATGAGCAGCAGGACCGCCTGCGCCACCGGGAAGTCGTGCGTATTGATCGCGCCCACGAGGAGCGAACCGATCCCGCTGATGCCGAACGCCGTCTCCACGACCACCGTGCCCGCCAGCATTCCCGCCATGACGAGTCCGCACATCGTGATGATCGGCCCGAGCGCGTTGCGCAGGACGTGCCGTCGGATGATGTCCCTTTCCGGGACGCCCGAGGCGCGCGCCGCCTCCACGTGGTCGGACGCGGCGGCGTCCGCCATCGCCTGGCGGGTGACCCGGCTGATGATGGCGAGGGCGCCGAGCGCCAACGACAGTGCGGGCAGGGTCAGATGGTGCAGTGTGCCCCCGAAGCCCTCCCCGGAGCCCGAGACCGGGAACCAGCCCAGCCGCACCCCGAACAGGGAGACCAGCGCGATCGCCGCCACGAACGAAGGCACCGAGGCCGCGAGCGTCGTGCCCCCGACCACCGCCGAGTCCACCCACGTGGACCGCTTGACCGCGGCCAGGATCCCGGCGCCGACTCCGAGGACGACGAACAGCACGGTGGAGTACGCGACGAGTTGGAGTGTCGTCGGGAAGCGGGCCGTCACCAGGTCGGCCACCTGGTCGCTGTATTTGAAGGAGCGTCCCAGGTCGAAGTGGACGCAGTCCCACAGCCAACGGCCGTACTGGACCACCAGCGGTTCGTCCAGGTGGTACTGGGAGCGCACCTGGGCGAGGCGCTCCGGCGTCAGTTTGTCCCGGCCGCCCGCGAGGAACACCGCCGGGTCACCGGGGGCCGCGTACACGGCGGCGAAGATGACGAAGGAGGCGGCGAAGAGGGTGGCGACGAGTCCGGCGAGCCGCCGTGAGATCCGAGCGAGCATGGTCCCTCTCACCTAGCCCTTCTTCGTCTTGAGGCCCAGTTCGGCCGCCCACGGGTAGTAGAGGTAGGCCTGTGACGCGGGCGGGCCCGTCAGCTTTCCGCTGATGACCAGGGCCGAGGGGACCTGCGCGAGCGGGATCCACACCCCCGCGTCCACGAACCGCTTCTGTACGTCGATGGCGAGCTCGGCCCGCTTCGCGTCGTCCAGGGTGCTCAGGGCCCGCCGGACCAGCTTGTCGTACGTCGCGTCCTTGAAACCGACCCAGTTGTTGGACGAGTCGGAGAGGCCGTTGTCGTAGAAGCCCATCGGGTCGGCCTTGGAGATGTACCAGTCGCCGACCAGCACATCGATGTCGGCCCGCGCGGCCGGGTCGCTGTAGAACTCCTCGAACTGGGCGGTGGGAACCGTCTTGATCTGCCCCTTGAGCCCGATCCGCTGGAGCGCGGAACGCACCGCGTTCGCGACGACCGTCCGCCCCTGGCTGCTGTCCGTGCCGATCACGATGGGATCGGCCGGCGCGCCCGCCTCCTTCACGAGCTCCTTGGCCTTGGCCAGGTCGTCGGCGGTCGGGGTGTCGGGCGCGGACGCGGACAACTCCGCCTGTGCCGCCTTGAATTCATCCTTCTCGTATCCCCAGGCGCCCGAGCCGACCGGTGTGGCCCACGGCTGGATGAGCCCGCCGTATCCCGACTTGGCGATGCCCGTCCGGTCGATCGCGAGGGACAGTGCCCGCCGGATCTGCGGGTCCTTCAGGCCGCCGCGGGCCGTCGGGATGAGCACGAGCGACGCCGTGGACGGGCCGTAGTGCTCGTCGAGCCCCTTGCTGGTGCGCAGGGCGGAGGCGGTGTTCGGGGATTCCGCGTACGTTCCGTCGGCCGCGCCCGTCTTCAGGGCGTTGACCAGCGCGCTGTCCGATGCCCAGCGGAAGACGACCTGCCGGGTCAGCGGCTTCTTGCCCCAGTAGCCGTCGTACGCCTCGATGGTGATCGAGTCGCCGGACTTCCAGCCCTTCAGCTCGTACGGGCCGCTGCACGCGTCGCCCTGGCCGGGCGTTCCGAAGTCCTCTCCGGAACCGGTCACCCGCTTCTTGTTCCAGACGATGCCCGCGTCACCGGCGAGCGCCTTCGTGAAGAGCGCGTCGGGCGACTTGAAGCGGACGGTGATCTCGCGGTCGCCGGTCTTCTTCATGGACTTGACGTTGACGAACTCGTCGGCCTGCTCCATGTCCGGATCGGCGTGCCGCTTCAGGGACCAGAGCACGTCGTCGGCGGTCAGCTTCGACCCGTCGTGGAAGGTGACGCCGTCCCGGACGGTCAGGACGAGGGTCTTGTCGTCGGGTGCGTGGGCCTTCTCGGCGAGGAAGGGCTTCGTCGTCATGTCGGGCTGGAGCTGGTAGAGCCGCTCGCAGACGTTCGTGAGGACGACGCGGCCCGCGCTCGATCCCTGGGTGTCGAGGTCGAGCGAGTCGGGCTCGTCCTCAAGGAGCCAGTTCGCCTTGTCCAGGGCGCCCTTGGCGGGGGCGGTCGTCGCGCTCAGCTTCAGCTTCGCGGCGTCGGCGGGCGTTCCGCCGGTGGCGGCGGTGTCGGCGCCGCTGCATCCGGCCACGGCGGTGAGGAGCGTGGCCGCGGCGAGCCCCGTGACCGTCGCCCGTCGCCCCCGGCCCCTCGTCGTACAGGTCATGTCGGTCCTCTTGGTCCTCGTCATCTGTTGTCTCCGTACGGCCCGTCGTAGAGGTTCCAGGGCATGTGCTGGTAGTCGCGGTCGCAGGGGGTACCCGCGGTGACGTGGTAATCGCCGCTGGTCAGGTCCACGCAGGAGGAGACGAGCGTGGCCCAGTGCTTGACCTCGGGCTGTCGCGGGTCCGGGTGCGTGCAGAGCGACTCGGGGTGGCCGAGGTGGTCGGACATGGCCTGCTTGATGAGCTTGCGCGTCTCGTCGGCGCCGGTGGAGGAGCGCAGGGCCTTCAGCCCCTGCTCGGCGCGCGGGACGCGGACGAGCGAGTCCGACGACATGGGGCGGTAGTTGGCGGCGATCGCGGCCGGGATGCCCGCCTGGTAGTGGTTGCCGTGCACGAGGAGGCCGTCGGTGGGGTACATCCAGCCGTGCCCGGCGGGAGTCGTCTCCAGGTCGACGGCGAAGCCCTCGCGGCAGGTCAGCAGGGCGTTGGAGGCGATGTGCGCGCGGGTGCGGCAGAGCACGTCCAGGGCGTCGGTGATGGCGTGCTGGTCCAGGACACTGCGGCGTACGACGGTCTGCGGGAGGCCGATCGCGTCGTCGAAGCGCCCGCCCAGGCCGTTCGCGTTGAGCGCGATGCCCGCCGAGTTGGCGCCCTGGCGTCCGACCTGGCCCGCCTCGACCTGCATGATCAGGGTCGGGTGCGGGGGCTGGACGATGCGCAGCATGACGACGGTGTCGGCGACCCCGGCCCGCCAGTCCCAGTTCTGCCCGGCCCAGACGTGGCCGTCGCCGCTGGCCTCTCCGTAGGCGGCGAAGGAGGTGCAGCCGTCGGCGGCCTCCTCCTTCGTCTCCGCTGCCTTCTCGGCCTCCATGGTGGCGAACGAGCGGTCGTAGATGACCTCGCCGCGGGCGTTGAGGGCCAGCACGTCGAGCAGGTCGACCCCGGCGCCCTCCGCGATGCCGCGCATCTCGTCGACGAGGTGGGGGGCGTAGTCGCGGACGGGCGCCAGCCAGCGGGCGGCGCGCGTGGTGACCTGGTCCCAGGTCAGGCCGGACGACTGGCCGAACGCCTCCTCGTAATAGGCGAGGGCGGCGTGCAGTTGGGGGCGGACGGCTTCGCCGTACTGGCGGCCGCGCTCGACGGGCGTGCCGGATATCTCGACGAGCGGAAGGGAGCGTTCGGGGGCATCGGGGGCGGTGCGGGGTGCCATTCTTCTCCTCGCGACGGAGAGCTTCCGGTGACCGTGTTGTAACGTTGATTACGGGAAGCTCTCCTGCTGGAATGCGTTGCCCAGGAGAGTAACGGCCATCACACGAGAGTCAATAGCTGTAATGGAAATTTCAGAGGATGGTACGGGGGCCGGGATCTCCGGCGGGGCGGGGCTCGCGCGACTGCGGGCCGCGGTGCGCGATCAGTGGGAGTCGCTGTCGACGTCCGAGCGGGCCGTCGCCCAGTACGTGGTCAGCGCCCCCGCCGAGTCGCTGCTCTTCGCCAGCGCCCAGGAGCTGGGCACGGCGAGCGGCACCAGCAACGCGACGGTGGTCCGCGCCATGCAGCGCCTCGGTTACGCGGGACTGCCCGCGCTCAAGCGGGAGCTGGCGTCGGACTTCACGTCGGCGGTGCCGCCCGAGGTGCGGCTCCAGCAGCGCATCGCGCATGTGGGGCGGGACCTCGACGGCATCTGGGGCGAGGTGTTCGACGAGGCCCAGGAGCGCATCGAGCACGCGCGGCGCCTGACGCCGGGCGAGGCGCTGCGGGACGCGGTGGGCTTCCTCGCAGAGGCTACCGAGATCCACTGCTACGGCATCGCGGCATCCGAACTCGCCGCGCGCCACCTGGCGTTGGCCCTTGGCAGGATCGGCCGCCGGGCCCGCTACTTCGGGGACACCGGTTTCGCCCTCGCCGACCACCTGCTCGCCGTGCGGCAGGGCGACGCGGTGGTCATCTTCCAGCCGGGGCGAGCGCTGACCGAGCTGACGGTCGTGATCGAGCGGGCGCGGGCGGTGGGGGCACGGGTCGTCCTTGTCACGGACGAACTGGCGGAGTTGTACGGGCCACGGGTGGACGCGGTCCTGACAGCACCGCACACGCCGACCGGCATCACGACGGAGGCGCTGACCGCGCTGGTGGTGGCGGACGCGCTGCTGCTCGCGCTTGCGACGCTCGACGAGGGGCGGGCGGTGGAGACGTCACACCAACTCACCGCACTGCGGGAGCAGTTGCTGTCGCCGAGGGCGCGGAAGGGGTAGCGCCCGAAGGGGCGCGGAAGGGTAGCGCCCGAAGGGGCGCGGGGAACTGCGCGACAAGCCACGACGCGCCCGCGGAGGCTCGGCGCTTCCTGGCGTTTCCTGGCGCTTCCCGGCGCGTCGGGAAGCGTCCTGGCGCGTCCTGGCGCGTCCCGACGTATCTCTGCGAGGCGCCTAGCTGCGCGCCTAGCTGTGCTGCATGACCAGCACGAAGGTCGTGCCCGGCTCCAGCGCCTCGTACAGGTGCGCGACGTCTCCGCGGTACGACATGTAGTCACCGGCGGAGAGCTCCACCGTCTCGTCGCGCGGGCCTGCGAGCAGTCGGCCCGTGGAGACGACCAAGTGCTCCATCGACCCCGGGATGTGCGGTTCGGACTCCCGCACCGAGCCGGGCTCCAACGCGCCGTGGTAGATGTCGCGACGGACGCCGGAAGGCCCGGCGGAGAGCAACGTCCCCGCGTACGAGGCCTGTTCGGCGTGCATGGTCGGCCCCTCACCCGCCCGGATCACCGTCACGGCGGGCGCGGGCGACTCCACGAGCACGCTGAACGGCACCCCGAGCGCCACGGCGAGCGCCCACAGCGTCTCGATCCCGGGATTACCGGTGGCCGCCTCCAACTGCGAGAGCGTCGACTTCGCGATCCCGGCCCGCTTGGCCAGCTCGGAGAGCGAGATCCCCGCCTTGGCCCGCTCGCGCCGCAGAGCGGCGGCGACCCATTCGCGGGGGAGGCGGGAGGGGGTCGCGCGGGGGGTGGGAGGTGCCGGGGCCGCCGGGGCGGAGGCGGGCGGGGCGCCGGTCACGCCGGAGGGCGCCGGGTCCGCACCGCCGGTCACGCCGGAGGGCGCTGCGGCGCCCGCATCAGGTTGGGTGCCCGGGTCGGGATCGGCGCCCGCGTCAGGTTGGGCCCCCGAACCCGACGCCGCGCTGGAAGCGGAAGGGCCACCGCCACCGGGCGAACCGGAGGCCGCCGGAACACCGCCCGCCGGATCGCCGCCGCCCGTCACCCCTGGGCCCACCGCGGCGCCCGCGTCAGGCCGTGCGCCCGTCGCCTCGTCGGTGCCCGCGCCCGACCCCTCGTCCGCCCTGCCCCGCACCCTGCCCCGCACCCTGCCCCGCACCATGTCCCGCGCTCCCTCGCCTCTCACCGGCCGTTCGTCATAGCGGACCGCTCGTTCGGCTTGACGAACGCGCCTCGCTCCACCCATCCTACGATGCATGCGTTCGTCAGACCGAACATACAGCCCGCCAGAGCGAACGAATGACGGATTCGTGCGTCTCTCCCACCTTCCCCGTGGCGTCCTGCGCGACATCGCCCTCGTCTGGGTCGCCGACGCCGTCGTCGGTGTCTCCTTCGGTGCGATCGCCGTCGCGGGCGGCCTGCCGGTCTGGGTGCCTGTCCTGATGTCCCTGCTCGTGTACGCGGGCTCCGCCCAGTTCAGCGCGGTCGGCATCCTCGCCGCGGGCGGCGGCCCGGTGGCAGCGGCGGCGACCGGGCTGCTGCTCAACTCCCGCACGGGTGCGTTCAGCCTGGCCGTCGCCGACAGCCTGGGCCGGTCCTGGACCGCGCGGCTCCTGGGCGCGCATCTGATCACCGACGAGACGGCGGCCTTCGTCCTCGCGCAGCCCGACCAGAAGCAGCGCAAGGCCGCGTTCTGGATATCCGGGCTCGGCCTGTTCGCCGTATGGAACGTCAGTGTCCTCGGGGGCGCGCTCGCCGGTTCCGCCCTCGGCGACACCGACCGCTTCGGGCTCGACGCCGCGTTCCCCGCGGTGCTCCTCGCCCTGGTGCTGCCCGCCCTGCGCGCCGACAGCGCGACGCGGCGGGCCGCGGCCGCCGGTGCGGTGATCGCCGTTGTCGCCGCTCCCGTACTGCCCGCCGGGGTACCGGTGCTGCTCGCCCTGCTGGGGCTGCTCGCGGCACGGCGCGGACCGGGCCGCCCCATGCGCCCCGCCGATTCCGCCACCCCTTGCGCCCCCTCCGACCCCGCCGACCCCGCCGCCCAGAGGAGCGACTCGTGAACGCCTACCTCGCCTGCATCCTCGCCCTCGCCGCGGGAACGTACGCTTTCCGCCTCGCCGGACCCCTGCTGCACGGACGCGTCGAACTGCCCGCGCGCATGCAGGAGTTGCTGACCGTCGGGGCCACCGTCCTCCTGGTAGCCCTGCTCGCCACCGGCGCGCTCACGGAGGGGCACGGTTTCGCCGGGTGGGCGCGGCCCATCGGCGTCCTGGCGGGCGGGGTGCTCGCCTGGCGGAAAGCGCCCTTCGCCGTGGTCGTGGTCGGCGCGGCGGCGACTACGGCGCTGTTGCGCCTTGCGGGAGTGTCGTAGACCGCGCCCCGCCCTCCTCGTACGTCCCCTCCTCGTACGTCCCCTCTTCGTGAGTCCCCACCCCGTACGGACCCTTCTCGTACGTCCCCTTCTCGTACAGTCCCTCGATCAGCCCCGCGTACCGCTCCGCCACCGCCCGCCTCCGCACCTTCAGGCTCGGCGTGAGCAGCCCGCCCTCCACCGTGAAGTCCTCGTCCAGTACGGCGAAGTCGCGGATCCGCGCCGGGCGCGAGACCGTCTCGTTGGCCGCGTCCACCGCCTCCTGGACGAGCGCGCGGACGCGGGGGTCCCGCGAGAGGGCCGACCAAGTCAGCTCCTCGCCCTCCCTCTCCGCCCAGCCGCTGATCTCCTGCGCGTCCAGCGTGATCAGGGCGACGGGGTAGGGCCGCTTGTCGCCCACCATTACCGCCCGGGACACGAAACGCGAGCGCTGGACGGCCAGTTCACTGAGCGACGGAGTGAGGTTCTTGCCGCCGGAGGTGATGATCAGGTCCTTCTTACGTCCGGTGATGCTGAGATAGCCCTCGGCGTCGACCGCACCCAGGTCGCCCGTGTGCAGCCAGCCCTCGCCGTCCAGGGCATCGCGGGTGGCGGCAGGGTTCGCGTGGTAGCCGGGGAAGACCATCTCGCCCCGGGCGAGCACCTCTCCGTCCTCGGCGATACGGACCTCGCACCCCTCGATGGGCCGGCCGACCGTGCCGTACCGGACCGCCCCCGGGTGGTTGAGGCTGATCACCCCGGCCGACTCGGTCATCCCGTACCCCTCGTACACCGCGATCCCGCACGCCCGCAGGAAGTCGACGACGTGCGGCGGGATCGGGGCGCCGCCGGTCAGCGCCCACCGCACCCGCCCTCCGAGTGCCTGCCGGACCAGGCCGTAGAGGGCCTTGTCGGCAGCCTCGTACGCCTCCTGGAGATCGGGCGGCAGGACGCCGTCCGCCGCGAGGACCCCGATGCGCACCGCCTCCTCGAAGCGTGCGCGACCCCCGTCCTGTGACTCCGCGAGGGAGAGCACCACGGAGTACACCTTCTCGAACAGGCGCGGCACGGACGGCAGGTGCGTAGGCCGCGCCTCCGCCAGTTCGGCGACCACATTCTCGATCTTCCCGCCGAAGAAGCAGAGTTCGCCGCCCTCGATCAGGGTCGTGAACTCGATGAGCTGGGCGAGGAGGTGGGCGAGCGGGAGGTAGAGGTACGTGGAGTCGCCGGGGCCGCCCTGGATCAGGGGGAGGGTGGCGGACTGGACGGCGCCGAGGTTGCCGTGGGTGAGGAGGCAGCCCTTGGGCAGACCGGTGGTGCCGGAGGTGTAGATGATGGTGGCCAGGTCGCCGGGGGCGCGGGTCCGGGCACGCTCCAACAGGGCGTCGCGCTCGCCCGGTTCGGTGCGCCGCCCACGTTCGCGTGCGCCTTCACGTGCGCGTTCGCGCCCGCGTTCACCTTCACCTTCACCTTCACCTTCACGTTCGCCTTCACCTTCGCGTTCCGTCATGAGCAGCACGTGCCGTACGCCGGGCAGCCGTGGCCGCAGGCGCTCGATCTTCGCCGCCTGCGTGGCGTTCTCGCAGATCACCACCGAGGCGTCGGAGTCACCGATGACCCATTCGACCTCCTCGTCGCCCGCCGTCGGATACACGGGAACGACCACCGCGCCCGCCGCGAACGTGGCGAAGTGGGCGTAGGTCCACTCCGGGCGGGTCTCGGCGAGGATCGCCACGCGGTCATCAGGGCGGACGCCCAGGGAGAGCAGCTCCCCACCGAAATCCCTTACACGGTCGCGTAGTTGCTCGTACGAAACCTCCTCCCACGCCCCTCCCGCAGACGCCCCTCCCCCGGACTTGAAGCGGAGGGCGGGCGACTTGCCGTGGCGTTCGGCCGCCCACTCGGTGAGGACGGCCAGGGTCTCGGGGCGCTCCGTCGGCTGCATGCGTACGACGCTAGGGACAGTGCGGCCCTTCGCGGGATGACGGGAAGCGTCAGTGGGGTTGGCCGGTGAGCTCAGCGGGGCCGGTCGGTGAGCTCACCGGGGTCGGCCGGTGAACTCAGCAGGTTCGGCCGGTGAGCTCGCCGTCGGCGGGGGCGTTCGAAATGGGGCCGTCGAGTTCGAGAGAGCGCCGGACGGGGGAAGGTCACCCCATGCCCAGCCGGACCATCACCGTTCACCACGTCCGCGCCATGCTGCACGGCGCCGAACGCCACGCTATCGACACCGTTCCGCTGCTCCGCACCGCCCAGATCCCCCCGCTCCTCCTCGGCGACGACCGGGCCCGCATCACCGAGGTCCAGTTCGCCCGCCTCTTCCGGGAGCTGTACCGCGCGACCGGCGACGAGTTCCTCGGCCTGGGCTCGGCGGTCAGCAGGCCCGGCACCTTCGCGATGATGTGCCACGCGTCCATCGGCTGCCGTGATCTCGGCGCCGCCCTGGAGCGGGGCGTGACCTTCTACGGGCTGTTTCCCGGCGGCCCCGACCTCACCCTTGAGCACCGCGACACGGGAAGCGCCGTCTTCGCCGTACGCAACGACCTCGAACACGACTACTTCCTCGCCGAGTGTCTCGTCATCATCTGGCACCGGCTGTGCAGCTGGCTCATCGGGCGCCGAATCCCGCTCAACTGGGCCGAGTTCGGGCATCCTCCGCCCCCGCACAAGGAAGAGTACGGCCTCCTCTTCGGCTGCCCGGTCCGCTTCGGCGCGGCGCGCACCGGGGCCGGGTTCGACGAGCACTGGCTGTCGGCCCCGCTGATCCGGGACGAGACAGCGCTCGACGGAATGCTGAACCGGGCGCCGTTCGATCTGCTCTCACGGCGCGAGTACGGGACGACGGTCGCCGAACAGGTGCGCCGCGCGCTCGCCCGCGCGCTACGGACCTCCCCCCGCCTCCCCTCCCTCGGTGAGATCGCCGCCCGTCTGGCGGTGAGCCCCGCGACGCTGCGTCGCCGCCTCGCCCAGGAGGGCACCTCCTACCAGCGGCTGAAGGACGCCGTACGGCGCGACGCGGCGATAGCGGGGCTCGCCGAGGGCGCGGAACCGATCGCCGAACTCGCCGCGCGGCTCGGGTTCTCCGAGGACACCGCCTTCCACCGGGCGTTCCGTCGGTGGACGGGGACGACGCCGGGTGCGTACCGCTACGAGAACAGGGAGCACCCGGAGGCACGCGAGATTCGCGGGACCCGGGAGAGCCGGGAGAGCCGGGAGAGCCGGAAGACCTGGGACACCCGGGCGAGCCGGGAGATCCGGGGTCAACAAAGCTGAGCGCTCCCGCCAGCGCCCGACCTACTCACCAGTCACTACGGTCGTCGCCTGCACACCCCAGCCGCTGAGCCACTCAGCCACTGAGCCACTCAGCCACTGAGCCGCTGAGGACAGCAGCGAGGACGCAGCGAGGACAGCACTGAGGACAGTTGGGAGAGCCGCATGCACGTACGTACCAGCGCAAGAGCCCTGGCCGTGGTGGCCGCGCTCGGCCTGTCGGTCGTCACCCCGGTGACCATGGCGACGGCGCGAGCCGCACCGGCGGAAACCGAAACCACAGCCGGAACCGCAGCCGGAACCGCAGCCCCCGGAGACGTCGTCGACTCCGCACCGAGCAGCTTCCACCCCCTGCCGGGCCAGCCGACCAACACCAAGGCCTGGAAGATCAACTACCGCTCGACGACGGCGAAGGGCGAACCGAACACCGTCTCCGGCACGGTCATCGTGCCGCAGGACGGCAGGAAGGGACCCCGCCCCCTCATCACGTACGCCGTCGGAACGATCGGCATGGGCGACCACTGTGCCCCGAGCGCGGGCTTCCCCAGAGGCACCACCATGGAAGCCAACCTCATCCAGCAACTGACCCTGCGCGGCTGGGCGGTGGCGGTGACGGACTACGAGGGTCTCGGCACCCCCGGCGACCACACCTACACCGTCGGCAAGGCCGAGGGACAGGCCATGCTCGACGCCGCCCGCGCCGCGATCCGCCTCCCGGCCGCGGGGCTCGGCCAGGACACGCCGGTCGGCATCATGGGCTACTCGCAGGGCGGCCAGGCAGCAGCCTTCGCGGCCGAGCTGCACGGTTCGTACGCCCCCGACCTGAAGGTGAAGGGCACGGCGGCCGGCGGGATCCCCGGCGACCTGATGAAGGTGGCGGACTTCAACGACGGCTCGTACGGTTCCGGCCTGGTCTTCATGGCGGCGATCGGCCAGAACGCGGCCTTCCCCGAACTGAACCTGGAGTCGTATCTCAACCCGGCGGGCAAGAAGCTGATCGGCACGCTGCGCGACAGCTGCGTAGCGGACGGCGCGGTGCTCGGCTCCTTCAAGAAGATCACCGACATGACGGTCAAGAACCCCCTCGACCAGCCGGACTGGCGGCAGCGCCTGCGCGAGTCGACCGTCGGCACCCGGGCTCCGGACGCGCCGGTGTACCAGTACCACGTGATCACCGATGAGCTGATCCCGTACGGCGTGGGCAAGCAGGTCCGCAAGGACTGGTGCGCGGAGGGCGCGAACGTGGAGTGGCACACGGTTCCGCTGGGCGAGCACGTCTCCGGGGTGATCACACAGTCACCACTGGCGGCGAACTGGCTCGCGGACCGCTTCGCGGGCAAACCGGCGAAGGACAACTGCTAGACCCCGAACGGACATTGACCACCCGCCTACCCTCCCTTGCCCGCCTGCCCGCCTGCCCGTCGTCCGATGGGCCCCGGAAGGGGGCAGGCGGGCAGGGCCCATCGGGTCAACCACCCCCATCCCCCCCATCCCTCCCATCCCTCCCCATCCGCTCCACCGGGATCCACAACTCCGCGTCCGCGTGTGTCCCGTCATCGGAGAGGCGGGTCCGCAGGATCTCGGGGCCCGGCCTGCTCCGGTACGGATTCGACGGGAACCACTGCGTGAACACGTCCCGCCACAGGTACTGAAGCGTCAGCGGAAACGGCCCCGCGCTCTCGAAGACGGCCCAGGCCCCGGCAGCGACCGGAAGCGCGACCATGTCATCAGGCACATCGTCCGCACGGGTCACCACCCCCTGGTAGTAGTCGAGTTCGGTCCCCTCGGCGCGGCTCTCGTCCAGCTGGTCACTCACCGAGACAAGCCCGTCCGGCTCCTGCCCATGCTCCGACAGGCTCTCGATGCGCCGCAGCGTCTGCCGTCCGATCCCCCGGATGAACTCGGCGATGTGCGGGTTCGCGCCCTCGTGGACGAGCGGGACGCGCGCCTTCCTGCCGACGACACGGAACGCGCCCTTCTCTACGATCTTGTACGTCATGCTGCTGCTCCCCTCGACGACGAGGCGGAAGGACATCCGTGGCTGGGACTGGAGCGTCGCGCCGCCCCGTCTGGCCTCGCCGGGACCGACCCCGTGCAGGCCTCGGAACGCCCGCGCGAACGCCTCACCGGAGGAGTAGCCGTAGCGCACGGCGATATCGAGCAGCGTCCGCTCGCCGCTGAGGACCTCGGCCCCCGCGACGGTCAGCCGCCTGCGCCGGATGTACTCCGACAGCGGGATCCCCGCCAGCCCGGAGAACATCCGCCGGAAGTGGTACTCCGACGTCACCGCGGTCCGCGCCAGCTCAGCCACGTCGATCCGCTGATCGAGATGCCCCTCGATGTGCTCCATGGCCTGGTTCAACCGCTCAAGCACCCCAGCCCCCCCTTCTCTCGCTCTCCCTCCCGCCCCCTCACGCTCCCTCACGCCAGGAAATCAGCACGGAGCCAGGGTGAGCAGCTCGGCCCGGGCCGTCGTGCCGATCCGGCGCTCCGTGACGCTCCGCGTCCGTCAGCCGCGAGGCTCCCCGTGCCACCGCCACGACGTGAGCCGGGCCCGCCCCGACCCCGGCAGCTCCCCGCGCCCGGTGGCCCAGAGCAGCGTCGGCCACGGCTCCTCGTCCGACTCCGGCGGGGCGTCCGGGAAGAGGCGGTGGAGGACGCGGGCGCACACGTCGGCGGGCGGGGTCCACTCCAACCCCAGCCCCTCGGCCAAGTCGTACGTGTGGACCAGGGTCTCCACGATCCCCATCGCCGCGAAGCCCTCCGGGTCCGAGGCGCCGAAGCCGTGGTGGGCGCGGATCGTCGGCGGTGTCGTACGCACCATGGCGATCAGCAGCGCGCCGCTCGCCTCCAGGACCTGGAGCAGTCCGGCGGGGCCCGCCGTTCGGTCCGCGTGGATGGCGTTCGAGGGGCCGCCGGGCCTGCGCGGCTCCCAGACGAAAGGCACCTCGGCGTCCAGGGGCGGTTGGCGCGGGCCGAGTTGGGCGGCGTACGCGAAGAGGTCGTCGCTGAGGTGTTCCACCGTCTCCCAGCAGTCCCACTCAAGACCTCCCGCCTTGCCCTCCCACGCCGTGGCAGGCGCCTCGCGGAGGGCGGTGAGGGCGAGTTGGACCGAGCGGTCGAGATCGTCGGCGGTGACGGGGCCCGGGGTGGCGGGGTCTTGTTCGGCTTGTCGGCGCATGCCGGGAACGGTAACGGCGCGAAGCCCGCGAACCCAACGGAACTCCGGCCGGGGTTCCGGCCGGTGGTTGGGGGGATGCAGAAAAGTCCCGCGCAAAAGGGGCATTACGCCCCCCTGGGTGGGACTTTTCTGCAATCGGGGCCCGTGGCTCAGGTGCGGACGGCGTCCCTTGGGAGCAGCCAGGCCGCCAGGGCCGTCGTCGCGCACAGGAGCAGGCCGACCGTGAGGAGCGCCGTCCGCATCCCGGGGACGGAGAAGCCCGTACCGCCGCCGTCTGCTGCCAGGAGCGCCCCGAACAGCGCCACCGCCATCGCGCCGCCCGTCTGCCGCAGCGCGTTGAGCAGGCCGGAGGCCGTGCCGGCGCGGTGGGCGGGGACGGCGTCCATCAGGAGGGCGGTCAGCGCGGGTACCGCGAACGCGCCGCCCATGCCGGTCGGGATGAGCAGGACGAGCACCAGCCAGTACGGGGTGTTCGCGGCGAGGGGCAGGAGTACGAACATGGCGAGGGCGAGTACCGCCTGGCCCGCCACGATGACCCGGCGGCGGCCGATCCGCTCCGCCATGCGGGGCGAGACGAGGTTCGTCGACGTGATGATGACGGCCAGGGGCACGAACATCAGGCCTGCCGCGATCGCGGACATCCCGCGCAGCTGCTGGAAGTAGAGGCCGAGCAGGAAGACAATCCCGTAGAAGCCCGCGTTGACGGCGAAGCCGATGGCGAGGGAGACGCTGACCTTACGCTCGCGCAGCAGGCCGAGCGGGACCATGGGCGCGCTGTGCCGCTTCTCGGCGGTGCGGAAGCCGAGGCCCGCCACGACGGCGAGGGCGGCGGCGCCGAGCACCGGCGCGCTCGTCCAGCCCAGATGCCCGCCCTCGATGACGGCGAACGCGAGGCCCGCGAGGGTGAGTACGGCGGTGACCTGGCCTGCGATGTCGATGGGCGCGGGGCGGCGGGGGGACGGGGCCGTGCGGGCGAGGAGGGCGAGGATCACGGCGCCGATGGGCAGGTTGAGGAGGAAGACGGCACGCCAGCCCGCCCCCTCGGTGAGTACGCCGCCGAGTACGGGCCCTGCGGCCATGGCGACGGAGCCGCCCACCGTCCACATCGCGATGGCGCGCGCCCGGCGGCGCGGGTCGTCGTACGCCTGCCGGATCAGCGCGAGCGAGGCGGGCATGACGATGGCCGCGGCCCCGCCCTGTGCCACGCGGGCGGCGATGAGCGTGCCGATGCCGGGGGCCAGGGCGCAGGCGAGCGAGGCGAGGGTGAAGAGTCCGACGCCCCACGCGTAGGCGCGCCGCGCTCCCGCCCGGTCGGCGAGGGCTCCCGCGGAGAGCATGAGGGCGGCGAACATCAACGTGTACGCGTCCACGACCCACTGCAGGCCCGCCATGCCGCCGTGCAGGGAGGTGCGGATGGCGGGCAGCGCGATGTTCACGGCCGACACGTCGACGGTGATGACGGTGAAGCCGAGGAGGGAGGCGAGGAGAGCGAGGGTGGGGGTGGGGGTGGGAGTGGGGGTGAGGGTGGGGGTGGGAGTGGGGGTGAGGGTGGGGGCAGGCGCGGGGGTCGGGGTGGGGGCCGGGGCAGAGGTGTGGCGGGTGGGGGGTTCGGGGCTGAGGGGGGCGGAGGCGGCGGGGGCGGTGTGGGTGGTGGCGGGGGCGACGACCGAGGGCGGCATGGGCGGTGGCTCCTGTGGGCGATCGGGTGGGTGGGCGGGCGGGTGGCCGGTCGATCCGTGGGCCGGTGGCCGGTCGTTTGGTCGCTCGGCCGGTGAGTCGGTGGGGCGATCAGTGGGGCGGTCGTTCGCCCTGTCGGTGGGCGGCGGCGCAGTCGGTCGGTCGGCCAGTGGTGCAGTCGGCCATTGGTGCAGTCGGCGGCGGGCGGTATGAGTGGGCCGGTGGGCGGGAGGAGAGGGCCGGTGGGCGGGAAGGCGGCGCACCTAGGACAGAAGGGCCGGTGCCCCGCCGGGAGGCCCACGGGAGGCCCCCCGGAATCAGAATCCGGCAAAGCCCGTCGCCCTGGCAGACCGCAGCGTTCCAGGCCCTGACACGGCCCCCCACGGAAGGCCGACGCCGGGGACAATGGAGAGATGGCAGCACCAGAGGGAACAGAGCTGGGCCGGTATCTCCGTGCCAGGCGCGCGCAGATCAGCCCCACCGACGCGGGCCTGCCGGTAGGGACCGGCCTGCGCCGCACCCCCGGCCTGCGCCGCGAGGAACTCGCCACCCTCGCCGGAGTCAGCGTCGACTACTACACGCGTATGGAGCGGGGCCGCGAGACGAACCCCTCCCCCTCGGTCATCGACGCCCTGGCCCGCGCCCTGCGCCTCTACGGCGACGCCCACGAGCGCCTGCACGAGCTGGCCGAGCTGGCCTCCGGCCGCCTCACGGAGCCGCACCCCACCGCCGGGGACACGGTCCGCCCGAGCGTGCAGCACATGCTGGACAACCTGAGCCCGCTGCCCGCGTACGTGGTCAGCCGCTACAGCTACATGCTGGCCGCGAATCCGGCCGGGCGCCGCCTCATGCCGGGCCTGTGGGACTGGCCCGCCGAGCAGCGCAACGTCACGCGCTATCTGTTCCTCCACCCCGTGGGGCGCGTGCTCTACCAGCCCTGGGAGGAGACCGTCGCCAAGTCCGTCGCGCATCTGCGCGCGGTCGCCGGCGCCGACGTGGACTCGCCCCGCCTTGCCGCGCTGGTCGGCGAACTCCTCCTCAAGTCACCCGACTTCGCCCGCCTCTGGGAGCGCTACGAAGTCAGCGAGCGCGGTGGCGGCATCAAGTCCTTCGACCATCCGAAGGTCGGCGCGATGACGTTGACGTACGAGGTGATGAAGCTGGCGCGGACGGACGGCCAGCGGCTCGTGGTCTACCAGGCCGAGCCGGGCAGCGCGGACGAGGACGCGATGCTGCGTCTCGGCCCGGCCTCCCGCACCGACCGCGCTAGCCGACCACTAGCCGACCGCTAGCCGACAGCAGCCGGAAGCGGGAAGCCGGAAGCCGGAAGCGGTAGCCGCTAGTCCTCCTCCGCCGAACCGCAGGAACTCCCGTCCTTCGGCATCTCCCCGTACAGCAGGAACCCGTCCACCTTGTCCCGCACGCACTTCGATCCGGAGTAACCGGTGTGCCCGTCACCCCTGTTGTCCAGGACGACGGCCGATGAGCCGAGCCGCTTCGCGGTCTCCTCGGTCCAGCGGTACGGCGTGGCCGGGTCGCCCCGCGTGCCGACGAGCAGGAGATCGGGGCTCTTCACGTCCCGTACCGTCTCGCGGATGTAGTCCGTACCGGCGGGCCGCCCGAAGCAGAAGAGCACCGGCATCAGCATCGACTTCCCGAAGATCGCGGACGTCGACTCGAACTCCTCCTGGAGCTTGGCGACTTCCTTCTCGATGCTGCCCTCGTCGGGCCGGTCCGGATCGTCCTGGCAGTTCACGGCCATGAGCGCGGCGGCCATGTTGTCGGCGGGAACGTCCCCGGGCGAGCGCGGAGCCTGCTCGGCCAGCGCCCCGCCCATCCTCAGCAGGGCCCTGGGGTCCCCGTCCGCGAGCAGCGCGCCGAGCGCCTGCGAAAGGGCGGGCCACGACTGCCTGCTGTAGAGCGCCTGCCCGAGTACGTCCACGACGTCCTGGCCGGTGAACTCCCCGCCGTCGGAGGACTGGAGGGGATACGCGTCCAGCCCCTTGATCAGCTCGGCCATGTGCTCACGCGCCGCGCGCGAGTCGGTGCCCAGAACGCAACCCGCGTTCTCCGTGCACCACTTGGTGAAGTTGTCGAGGGCGGTCTGCCGCCCCTCCGCGCTGACCAGGGCCTGCTCGGCGACGTCCTCGGTCAGCGTGTCCACGCCGTCGAGGACCATCCGCCCGACCTTCTTGGGGAACTGGGCGCTGTACACGGCGCCGAGCCGTGTCCCGTACGAGAAGCCCAGGTAGTTGAGCTTCTTGTCGCCGAGCACCTGCCGCATGACGTCCATGTCGCGGGAGACGTCGACGGTCCCGACGTGCGGAAGGATCGGCCCGGACTTCTTCTCGCACGCCTCGGATATCTTGCGCATCCGGTCGAGTACGGCGCCGGGGTCCTCGGAGTCCCCCTCCATCCCCTGCTCGTCGGCACCGGCGTCACCGCAGCTGACGGGCGAACTCTCGCCCACTCCACGGGGGTCGAAGGAGACCACGTCGTACCCCTTGCCGAGATACTCGAACTCCTTCTGCGCACTGAGCAGTCCGGAGACCCCGGCGCCGCCGGGCCCGCCGAAGTTCAGCAGGAGCGAGCCCCGGGGCTTGCCACTGGACTTGACGCGGACCATGGCCACCTTGACCGTGTCGCCCTTCGGCTTCCCGTAGTCGAGCGGAACAGTGATCCTGCCGCACTGGATGCTCTTGTCCTTGGGGACGGGAGTCGCGTCGGACTCGGATTCGAGGAGGCTCGCCCCGTCTCCTTCGCAGGCACTCCACTTGATCTTCTGCGTGTAGAAGCGCGAAAGGTCGGGCGAGGGGGAAGGAGAAGCCGCCGCGCTCGCGCCCGGCAGCCATATCCCTGTCCCCATGACGGCCAGCGTGGTCACGCCGGCGAGCGCACCAGCTCTGCGCACGGCAACCTCCCAGGATTCCCAGGGTCGGGTCTGCCCCTCGATCACCCTAAGCGCGGGGCAGCGGCCCCGCCCGTTCAGGTGACAGTGAGTGACAGTCGCTACCGTGCGTGGCCGTAAAGGTCCTCGATCTCCTGCGCGAAGTCCCGCTCGATGGCGTCCCGCTTCAGCTTCAGAGACGGGGTCAGATGGCCGCTCTCCTCCGTGAACTCCACGGGGAGGATGGCGAACCGCCGGATGGACTCGGCCCGCGACACGAGCTTGTTGGCCTCGTCCACGGCGCGCTGGAGGGTCTCGCGCAGTTCGGCGTCGTCCACGAGACCGGGGCCCGTGTGCACCTTCTTCTTCATACGGCACCAGTGCGCGATGCCGTCCGTCTCCAGCGTGAGCAGGGCGGTGATGTGGGAGCGGCCGTCGCCGACGACCATGCACTGGCCGACCAGCGGGTGGGCGCGCAGCCAGTCCTCCAGCGGGGCGGGCGCCACGTTCTTGCCGCCGGTGGTGATGAGGATGTCCTTCTTGCGGCCGGTGATGGACAGATACCCGTCGGCGTCGAGGGCGCCGATGTCCCCCGTCGCAAACCACTCCCCCTGCTCGGGCACCACACTCCGTGCCTGCCCGTCCCAGTACCCGCCGAAGACCTGTCCCCCGGCGAGCAGCACCTCGCCGTCGTCCGCGATCCGCACCCGCGAACCGGGCAGCGGCCAGCCCACCGTGCCGAGCCGTGGCTTGAGGGGCGGGGTCACGGTCGCCGCGGCCGTGGTCTCGGTGAGGCCGTACCCCTCGAAGATCTCGATGCCCGCCCCGGCGTAGAACGCGGAGAGGCGGCGTCCGAGCGGCGAGCCGCCGCAGATCGCGTACCGCACCTTGCCGCCGAGGGCCGCCCGGATCCGCCGGTAGACGAGCGGGTCGTACAGCGCGCGGGCCATCCGCAGCCCGAGTGCCGGGCCAGGTCCCGTGCCGTGCTGCCGCGCCTCGACCGCCTCGCCGTAGCGGACGGCGATGCGGGCCGCGCGGTCGAAGGAGGAGGCGCGGCCCATCTTCTCGGCGGTGGCGCGCCCCGTGTTGAAGACCTTCTCCAGTACGTACGGGATGGCGAGCAGGAAGGTGGGCCTGAAGCCCGCCAGGTCGCCGAGCAGGTCCTCGGTCTGAATGCTGGGCGCGTGCCCGAGCCGCACCCGCGCGCGCAGACAGCCGACGGCGACCATGCGCCCGAAGACATGGGACAGGGGCAGGAAGAGGAGCGTGGAGGCCGGTTCCTTGCTGATGGACTTGAAGACGGGGTGGAGCAGTTCGATCGCGTTGTCGACCTCGGCGAAGAAGTTGCCGTGGGTCAGGACGCAGCCCTTGGGGCGGCCGGTGGTGCCGGAGGTGTAGATGAGCGTGGCGACGGAACCGGGGCGCGACTCCTGGCGCCTCCGGTCGACTTCGGCGTCGGAGACGTCGCCCCGCCGGCCCAGCTCGGCGAGCCGCCGTACGTCCCCCTTCTCGAAGGACCACAGGTGCTCCAGGTCGGGCATCCGGTCCCGCTCGGGCCCGAGCGACGCGGCGAGCGCGACGGTCTCGACGGCGAGCGCGACGGCGCCGGAGTCCTGGAGTATCCAGCGGGTCTGATAGGCGGACGAGGTCGGATAGACGGGCACGGTGACGAGCCCGGCCGCCCAGCCCGCGAAGTCGAGCAGCGTCCATTCGTACGTCGTACGCGCCATGATCGCGAGCCGGTCCCCCGGGGCGAGCCCTTCGGCGATCAACCCCTTGGCGACGGCGAGGACTTCCTCGGCGAACTCGGCGGCCGTCACGTCCCGCCACCGCCCGTCGGCGTCCTTGCGGGAGAGCACGGCTTCGGCGGGGGCCTCACGGGCGTTGTCGAAGGGAATGTCGGCGAGGGACCCGCTGCGGACGGCGGGGGCGAACGGCGGCACGGAGACTTCGCGTACGGCGCCGTCGAGGTGACGCAGGTGGGGTTCCACGAGGGCGGGTCGGGGGGTGGGGGTGGGTGACATGGGTGGCGGCTCCTTGTCGGTGAGGGGGGCGGGGGAGGGAGATCAGCCCCTCCGGCGCTTGAGGAGCGGGGGCTGGCGCGGAGCCTCAGGGCCCCCCTGGGGTGCCTGGGGCCCCAGGGGTGTCTGAGGCCCCAGGGGTGTCTGAGGTGCCTTGTGCCCGCCCCGGGGGCCCGGGGACCGGGCGGCCTGCCCCCGGTTTCGGGAAGGGGCGGGCTCGGGGAGCCAGCGGCAATTCACTCCCGCTCCAGGATCGCCGTCACCCCCTGCCCACCCGCCGCGCAGATCGAGATCAGCCCGCGTCCGGGAGTACCGCGTTCGGCGAGCAGCTTGGCCAGGGTGGCGACGATACGCGCGCCGGTGGCGGCGAAGGGATGTCCCGTGGCGAGCGAGGATCCGGCGACGTTGAGCCGGTCCCGGTCCACGGTCCCGAGCCCCCGCTTCTCCCAGGCGGCGAGCGTGGCGAGCACCTGCGAGGCGAAGGCCTCATGGATCTCGACGAAGTCGAAGTCCGCGAGCCCGAGCCCCACCCGCTCCAGCATCCGCGGCACGGCGTACGCGGGCGCCATGAGCAGCCCGTCCTCACCCCCGACGACGTCACCCCTGATGAAGTCGACGGCGGCGGTCTCGTACGCGGTCAGGTAGGCCAGCGGTTCGAGGCCGCGCGCCCCGGCCCACTCCTCGCCTGCGAGCAGCGCGACGGCGGCGCCGTCCGTCAGCGGGGTCGAGTTCCCGGCGGTCATGGTGGGGTCGGCCCCCTCCGTCCCGAAGACGGGCTTCAGCTTGCCCAGCTTCTCGACGCTCGATCCCGGCCGCAGATTCTGGTCCCGCTCAAGTCCGCGGAACGGTACGACGAGCCCGTCCAGAAGCCCCCGGTCGTACGCGGCGGCCAGCCGCTGGTGGCTGGCCGCGGCCAGTTCGTCCTGGGCCTCGCGCGAGACGCCCCACGCCCGTGCGGTCACGGCGGCGTGCTCGCCCATCGAAAGCCCGGTACGGGGCTCGGCGTTGCGCGGGATGTCGGGCACGAGGTGTGCGGGCCGTACACGGGCGAGCGCCTTGACCCGCCCGCCTGCCGTCCTGGCGCGGCGCGCGGCGAGGAGGATCTTCCGCAGGGAGTCGTTGACGCCGAGCGGGGCGTCGCTCGCGGTGTCGGCCCCGCCCGCGACCGCCGACTCCGTCTGCCCCAGCGTGATCTTGTTGGCGGCGGCGATGACGGCTTGCAGCCCGGTGCCGCACGCCTGCTGGATGTCGTACGCGGGTGTGGTGGCCGCGAGTCGCGAGCCCAGGACGGTCTCGCGGGCGAGGTTGAAGTCCCGGCTGTGCTTGAGCACGGCGCCGGCGACGAACTCCCCCACGACGCCCGGCCCCTCAAGGCGGTACTGCTCGACGAGCCCGTCGAGCGCGGCGGTCAGCATCTCCTGGTTGGACGCGGTCGCGTACGGGCCGTCGGAGCGCGCGAACGGGATGCGGCTGCCGCCGATGACCGCCACGCGGCGGGTGGTGGGCGGTTTCATGTCTCGACCAACTCCTGACCCTTGAGTAACCTTACTCTGAAGTAAATTTACGACCGAGCTGGGAGTTGGACAATGGCCGACCGCTATCTGAACTTCACGGGCACCGCGCCCGGCCGCTTCCTCACCCGAAAGCTCGGCCTCCCCCAGCCGTCCGCGCTACGGCGCTGGACTCCGGAAAACCCGCACCTCGAAGGCGAGTTGCTGCACCTGACGGCAGGAGTGTCGGCGCACGAGGCGGAGGTGGCGTCGATCTTGACGCGCACACACCTGAAGCTCGCGAAAGTCCCCGCTTCCTCCCGCCCGGCGGCGGTGATACTGGACGCGACGGGCATAAGCGACACCCCCGCCCTGTCCGACGTGCACGCGGCGCTGCACCCCGTGGTGCGCTCGGTGGCGGACAACGGCCGCGTGGTGGTGCTCGGCGCACCAGTCTCGCCATCGGACCACCACCAGGCGGCGGCGCAGCAGGCCTTGGAGGGCTTCGTACGTTCCCTCGGCAAGGAGCTGGGGCGTGGCCGCACGGCGACGCTGGTCCGCATGCGCTCGGCGGCGGCCACGGAGTCGACGCTGCGTTTCCTTCTCTCACCGAGGTCGGCGTATGTCAGCGGACAGGTGATCGAGGTGGTCGGCGAGGCGGGGCCTGCCGCCTCCTGCGACTGGGACCGGCCCTTGTCCGGCCGTACGGCACTGGTCACGGGGGCGGCGCGAGGGATCGGCGAGGCGGTGGCGGAGGTCCTCGCGCGGGACGGCGCGCATGTGGTCGTACTCGATGTGCCGTCCGCGCAGGCGGATTTGGTACGGGTCGCGGACCGGCTCGGCGGTACGGCACTCCCGCTGGACATCACGGCCGACGACGCCGGAGATCGCATGGCGTCGGCGCTCGCCCCCGGCGGACTGGACATCCTCGTCCACAACGCGGGGATCACACGGGACCGCAAGCTGGCCAACATGCCCGCGGACCGCTGGAACCCGGTCATGGACGTCAACCTGACGAGCGTGCTGCGCACGACGGACGCGCTGCTCAAGTCCGGGACGCTGAACCGGGGCGGGAGCATCGTGGCCACCGCGTCGATCGCCGGGATCGCGGGGAACGTGGGACAGACGAACTACGCCGCCAGCAAGGCGGGGATCATCGGCCTGGTGCGTTCGCTCGCGCCGGGCGCGCTCGCGGAGTACGGGGTGACGGTGAACGCGGTGGCCCCCGGGTTCATCGAGACGAGGATGACGGCGGCGGTGCCTCTCTTCATCCGCGAGGCGGGTCGCAGGATGAACTCCCTGGCGCAGGGGGGTCTGCCGGTGGACGTGGCCGAGACCACGGCGTGGCTCTCCTCAGCGGCGTCCGGCGGGGTGAACGGGCAGGTCGTACGGGTCTGTGGCCAGAGCCTGCTCGGGTCGTAGCCCTCGCTGATACCGGCCTCCGCGGAGCCGCGTCCGCCCCTGGCCGAACGAGCTCTCCCACCCACCGGCTACCCCGCGTCCACCCCTGGCCGGACGAGCTCCCCGCCCGCCCACCGGCTAACCCGCGTCCACCCCTGCACGAACGAGCTCTCCCACCCACCCGCCCGATTACCCCGCGTCCACCCCTGCACGAACAAACTCTCCCGCCCACCCGCCCGATTACCCCACGTCCACCGGTGGGCGAAGAACAAGCAAGGGGCGATGAGCCCCACCCACCCGCAGTCGGCATCGAGACGCGAGGGGACGTGTCGGTATTTCCGCCCGGAGCACGGTAAGCAGCACTCCCCAGCCGGAGCAGGCGGCGCCCAGCAGCGGATGGCGAGGACGGATATACCGGCGCGGCCCCGCCCCCACAACGAACCCCCACCGCACCACGACATCCGCACGCAACACGGCTTCGCCCCCACAAACGAACCCACCCCGAAAGGCCCCCCATGCTGGCCCCCCTGCTACTCCGCGGCGCGATCCTCTCCCCCTTCAAGCGGCCCCACCCCGACGCCCCGCTCCCCGACTCCCAGCCCACCCTCACCGACGTCCGCCCCAGCGCCACCCACCTCGCCGCCTACTCCCGCCTCTGCGGCTACCGCACCCCCGAGCACACCCTCCCCCTCACCTACCCCCACATCCTCGGCTTCCCTCTGGCCATGCGGCTCATGACCACCCGCGCCTTCCCGCTCCCCCTGCTCGGCCTCGTCCACACGTCCATCGAGATCACCCAGCACCGCGCCCTGACAACCGCGGACAACCTCGAACTCTCCGTCCACGCTTCCCACTTGACCCCGCACCGCCGCGGAACCGAAGCCACCCTCGTCACCGACGCCCGCGTCGACGGCACCACCGTATGGACATCCAGCAGCACCTACCTGGCCCGGCATCGCACCAACGCACCGGGCGCCCCGGCCACCCCACGCGAAAGCACCCCGCTCCCCGCCCGAGCCGAATGGCGGCTGCCCCCAGACCTCGGCCGCCGCTACGGCGCCGTCTCAGGTGACCGCAACCCCATCCACCTGTACCCCCTCACCGCACGCCTCCTCGGCTTCCCCCGCGCCATCGCCCACGGCATGTGGACCGCGGCCCGCTGCCTGGCGCAGTACACGCGGCACGAGACCCCCGAAGCCGCCCACGTGCACGTCGATTTCAAGGCCCCCGTACTGCTCCCCGCCACAGTCACTTACGCGGCAGCCGACCATGCCTTCGAACTCCGCGGCGACACCGCGGCCACCAAGACCCACCTCAGCGGAACCTTCCACCAACGACCAAGGACCAAGGACTAAGGAACCCAGCGCCGCCCATCCATCAACTCCCCAAGCCCCGCCCACGCAAAGTTCATCAGCGTCGCCGCGGCCTCCTTCGCGGACACCGTCGCATCCCCGTTGGCCCAGCCTGCGAGCGACTCCGCCGCGCCCACCAACGCCTGCGCCAGGCCCGCGACTTCACGCTCGGCAAGCTCCGGCTTCCGGTGCGCCTCCCGTGCCGCCTCCGCGATCAGGGACGTGACGAACGCCACGATCTCCTCGCGCATCACGGCGACTTCGGCCGCGAACGGCTCCCCCTGCGTACGCGCCTGGTTGTGCAGGACCACCCATGCGTCGGGCTGCTCCGCGGTATGCGTGAAGAAGGCCCGCAGCCCTGCCCAGAGCTGCCGGTCGGCGGGGCCATCGCCGCTCACCCCGCCCCGCACCGCCGCGACCAACGCCGCGGCCTCCCGCCGGATGCACGCGGTGAACAGCTCTTCCTTGGAGTTCAAGTACAGATACACCAGCGGCTTCGAGACCCCCGCGACCTCCGCGATCTCGTCCATCGAAGCGGCCCGGTACCCCCGCTGCCCGAAGATCCGCACGGCGGCGTCCAGCATCTGCTGCTCCCGCACGGCCCGCGGCATCCGCTTCTGCCGCTTCCCCACGGCGCCACCGGCCTTCACATCGCCCACCCCCGCCACTCACCTTCCACACAACCCGCGCACAGAACGACCAGCCTACGGTCAGCCCCGAACAACAGACCACCGCGGACCGCGGACGTCAGGGCAACAGCTCCGCGACGAGCGCCCGCAGAAACCGCACCCCCCCTGCCCCGAACCCAAACAAGCGCGCCCCGCACCCGGAACGAATGAACGAATCCAGGTACGGGGCACGCTCGCTGCGAGCCGGGGGACGTCAGGCGGCGACAGGCACCGTCTGCGGCTCGTCGGTGGTGCCGTCGAAGTCGTCGAGCGGCGACGCCGACGCACTCTCGTAGGCCTCGCGGTCCAGGATCTTCTCGCGAGCGGCGACGATCACCGGGATGGCCGCTTGTCCGGCCACGTTCGTGGCGGTGCGCATCATGTCCAGGACCGGGTCGATGGCGAGCAGCAGGCCCACGCCCTCCATCGGGAGGCCAAGCGTCGACAGGGTCAGCGTCAGCATGACCGTGGCGCCGGTCAGACCGGCCGTCGCCGCCGAGCCCACGACCGAAACGAAGGCGATCAGGACGTACTCCTTGATGCCCATCTGCACGTCGAAGATCTGGGCGACGAAGATCGCGGCGATCGCCGGGTAGATCGCGGCGCAGCCGTCCATCTTCGTGGTGGCGCCGAACGGCACCGCGAAGGACGTGTACTCCTTCGGCACACCGAGGCGCTCGGTGACCTTCTGGGTGACCGGCATCGTGCCGACCGAGGAGCGCGAGACGAAGGCGAGCTGGATCGCGGGCCAGGCGCCCTTGAAGAACTGGAGCGGGTTGACCTTGGCGACCGTGGAGAGCAGCAGCGGGTAGACGCCGAACATCACCAGGGCGCAACCGACGTAGATGTCGGCGGTGAACGTCGCGTACTTGCTGATCAGGTCCCAGCCGTAGTCGGCGATGGCGAAGCCGATGAGGCCGATGGTGCCGATCGGCGAGAGCTTGATGACCCACCACAGGGCCTTCTGGAGCAGCGCGAGGACGGACTCGCTGAGCTCCAGGATCGGCTGGGCCTTCTCACCGATCTTCAGTACGGCGATACCGGCGACGGCCGCCATGAAGACGATCTGCAGCACGTTGAGCTCGGTGAACGGCGTGATGACGTCCGTCGGGATGATCCCGGTGAGGAAGTCGAGCCACGAGCCCGCGTGGTCCGGCTTGGCGCCGTCCTTCGGGGTGAGTCCTGTGCCGGCGCCCGGGTTCGTGATGAGCCCGATCGCGAGGCCGATGACGACCGCGATCAGCGACGTGATCATGAACCAGATCAGCGTCTGCGTGGCGAGGCGCGCGGCGTTGTTGACCTTACGCAGGTTGGTGATCGACACCAGGATGGCGAAGAAGACGAGCGGGGCGACCGCCAGCTTCAGCAGCCCGATGAAGGTGCTTCCCACCTTGTCCAGGGTGGTGACGAGCCAGGACACGTCCTGGCTGCGGGCCAGCCAGCCGAGCAGGACACCGAGGACCAGACCGCCGAGGATCTGCGCCCAGAACGGCAGCTTGAGGAATCTGGGTATCCGGGAGCCGGACTTCGGCTCGTCGGTCTCGGAGACCGGGGATACAGGGGAGTTCGCGGACACGGACACACTCCGGGTAATGGCGGGGGACATGAGGGAGCGGCGACCGCGAGGGGGTCAGACGGGACGGCCGAAACGGCGCCGCTGCAGTGCGGATGTCACTTGGTGCTTGTCGCTTGCGCTGTTCAGAGAGGCTCAGCGAGAACTCAGAGGCGGCGACGACAGGCCGCGGACACGCAGCGGCAGAGATCGACATGCAGGCGCGCCACGAGCGGAACGCTCATGAGGATGCGGGGCGCGGCTGCTGTCTTCATGACGAACACGTTAACACTTGAACTTTGAGAACATCAAAGGTGTTGTTTGAGGTAGACGAGGCCGATCGGAGGCGATAGCGCCTCCGGGACGCGAGAAACCCCGGTCCGGAGCGGCTGCTCCAGTACCGGGGTTGCGGTCTGTGTGACGAAGCTGACGAACGTGACGGAGCTGACGGAGCTGACGAAGCTGACGAAGCTGACGAAGCTGACGGAACTTACGATCCGCGCCTCAGCCTTACGACTGCGCGCGAGCCGCGTCGTCGGCGACGTCCTCCTGGGTGCGGTTCGCCTCCAGGTTGGCCTTGGTCCGCTCCACGCGCTCGACGACCTGGACCGACGCCCGGTCCCGCTCCTTGCGCAGCAGCACGAAGCTGAGGGGGGCGGAGATGACGAGGGCGAGCAGCAGCACCCAGAGGAGGTTGGAGTCCCCGAGGCCCTTCGGCAGGACCCCGGCGTAGACAAGTCCCCAGACCGCGAAAAAGCAGCCCACGAAGAGTCCGAGGCGCATCAGCGTGTAGCGGAGCATGTCAATCCACTCTTCCGTTCCGAAATGGGCCCGACTAGGACGAGCACCTCCAGTGAAGCATGGGAGGGGTCGCGTCCAGCAAGGGGGTGAGCCCTCCCGCGAACCGTCAGCCGAGCGGGAGCAGCATCGTGATGTCGTCGCGGTCGTCACCTGGGGCGACGCGGATCGCGCCGGGCACCCGTCCGACCTCCTTGTATCCGCAGGATTCGTAGAACCGGTCGACTCCCGTGCCACCCCGGCAGGTCAGCCGGATCGCCTCGATCCCGTCGATGCCGCGGGCGGCGTCCGCGGCGGCGGCCATCAGGTCGCGCCCGTATCCCTTGCCCTGGTGCTCGGGGTGCACCATCACCACGTACAGCCAGATCCAGTGCCGCATGAGGCGGTGCGTGTTGTACGCGAGGAAGGCGGTCGCGGCGACGGCGCCGTCCTCGTCGTGGCCGACGAGCAGCCTGGTGTGTCCTTCGCTCAGCTGGGCCAGCCGCTTCAGCCACTCGGGGCGTATGTCCTCGACCGTCACGGGCGGTACGAAGCCGACGGCTCCGCCGGCGTTGGACACGTCGGCCCAGAGTGCGAGGACGCCGTCGCGCAGGGCGGGGTCGATCTCCGGGTCCAGCCGGAAGGTAAGTGTCATAGAGCGAGATTAACCATTACGGACGCTACGCCTCAACCGTGTTTCGCATGCCGGACAACGGGACGAGCCCCGACCGAGGAGGCCGGGGCTCGTCCCGTTGTCCGTACGTCAGCCGGCCACGTCAGACCCGCATCGCCTGCGGAGTCTCCCGCAGCGCCAGATCAGGGCCCTCGTACTCACGGATCGACTCGTAGCGCGTGTTCCGCTCGACGGGACGGAAGCCCGCCTCGCGGATCAGGTCGAGCAGGTCGTCACGCGTCAGCTTGTTCGGCGTACCGAAGTTGTCCGCGTCATGCGTGATCTTGTACTCGACGACCGAGCCGTCCATGTCGTCCGCGCCGTGCTGCAGCGCGAGCTGCGTCGTCTGCAGGCCGTGCATGACCCAGAAGACCTTGACGTGCGGGACGTTGTCGAAGAGCAGCCGCGAGACCGCGAAGGTCTTCAGGGCCTCGGCGCCCGACGCCATGGTCGTCCGCGCCTGGAGGCGGTTCCTGACCTTGCCGTCCTTCATGTCCACGAAGTCGTGCTGGTAGCGGAGCGGGATGAAGACCTGGAAACCGCCGGTCTCGTCCTGGAGTTCACGCAGGCGCAGCACGTGGTCGACCCGGTGACGGGGCTCCTCGATGTGGCCGTACAGCATCGTGCTCGGGGTCTTCAGACCCTTCTCGTGCGCGAGCCGGTGGATGCGCGACCAGTCCTCCCAGTGGGTGCGGTGGTCGACGATGTGCTGGCGCACCTCCCAGTCGAAGATCTCCGCGCCGCCACCGGTCAGCGACTCGAGACCCGCCTCGATCAGCTCGTCCAGGATGTCGGAGGCCGACATCCCCGAGATCGTCTCGAAGTGGTGGATCTCCGTGGCCGTGAACGCCTTCAGGGAGACGCTCGGAAGCGCCTTCTTCAGCTCGCTCAGCGAGCGCGGGTAGTACCGCCACGGCAGGTTCGGGTGCAGGCCGTTGACGATGTGCAGCTCGGTGAGGTTCTCGCCCTCCATCGCCTTGGCGAGGCGGACGGCCTCCTCGATGCGCATCGTGTACGCGTCCTTCTCACCCGGCTTGCGCTGGAACGAGCAGTACGCGCACGAGGCGGTGCACACGTTCGTCATGTTGAGGTGACGGTTGACGTTGAAGTGCACGACGTCGCCGTTCTTGCGCGTGCGCACCTCGTGTGCGAGACCGCCGAGCCAGGCCAGATCGTCCGACTCGTAGAGGGCGATGCCGTCCTCGCGGGACAGCCGCTCACCGGCCCGGACCTTCTCCTCGAGCTCGCGCTTGAGTCCCGCGTCCATACCCCGGCCGCCTCTCCATGTCTACATGTCTGCGTAAATCACGCCTCGCTCACGGTACTCCCCCACCCTTCGGGCAGGAGGTGCCCCCATACGGCACTCCGCGCCCTGCCCCCTAGGACTCCTCGGGCAGCTCCCCGACCCGGTTCTCCCACTTCGTGGAGAGCACGATCGTCGTACGCGTCCTGGAGACGCCCTTCGTGCCGCTCAGTCTGCGGATCGTCTTCTCCAGACCGTCCACGTCACTGGCCCGCACCTTGAGCATGTACGAGTCGTCGCCCGCGATGAACCAGCAGTCCTCGATCTCGTGCAGGTCCTTCAGCCGCCGCGCCACGTCCTCGTGGTCCGCGGCGTCCGAGAGGGAGATGCCGATGAGGGCGATGACGCCCAGGCCGAGCGATGCGGAGTCCACCGTCGCGCGGTAGCCGGTGATGACGCCCGCCGCTTCGAGGCGGTTGATCCGGTCCGTGACGCTCGGTCCCGAGAGGCCGACGAGCCGGCCAAGTTCGGCGTACGAGGCCCTGCCGTTCTCGCGCAGGGCCTGGATGAGCTGCCTGTCCACGGCGTCCATAGGTGCGATGCCTTTCATTATTCAGCGATACCGCGAGTCTATGTGTAGAATCTAAGGCGCAACAGGGTCAACACCCTGTGAATCTTTCTCAATTTCAGCAGATCAACGACGATCCTTCAGGAGTGAGTCACCCGTGTACTCGATCGAGATGGCCTACGCCCGGATGCGCGAGCTGCAGGACCTGGCCAACCGCTCGCGTGCCCACAAGCCCACCGCGCCCAAGGGCGAGCGCCGCACGTCGCGCGCCGCCAAGAAGCGCTAGTCCCCCGGAGGGGCGGAGCCCGAACCGAGCTCTCCCTTCCAGCGGCGGTACAGCCGATGCGGCACCCCTGCCGCGTCCAGCGTCCGCCCGGCGACGAAGTCCACCAGATCCTGGATGTGCGTCGCCCCCGCGTAGAACGCCGGAGAGGCGGGCAGCACGACCGCGCCCGCCTCGTCCAGCGTCACCAAGTGCTTCAGCGTCTGCCCGTTGAGCGGTGTCTCGCGTACGCAGACGACCAGCCGCCGGCCTTCCTTGAGCGTCACGCTCGCCGACCGCTGCAGCAGATCCTTCGAGAGCCCGAGCGCGACCCCGGCCACGCACGCCGTGGACGCGGGCACGATCAGCATCCCCTTGGTCGCGTACGACCCCGACGAGGGACCGGCGGCCAGGTCCCCGGCCGCCCAGTACCGCACGTCGTCCACCGGAACGTCGAACGTCCCCGGCTTCCCGTCGGCACCGCGCTCCAGCCACTCCCGCAGATCCTCCTGCCAGTGCGCGTCCCGGAAGGCGATGCCCGTCTCGTCCAGGATCGTCAGGCGCGAGGCCCGCGAGACCACCAGGTCGACGCTCTCCCCCGCCGCGAGCAACGCCCGCAGCACGGCGGCGGCGTACGGGGTCCCTGAGGCCCCCGACACCCCCACGATCCAAGGCTGACGCTGCGTATCTCCTGGCTTCACGCTGTGAGCCTAGACGGTCAGACCGCGCACCAGCAGATCGAGCAGGGCACAGACGAACAGCGCGATGCCGATAAAGCCGTTGACCTGGAAGAAGGCGCGGTTGAGGCGCGAGAGGTCGTGCGGCTTCACGAGGGAGTGCTCGTAGAGGAACGCGCCCGCGACGATCGCGATGCCGACCCAGAGGAACGGGCCCGCGCCGGTGTCCGCGGCGTACCAGACGAAGAGCGCCGTGGTCACCAGGTGACAGCCGCGCGCACCCCGGATGGCGGCCGGGATGCCGAACCGCGCGGGTACCGACTTCACGCCGACCTCGCGGTCCGTCTCCACGTCCTGGCAGGCGTAGATCAGGTCGAAGCCGCCGATCCAGATGCCGACCGCGAGCCCGAGGATGACCGCCTGCCACGACCACTCGCCGGTGATCGCGATCCAGGCGCCGACAGGACCCATGGCCTGGGCGAGGCCGAGGATCGCCTGCGGGAAGTTCGTGAACCGCTTGCCGTAGGGATAGACCACCATCGGGATCACCGCGATGGGCGCGAGCGCCAGACAGAGCGGGTTGAGCAGGGCGGCGGCGCCCAGGAACACGACGAGCGCGATCAGCGCCCCGGTCCAGGCGGACTTCACCGAGACGGCGCCCGTGACGAGCTCGCGGTGCGCGGTCCTCGGGTTACGGGCGTCGATCTCCCGGTCGATGATCCGGTTCGCGGCCATGGCGAACGTCCGCAGGCCCACCATGCAGACGGTGACCAGGAGCAGCCGCCCCCAGTGGATGTTCTCGTCCAGCTGGAACATCGCGGTCAGCGCGGCGATGTAGGCGAAGGGCAGCGCGAAGACCGAGTGCTCGATCATGACGAGGCGCAGGAACGCCTTCACCTTGCCGGGCGGTGCGGGCTCCGGGCCGAAGAGTTCCGGGGTGGCTGAATCAGCACTCATCTCTAGAGCCCGCACTCCGGAGCATCCCCGCATGCGCGGGGAGGGCGCGAGCCCGCGCCACCTGTCGTCATTGTGGGTGCACACTTCACAGCCCGTACTCCTTCCAACGCTTCGTCACCCGTGCGTGTGTCTCCGGGTCGGACTCGACCATGTTCGGCCAGCCTCCGTCCCGCGTGTATCCCTCTTCTGGCAGCTTCTTCGTCGCGTCGATGCCCGCCTTGCCGCCCCAGAACTGCTGGTAGGAGGCGTGGTCGAGATGGTCGACGGGACCTTCGGCCACCGTCAGGTCGCGCGCGTAGTCGGTGTTGCCGAGCGCGCGCCAGGACACTTCGTGCAGGTCATGAACGTCGCAATCCTTGTCCACGACCACGATCAGTTTGGTCAGCGACATCATGTGGGCGCCCCAGATGGCGTGCATGACCTTCTGCGCGTGCTTCGGGTACTTCTTGTCGATCGAGACGATCGCGCAGTTGTGGAAGCCGCCGGACTCCGGCAGGTGGTAGTCCACGATGTCCGGGACGATCACCTTGAGCAGCGGCAGGAAGAAGCGCTCGGTGGCGCGGCCGAGCGGGCCGTCCTCCGTCGGCGGGCGGCCCACCACGATCGACTGGAGCAGCGGACGCTTCCGCATCGTCACGCAGTCGATCCTCAGGGCGGGGAACGGCTCCTGCGGCGTGTAGAAGCCGGTGTGGTCGCCGAAGGGACCCTCCGGCAGCATCTCGCCCGGCTCCAGCCAGCCCTCGATGACGACCTCGGCGTGCGCCGGGACCTGGAGCGGGACCGTCTTGCAGTCCACCATCTCCACGCGCTTGCCCTGGATGAACCCGGCCAGCATGTACTCGTCCATGTCACCGGGCAGCGGCGCCGTGGAGGCGTACGTGACGGCGGGCGGACAGCCGAAGGCGATCGCGACCGGCAGCTTCTCGCCCCTGCGGGCGGCCACCTGGTAGTGGTTGCGGCTGTCCTTGTGGATCTGCCAGTGCATGCCGATGGTGCGCTTGTCGTGGCGCTGGAGGCGGTACAGGCCGAGGTTGCGCACCCCGGTGTCCGGGTCCTTGGTGTGCGTCAGGCCCAGGTTGAAGAAGGAGCCGCCGTCCTCGGGCCAGGTGAAGAGCGCGGGCAGCCGCTCCAGGTCGACGTCGTCGCCGGTGAGGACGACCTCCTGCACGGGCGCGTTGTCGGACTTCACCTTCTTCGGCGGTACGTGCGTCATCGCGCCGAGCTTCCCGAAGGCCTCGCGCACACCGACGAAGCCGTGCGGCAGCTCCGGCTTGAGGAGACCGCCGATCTTCTCGCTGATCTCGCTGTACGACTTCAGGCCGAGCGCCTTCAGGAGGCGCCGGTCCGTCCCGTACACATTCATCGCAAGGGGCATCGCCGAGCCCTTGACGTTCTCGAAGAGGAGCGCGGGGCCGCCGGACTTCTGCACCCGGTCGGTGATCTCGCCGACCTCCAGGTACGGATCGACCTCGGCCTTGATGCGCTTGAGATCGCCCTCGCGCTCCAGTGCACGGAGCAGGGAGCGAAGATCGTCATAAGCCATGCGTTCCAGTATCGGTCACCGGCTACCCTGGCCCCATCACCGGGGGGACGCACGCTCCCCGCCGCCACCGCTTGGGGGATCGCGCCACCATGCTCAGGTATCTGCCGTTCCTTCTTGTCCTGGCCGTCTGGATCTACGCCTTCATCGATGTCCTGAACACTCCGGAGAAGGAGGTCAGGCATCTGCCGAAGGTGGCCTGGGTCTTCATCGTGCTGCTCTTCGGCGAGGTCCTGCTCGGCCCGGTCGCCTGGTTCGTCACGGGCAAGGTGCGCAAGGCACCTGCCGGTGGGAGTGGCCCGCGCGCCGGGCGCGGCGGACAGTGGGTGGCGCCGGACGACAATCCCGAGTTCCTGAAGTCCCTCAGGGACGAGGACCCGGATGACAAGAACGACGACAAGAAGCGGGACAAGGGCACGGAAGGCTGATGATGGAACTGCGGCTGCTCGTCACCTTCGAAAAAGTCGCGTCCGTACTCAGCTTCACGCAGGCCGCCGCCGAGCTGAAGTACGCCCAGTCAAGCGTCACCAGCCAGATCCGCTCCCTCGAGTCCTCGCTCGGCACCGAACTCTTCGACCGGCTCGGCAGCCGCATCCGCCTGACGGAGGCCGGTGAGCGCCTGCTCCCCTACGCCCGGCAGATCATCGAGCTGACGGACGAGGCGCGGTCCGCCGTCGTCGACGCCGATGAGCCGACGGGCGCGATCGCGGTCGGCACGATGGAGTCGCTGACCTCCTACCGCCTGCCCCCGCTGCTCGAACTCTTCCACCACCGCTACCCCAGGGTGCAGCTCTCCCTGCGCCCCACGCTGGGCGACGAGACCCGGCACGCGCTGCGGCAGGGGACGTACGACGTCGGGTTCCTGATGGAGCGGGAGACCGAGCACCCGGGGCTTGAGACCGAGGTCCTCGCCGAGGAGCCGCTGGTCCTGGTCTGCGCGCCGACGCATCCGCTGGCCGGGCACGGGGCGGACTCGCTCGGCACGGGTGATCTGGCGGCGGTGCAGCTGGTCGGGACGGAGCCGGGCTGCCCCTACCGGGATCTGTTCGAGGACGAGCTGCGGGCGCGGAACGGCGGCCCGCCGCCCTTCATGGAGTTCGGCACGATCGAGGCCACCAAGCGAGGTGTCGCCGGCGGCCTCGGGGTGGCGCTCCTTCCGCGGATGGCGGTGCGGGACGAGCTGACTTCGGGGGTGCTCGTCGCGTTGCCGTGGGAGCCGCCGTTCGTGCTGTACACGCAGCTCGCGTGGCGGTCGGGGAAGCGGCTGCCCGCTCATGTGCGGCTCTTCATCGAGCAGTCGGTACGGCTGGTGCGGGAGCAGGCAGCGGAGTCAGCGAACCCGTGACCACCTTCGGCGACCTGGCCCGGTTGACCTTGAGGCTCGCGAGGACGATCAGCGGGACGCCGAGGGCCTGGACGAGCCCGATGTGGTGCCCGTAGACGGCCCAGTCGGCGACCATCGCGACCGCCGGGTACGTGAAGGCGAGTACGGCGATCTTGGCGGTGGGCAGCTTCGCGTACGCCGCGTACATCAGGACGTACATCAGGCCGGTGTGGATGACGCCGAGCCCGACGAGCCAGCCCCATCCGGCGCCCGTTCCGCTCATCGCTCCGAAGTCGGAGAAGGGCAGCAGCAGCGGGATGCCGACGAGGACCTGGATCAGGGCGATGAGGTGGGGGCGTACGCCGGTGATGCGCTTGGTGACGAGCGTGGAGAGGCCGTAGAGCAGCGCGGCGATGAGCGCGAAGCCGATGCCGGTGAGCGAGCCGAGGTCGCCGGGGCGTACCCCGGAGACGAGGACGAGGCCGGCGAAAGCGGTGGCCAGCCACATGAGTTGATGCCTGGTCAGTCGCTCGCGGAAGATGACCGCGCTGAGCAGCACGAGCAGGAACGGCTGCGTGTGGTAGACGACGGTCGCGAGCGAGATCGAGGTGGCCTCGTACGCCTTGAAGAGGAACACCCAGTTGAAAACGATGAACGCGCCGCCGAGCGCGGCGAGTCCGAGCTTCTTCGGGGTGATGCCGTGGTCGCGGAAGTAGCCGCGGGCGAAGGCGTAGGCACCCAGGGCGAGCGCGCCGAAGAGCACCCGGAAGAACACGACGTTGAACGCCGACGCGCCGGATTCGACGACGAAGACACCGAGGGTGCCGGAGAGCATCATCGCGGCGGTGAGCTGGGCCGTGCCCTTGTTCTCTGCGGTCATGGAGGTCATGCCCAAGAAGCTACGAGTGGACGTGCGCCCTGGTCCACGAGCCAGTGGGGCACCCTGCCGATGGGGTCATCGGCAGGGGCGATGACCCCGGTCGTGGCGGACTAGTCGGGCCGCAGGGCCAGCGCGAGCAGCCCGGGGAAGCGTGCGTCGAACTCCTCCCGGCGGAGCCTGTTGACGCGGCGCGGCCCCTCGTCCCGCTGCTCGACGAGGCCCGCTCCCCTCAGCACCCCGAAGTGATGACTCAGTGCCGCCTTGCCGACGGGCACGTCGAAGCTGCCGCAGGAGCGGGTCCAGTCGCAGGACGACGCCAACTCCCGCACGAGTTCGATGCGTACGGGATCGGCGAGCGCGGTGAGCGCGGTCAGTACGGGCACCTCGTCCGGATGGACGTGCACCGGCGCCGCGCGGTGGTGAGTGTTCGCCACGGACGACCCTTCCCTTCCCTCACTCGACCCCTTGCAGAGTGTTCGATGAAAACCATACACTCCGGGTGTTCGCTTTCCATTGAACACTCGGACCACTCGAAGGGTGCCGGTCATGTCCACCATGCGCGCGATCCAGTTCCAGGAGTACGGCGGCCCCGAGGTCCTCAAGGCCGTCGACACCGGCACCCCCGAGCCGGGCCCCGGCCAGATCACCGTCGACGTCGCCTACACCGGAGTGAACTTCGCCGACCTCAAGGCCCGCGGCGAGGGCTACCGCGTGCCCTCGCTCCCCTACGTTCCCGGCCTCGAAGTCTCCGGTCATGTGCGGGCGATCGGCGCGGGCGCCGAGGGGTTCGAGGTCGGCCAGGAGGTCGCCGCGCTCACCGAGGGCGGCGCCTACGCGGAGGTCGCGGTCGCCGACGCCACGACGGTGTTCGCCCTGCCGGGCGGCGTGGACCTGCGCACGGCCGCCACCCTGCCCACGGTCCTGCCCACCGCGCACGCGCTGCTCCACGAAGTGGGCAGGCTGCGCGCGGGCGAGAGCGTCCTCGTACAGGGCGCGGCGGGCGGAATCGGCACGGTCGTGGGCCAGTTGGCGAAGGCGGGCGGCGCGGGCGCGGTCTACGGCGTGGTGTCGAGCGAGGCGAAGGCGAAGTACGCCCTGGAGCACGGGTACGACGAGGTCTTCGTCGGGGACGGCTTCGCCGCCGAGGCCCGCGCGGCCACCGGCGGACGTGGGGTGGACCTCGTCCTTGACCCGGTCGGCGGCGACACCTTGCGCGACGGACTCACCGCGCTCGCCGTCTTCGGGCGGCTCGTCTCCTTCGGCAACGCGAGCTCGGCGGAGCCTTGGCGGGTGGGTCAGCCCGAGCTGTACGGGACGGCGCTCGGCGTCTTCGGCTTCTCGATCCTCTCCCTCGCCAAGTCGGCACCGCAGGCCCTGCGGGACATCGCCGCACGGGCCTTCGCGAAGGTGGCCGACGGGACGGTGGAGCTGCCGGTCACGGCGGAGTTCGCGCTGGCGGACGCTTCCGAGGCCCATCGCTTGATGGGCGCGCGCACGAGCACGGGGAAGCTGCTGCTGCGGGTGGCGGGCTGATCGCTCAGGGGTGCCGTACGACGAAGGCCGGTTCCCGTGACCTGGGTCATGGGAACCGGCCTTCAGGCCGCGATGGCGTTAGGGGGGGGTCAGACGCCCGCGTACGAGTGCTTGCCGGTGACGAAGATGTTCACGCCGTAGTAGTTGAACAGCCAGCAGCCGAAGGCGATCAGGGCCAGGTAGGCGGCCTTGCGGCCCTTCCAGCCCGCCGTCGCGCGCGCGTGCAGGTAGCAGGCGAAGGCGACCCAGGTGATGAAGGACCAGACCTCCTTGGGGTCCCAGCCCCAGTAGCGGCCCCACGCGTCGCCGGCCCAGATCGCGCCCGCGATGATCGTGAACGTCCACAGCGGGAAGACCGCGGCGTTCACGCGGTAGCCGAACTTGTCGAGCGAGGCCGCGGCGGGCAGCCGCTCCATGACGGACGTGGCGAACCTGCCGGGCTGTCCGCCGCGCTCCAGCTTCGCCTCGTAGCTGTCCCGGAAGAGGTAGAGCACCGTGGCGACGCCACCGACGTAGAAGCACGCGCCGCAGAAGATCGCGGTGGAGACGTGGATCCACAGCCAGTACGAGTGCAGGGCGGGGACCAGCTGGTCGCTGGCGGTGTACAGGACGGTGACGGCGAGTCCGAGATCGAGGAGGACCGTGGTGACCAGCGGAAGGCCGAGCCAGTTGACGTTCTTCTTCAGCGCCATGAGCACGAGGTACACGCCGACGGCCATCGTGGAGAACGTCAGGTTGAACTCGTACATGTTGCCCCACGGCGCCCGCTGCACCGAGAGGGCGCGGGTGAGCACACCGCCGAACTCGACGAGGAACCCGAGCACGGTGAGGGACACGGCGATACGGCCGTAGAGGTCCCCCTTCTCGTCACCGGCCGCGGCGCCGGGTCCGTCCGGCACGTCGCGGCGTCCCGCGGCGGAGCGGGTGACGACCTTGGGGGCGGTCTGCGGCCGGTCGAGGACGGCGGTGCCGCCCTTCACCTTGGCGGTGACCGCGGGCGCCTTGACGGCGGCGTCGGTCCTCGCGGTGATCGCGGATGCCGTGCGGGCGACCTTGCTTCGGCTGCCGAGGATCCACTCCGCCATGTGCGCGAAGAAGGCAAGGAGATAGACGGCCATCGCGGAGTAGATCAGCACATTGCTGATGCTCGCGAGGTTCTCGTTCGGTTCGGCGGCGAGGGTGGTGGCGAGATTCACTTCTCAGCCCCTTCGGCAGGAACAACTTGGGGGGTGGAATCGGCATGTTCGAAACCGGCATGCCCGGCTTGGTCTGCTTCGGGCGCGCTCGGCGCCTTCTCATGGAGGTGCGCGGCGAGGCCGCCGAGTTCTTCGGGCAGCTTGGCGGACTCGCTGCGGCCGAGCCCGGCCATCTCGACGACGGTGACGCCGTCGGCGCCCCGGACGGCCCGCACCCACACGCGGCGGCGCTGGATGAACAGCGATCCGGCGAGGCCGACGATGGCGGAGATCGCTCCGACAAGGGCCCACATGCTGCCGGGCTGCTGAGAGACCTGGAAGGTCGCCCAGCGCTTGATGTCCTTGTCGAAGGTGATCGAGCCCGCGCCGTTCGGCAGCTTCATCGTCTCGCCGGGCCGCATCCGCTGTTTGAGCAGTTCGCCCTTGGAGTCCTTGAACTTGTCCATCTTGCTGGTGTCCAGCTGATAGACGTTCTGCGGAAGGCCGGAGTCCACACCGAGGCTCCCGTGGTACGCGGACAGCGCGAGCACGGGATTGTCCAGGGCGGGGAACTGGGAGAACATCTGGCCGTGGCCCTCGCCCGCGAACGTCGGCACGAAGAAGGCGTTGAAGCCGAGCTGTTCCTTCTTGCCGCTCTTGTCGCGGTAGCCGTCGAGGACCTTGACGGCGCCGGTGGCCGTGCCGTTGGAGTCGATCGGCAGGAGCGGCACGGACTGGGTGCTGACGACCTTGCCCTTTCCGTCGCGCACGGTGACGGTCGGCGCGTAGCCGTGGCCGATGAGGTAGACCTTCGAGCCGTCGACCTCAAGCGGCTTGTTGACCTCGATGGCCTTCTTCTTCTCGGGGCCGTCGACACCCTCGCTGTAGGTGACGTTCGCCCGGTAGGTGCGGGCCGTGCCCTTCTCGGGGCCCTTCCGCTCGAACGTCGAGTCGAAGCTGTCCAGCTTGAAGCTGAACGGTTCCAGGTCATCGGTGTTGAAGAGGTTGCCGGACTTGAAGTTGTCGTACTGGGTGAGGGTGTTGGAGAACCCGTCCCCCTGGACGATGAGCTTGCCGCCCTCGGACTTGAACAGGGCGCCGACGGCGAAGGCCACCAGGAGCACGATCAGCGAGATGTGGAAGAAGAGGTTGCCCGCCTCACGCAGGTAGCCCTTCTCCGCGGCGACGGACGCCCCCGCACCGCCCTTGGTCGTGAGGTCCGCGCGGAACCGACGGCCCTTGAGCAGGCCGAGGGCGGCCTCGTGGACCTGCTCGGGCTCGGCCCCGGTGCGCCACGTGGTGTAGGCGGGCAGCCGGTCGAGCCGTTTGGGCGCGCCCGGCGGGCGACCGCGCAGCTGGCCGACGAACTGCCAGGTGCGGGGCACGATGCAGCCGATGAGGGAGACGAAGAGAAGGATGTAGATCGCCGAGAACCACACGGAGCTGTAGACGTCGAACAGCTGGAACTTCTCGTAGAGCGGCCCGAGCGTGGTGTGGGCCTTCTTGAAGTCGGCGACCTTCAGCTCGTCGATGCTGGTCTGCGGGATCAGCGAGCCCGGGATCGCGCCGAGCGAGAGCAGCAGGAGGAGGAGCAGCGCGACCCGCATCGAGGTCAGCTGCCGCCACATCCAGCGCACCCAGCCGAAGGCCTCACGGCCCGCCCAGGCCAGCCAGCCCGCGGCACCGGGTGCGCGCTTTCCGCCGAAGGATCCGGGCATCGCCCGGTCCACGGGGGCGGTGGAGAGCTGGGAGCCCGCGGCGCCGAGCTCGTTCTGCTCTTCAGGGGTTTCGGTCTTGCTCATGGATCAGATCCCCACCGTGTAGCCGTTGGACCAGACCTGCATCTGCTGCAAGATGCTGTCCCAGACGCCGGTGACAAGCAGCAGTCCGGTCGCGATCATCATGATGCCGCCGATGCGCATGACCCAGACGTAATGCTTCTTGACCCAGCTGAACGCGCCGAGCGCCTTGCGGAAGGCGATCGCCGCGAGGATGAACGGGACTCCGAGTCCCAGGCAGTACGCGACGCTCAGTATGGCGCCGCGGCCCGCGCTCGCCTGATCGAGGGCCAGCGCGTTGACGGACGTGAGTGTCGGCCCGACGCAGGGCGCCCAGCCGACGGCGAACAGCGCGCCGAGTACCGGAGCGCCCGCGAGCCCGGCGGCGGGCTTCTTGTGGAAGCGGAACTCGCGCTGCGACAGCCACGGCATGAGCCCCATGAAGAAGATGCCGAGGACGATCATCAGCGCGCCGAGCACCTTGGTGATGACGTCCTGGTACTGCTGCAGGTTCTGCCCGGCGTAGCCGAAGAGCGCGCCCGTGGAGACGAAGACGGCGGTGAAGCCGAGCACGAAGAGCCCGGCCCCGGCGGTCATCCGCCCCCGCTTGGCCTCCGCGAGATCCGTGCCGCCGACCCCGGTGACGTAGGACAGATAGCCGGGCACGAGCGGCAGTACGCACGGCGAGAAGAAGGAGACGAGGCCGCCGAGCAGTGCGACGGGGAGCGCGAGGAGGAGCGCGCCGTTCATGACGGTCTGGTTCGCTTCGCCGACGGCGGCGATGGTCTGGTGCGCTTGGCCGACGGCGGCGATGCTCTGGTGCGCTTCGCCGACGGCGGCGAGAGTGGACATCACGGGGAGATCACTTCTCCGCGATCAGCGGGTCGATCATCTTGCGCAGGTTCTTCTCGCTGAGCGCCTGCTGCGAGCGGGCCGCGATCTTGCCCTCCCGGTCCAGGACGATCGTGGAGGGGATGTACTTCGGGTTCATCGTGCCCTTGGGGAAGCGCAGCATCAGCTTGCCCATCGGATCGTGCAGGCTCGGGTAGGAGATCTTCCACTCCTTCTCGAACGCGAGCGCCGGATCCTTCTGCGGGTCGCGGGTGTTGATCCCGACGAACTGCACGCTCTTGTACTTGGCGTCCCTGGAGACCTTCGAGAAGTTCGGCGCCTCGGCCCGGCAGGGCGAGCACCAGGAGCCCCAGACGTTCAGGACGACGATCTTGCCCTTGTAGGTGTCGACGTCGAGGTGCTTGCCCGTGAGGGTCTCCCCTTCGAGCTTCGGCCCGTCCTGGCGCTCGCCCTTGTCGGCGGTGGCGATGCCGTCGGAGCCGGTGACGAAGTTGGTGTTCCCGGAGCCGCCGGACGTGCCGCCCGAACTGCACGCCGACAGGGTCAGCGCGGCGACCGCGGCCCCAGCGCCCAGAAGGACGGTGCGGCTGCGGCTACGGCTGCGGTTCGTGCTGTGTGGGGCGCGGCAGGCGGCACTCATGTGAAAAGTTTCGCATGTCTGTTTCGGGGATCTTCCGCACCCCCCGGGGTTGCGGAAAGTCCCATTTCAGACGGCCTTTCCGAGTCCCTTCCAGCCGGCTGCGGGCGCCTGGCCGACCTCAAGACCTTGCAGGTCGGCGAGGACCTTCGGGTCCTGGACGTCGAGCCAGTCGACGAACTGCCTGAACGAGACGAGGCGTACGTCCTTCTTCCCCGCGATGTGCTTCAGGGCCTCCTCGACGGCGTCCATGTAGATGCCGCCGTTCCACTCCTCGAAGTGGTTGCCGATGAAGAACGGCGCGCGGTTGGACTCGTGGGCCCGCTTGAATCCGGCTATGTAGGACTCGGCGGCCTGCTTGCGCCAGCCCGGGTAGTTGGCCGGCGGCGCCTTCGTGGAGTTCTTCGACTGGTTGGCCAGGATGTTGTAGTCCATGGACAGGACCTCGAAGGTGTGGCCCGGGAACGGCATCGCCTGCAGCGGCAGGTCCCAGACGCCCATCTTCTTCTGGGGCCAGCGCTGACGGCCGCCGGGCGACGAGGCGTCGTAACGCCAGCCGAGCTTCTTCGCCGTCGGCAGCAGGTTGTCCTGTCCGAGGAGGCAGGGGGTGCGGCCGCCGACGAGTTCCTTGTCGTAGTCGAAAGGCAGCGACGGCAGATCGGTCCAGCCCGTATTCGTGCGCCATTCCTTGACGAACGAGATGGCCTGGTCGATTTCGCTCTGCCATTGTGCGGACGTCCAGTTGGCGACCGTGCCGCTGCCCGTGCAGAAGTGCCCGTTGAAGTGCGTGCCGATCTCATGGCCTTCGAGCCAGGCCTGCCGGACGTACTTCAGCGTCTCCTTGATGTGACCGTCGGTGAGATAACCGATGTCGGAGGCGCCGACTCCGTTGTTCGGCGGCTTGTAGAGACGCTTCTTGGATTCAGGGAGGAGATAGAGCCCGGAGAGGAAGAACGTCATCTTCGCGTCGTGGTCCTCGGCCAGCTTCAGGAAGCGCGGGAAGAGGCCGTTGCCGACCTCGCCCGCGCCGTCCCAGGAGAAGACGACGAACTGCGGGGGCGTCTCGCCGGGCTCCAGGGGCACGGGCTTGGCCGGCTGCTTCGGCTGCTTCCCCGTGTACGAGGTCGAACCGTCGCCGATCGGCTTCGCCGGACGCTTGCCCGCGCCCTTGCCCTTGTCCTGACCCGCGGAACCGCCCGAGCCACCGCTGCCGCCCGTGCCGCAGCCCGCGAGTCCCAAAGCAGCCGCGGACCCGACTCCGAGACCGAGCATTCCCCTGCGACTGATGTCGCGCATTCCATCCCCATTCGTCGTGCTCATCGTCCATGCACGATGGACGCCCCCTTAGAGGGCATGACGAACAATGGGGTTCCTGGCAACAGGCACATATTTAGCGCCTGTCACCAAGAGTGGACATTCAGTGGACATTCAGTCGCCGGGCAATTACTCGACGTCGACGACGAATCGGCCGACAGTGAGTCGACGACGAATCGAAGGCGCGCCCCGGACGGGATCGGGTTATGCGCCGAACGCCTTGGCCTTCCCCTTCACCGGCTTGGCGCCCGCGAGGAGATGCGCGGGGACGAGATCCCGCGCCGGTTCGGTGTACCCCACCGACACGATCTTGTCGCCGCGGTACGTGAACGATGTCAGCGAGGCGAGCGTGCACTGCCGCTTGCGCGGGTCGTGCCACAGGCGCCGCTTCTCCACGAAGCTCCGCACGATCCAGATCGGCAGCTGATGACTGACGCACACCGCTTCGTGCCCGCGGGCCGCGTCCTTCGCCGCGTCCAGGGCGCCCATCATCCGCACGACCTGCTCCACGTACGGCTCGCCCCAGGACGGCTTGAAGGGGTTGACCAGGTGCTTCCAGTTCTCCGGGTTCTTCAGGGCGCCGTCGCCGACGCCGAAGGTCTTGCCCTCGAAGACGTTGCCCGCCTCGATGAGCCGCCCGTCCGACGCCAGTTCGAGCCCGTACTCCTTGGCGATCGGCGTCGCCGTCTCCTGCGCGCGGTCGAGCGGCGATGCCACGACGTGCGTGATGTCACGCGGCGCGAGGTGCTCGGCGACCCGGTCGGCCATCTGCCTGCCGAGCTCGGAGAGGTGGTAGTCGGGAAGGCGCCCGTAGAGGATGCCCTCCGGGTTCTCCACCTCGCCGTGGCGCATCAGGTGGACGACGGTGAGCTCGCTGTCCGCACTCATGCGGTGGCCTCCGTGGATTCAGTGGCTTCGGCGGCGGCGCGCGCGGCACTCGGCAGGGCCGCGGCGATCCGCTCGATGGCCCGCTCGTCATGGGCGGTGGACACGAACCAGGACTCGAAGGCGGACGGCGGCAGATACACGCCCTGCGACAGCATCGAGTGGAAGAACGCGGTGAAGCGGAACGACTCCTGCGTCTTCGCGTCGTCGTAATCGCGCACTTCACGGTCGGTGAAGAAGACGGAGAACATGTTCGACGCGTTCTGCAGCCGGTGCGCGACGCCCTCCTTGGAGAGCGCCTCGGTGACCAGGCCGCGCAGCTGCTCCGAGACGGCGTCGACCTTCGCGTACGCCGCGTCGTCGAGCAGCCGCAGCTGCGCGAGGCCCGCGGCCGTCGCCACCGGGTTCCCGGACAGCGTGCCCGCCTGGTAGACGGGGCCGGTCGGGGCGAGGTGCTCCATGACGTCCGCACGGCCACCGAAAGCGGCGGCCGGGAAGCCGCCGCCCATGACCTTGCCGAAGGTCATCAGATCGGGCCGCACACCGTCGACGCCGAACCAGCCCGCCTTCGACGTACGGAAGCCGGTCATCACCTCGTCCGAGATGTACAGCGCGCCGTTCTCCCGGCACAGGTCGGCGAGCCCCTGGTTGAAGCCCTCAAGCGGCGGAACGATGCCCATGTTGCCCGGCGACGCCTCGGTGATGACGCACGCGACCTCACCGGCGTTCGCGGCGAACGCGGCACGCACGGCGTCGAGGTCGTTGTACGGGACGACGATCGTGTCGCCCGCCTGGGCGCCGGTGACGCCCGGGGTGTCGGGGAGCCCGAAGGTGGCGAGACCGGAGCCTGCCGCGGCGAGCAGCGCGTCCACGTGACCGTGGTAGCACCCGGCGAACTTGATGATCTTCGCGCGGCCGGTGAACCCGCGCGCGAGACGGATCGCGGACATCGTCGCCTCGGTGCCGCTGGACACGAGCCGCACCTGCTCGACGGGCGCGATGCGCGCGACGATCTCCTCGGCGAGCGCGACCTCGCCCTCGCCGGGCGTGCCGAAGGACGTGCCGCGGGCGACGGCCTCCTGGACGGCCGCGATCACATCGGGGTGGGAGTGGCCGAGGATCATCGGCCCCCACGAGCAGACGAGGTCGACGTACTCACGGCCGTCGGCGTCCGTCAGGTACGGACCGGTACCGGACACCATGAAGCGGGGCGTACCGCCCACAGCGCGGAAAGCGCGCACGGGAGAGTTCACACCGCCGGGTGTCACGGCCGCCGCACGGTCGAAGAGAGTCTGCGAAACTGGGGCGCTATACGGGAAGCTCACATGAACCATGGTGTCAGAGGCTTCGGACATCCTGCGGACAGGTGTTTCACTCCACGTTTTAGCCGGTGACCGTGGGGGAGGTCACTGACACGATGATCGGGTTGCGCGGCGGGGGCCGCTAGGCCTAGAAAAGCAGGGGCGGGCGCCCTGGGAAAAGCAGTCGGGTGGAGATATGCATCGCGGTGGCGGACTGGGCGAGGGGACCGACGGCCTGGGTCCGCGGCGTGCCCGGCGGATCGGCAAGCACCGGCGCGAGGCGGAAGCGGCCGAGGCGGCGGCTCTGGCACGGGGCGAGACGGAGCAGGACCGGGCGGGAACCAGGAGTGGCCGGGTGGGCGGGGTGACCTACAAGTACTTCGGAGCCCCGGACGGCGCGACCGCCGCCCGAGTGCCCATCTCGATGCGCCCTGAAGAGCTCGGCGGTGACGAGCTCGGCATGAACGGCATGTTCACGAAGATCAAGCCGGAGACGGTGGCCGCGATGGTCCTGACCGGCATCGAGGGCATACCCCTGTCCAAGGTGCCCCCGCTCGAACTGGTCGTCCTGCACCCCGACTACGCCGTGGTGAAGCTCCCCATGACGGTCGTCGATCCGCTGCGCGGCATCGGCGAGGAGTCGGTCGGCGCCGCGGCGTTCATCTGGTCCACGGTCCCCGACCGCGGCGGCCCGCGCGACGCGTTCAACGTCTACCAACTGCTGCACGAATGGCAGGACTTCAGCCACCGGCTGCATGACGCGGGGCATCAGGCGTACTGCCTGGTGTGGCCGTGACCCGAAGCCCCGCGTACGGATCTACTGCGGCCGCAGCGCCGCCAGTTGCTGCTCGAAGGGGATCAGCTCCTCGATCAGCCCCTCGTCCGGCACCGGCGCGGGCCGCATGAGTCCGGCCAGTTCGGCCGCGCCCCTCTCGACGCGCTCGTCCAGGCCGTCCGCGCCCCAGTCCTCGGACGCCGCGTACACGGCCGTCGGTACGACCACCGCCCGCAGATAGGCGAACAGCGGGCGCATCGCGTGTTCCAGGACCAGTGAATGCCGTGCGGTGCCGCCGGTCGCCGCGATCAGGACCGGCGTACCGGCGATCGCGTCCTTGTCCAGAACGGTCAGCACGTCGAAGAACGACTTGAACAGTCCGCTGTACGACGCGGAGAAGACCGGCGTGACGACGATCAGGCCGTCCGCGCTCTTCACCGCTTGTGCCGCCGCGCTCAGCTCGGGACCCAGGAATCCGGTGACGTAGTTGTGCGCGATCTCCACGGCCAGGTCGCGGAGTTCGACGACCTGGATCTCCACGTCGGTGTGGCGTCCGGTGGCCGCCGCGAGACGGTCGGCGAGGAGACGGGTGGAGGAGGGGACGCTCAGCCCCGCGGAGACGACGACGAGCTTCATGCGGTGACTCCCTTCTCGCTCTGGAGGGCCGACACGCGTGCGGCGTGGGTGGGTGCGTCCGGGACTGTCGCCGGGCGGTTCTTGGCGAACTCCTCGCGCAGGACCGGGACGACCTCCTCGCCGAGGATGTCCAGCTGCTCCAGGACGGTCTTGAGGGGCAGGCCCGCGTGGTCCATCAGGAACAGCTGCCGCTGGTAGTCGCCGACGCTGTCGCGGAAGGTCAGCGTCCGGTCGATCACCTGCTGCGGGGAGCCGACGGTCAGCGGCGTCTGTGACGTGAACTCCTCAAGCGAGGGCCCGTGCCCGTAGACGGGCGCGTTGTCGAAGTACGGCCTGAACTCCTTCACCGCGTCCTGGGAGTTCTTCCGCATGAACACCTGGCCGCCGAGCCCGACGATCGCCTGCTCCTCGGTGCCGTGCCCGTAGTGCGCGAACCGGCGGCGGTAGAGGTCGACCATCTTCTTGGTGTGCTCCTGCGGCCAGAAGATGTTGTTGTGGAAGAAGCCGTCTCCGTAGTACGCGGCCTGTTCGGCGATCTCCGGGGAGCGGATGGAGCCGTGCCAGACGAAGGGCGCGACGCCGTCGAGCGGGCGGGGCGTCGAGGTGAACGACTGCAGGGGCGTACGGAACTTGCCCTCCCAGGTCACGACGTCCTCGCGCCACAGACGGTGGAGGAGTGCGTAGTTCTCGACGGCGAGGTTGATGCCCTCCCGGATGTCCTTGCCGAACCACGGGTACACCGGGCCCGTGTTGCCACGGCCCATCATCACGTCGGCCCGGCCGCCGGCCAGGTGCTGGAGCATGGCGAAGTCCTCGGCGATCTTCACCGGGTCGTTCGTCGTGATGAGGGTGGTGGAGGTGGAGAGGATCAGGTTCTCGGTGCGGGCGGCGATGTAGCCGAGCATCGTGGTGGGAGAGGAGGGGACGAACGGCGGGTTGTGGTGCTCGCCGGTCGCGAAGACGTCGAGCCCGACCTCCTCGGCCTTCAGCGCGATGGCCACCATGGCCTTGATGCGCTCGTGCTCGGTGGGGGTGCGGCCCGTGGTGGGGTCCGGCGTCACGTCGCCGACGCTGAAGATCCCGAACTGCATGCCGGATCCGGACTGCATGACTGACTCACTCTCCGCAGGTTGTTGACGCTTCAACTATACCTACGGAACGGTGGAGTGCCAGGGGGTATTCCCCGGGTGGCTTCGGGCCTGATCTCGGGCCTGATCTTCGGGCCTGATCTCGGGCCTGATCTTCGGGCCTGATCTCGGGCCTGATCTTCGGGCCTGATCTCGGGCCTGATCTTCGGGCCTGATCTCGGGCCTGATCTTCGGGCGTGGCCTTCGGGCGTGGCCTTCGGGCCAGACCTTCGGGCCTGGCCGCGGAGGGATCCGACGGGACGGGCGGACAGGGTCGACAGGGTCCTCTACGGCGTCCAGCGGGGGTCGCGCCCCGTCTCGGCCAGGAGCCGCTCCAGCTCACCGGCCCCCTCGGGCACGGCGACCGGCTCCCCGAAGACGCCCATCTTCCGGGCCGTCGGGCCCAGGCCCGCGACCGATTCCCGCAGTACGGCGACCACGCCACTGCTCTCGGGGGCGGCCTCGTACTTCTGACCCGTCGCGCGGGCCAGATCCCAGGCGTGCACCGTCAGGTCGAGCAGCACCATGCAGGCGACGGTCCTCGCGGGCATGTCCATCGCGCCCGTGGTGCCCTCTTCGGCGCCGGGCGCGGACCAGGCGGCGACCAGCTTTCCGGCCTCGTCGGCGAAAAGGTCGCGCCAGTCGGGGTTCCCGGCCACGAGATCAGGAGCTTCGGCACCGAACTCGGAGTTCTGCTTGGCGGCCAGCGCCTGGAACTGGACGATCACCTGAAGGAGGTGGTTGACCAGGGCCTTCACGTCGTATTCGACACAGGGTGTGGGGGCGGCGAGGCGGTCGTCGGGGATGGCGCGGACCACCGGGACGGCGTGGGCCGTGGCCACCTTCAGGAGATCGGCGATGCTGTTCCCGGTCACATCATTCGTGTCAGTCGTGTCAGTCATGACGTGACGGTAAGGCGGCGGAGGCTCCCGCGGCTTGAAGAAACGCGACACGGGTGACACCCCGGCATACGATCCAGCCATGGCCGACGCCTCCGCCCCGCGCAGCGACACCAAGGGCATCGTCGACGCCGCCGGACTCTTCGCCCGCGTACGCTTCCGCCGCCTCGCGCCGGGCACCGCCTCCCTACGTCCCTACGTGGAGCAGTACTGGCTGATCGACTGGGACCTGACCGAGCCGTACGCCTCGCACATCGTGCCGCACCCGTCCGTGAACGTCGTCTTCCAGACACTCCACGGGCAGGAGCCCTTCGCCGAGGTCGCGGGGGTCGGGCTCGGCCTCTTCACGCAGAAGCTGGAGGGACGGGGGCGGGCGTGCGGGGTGAAGTTCCGGCCGGGCGGATTCCGGCCGTTCGCCCCGTCGGAGCCGGTGTCCGCGTGGACGGGGCGGCGGCTGCTGCCGCTGGACGTGGTCTTCGGGGAGGTCCCCGAGGGTGCGCTCGACGCGGTGCTCTCCCCCGACGAGGAGCACGCGCGCGTGGCGGCGCTCGACTCCTTCCTGCTGAGCGTCGGGCCCGCGCCCGATCCACAGGCGGACCTCGCCATGGCCCTCGCCGAACGCATCCGCGCGGACCGCGGGATCCGCCGGGTCGGCCCCTTCGCGGCGGCGGAGGGCATGTCGGTACGGGCGCTGCAACGGCTCTTCTCGGCGTACGTGGGCGTAGGCCCGAAGTGGCTGATCCTGCGCCACCGGATCCACGAGGCGCTGGACCGGGCGCAGAGGGACACGGAGGTGGACTGGGCGGACCTGGCCGCGACGCTGGGCTACGCCGACCAGGCCCACCTGATCAGGGACTTCACGGCGACGGTGGGGGTGCCCCCTACGGCCTACTCTCCGCGCTGAGGCTCAGGGCTGGCTCAGGGCTGATGAGGCTCAGGACTGGCTCAGGACTGGCTCAGGGCTGGCTCAGGACTGGCTCAGGGCTGGCTCAGGGCTGAGGCTTAGGTCGACGCTCAGGCCGCACTCAGGTCCACGCTCCAGTCGTTGCACCGCATCCAGTGCCCCTTCGGATACTCGAAGTCGTGCTCGCCCCCCGGCGTGAACCCGGCTTTCCGGCACACCCCGTTGGAAGCCGCGTGGTCCGCCGAGGGGAAGGCGTGCAGTTGCCGGTGCCGATCGGCGGCCCGAGCCTCCCGCACCACAAGGCGCGCGGCCGTCGCCGCGATGCCCCGCCCCTGGAACCAGGGCAACACGCTCCACCCCGTCTCCCACGCGGGCTCTCCCCGCCAGATCGTCTCCCAGTACCCGATGGCCCCGACGGCGTCACCGTCGAGCACTATCCGGAACATGCGCCCCCGCTCCTCAAGGTCCAGATAGCGGCGATGCCGGGACACCAACTGCTCGTGCGTCTCGGGGCCGCCCAGGTGCGCGGTCATCTCGGCGGAGTTGCAGGCGACCAACAGCTCGAAGTCGTCCTCCGACCAGGGAACCAGACTCGGACCGACCAGCGGCGATCTCTCCATGCCCGCCACGGTACGGCGAGGGTCTGACAACGGGCCCGGGGAAGGGCGGGAGAACCGCCCGGGGCCCGCCGCCTCCGGCACCCGCCCGGGTCCGTGCCACGATCTACGCATGCTCGCCGTCGCCCGCTCCGTAGCCCTCTTCGTCGTAGCCGCACTCTTCGAGATCGGCGGCGCCTGGCTCGTCTGGCAAGGCGTGCGCGAACACAAGGGCTGGGCCTGGATCGGCGCGGGCGTCATCGCCCTCGGCATCTACGGCTTCGTGGCCACGCTCCAGCCCGACGCCGAGTTCGGCCGCATCCTCGCCGCGTACGGCGGGGTCTTCGTCGCCGGCTCGATCGCCTGGGGCATGGTCGCCGACGGCTACCGGCCGGACCGCTGGGACGTGACAGGGGCGCTGATCTGCCTCGCCGGAATGGCGGTCATCATGTACGCGCCACGAACTCGCTAGGCAGGCGACCTATCCTGGCGGAACAGGCCAGGAACGTACGCACGTCCAAGGAGCAACCATGACCGCCGCGCCCGCCGCCACCCGCATCGCGATCGTCACCGGCGCGAGCAGCGGCATCGGCGCCGCCACCGCGCGCGGACTCGCGGCCGCCGGCTACCGCGTCGTCCTCACCGCCCGCCGCAAGGACCGCATCGAGGCCCTCGCCGCCGAGATCACGGCCGCCGGACACGACGCGATGGCGTACGCGCTCGACATCACCGACCGCACGGCCGTGGACGAGTTCGCCACCGCCTTCCGCAAGGTCGCCGTCCTGGTCAACAACGCGGGCGGCGCGCTCGGCGCCGACACCATCGCCACCGGCGACCCCGACGACTGGCGCCAGATGTACGAGACGAACGTCATCGGCACCCTGAACGTCACCCAGGCCCTGCTCCCCGCGCTCACCGAGAGCGGCGACGGCACCGTCGTGGTCCTCTCCTCCACGGCCGGGCACGGCACGTACGAGGGCGGCGGCGGCTACGTGGCCGCCAAGCACGCCGAGCACGTCCTCGCCGAGACCCTGCGCCTGGAGATCGTCGGCACCCCGGTCCGCGTCATCGAGGTCGCCCCCGGCATGGTCAAGACGGAGGAGTTCGCCACGACCCGCTTCGGCGGCGACACGGAGAAGGCCGCGAAGGTCTACGCGGGCGTGGCCGCCCCCCTCACGGCCGACGACGTGGCGGACACGATCACCTGGGCGGTGACCCGCCCGCCCCACGTGAACATCGACCTCCTGGTGGTCCGCCCCCGCGCCCAGGCCTCGAACACGAAGGTCCACAGGGAACTCTGACGCCGGAGCCCGCAGGCGGGAATGAGGTGCTCCCGCGCGGGCAGGGGGTGCTTGCGCGGCAGTTCGCCGGGCACGGTCGTGCCAGTCACGCCGTCGATGGGCGCTCGCGCCGAAGGAGAAGCGGCCTATGACACAGGGCGAACCTGCCACCAAGAACCCGGACAAAGGCTATGTAGCGCTTCTTGGCTGGAGTCTCAATGCGGTGGAAGCCCTCGATCGATTCGACCGGCGATACGTCGTCGTGGCCCCGGAGTGGGCCGAAAAGTACTGCGTCGAGCACGACATCCCCTACGTGCCATGGGATTTCGAACGGCTCAACGACCGCTCCGTGGAGATCGCCGAGACCCTCCGGGACGAGGGTGTCGACGTCGCGATCCCGCTGTACGAGGAAACGGTCGAATGGGCAGGGGCGATCAACTCCGTCCTCCTCGGCAACCCGCGGCTGTACGGCCAGGCCCTGCTGCTGCGGGACAAGGCGCTGATGAAGCGCCGCGCGCAACTCGGCGGCATCCGGGTCGGAATCTTCGAGGAAGCCCACGACCGGGACGACGTGACCCGCTTCCTCAAGCGCGTCAACCAGACCCTGCTCAAGCTGGACGGCGACCCGAACGACCCGATCCATCTCAAGGCGTTCGACAAGGCAGGCTGCCTCGGGCACCGCGTCATCCGCACCCCGGACGAGGTCGACACGATTCCGGACGAGGAATTCCCGGTCCTCATGGAATCCCATCTCGACGGCTGGGAGTTCGCGGTCGAGGCGTGGGTACACAACGGGAAGATCAAGTTCCTCAACATCTCCGAATACGTCACGCTCGGATATTCGGTGTTCGTGCCCGCGACCCCGGAACTGGAGCGTTACCGCCCGCAGATCACGGCGCAGATCGAGAAGCTCATCAAGACGTTCGACATCGAGTTCGGCTTCGTGCACCCGGAGTATTTCGTCACCAGCGACGGCGAGATGTACTTCGGCGAGGTCGCCTACCGGCCGCCGGGCTTCAAGGTGTTCGAGCTGCTTGAACGGGCATACGGCTTCAACGCCTACCATGCGCTGGTGCTGGCGTTCGACCCGAAGACGACCGAGGAGGAGATCGATGCCTTCTTCCCGCGCGAGGTCGTCGACGCGTCCGGGGTCGCCGGCTGCTTCGGTGTCTACCCGCGCCGCCGCGTCGTCAGCGAGCTCGAGATCCCGGAGGAGACCGAGGACGACGACTACTACGAGTCGCACGACCTCTCGACGCCGCTCGAGGAGACTGTCACCAAGAGGACCGCGTTCGGCACCCACTGGGGCCTGGTGTACTTCTTCGGTGATGACCCCTACCGGATGCGCGACCTGTTGAAGAGGCAGGAAGAGCTCGACTTCTACGTCTGACGACACCGTGGACGCAGGAGGCCAACCCGAGGGAAACCCTTTGAAACCGACCGTCGACGTCAGCAGTGAGGCCACGACGCTGGACAAGCGCGTGTCCTCGCTCGACGACGCCATCCAGGCCATGGCCGAAACCCGCGACTTCGGCAAGCACACGAAGCTGCGGCGGGTCCTGGAAGCATTGCGACGGGTGCTCACGCAGCCGGGCGGCGCCGCGGCGGTCCAGGCCAGGGCGCGGGCCATCGAGGAGGCCGGGCTCTTCCTGGGGACGGACTGGGCGTCACCGGAGATCCTTCTCCCGGCGCTGGTCAGCGGGAGCCTGCACAGCTCGGACGCGGACACCGTCGTCATGGAGGCGACCAGCGAGCTGCGGATGCTCGCCATCGCCCGCGGCGACTTCGCGCACCCGACGCTGCCCGCCGATGACGCCCGCCAGTTCCTGTCCCAGGTACTGGCGACCAACCTGGAGCTGCTGTTCAGCTCGCCCGGCGAGGCGGAGCGAGTCCAGCAGGGCCGGACCGCACAGCTCGTCCGGGACCTGTTCCGCCACCTCGCCGACGAGATCGGTTTCGACAGCGTCCTGGACGACCTGGTCGACGAGATCTGGCGGATCCTGCGCCAGCGTCCGATCCAGGTCGATGCGGTGCAGTCCCTGATCACCCGGATCTCGGTCTACCGCAGCGACCCGGACGTCGCTCTCGGCGTGTCGTCGGGGCAGGGCATCGACCGGCTCATCACCGGCCTGTTCGGGACCACCGAGGCGTGCCGGGACGACCCGGGCATCGACGTCTTCCGCTCCCGGCTCGAGGCGATGGACTCCGGCGGCCTTCAGTACGAGGCGGCGGGGTTCGCGCGGGCGATGCACGACACCGGCCTGGTCTCCCCGTACCACGCGGAGCTGCTCCGGTTCCTCCTGCGCGAGAGCGACTACCTCGTCGGTGAGGCGCTCGGCCTCTCCGACACCGGCCGGAACTGCCTGCTGCGCTTCAGCCAACTGGTGCACCGGCTGATCGAGGTGGCCGTCCACCCGCAGACCGCGCAGAGCGTCTACGGGCTCGCGCTGCTGCTCGACCGCGGCATCCTCTACGAGCCGCCGGTGGTGCCCGCGCTGTGGCGCCAGCTGTCGCTTGAGCTCTCCCCGGTCGCGCGGGAGCGGCTGACGACGGTTTTCGGCGACGTACCGGGGCCGCGGGCGCGGCTTGTCGCGGGAGTGCTCTCGATGCTGGGCCAGCCGCTCGGCGTCGGTCAGGGCGACAACCCCACCTGCCAGTCGGCCCGCGCCCTTTCGATGTGGTCCTACAACGACCCGGACTATCTGCTGCAGATGGTGGTCTGGGCGGCCCGCGACGACGAGATCCTCATGCACTTCGAGGGTCAGCCGATCTCGTCGAAGGACAGCGTGTCCGGAGTGGCGAGCACCCTGCCGATGGACCTGGACCCCGTGTCGCTGCTCGTGGTGCCCCACCTCGACCGGATCTACGCCGAGATGGGGCGGCACTGCGCCGCGCGGCCGGGGGACCCGCACCGGTGGATCAACCCCGAGTTCCACGGCTGGTGGGCGTGCCGCGGATTTCACATCAACGTCGACGTCGCGACCGGGAACCTGGTCGACCTCGACGAGTTCCTGCGGCAGTTCCACGCCGGCTACCACCCCTCCTACAACGGCGGGCAGCCGCTGATCCATCCGCAGCCGGCCGGCGTCGCCGTCACCGACAGCGCGGCCCGCTACGTCGGCTGGCACGCGATCACGATCCTGCGGGCCGCGCCGGATCCGCAGGACGTCATGCGGGTGTACTTCTTCAACCCGAACAACGACAGCGGCCAGGACTGGGGCGACGGCGTCGTCGTCTCCACCGCGGGCAACGGCGAGCGGTTCGGCGAGGCCTCACTGCCGTTCGACCAGTTCGCCTCGCGGCTCTACATCTTCCACGCCGACCCGCTGGAGCACGGCGAACCGGAGCGGGTGCCCGCCGAGGACGTCGCGCGGATCATCGGCTACATCGAGCGCAGCTGGGGCAACGACCGGCTGCCCGCCGGGACGCTGCAAGCCCTCGAAAGGCCCTCGGCCCTGTGAGCCCGGTACCCCGGATGTAGATCGTGACCGCCGTGTCCGGGCGGGTTCCCGGTTCGGTGCGGAACAGCGGGTTCAGCCCTCGCGGAACAGCAGGTCCAGCCCTCGCGGAACAGCGGGTCCAGCCCTCGCGGAACAGCGGGTTCAGCCCTTGACGCAGACGACCTGCTTCAGCTTCGCGACGACCTCGACAAGGTCACGCTGATGCTCCATGACCTGCTCGATCGGCTTGTACGCTCCGGGGATCTCGTCCACGACGCCGGAGTCCTTACGGCACTCGACGCCCTGCGTCTGCTCCTCCAGGTCCCGCACCGAGAAGCGCTTCTTCGCCGCGTTACGGCTCATCCGCCGACCCGCGCCGTGCGAGGCCGAGTTGAAGGCCTTCTCGTTGCCGAGGCCCTTCACGATGTACGAGCCCGCGCCCATGGATCCCGGGATGATCCCGTAGTCACCGCTGCCGGCACGGATCGCGCCCTTTCTGGTGACCAGCAGGTCCATGCCCTCGTACCGCTCCTCGCTCACGTAGTTGTGATGGCAGCTGATCTCCGCTTCGAACAACGGCTTCGCCTTCTTGAACTCCTTGCGGACCACGTCCTTCAGGAGCGCCATCATGATCGAGCGGTTGTACTTGGCGTACTCCTGGGCCCAGAAGAGGTCGTTCCGGTATGCCGCCATCTGTGGGGTGTCCGAGACGAACACCGCAAGATCACGGTCCACCAGGTCCTGATTGAACGGGAGTTTCCGCGCGACGCCGATGTGATGGTCCGCGAGCTCCTTGCCGATGTTCCTGGACCCGGAATGCAGCATGAGCCATACCGAATCGGACGCATCCACGCAGACCTCTATGAAGTGGTTGCCCGATCCGAGCGTACCCATCTGCTTCGCCGCCCGCTCATGACGGAACTTGACCGCGTCGGCGATCCCGTCGAAGCGCGACCAGAAGTCACCCCACGCGGACGTCCCGAACCCGTGCAGCCGCCCCGGATCGACGGCATCGTCATGCATCCCCCGCCCCACCGGAATGGCCTGCTCGATCTTCGAGCGAAGCCGCGACAGATCCCCCGGCAGGTCGTTCGCCGTCAGGGACGTCTTCACCGCCGACATGCCGCAGCCGATGTCGACCCCCACCGCCGCGGGGCACACCGCACCCTTCATGGCGATCACCGAACCGACCGTCGCGCCCTTGCCGTAGTGGACGTCCGGCATGACGGCCAGACCCTTGATCCAGGGCAGGGTCGCCACGTTCTGGAGCTGCTGGAGTGCCACGTCCTCGACCGAGGCCGGGTCCGTCCACATGCGGATCGGTACCTTTGCCCCTGGGACCTCCACGTACGACATAACGCCCTCATTCCCCCGTAGTTGAACAGAAGTTCTCAAAGTCTCTTAGCGCAAATACCGGATCCAAGATCCACGAAAGGGACGACGGACCGGCGTCCACGGCATTGCGTGCGATACACATTGTGTCCACCGGTCGCCCACCAGCGGCAACCGAATATCCCCGGCCAGAAGGAGCCCACACGGTGCAGCGGAAGGCCTACGTACCGGGCGTCGCAGTCCTCCTCACGGCGCTGCTCGCCGGCTGCACGGGCGGGGGTGCGCTCGGCGGCGAGCCGGACGACTCGAAGCCCGGCGACACCGGCGGCACGACCGCGGCAGCCGAGCCCGGCAAGTACCGCACGCTCCGCGAGCCCTGCAGCCAGGTCGACTCCGACTCGCTCGACTCGATGCTGCCCGGCATCAAGGAGATGCGGGACGCGAGTCAGCAGGAGAAGGCGTACGAGGGCGTGCCGACCGTCACGTACGACACCGACCGGCGCGTGGGCTGCCGCTGGAAGGTGGAGTCCTCGGACGCCACCCACCATCTGCTCGTCGACTTCGAGCGCGTCGTCTCGTACGACACCTCCGTGAGCGACGACACCCGCGCGACGGAGGTCTACTCCTCGAAGGCGCAGAAGGCCGATCTGTCCGAGCCTTCCGGCACCGCGACCTCCGAAGAGGGGAACGCCACGGAGACCGCGCCAGGCACGGATGAGTCCGGCAAGGGGGACGAAAAGGGCACCGGCAAGGGGAAGGGCAAGGGTGACGCGGGCGACAGTGACGCCCCCAGCGGCTCCCCGCAGACCACCGTCACGCCCCCCGGCCTCGAGCCCCGCACCCTCGACGACCTGGGCGACGAGGCCTTCCTCGACGACGCGCTGACCACGTCCGCGTCCGCGACCCGGCACCGCACGGTGACTGTGGTGTTCCGCACGTCGAACGTCATCGTGACCGTCGAGTACGACGAGCAGCCGGGGCGTCGCACAGACATCCCCGGCAGCAAGGAAATGCAGGACAAGGCGCAGGAACTGGCCGGAAAGCTGGCCGACAAGTTCAGCGATTAGGGATGGTTTCGGCGGGTGCCCGACCCTCCGGAAGCGGAGCCGTCCGCGTCGGGCACGGCGTACCGTGGCCCATCGAACCGACGACAGCCGTCTTGAGCGACTTGAGTGAAGGAACCATGCACCGACCAGCACAGCGACTCACCCGCATACTCACCTGCGCAGCCGCCGTACCGGTGATCCTCATTGCCTCCGGCTGCTCCTCCGACTCCGACTCGGGCTCGGACGGGGCCAAGAAGGACTCGGGCACGAAGGCTTCCGCCTCGGCCTCGGGCAAGGGCAAGGACAAGGCCGCGAGCGTGGAGAAGGCGGCGTTCAGCAAGCTGCCCGAGCCCTGCGACGTCCTGTCGAAGAAGTCGCTCGGCGACCTCGTCCCGAAGGCCAAGGACAAGTCGGGCAAGGCGGGCACGTCCGACGACACGTCCGCGCGCGGCACCTGCTCCTGGGACAGCCTGGAGAACAACGGCGTCGACGGCTCGCAGTTCCGCTGGCTGCGCGTCTCGCTGATGCGCTTCGACTCGGACGCGTCCCTCGGCAGCGGCGCCAAGCGCGCGCAGAACAGCTTCGCCAAGCAGGTCGCGGACGCGCAGGCGACGGACGGCGCGAAGAGCGTCAAGACGGAGCCGGTGCCGGGGATGGGCGACCAGACGACGGTCGTGCACTACGACCTGAAGAAGGACAAGGAGAACTTCAAGCAGCAGACGGTCGTGACGCGCGTGGAGAACGCCGTCGTCACGATCGACTACAACGGCGCGGGCCTCGCGGGCGACAAGGCGCCGAGCTCGAAGGACCTGTCCAAGTCCGCCGAGAAGGCCGCGAAGGAGGCCTCGGAAGCGGTCGTCTCCGCGAACAAGGCGGGCGGCACCTCCTCCTCCCCCTCGAAGGGCTCGGACGACCCGAAGAAGTCGGACGCCCCCAAGAAGCCGGACGACTCGAAGAAGTCGGACGACTCCAAGTCGGACTCCAAGTCCAGCGACAAGCCCAAGAGCTGACGCCGGGCGGATAGACCGCGGTACGCACCCACGCGTGCAACTCGCCGCGCAGTCAAGGCAGTTGTGGAGCCCGGCCCCTCTGGTGGCCGGGCTCCAGCCGTACCGGCACACCGTGTTCCGCATGCGTGTGCCAGGCTGTCGCTCGCAACAGACCGAACAGGGAGGGGTTCGCGGGTGGCCGCGATGCAGCTGACACGCACGCACCGAATACTCATCGGGGTGGTCGTCGCCGGTGCGGTCGTCATCGCCGGCATCGGTTTCGCGGGGTCGTACGCGGCCGTGCGCGAGCTCGCCGAGCAGAAGGGCTTCGGCGGCTTCTCGGCGGTCTTCCCGATCGGCATCGACGCGGGTATCTGCGTCCTGCTCGCCCTCGACCTGCTGTTGACGTGGATCCGCATCCCGTTCCCGCTGCTCCGCCAGACGGCGTGGCTGCTTACGGCGGCGACCATCGCCTTCAACGGCGCCGCGGCCTGGCCCGACCCGCTGGGCGTGGGCATGCACGCCGTCATCCCGATCCTGTTCGTGGTCGCCGTCGAGGCCGCGCGGCACGCGGTGGGCCGGATCGCGGACATCACGGCCGACAAGCACATGGAAGGCGTACGCCTCACCCGCTGGCTCCTGTCCCCCGTGCCCACGTTCAAGCTGTGGCGGCGGATGAAGCTGTGGGAGCTGCGTTCGTACGAGCAGGTCATCAAGCTGGAGCAGGACCGCCTCATCTACCAGGCCCGCCTCCAGGCCCGCTTCGGCCGCTCCTGGCGCCGCAAGGCCCCGGTCGAGTCGCTGATGCCGCTGCGCCTGGCGCGCTTCGGTGTGCCGCTCGCGGAGACCGCGCCCGCGGGGCTCGCGGCGGCGGGGATCGAGCCCGCGCTGCTTCCGCCCGCGCCGGTGCCGGTAGCGGCGCCCACGGAGTCGCAGCAGCCGGAGCTGGCGGCGGCGCCTGTGCGGGCGTCTGTGCCGCCGCAGGCCGGGCAGGAGCAGGCGCAGGGCCAAGCGCAGGAGCAGGCGCAGGGCCAAGCGCAGGAGCAGGCGCAGGAGCAGGCGCCCCAGTCGGAGCAGCAGCAGCCCGAGCCCGGCCCCGAGGGGGCGCACGTGAGCCCGTGGTTCGCGGCTCAGCAGCCTTCATACGTTCCTGAGGAGCCGCACGACCAGTGGTACGCGGACCAGCAGGCGTACGCGGATCAGCAGGCCTATGCCGACCAGCAGGCCTATCTGGAGCAGCAGCAGGCGTACTTCGACGAGCACGGGAACCCCGCGGCTGCTCCCCCCGAGTCCGATTTCCAGGTCCCGGCGGGGCCCGGCCGCACTCGCCCGCTCGGCGGTCAGCACCTGATTCCCGGCCCGCGTGAGGAGCAGGCTCCCGAGGACGCGGTGCGGAACGAGGCGCGGGACGCGGTGCGGGACGCGGTGCGGGACGAGGCGCGGGGGAACGCGCCGGAGGAGCTGGGGCCGCTGCCCGACGCGTCCGGTCTTCCGGACGACGTCTCGCGCGAGGACGCGTACTTCGCCGCGTTCCGCAAGTACGTGAGCGAGCTCGGGGACTATCCCAACGCCCGCCAGTTCGGCCTGTACTTGATGGACCTGTACGGCGTCACCGGCCAGGCGGGCGGCCCTCCCGCGGAGAGCACGCTGCGCCCGTACCTGCGTGACTTCCGGGGGCGTTACCAGGAGGACCTGGACTCGGAGTACAGCGCCTAGCGGATGCGGACCCGCCCACCCACCCGATTACCCGGGGTGCTCGGGCGGGTGGGCGGGGAAAACTCCGCCGCGAAGCGGCGGTCCAGTCCGCGGCACGCAAAAGGGGCGCCGCCCAGAAAATGGACGGCGCCCCCAGCCGCGTAACCGCTACGCGCCAAGCAGCTTGCGTACCCGCTCCGCGCCCACGGCGAGCAACAGCGTGGGCAGGCGCGGGCCCGTCTCCCGGGTCACGAGGAGGCGGTACAGGAGGGCGAAGAACGAACGCTGGGCGACCTTGATCTCCGGGGGGAGTTCCTTCGCCGTCGCGTCCGGGGAGAACCCGGCCTGCACCTTCGGCACGCCGTACACCAGGTGCGTAAGACCGTCGAGGGACCAGTGCGAGTCCAGGCCCTCCAGGAGCAGCCGCAGCGACTCACGGCCCTCGTCGTCCAGCGAGGACAGCAGCTCCGCGTCCGGCTCGGCCCGCACGATCGTGCGCGCGTCGGCCGGGACCTGGGTGGTGATCCAGTTCTCGGCCCGGTCGAGACGGGGCCGCGCCTCGTCCAGGGACGAGATCGGGTCGGAGGGGTCCAGGTCGCGCAGGATGCGCAGCGTCTGGTCCTGCGCGCCCGCCGTGATGTCCGCGACGGACGCGAGCGTCCGGTACGGCAGCGGACGCGGCGTCTTGGGCAGCTCACCGGCGGCGGTCCGCACCGCACGCGAGTGCGCGGCGGCGTCGGCGGGCAGCACGGAGCCGTCGGCGACCTTCGCGTCCAGCTTGTCCCACTCGTCGTAGAGCCGCTGGATCTCCTGGTCGAAGGCGATCTTGAAGGACTGGTTCGGCTTGCGGCGGGCGTAGAGCCAGCGGAGCAGCGGCGCCTCCATGATCTTCAGCGCGTCGGCCGGGGTCGGCACGCCGCCCTTGGAGGACGACATCTTCGCCATCCCGGAGATGCCGACGAACGCGTACATCGGACCGATCGGCTGCACGCCGTCGAAGATCTCGCGGACGATCTGCCCGCCGACCACGAAGGACGACCCGGGAGACGAGTGGTCCACGCCGCTCGGCTCGAAGATGACGCCCTCGAACGCCCAGCGCATGGGCCAGTCGACCTTCCAGACCAGCTTGCCGCGGTTGAACTCGTTGAGGTGGACCGTCTCGGTGTGACCGCAGTCCGCGCACACGTACGAAAGCTCGGTGCTCTCGTCGTCGTACGACGTGACGGTGGTCAGGTCCTTCTCGCACGCGCCGCAGTACGGCTTGTACGGGAAGTACCCGCTGCCGCCACCGCTGCCGTCGTCCTCGCTCGCGGCGCCCGACCCCTCGGCGGCCTCCAGCTCGGCCTCGTCGACGGGCTTCTGCGACTGCTTCTTGCCGGGCGTCTTCTTGGTCCGGTACTGGTCGAGGATCGCGTCGATGTCACCGCGGTGCTTCATCGCGTGCAGGACCTGCTCGCGGTAGACACCGGAGTTGTACTGCGCGGTCTGGCTGATCCCGTCGTACTCCACGCCGAGCTCGTCGAGCGCCTCGGTCATGGCCGCCTTGAAGTGCTCGGCCCAGTTCGCGTACGCGGAACCGGCCGGGGCGGGCACGGAGGTCAGGGGCTTGCCGATGTGCTCGGCCCAGGACTCGTCGACGCCGGGGACGCCGGCCGGGACCTTGCGGTACCGGTCGTAGTCGTCCCAGGAGATCAGGTGCCTGACCTCGTGCCCGCGCCGCCGGATCTCGTCCGCGACCAGGTGCGGGGTCATGACCTCGCGGAGATTGCCCAGGTGGATCGGGCCCGAGGGGGAGAGCCCGGAGGCGACGACGACCGGTTTGCCCGGGGCACGACGCTCCGACTCGGAGATGACCTCGTCCGCATAACGGGAGACCCAGTCGGTGGTATCGGTGCTCTGAGCCACGATCGGCACGCCTCTCTTCTTCTGATCTTCTTCTACGTGAGTACCGCTTGACGGACCCATTCTCCCAGCTCCACCCGCAACCGCGAAAACCGCTTTTCCTTGCGTGGGATACTTACCGGGTCTATCTGCACCTCGAGGAGAACGGCATCCACTCCATGGCCTCGGTCACGTCCCTCACCGCCTCCGTCCACCAGCGCCTCGCGGACGCCCTCTCGGCTGCCCTGCCGGAGGCCGGTTCCGCCGACCCGCTGCTGCGACGAAGCGACCGGGCCGACTACCAGGCCAACGGGATCCTGGCCCTCGCCAAGAAGGCGAAGGCGAACCCGCGCGAGCTCGCGACGAAGGTCGTGGACGCTCTCCCCGCCGACGACGGCATGATCAAGGACGTCGAGGTCTCGGGCCCCGGCTTCCTGAACGTCACGGTCACCGACAAGGCGATCACCGAGAACCTCGCCGCGCGCGCCGCCGACGGCGAGCGGCTCGGCGTGCCGTTCGCGGAGAAGGCCGGCACGACGGTCATCGACTGGGCCCAGCCGAACGTGGCCAAGGAGATGCACGTCGGCCACCTCCGGAACTCGGTGATCGGCAATTCCGTCGTCAAGATCCTTGAGTTCACGGGCGAGAAGGTGGTCAGCCGCCACCACATCGGCGACTGGGGCACCCAGTTCGGCATGCTCGTGCAGTACCTGATCGAGCACCCGGACGCGCTGGGCCACGAGACCGCGGACGGCTCCGACGACACCGCGGTGGGCGAAGAGGCGATGTCCGGCCTCAACCGCGTCTACAAGGCGTCCAAGGTGCTCTTCGACTCCGACGAGGACTTCAAGACGCGGGCCCGGCGCCGGGTGGTGGACCTCCAGGCGGGCGACCCCGAGACGCTCGCGATCTGGCAGCGGTTCGTGGACGAGTCGAAGGTCTACTTCTACTCCGTCTTCAACAAGCTGGACGTGCAGATCCGCGACGAGGACATCGTCGGCGAGTCCGGCTACAACGACATGCTGGCGGAGACCTGCCGCATCCTTGAGGAGTCCGGTGTCGCCGTCCGGTCGAACGGCGCGCTGTGCGTGTTCTTCGACGACGTGAAGGGCCCGGACGGCACCCCGTCCCCGCTGATCGTCCAGAAGTCCGACGGCGGCTTCGGGTACGCGGCGACGGACCTCTCCGCGATCCGCGACCGCGTCTTCAACATCAAGGCGGACACGCTTCTCTACGTCGTCGACGCGCGGCAGTCCCTGCACTTCAAGATGGTCTTCGAGACGGCTCGCAGGGCGGGCTGGCTGACGGACGGCGTCAAGGCGGTGCAGCTCGGCTTCGGCACGGTGCTCGGCAAGGACGGCAAGCCGTTCAAGACGCGTGAGGGCGAGACCGTCCGCCTGATCGACCTTCTCGACGAGGCGATCGAGCGGGCGTCGGCCATCGTCCGCGAGAAGGCCCAGGACCTCTCCGAGGAGGAGATCGCCGAGCGCGGCGCCCAGGTGGGCATCGGCGCGGTGAAGTACGCGGACCTGTCGACGTCGGCGGTGCGCGACTACAAGTTCGACCTGGACCAGATGGTGTCGATGAACGGCGACACGTCGGTGTACCTCCAGTACGCGTACGCCCGTATCCAGTCGATCCTGCGCAAGGCGGGCGACGTACGGCCGCAGGCGCACCCGGAGCTCGAACTGTCCGCCGCCGAGCGGGCCCTGGGCCTGCACGTCGACCAGTTCGCGGAGACGGTCGCCGAGGTCGCCGGGGAGTACGCGCCGCACAAGCTGGCCGCGTACCTCTACCAACTGGCCTCGTTCTACACGACGTTCTACGACAAGTGCCCGGTCCTGAAGGCGGACACCCCGGCCCAGGTCGAGAACCGTCTGTTCCTCTGCGACATCACGGCCCGCACGCTGCACCAGGGCATGGCCCTCCTTGGCATCAGGACCCCTGAGCGCCTCTGAGCCCCGTCAGGGGCTTCAGGGGCGCGGGGAACCGCGCGACCAGCCACATACGGCCCGCAGACCTCAACCCACCAGCGCACCCCGAAGCCTCCGCAGGCCCTCGGCGATCTCGTCGGGGGCCTGCGTCACGAAACACATCCGCAGGGTCGCGGGGTCAGGCTCCGCCGCGTAGAACGGCGCCCCGGGCACGTACGCCACGTCATGCTTGACGACGCCCGGAAGCAGCGCGGCGCTGTCGTACCCCTCAGGCAGCGTCGCCCAGACGAACATGCCCCCCTCGGGCCGAATCCAGCTGGACCCCTCAGGCAACGCATCCGCGAGGCCCAGCAGCATCGCGTCACGCCGCTCGCGATACGCCCCCGCGACGCGGGCCACGTGCGCGTCCAGGTCGTTGTCCGCCAAGTACCGCGCGGCGGCGAGCTGATTGACGGTGGGCGTGTGCAGGTCCGCGGCCTGCTTGGCCACCGCACACGCCCGCAGCAGCGCCGCGGGCCCCCGCAGCCAGCCGAGCCGCAGACCCGGCGCCATCACCTTCGAGAAGCTGCCGAGCAGGGCGGTGCGGTCCTCTGCCCCCGGGTACTCAGCGATCCACGGCACCCGCTCGCCCTCGAACCGCAGCTCCCCGTACGGGTCGTCCTCGATGATCCACAGCCCGCGCCGCGCGGCCACGGCGGCGATCTCCGCGCGCCGCCCCGCGGGCAGTGTGCGGCCGGTCGGGTTCTGGAAGGTGGGGACGGTGTAGAGCAGCTTCGGCCGGTACGCGGCGACGAGTTCGTCCAGCGCGGCGGGGTCGATGCCCGCCGCGTCGCACGGCACGGGCACCACACGGGCGCCCGCGAAGGCGAAGGCCTGAAGTGCCGCCAGGTAGCAGGGGCTCTCGACGAGAACGGCGTCGCCGGGCTCGACGAGCGCCGTCGCGAGCAGCGAGAGCGCCTGCTGCGAGCCGGTGGTGACGAGCACGTCGTCCGCGTCGGTGGGCAGCCCGCGTGCCGCTGTCCGGGCGGCGACGGCGGCACGGAGGGCGGGCTCGCCCTCCGTCGTGGAGTACTGCAGCGCCGTGCCGGGCGTCGACGTCAGGACCGCCTGGAACGCGGCGGCGACGCCCGCCGCGTCGAACAGCTCGGGCGCCGGAAGCCCGCCCGCGAAGTTGATGACCTCGGGGCGCGCGGTGACCGCGAGGATTTCCCGTACGGGCGAGCCCCCGACGGCGGCGGCGCGGGCCGCGAACGCGGGTACCGGGGCCGGTGCTTGGGCCTGAGCCTGGGCCTGCTCTTCTTCCCCGGCTGCGGGGACGGGGGCGTCGGTGACGGTCATCTGCGGCTCCTTTGCTTCCCGGCAGCGTAAGGAACCGTATGCCGCCTACAAGCACCATTCCGGGATACGGACGTGACCGGACGCCCCGCCCTTACTCCCCGCCCCTGAGCCCTGCTTCTCAGCCCTGCCCCTGAGCCCTGCCTCTTAGGTCTGCCCCTGAGCCCTGCCTCTCAGGTCTGCCCCTGAGCCCGGCCTCTACGCAGGCGGGTCAGGCACGTTGTCGTCGTCGCGATTCGTCTTCGTCCACTTCTTGCTGTTGAGCGAGTACGCGTAGACGGAACGGCCCTTGTCGCCGCTCGTGGCGAACGGCTTGCCCGTGTCGTCGATGCGCACCGTGCCGTGCCGGGAGCCGCTCGACCACTCCAGCTCCAAGTACCAGCGCACGTAGCGCGTGTTGGCGGTCGCGTTGATGTAGAACGCCTCGGGGTCGCTCGCGCTCACCGTGTAGGGGAAGTTGTCGCCCCCGTCCTGGGGACTCGGGCGGGGCACCGACGCGTCCAGGTTGACGTCGAAGGAGTGCTGGGGCACTCTGCCGCCGCAGCCGACACCGAGGTACCCCATCTTGTAGTTGTTCCACGCGAGCGGCGCGCTGCTTCCCGCGACGCGGACGTGCAGGGACTCCAGGACGACGGTGTCCTTGCCCGTGCCCTGAACGGTCAGCTTCACGGTCTGGTCCCGTGCGGAGACCGCGCCGTTCGCGGATGCCCAGCCGGAAGCGTCCTGCTCGTTGGGGGGCGGGGAGAGCTCGCCGGGGGTCTTGTCGACGAGGTAGGGGTGGCCGCAGGGGTCCTGCCAGAAGTGGCCCTGGGTGGAGACGGTCACCGGGACACCGCCCTCGTCGGCCCCGCCCTTGCCGCCGTCCCCGGCGGCGGGGGCCCCGGTCCTGCCGGCGGAGCCCTTGCCCTGCTCGCCCTCAGGCTTGTCGGAGCCCGTCGCCTCCTTGCCCGGCTCGCCCTTCCCGGACTCCTTCCCGGACTTCTTCCCGGACTTCTTCCCGGAGGGCGAGGCGGACTCGGCGCCGTCCGGGCCCTGCTTCCCTCCGTCGAAAGCACTCGGAGAGTCGGTGGCCACGCGGTCGCGGTCTCCTCCGTCGGCAGCCTGTACGGCGACGGCGGTGACTCCGAGCGCGAGTACGACTCCGGCGGCGACGAGCACCCGCGCCCTGGGCAGCCGTCTCCCCTCGCGCCGCCCCGCCGCGGGTACCCCGCCGATCACGATGCCGGGCGTCGCGGCGTCGGCGGCATCGGCGGCGTCGGCGGCGTCGGCGGCATCGGCAGCCGGACCGTCGGAGGCCAGGGCGCCGGAGGTCCGGGCATCGGCGGCCGGAGCCGGGACACCGGAGCCGGGGGCAACCACGTCGTCGGGTGCCGCCGCCGCAGGTGAGGACGCGCCCTCCTTGCGCTCGCCTCTCGACGCGTCGGCCAGGATCCACCGCCGGTGGACCTCGACCATCTCCTCCCGCGAGGCCTTGCACACCCGGGCGAACCGCTCCAGCGGAGCGAACTCCGTCGGTACGGCCGACCCGCTCACATACCGGTGCAGAGTCGACGTCGACACATGCAACCGCTTGGCCAGCGCCCCGTAACTGAGCCCCGACCTCTCCTTCAGCTCGCGCAGCAACTCCGCGAGATCGCCCGCCCCCACGCTCTCTCCCATCCCGTCCATCCGTTCCGAGGAACGGAGTCTTCGCAGACCACGGCCGTAGGAACGTCCCAACGTCCCCCACTGCCGTGCCGCACTGGCCGCCGGGACAGAACCCCGCACAAGCTCTGGGTCATCCAAGCACGCCGCATCCGGGAGCATTTGGGCGCGACTCACGTCTCCCGCGTCACACCGAAAGAGACAAGCCATGCGACTCACCACCAAGGCCACCGCCACCGCCGCGGCCCTCACCGCCGCCCTCTCGCTCGCCGCGCTCGGCGGCACCGCGTCGGCCGCGACGCCCGCAGCCGGGTCGGCGCCGGTCACCTGCACCGCCGCCACCACCACGGTGACCGTCGAGCAGGTGAGCAGCCCCATCAACCACCTGCTCCTGAAGGCCGAGAACACGGGCACGAAGACGTGTTACGCGTACGGCGCCCCGTACCTCCGCTTCGACGACGCGCAGTCCGCCACGGCGTGGCTGGGTGACAGCGTGCCGCAGGCGGTCGTCACGCTGAAGCCGGGCCAGAGCGCGTACGCGGGCATCGCCACGTCGTCGCCGGAGGGCTCGGACGGCCACCAGGCAGACAAGCTGGGCGTGCTCTTCTCCAACCGCGGAATGAACGGCGGCGCGGGCGGCACGGCGGCGGCCAAGCTGCCCGCGGGCGGCGTGTACGTGGACGACTCGGCGTTCGTCACGTACTGGCAGACGTCGGCGTCGGACGCGCTGATGTGGTGAGCAGAGCCGGCTGACCACGAGGCCGGGGAGGCCGGGGCTCCGGGAATCACCCCGGGAACGACGAACGCCCCCGGCCTCGTGCGGGGGCACAACGAGGCCGGGAGCAGCTGGAAGGAGTCGGATCGGGGCGGGTCAGCGCTCCCCGCCCTGACCGGCGCTTCCGATCGGGCCGACCTTGACCGGGGAGCCCGCGCCGTCGGTGACGGGCAGGGTCTTGGCACCCGGCCATTCGAGGGTGACGGACTTCGTGTCGTCCGGCGGGGTCACCACCAGGCCCGTGACGCCGACGCCGGAGCCGCCCGAGTCGTTCATCGGGTAGTTGACGCCGAAGGACACCGACTCGCCGTCCTTGAGGGTGCCCGGGGTGGACTGCTCACCGGTGCGCTTCGCGGACAGATCGCCCTCGCTGGTCTTCAGGTCGACGCCCGCGTACCCCGAGATCGCGCACTCCTCGCCGCTGCCGTTCGTCAGCGTCACCGCGACGGTGCCGTCGGTGTCGCCGTCGATGGTGCTGTCCTGGGCCGTGATGTCCAGATCGTCGGCACGGCACTTGGCGAGCTCGCCGCTCTCGTCGGAGCCGGCCCCTGCGGAGTCCCCCGAGCCGGAGCCGGAGCCGGAGTCCTTGTCGCCGCCCTGCTCCGAACCGCCGCCCGGCTCCGAACCGCCGCCCGACGACGAATCGGACGCGGCCGAGGACGAGGAGTCCCTCACCCCGGTGCCGTCGTCTCCGTTGCACGCGGTGAGCGTGAGCGCGCCGACGAGGGAGATGCCGACGAGGATCGAACGGGTCGTGGTGCGTGTGAACTTCATGAGAGAGGAGCCCCCGAGGATCAGGAAAGAGCGTGGTTCGAACGGCGTGCCGCTGCGGCACGGCCAAGAGCGAAACAGCCCCGGTCCGACCAGTACAAGGAACCTCGGCCGATCTGGAACGCTGGAACACTTCCACTCCTCTGACCTGCGCGGATACCACTTCCCTGGAACACCTGCCTGGAACACCGGAACCCCCGCCTCCGCCGCGCCCCTCACCAACCTCGCGGTAAGTACGCACAAAAAAGTGGGTACTTGCCCGCTTCTCCGTGCACGGCAAGGATCGAAGGCGTCCCCACCACACGCCTCCGATCGGAGTCCCACAGCCATGCCCGCACAGCCCGGACAGCCCACACAGCCCGCACAGGCCACGAAGTCCCCCGTAAGCGTCCTCGGTCTCGGCCTCATGGGCAGCGCGCTCGCCGCCGCGCTCATCGAGGCGGGCCACCCCACCACCGTGTGGAACCGCACGGTCGCCAGGACCGGCCCCCTGGCCGCCCAGGGCGCGACCCCGGCGGACACCGCGAGAGACGCCGTCACCGCGAGCCCGCTCACCATCGTCTGCCTCACCACCAACGAAGGCGTGCGCGCCCTCCTGGAGCCGGAAGCCGACGCTCTCGCGGGCCGCACGCTCGTCAACCTCACGAACGGGTCGCCCTCCCAGGCCAGGGACCTCGCCGACTGGGCGGCGGCCCACGGCATCACGTACATCGACGGCGGCATCATGGCCGTACCCCAGATGATCGCGACGCCCGGCGCGTACATCCTCTACAGCGGCACCGACGAAGCCGCCTTCACGGCACACCGCCCCACACTGCGGGCACTGGCGGACACCAAATGGGTCGGCGAGGACCCCGGCCTCGCCGCGCTGTACGACCTGTCCCTGCTGACCGGGATGTACGGGATGGTGATGGGCGTCGCGCAGGCGTACGCGCTGATCGGCACCGAGGGCATCCCCGCCCGTGAGTTCGCACCGCTCCTGAGCGACTTCGTCGTCGCCATGACGCGGAGCCTCGTGCCCGGCACCGCCGAGGCGCTCGACACCGGGCAGCACCTCACGAACGTGTCGAGCCTCGCCGTCAATCAGGCCGCGCTGCCCAATTTCCTGAGCGCCTACGCCGAACAGGGCATCAGCGGCGCCTTGTTCGAGCCCCTCCAGGTGCTCCTGGACCGCGGGATCGCCGAGGGGTACGCGGCCGACGGCCTCTCGCGCCTCCCGGAGCTGCTCAAGAAGAACTGAAGAACCGAAGAGCTGCGGGGCCGAGGGACCAGAAGGACCGAGGGACCAGAAGAGCTAAGGCACGAGCACGACCTTCCCCGTGGTCTCGCGCCGCTCCATCGCCGCGTGGGCCCGAGCCGCCTGAGCCAGCGGGAACGTCCGCACCTCGGGGACCAACTCCCCCTTCGCCGCGGCCTCCAGGGCCCGCCGCTCGTGCCCGGGACCGTCCTCGGGCCGCTCGATCAGCTGGAGCAGGGCGTTGGTGACGGTGATTCCCCGCTCCTCCACCACACCCGCGTCCGGCTCGAACGCCTCCTGCGAGGACCAGCCGATGACCACGTAACGCCCGCCCTCACCGATGAGTCCGAACGCGGCGGCGGACTTCTCCCCGCCCACCCCGTCGAGTACGACGCTCACCTGGCGCCCGCCGAGCCGTTCGCGCACGACGTCCGCCCAACCGGGCTCGTTGTAGTCGACGGCGAGGTCGGCGTCGAGATGCCAGACGGCCTCGACCTTGTCGGCCCCACCGGCGGCTCCGACCACGACCGCCCCGAGCGCGACGGCGTACTGCACCACGAGCCGCCCGACGCCACCGGCGGCGGACGTCACCAACACCACATCGTCGGAGGTGAGTCGAGCCGCGTCCAGGAGCCCCATGGCCGTCGCCCCGGTCATCACCATGGTCACGGCGGCCTCGAATCCGAGGCCGTCCGGCACCTCGTGCAGCCGCGCGACCTCGGCCACCGCGAGCTCGGCGTACCCGCCGGGCGCACTGTGCGGTGTCACTACGGCCCGCCCCAGCCAAGCGGAGTCCACGCCGGGGCCCACCGCGTCGATGACCCCTGCGACCTCCCCGCCGAAGACGGAGGGCAGCTCGGGCAGCGGCGGCGCCATGTCGCTCGCCGCGCCCCGCCGCATGACGGTCTCGACGAAGTGAACTCCCGCCGCCCGCACGGCGATACGCACCTGGCCCGGACCCGCGACGGGGTCGGGCCAGGTCTCGTACGTCAGGTTCTCGGCGGGCCCGAACTCGTGCAGGACGACAGCGTGCATGGCGTGCTCCTCAGAACGTCGGAACGTGAGGACGTAGGAACGTCCATGCACACCACCCTGCAACCTCAATCAAACTTGAGGTCAACCCGGAAACCGAACCGGACTCCGGCCCCCGGGGCCCAGCGCCCCGGGCCCAGTGCCCCGGCCCCCGGCGCAGATCCTCAGAGCTGCCGCGCCACCTCGGTGGCCCAGTACGTGAGGATCATGTTCGCGCCCGCACGCTTGATGCCGGTGAGCGACTCCATGATCGCCTGGTCCCGGTCGATCCAGCCGCGCTCGGCGGCGGCCTCGATCATCGAGTACTCACCGGAGATCTGGTACGCGGCCACCGGCACGTCGACGGCGTCGGCGACCCGCGCGAGGATGTCCAGGTAGGGCCCCGCGGGCTTCACCATCACCATGTCGGCGCCCTCTTCGAGGTCGAGCGCCAGCTCCCGCAGGGACTCCCGGGTGTTGGCCGGGTCCTGCTGGTAGGTCTTGCGGTCTCCCTTCAGGGAGGAACCGACGGCCTCACGGAAGGGGCCGAAGAAGGCGGACGAGTACTTCACCGTGTAGGCGAGCACGGAGACGTCCTCGTGCCCGGCCTGGTCCAACGCGTCCCGGATGACGCCGACCTGACCGTCCATCATGCCGCTCGGCCCCACCACATGGGCGCCCGCGTCGGCCTGGACCTGCGCCATCTCGGCGTACCGCTCCAGGGTGGCGTCGTTGTCGACGCGCCCCTGGGAGTCGAGGACGCCGCAGTGGCCGTGGTCGGTGAACTCGTCCAGACACAGGTCGGACATGACGATGAGGCCGTCGCCCACCTCTGCGCGCACGTCGCGCAGGGCGAGCTGGAGAATCCCGTCCGGATCGGTGCCGACGGTCCCGGCTGCGTCCTTCTTCTCCTCCTCCGGCACTCCGAAGAGCATGATCCCGGAGACCCCGGCCTCCATCGCCTCGACGGCGGCCTTCTTCAGGCTGTCGCGGGTGTGCTGGACGACGCCGGGCATGGCGCCGATCTCCACGGGCGCGCTGATTCCCTCACGCACGAACGCGGGCAGGATCAGGTCGGCAGGGTGCAGCCGCGTCTGGGCGACCATGCGCCGCATGGCGGGCGTGGTACGCAGCCGACGGGGCCGAGACCCGGGGAACGATCCGTACTTGGTCACTGTCTCTCTCACCTCACGAAAGATTCCGGCCCCGGCTGAAGGATCTCAGCCGGGGCCGGGGAACAACTAGCTCAACGATGCCGGACCCTTCAGGGTGCCGTACGCCTGCGCCGCGACCCGGGCCGCCGCTCGCTCGGCCTGGTGACGGGGTCCCCCGCCTCCAGGGCGGAGAGTCTGCGCCGCGTACCGAACTCGGCCAACGCCTCGGCCAGCTTGTGGACGGAAGGCTCCGGAGCCATCACGTCCACCCGGAGCCCGTGCTCCTCCGCCGTCTTGGCGGTGGCGGGACCGATGCACGCGATGACGGTCACGTTGTGCGGCTTGCCCGCGATGCCGACGAGGTTGCGCACGGTCGACGACGACGTGAAGAGCACGGCGTCGAAACCGCCGCCCTTGATCGCCTCACGCGTGTCCGCCGGGGGCGGCGACGCGCGCACCGTCCGGTAGGCGGTCACGTCGTCGACCTCCCACCCGAGATCGATGAGCCCGGCGACCAACGTCTCCGTGGCGATGTCGGCCCTCGGCAGGAAGACCCGGTCGATCGGGTCGAAGACGGGGTCGTACGGCGGCCAGTCCTCCAGGAGACCCGCGGCCGACTGCTCACCGCTGGGCACCAGGTCGGGCTTCACGCCGAAGGCGATCAGCGCCGCGGCCGTCTGCTCGCCCACCGCCGCGACCTTGATCCCGGCGAAGGCACGCGCGTCGAGCCCGTACTCCTCGAACTTCTCGCGTACGGCCTTGACGGCGTTCACGCTGGTGAAGGCGATCCACTCGTAGCGACCCGTGACGAGTCCCTTGACCGCGCGCTCCATCTGCTGGGGCGTGCGGGGCGGCTCCACGGCGATGGTCGGCACCTCGTGAGGCACCGCGCCGTAGGAGCTCAGCTGGTCGGAGAGCGAGGCCGCCTGCTCCTTCGTACGCGGAACGAGCACCCGCCAGCCGAAGAGCGGCTTCGACTCGAACCACGAGAGCTGGTCGCGCTGGGCTGCGGCGGACCGCTCGCCGACGACGGCTATGACGGGCTGGCCCCCGTCGGGCGACGGGAGGACCTTCGCCTGCTTGAGGACCTGCGCGATGGTGCCCAGGGTCGCCGTCCACGTGCGCTGACGTGTCGTCGTACCGGCGGCGGTCACCGTCATCGGAGTGTCCGGCTTGCGCCCGCAGGACACCAGTTCACCGGCTGCCGCGGCCACCGAGTCCAGGGCGGTCGACACGACCAGGGTCCCGTCGGACGCCCCCACCTCGCTCCAGCAGCGGTCGGACGCGGTGCGCGCGTCGATGAAACGCACGTCCGTGCCCTGGGCGTCGCGCAGCGGAACACCCGCGTAGGCGGGTACACCGACCGCCGCCGCGATGCCGGGCACGACTTCGAAGGAAATGCCGTCCGCGGCGCAGGCGAGCATCTCCTCGGCGGCGTAGGTGTCGAGGCCCACGTCGCCGCTGACGGCTCGTACGACCCGCTTGCCGCCCCTCGCCGCCTCCATGACAAGATTGGTGGCAGCTCGCAACGACGACGCTTCGGCGATCGCTGACGCGTCGTCAACTGTCCCTGGCCGAGGTGTGTCCACACCTCCCCTGGCATGCGCGCGTACGACGTCGAGCACATCAGGCTCGGCGATCAACACGTCCGCTCGGGCCAGCGCCTCTACGGCGCGCAGCGTTAGTAGTCCCGGATCTCCGGGTCCGGCACCCAGGAAGGTGACGTGCCCGTGTGCGGGAAGGCCGGGAAGGTTCGAGGTGGGGCTCAAAGTGCTCGCTCCCCCATCAGACCGGCCGCGCCCTTGGCAAGCATCTCGGCAGCGAGTTCACGGCCGAGCGCCAAGGCTTGGTCATGCGTCTCGGGCACGGGACCGGTGGTGGACAGCTGCACCAGCGTCGAGCCGTCGGTTGCCCCGACGACGCCGCGCAGGCGCATTTCCTTGACAATCTGCCCGTCGGCCAACAGGTCGGCCAGCGCTCCCACAGGTGCGCTGCAGCCGGCCTCCAGGGCGGCGAGCAGGGATCGCTCGGCGGTCACGGCGGCCCGGGTGTACGGGTCGTCGAGCTCGGCGAGCGCGGCGGTCAGTGACGCGTTGGACGCGGCACATTCGATCGCCAGTGCCCCCTGGCCGGGGGCGGGCAGAACTGTGTCGACCGACAGGAAGTCGGTCACCTCGTCGATCCTGCCGACGCGGTGAAGTCCGGCGGCGGCGAGCACGACGGCGTCGAGCTCGCCCTTGCGCACGAATCCGATGCGGGTGTCGATGTTCCCGCGGATCGGCACGGTCTCTATGGCGAGCCCGTGGTTGCGGGCGTAGGCGTTGAGCTGCGCCATGCGGCGGGGCGAACCCGTGCCGATGCGCGCGCCGCCCGGCAGCTCCGGGAACGTCATCCCGTCGCGCGCGATGAGTACGTCGCGGGGGTCCTCGCGCAGCGGCACCGCGGCCAGGGCCAGGTCGTCCGGCTGCGCGGTCGGCAGGTCCTTCAGCGAGTGCACGGCGAAGTCGACCTCACCGCCGAGCAGCGCGTCGCGCAGGGCGGTCACGAAGACGCCGGTGCCGCCGATCTGTGCCAGCTGCTCACGGGACGTATCGCCGTACGTCGTGATCTCCACGAGCTCTACGGGGCGGCCGGTCACGCGGCTCACTGTGTCGGCCACCTGCCCGGACTGGGCCATGGCCAGCTTGCTGCGCCGTGTCCCGAGCCTGAGTGCCCTCTCGGTCATGCCCGGCCTCGTTTCGGGTCTGTTTGCTGTGCGTTCTGCGGTGCGTTCTGATCGGTGGAGTCGGAGTCATTGAGCTTGTCGGCCCTGCTGACGGCGGCGACCGTCTGCGGGTCGAGGTCGAAGAGGGTGCGCAGCGCGTCCGCGTACCCGGCGCCGCCGGGCTCGCCCGCCAGCTGCTTCACCCGCACGGTGGGTGCGTGAAGCAGCTTGTCGACGACGCGGCGGACGGTCTGGGTGATCTCCGCGCGTTCCTTCTCTGCGAGTCCGGGGAGCCGTCCGTCGAGCCGCGCGATCTCGTTCGCGACGACGTCGGCGGCCATGGTGCGCAGGGCGACCACGGTCGGCGTGATGTGCGCGGCCCGCTGCGCGGCGCCGAAGGCGGCGACCTCGTCGGAGACGAGTCCGCGGACCTTCTCCACGTCGTCGGCCATCGGGGCGTCGGCGGAGGCGTCGGCGAGCGACTCGATGTCGACGAGGCGTACGCCGTCGATGCGGTGCGCGGCGCCGTCGATGTCACGGGGCATCGCCAGGTCGAGCAGGGCGAGCAGGACGTGGCCCGTCTCGACGATCGAGGGAGCGCGGCGGCGCTCGGGCATCCGCCCGCCGGCGGCCACGGCCGCGGCGAGCGCGGCGATGGTGTCGGCCTCGCTCTGCGGGTCCTCGCGGCGCGCGGCGGGCGCGTTGTCCACCCAGGCCGCGTGCTGCTCCAGCGTCGCGGCGTCCATCCCGGCGACGGCGTCCTCACCCATGACGGAGAACCCGACCCCGCGGGGTACGGCGGCTCCGTCGCCGGAGAGCCCGAGCGGACACGCCTCGTCGGTGTCGGGCGCGGCGTCGTACCCGGCGGATGCGGACGAAGAACCTGTCGGCGGTACGCGCGGCGCGCCCACCGCGACGGGCACGCCCGCACGGTCCTCGACGGCGGCCGCGACGGCGTCGGCGGTCAGGACCAGACCCGTGGCGCCGGTGCAGGACACGGCGACATCTGCACGTGTCAGTTCGGCCGTCACCTCGTCCATCGGAACGGCGCGCGCGATGGTGCCCGTGCCTCCTTCGGAGAGGATCTCCGCGAGGCGGTGCGCCCGGTCGAGCGTGCGGTTGGCGACGACGACCTCGTGGACCCCGGCCCGCGCGAGCGTGGCCGCGGCGAGCGAGGACATGGATCCGGCGCCGATGACCAGGGCGCGCTTGCCCTTGGCCCACGTCTCGACGGGTTCGCGCCCGGCGAGCTGTTCGAGCCCGAAGGTCACCAGCGACTGCCCGGCCCGGTCGATGCCGGTCTCCGAGTGCGCGCGCTTGCCGACCCGCAGGGCCTGCTGGAAGAGGTCGTTGAGGAGGCGCCCGGCGGTGTGCAGCTCCTGGGAGCGCGCGAGGGCGTCCTTGATCTGGCCGAGGATCTGGCCCTCGCCGACGACCATCGAGTCCAGGCCGCAGGCCACCGAGAAGAGGTGGTGGACGGCCCGGTCCTCGTAATGGACGTAGAGATAAGGGGTGAGCTCTTCCAGGCCCACACCGCTGTGCTGCGCGAGCAGGGTCGACAGCTCGGCGACGCCCGCGTGGAACTTGTCCACGTCGGCGTACAGCTCGATGCGGTTGCAGGTGGCGAGCACGGCCGCTTCGTCCGCGGGCTCGGCAGCGAGGGCGTCCTGAAGGAGCTTGGCCTGTGCGTCGGCGGCGAGGGCGGCCCGCTCCAGCACGCTCACCGGAGCGCTGCGGTGACTCAGCCCTACGACGAGGAGACTCATGCCGGCATCACGGCGGGGACGTCCCCGTCGGGTCCTTTCCGCTGCTGCTTGGCGGCGACGGGCGCCGCGGCCTCGTCGGCCGCCGCTTCCTCACCGGCCTTGCGCTGCTCGTGGAAGGCGAGGATCTGCAGCTCGATGGAGAGGTCCACCTTGCGTACGTCGACGCCGTCGGGCACGGAGAGAACGGTGGGCGCGAAGTTCAGGATCGAGGTCACACCGGCGGCGACGAGCCGCTCGCAGACCTGCTGGGCGGCGCCCGCCGGGGTCGAGATGACGCCGATGGAGACGCCGTTGTCACTGATGATCTTTTCGAGGTCGTCCGTGTGCTGCACCGGCATCCCCGCGACGGGCGTGCCCGCCATGGCCGGGTCGGCGTCGATCAGCGCGGCGACACGGAAGCCGCGCGAGGCGAACCCGCCGTAATTGGCAAGAGCCGCACCGAGGTTACCGATACCGACGATCACCACGGGCCAGTCCTGGGTCAGGCCGAGCTCGCGCGAGATCTGGTAGACGAGGTACTCGACGTCGTAGCCGACACCGCGCGTCCCGTAGGAACCGAGGTAGGAGAAGTCCTTGCGCAGCTTCGCGGAGTTGACCCCCGCGGCGGCCGCGAGCTCCTCGGAGGAGACCGTGGGCACCGAGCGCTCCGACAGAGCGGTGAGGGCTCGGAGGTACAGCGGAAGCCTGGCGACGGTGGCCTCGGGAATCCCTCGGCTGCGGGTCGCCGGTCGGTGAGTTCGGCCAGTTGCCACGGTGCTCCTGCGGGTAGAGCGGGGCTGCAGGCGGTCACACGTCCCCAGACCGCCCCGTCCCATGCAGGCTATGTCTTTGTGAACGCGTGCACAAAGATGGTGTCCGATTTGCCCGGCCAACGTGACCGGGGTCACGCACCCGCCCGTCACCCGCCGCCACCCTGCTCGACGGGCGTCGCCGCCCGGCCTCTTTTCTCCGGAGCGCACTTCCCGGGAACCGGCACGCAGGTGGCAGCATTGCTCAGTTGAAGGGGGCAAAACCGCACACTCTCCTCACGATCATCGCCCCCGAGACCAAACCGCCCACGATCCTAAGGGACCATTCGGGCCACTTGGACTACTCAGTCAGTCTCGATCAGTCTCGATTCGGACTACGGAGCGAGCTCGCGGCGCAGTCGATCTTCATCGACGCGCCAGAAGGTGTGCTGCTCACCGTCGACCAGAACCACCGGAATCTGTTCCCAGTAGGCGCGGTTGAGCTCCTCGTCCCGCGTGATGTCCTTCTTCTCCCAGGGCACTCCGAGGTCGCCGCAGACCTTCTCGATCACCAGCTGTGCGTCATCGCACAGATGGCAGCCGGGCTTACCGATCAAGGTGACCGTCCGGTCCTGGGGCTTCTTCTTCTCCGTACGGCGAAAAATCGGGCTCATGACTCCATTCTCGCCCTCTCGACGCGCCGCGCGGGCCGCCCGGGTACCCGCCTGTTTAACGGTGCGGTCGCGGAGAGTTCACAGCGTCGAATCCTGCCGACTCCGGATCGACCGAACGAACTAGCTATGCTCACGACATGGCCGCTCTCGGATGGCTCACACCCCGTAGGCGCTCCGCCACCGCGCGGAGCGTGCTGGCAGGCGAGGCCTCGGCTGAGGCAGCGCGCAAGTCCTCCCAGGAACTGGAGGCACTGGACGATCTGGCGGCGGAGTCCGCGCCCGAGGAACCGGAGGAGCCCGAGTTCCCGGTCGTCGGCGACGACAAGGCCGCGGCCTTCTTCGACCTCGACAACACCGTGATGCAGGGCGCCGCGATCTTCCACTTCGGCCGCGGCCTCTACAAGCGGAAGTTCTTCGAGCGCCAGGAGCTGGCCCGATTCGCCTGGCAGCAGGCGTGGTTCCGGCTGGCCGGCGTCGAGGACCCCGAGCACATGCAGGACGCCCGCGACAGCGCCCTGTCCATCGTCAAGGGCCACCGCGTCGCCGAGCTGATGTCCATCGGCGAGGAGATCTACGACGAGTACATGGCCGAGCGCATCTGGCCGGGCACACGCGCCCTGGCCCAGGCCCACCTCGACGCGGGCCAGAAGGTCTGGCTGGTCACGGCCGCCCCGGTGGAGACGGCGACGATCATCGCCCGGCGCCTCGGCCTGACCGGCGCGCTCGGCACGGTCGCCGAGTCCGTGGACGGCGTCTATACGGGAAAGCTCGTCGGCGAACCCCTGCACGGCCCGGCGAAGGCCGAGGCGGTCCGCGCGCTCGCCTCGGGCGAGGGCCTGGACCTGGCCCGCTGTGCGGCGTACAGCGATTCGCACAACGACATCCCGATGCTCTCGCTCGTCGGGCATCCCTACGCGATCAATCCTGACGCCAAACTGCGCAAGCACGCACGCGAGCGGGACTGGCGCCTGCGGGACTACCGCACCGGCCGCAAGGCCGCCAAGGTCGGCATCCCGGCCGCCGCGGGTGTGGGCGCGCTGGCGGGCGGTACGGCCGCGGCCATCGCCCTGCACCGCCGCCGCCACTGACACATTCTCTCGGTCCTACCCCGGCCGGGCTCCCGCCAGTCACGTTGGTAGCACCCGACCACAACACGCCTCGCGCATAGCCGGAATGTGAACCATTTCGATCAACAACCGATCACTGTCCGCTACTTGAACGGGCACCGACCGGCTACAGAAGCGACGTAATCGGCGATTTAAGCAACTGGGTGTAGCGCTGCCTGTACGAAGCGTTATTCTCCTCAGACGCATTACGGACCCCACACGTCGCTACGACGGGTGAACGGTTCCGCACTGCACGTGATGGAAGCTCTGCCTCTGGGAGTCCCGTGTACCCACACGTCGGGGTTGACGCCTCGGGCCTGGCTACGCTGCGCGCAACGGTCGCCGACCGCTTGCGCGGCTTCGTCCCCACCGCGTACGCCGGCCCCGCCGTCCCCGCATTTGCCGTCCCCACACCCGCCGGGCCCGTCTATGCCCTGGCGGACAGCGGCGCGGCGGTCAGCAGACGGGCTCGTTCCGCCTCTGCCGCCACCTCAACCCCCACCCACCGCCGTCCCGCCGCGGACAGCGACAGCGCCCGCATGATGGATCTTGTCGAACGCGCCCAAGCGGGCGAGTCCGACGCCTTCGGCCGTCTCTACGACCAGTACAGCGACACGGTCTACCGCTACATCTACTACCGCGTCGGCGGCAAAGCGACCGCCGAAGACCTCACGAGCGAGACCTTTCTGCGCGCCCTGCGCCGCATCAGCACGTTCACCTGGCAGGGCCGCGACTTCGGCGCCTGGCTTGTCACGATCGCCCGCAACCTGGTCGCCGACCACTTCAAGTCGAGCCGTTTCCGCCTCGAAGTGACCACCGGCGAAATGCTCGACGCCAACGAGGTCGAGCGCAGCCCCGAGGACTCCGTCCTGGAGTCCCTCTCGAACGCCGCACTGCTCGACGCCGTGCGGCGCCTCAACCCCCAGCAGCAGGAGTGCGTGACCCTGCGCTTCCTGCAGGGCCTCTCGGTCGCCGAGACCGCTCGGGTGATGGGCAAGAACGAGGGCGCGATCAAGACCCTCCAGTACCGCGCGGTCCGCACACTGGCCCGGCTCCTGCCCGATGACGCGCGCTAGCGCCGCGCACCGCCGATAGCCCGCTGTAGCCGTGCGGAGTCTTCAACTCACCCTCCGTGGCGGCCAGATGGCCGCCACGGAATTAGGGCGGTCCGATCATCCTCCGTCCGTAACCCAAGTGCCGCGACGCTCGTTGTGCGGGATGCAGGCTCCCTGTGGTCGCCCCTGAACACCTCCGCTCACTCGATCGTGTGGAAGTGCTCAGGTCGTGCAACCCTCAGGACCCCCTGGGGAGTCGATCGTCATGACGAGAGGAGGTGCCGCCAGTGATCGCGAACGTATCGGCACACCGGCGGGCGAACGCCTTCGCCCAGGACCTGGAGGAGCGATCCGACCAGGCCCCGGCGGCCGAGCAGTCCGAAGGTTCCGTCACATCCGATTCCGGACCGTCCGAACAGACGGCCCCGGACCGGATGCTGACCCTCGCGACCGAACTCGGCGAGCTGCCGAAGCCGGAGCTGGATCCCGAGGTCAAAGTGGTCCAGCGGGCCCAGCTCGTAGCCGCCATGGAAGCCATGCTCCTCGAGGGCACGGCCGCGGGCGCTGGGACCATCGGCACCTCGGTGCCCGAACAGCGGTCCCGCAAGGGTGCCCATCGGGCCACGGGACTGCGCAAACTGAAGCCACGCTCCAGACTTTCGAAGGGCATCGCCGCGGGCGGGCTCACCGTCGGTGTGGCCGCCGGGGCCTTCAGCGGAGTGGCCGCGGCCAGCTCCGACGCGCTGCCGGGCGATTCGCTGTACGGCCTCAAGCGCGGCATGGAGGACCTCAAACTCGGCATGGCCGACGGCGAGAGCGACAAGGGCGGGATCTATCTCGACCACGCCTCGACCCGCCTGAACGAAGCCCGTCGGCTCATGGAGCGCGGCCGCTCCGGCGACCTCGACCACGAATCCCTCGGCGAGGTAAGGCGTGCCCTCTCGGGCATGCGGCACGACGCCACGGAAGGCCACCGTCTGCTGCACGAGGCGTACGAGCGGGATGGTTCGCTCGGCCCCATGCAGACCCTGTCCGCCTTCTCCGAGTCGCACCGCAGAAGCTGGCGCGACCTGCAGAGCAGGCTGCCCGTCCAGCTCGGCGACGTGGGCGAGCAGGTGAACTCGGTCTTCGACGCGATGGACCAGGAAGTGGACCCCCTGCGCTCCCTCTTCCCCCGCACCCCGCAGAAGGGCGACGCCCCCGGCCGGCCGAGCAGGTCGGACTCCTCCGGCTCCTCGGCCCCGGACAGCCCCTCGGCCCCGGACTCATCGCCGAGGGACGGCACGAGCGCCGACAAGGGCGAGCCCCGCCCGTCGGCGCCGGACAAGGGCGAGAGCGACGGCTTGCTCGGCGGCAACACGGGCGGCCTCCTGGACCCCCCGAAGTCCGACACGACACCGAGCAGCCCGTCGGACGGCGACACATCGGGCAAGGAGACCCCACCGGCCAAGCCGGACGTCACAGTGCCTCCGATCCTTCCCGGCTTGCTGCCGGGCTTGGGAATCGACGAAGAGGACGCGAAGTAGCAGCTGGTGCGCAAAACGCCGGAGGGGCTGATTCTCAGCCCCTCCGGCGTTTTGAGGTGCGGGGCCCCGCCACTCGACAGGTCAGAAGAACACGGACCGCCGCTGCACAAGCAGCTTGTACAACGTGTGCTGAATCTGCTCCCGCACCTGATCGGTCAGGTTGAACATCAGCATCGGATCCTCGGCCGCCTCCGGCGGATACCCGTCCGTGGGAATCGGCTCCCCGAACTGAATCGTCCACTTCGTGGGCAGCGGCAACGCCCCTAGCGGCCCGAGCCAAGGGAACGTAGGCGTGATCGGGAAGTACGGGAAACCGAGCACCCGCGCCAACGTCTTCGCGTTCCCGATCATGGGGTAGATCTCCTCCGCCCCCACGATCGAGCAGGGCACGATCGGCGTCCCCGCCCGCAGCGCGGTGGAGACGAACCCACCCCGCCCGAACCGCTGCAACTTGTAGCGCTCGCTGAACGGCTTCCCGATGCCCTTGAACCCCTCCGGCATCACCCCCACCAGCTCACCCCGCTCAAGCAGCCGCTCGGCATCCTCCGCGCACGCCAGCGTGTGCCCCGCCTTGCGCGCCAGCTCATTGACCACCGGCAGCATGAAGACGAGGTCCGCCGCGAGCAGCCGCAGATGCCGCCCCTCGGGGTGGTTGTCGTGCACGGCGACCTGCATCATCAGGCCGTCGAGCGGCAACGTCCCGGAGTGGTTGGAGACGATCAGCGCCCCGCCGTCCGACGGGATGTTCTCGATGCCCTTCACCTCGACGCGGAAGTACTTCTCGTACAGCGGCCGGAAAAGGGACATCAGGACCTGGTCGGTGAGCTCCTCGTCGTAACCGAAGTCGTCGACCTCGTAGTCACCCGTGAGCCGCCGCCGCAGAAACGCGAGACCACCCGCGATACGCCGCTCCAGGCCACCACCACCGTCCCGCGGCTCCGGTACGGCCCCGGCGCCCGCCCCCGCCCCGGCGGCCCCCTGCCGCGAAGCCTGCGGCTCGGCCCTCTCCACCTGCGGATCCCCGTCCTGCTGGCCCGGCATGGCCGTGACCTCACGCACGGCTGCCGGATCGTTCTTGCGCCGGGCCGCGCCCCTGCGCCGCGCCGGGCGCTGCGCACCAGCGCGCGACCGGTCGTCATCGAACGGAATGACCTTGGCGTCCGCCATCGTTGACGCTCTCCTCAGTTGGCGCTCTGGTTGCCCGCGAAGGGCAGCGTGGCGATCCGGTCCATGGCCCCCGCGACGGCTTGCGGCGGCAGAAGTCCCGGACCCCGACTGCGTACGAAATCCGCGAAGGTCTCCGCGGTCGTGTACTTGGGGCTGAAGCCCAGTGTCTCGCGCATCTGCCGGGTGGCCACGACCCGGCCATGGGTGAGCAGCCTGATCTGCTCGGGCGAGAAGTCCGTCATGCCCAGGGTGCGCAGCGCCTGGCCGACCCAGGTGACCGCGGGCATGAACACCGGCAGCGTCGGCCGCCCCAGGCGCCGCGAGCACTGCGAGAGCAGCAGCAGACCGTCACCCGCGATGTTGAACGTGCCGCTGTTGAGCGTCCCGCGCTCCGGGTCGCGCGCCCCGAGGCACAGGACCTCGATCGCGTCGTCCTCGTGCACGAACTGCAGCCGCGGGTCGTAGCCGAAAACCGTCGGCAGGACCGGCAGCGAGAAGTACTCGGCGAGCGGGGAGTCCGCGGCGGGTCCCAGGATGTTCGCGAAGCGCAGCACGCAGACCGCCACGTCCGGGCGGCGGCGCGCGAATCCGCGTACGTATCCCTCGACCTCGACGGTGTCCTTGGCGAAGCCACCGCTGGGCAGTGACTTCGGCGGCGTCGTCTCGGTGAAGACCGCGGGGTCGCGCGGCGCGGAGCCGTACACGTTGGTGCTCGACTTCACCACGAGCCGCCTGACCGTCGGCGATTTCTGGCAGGCACCGAGCAGCTGCATCGTGCCGATGACGTTGGTTTCCTTGAGCGAGCCGCGGTTTCCGCCGGCCAGCGCGGTACCGGTGACATCCATGTGCACGACCGTGTCGACGGAGAACTCGGCGAGCACCTTGGCGATCGCGGGCTGCCGGATGTCCGCCTGGACGAAGTCGGCGCCGCCCAGATGATGCTCGGGCGGGACCGCGTCGACGGCGACCACCCGGTCGACCTCGGGATCCCGCAGCACGCGTCGGACGAACCGCCCGCCCAGTTGCCGGGCCACCCCGGTCACGAGCACGACCTTGCCCAAGATCAGCGCCTGCCTTCCCCAGCCCTCGAAGTCCTGCCGCGCCCCATCATGTCCCTCCCGGCACACGCTAGCGGGTCGATGTTGCGCTGTGATGACCGCCCGATGCAGGAAGTGACGACAGCCACGACGCACACGCGCGGACCTGGTCCTCTGCCCAGACCAGGACGTACGCCGGATCGGGACGCACATCCTGCCCAGAGCGTACGTTCGAAACAAGCCCCCGAGCGGTCCGGTACGACCCGAAAACCGGCCGGAAGACACCACGACGAGTACCCCGAAAACGCCGAAGCCCTCCCGTCGGATGACGGGAGGGCTTCGGGACACGCGATCCAGCTGTCGCCTACTTCTTGTTACGACGCTGAACGCGGGTGCGCTTCAGCAGCTTGCGGTGCTTCTTCTTGGCCATCCGCTTACGCCGCTTCTTGATAACAGAGCCCACGACTACCCTCGCTCACTTCTCATCACTCGGTGCGGGGCAGCTGTCTGGGCCCACACGACCTACGTCGGCCCTAGCCTACCCGCCCCCGGGTGAGGGACGTAATCGAGGGGGATCGATCGGCTCCGATCAGCCCGCCTCGACTCCTACATAGGACTCTCGGAGGTACTCGTGAACCGCCTGCTCCGGGACCCGGAAGGACCTTCCGACCCGGATGGCGGGCAGATGACCGCTGTGCACCAAGCGGTACACGGTCATCTTGGACACTCGCATCACCGAGGCGACTTCCGCCACGGTCAAGAACTGAACCTCGTTCAGCGGCCTCTGGTCTGCAGCCATGACACCCCACCTGAACCTTCCGCACATATGACGGGCACCGGCTTCCCCTTCCGGTGACTCTTCGTCTCTGCGCGCTCACTCCCCAGACTAGGGGCGGATGATGCGAGTGGGGAAGAGGAGTAGCGATCGGCCGCCTACTGTGACAGACACGCTCGATTGAGTACATAGCGAGTAAGCGGTCGGTAGTAATCAGACCGCACAGCGTCATCAAGCGGAACGACGACGGACACCTGCCCCTCGGCCTCTCCGACGAACAGCGCGGGATCATCCGTATCCGCCAGGCCGATCGCCTCGAACCCCAGCTGACCTGCCCCGCACACCCATCCGTGGTCCCCGATGACGAGCTCTGGAAGCGGTCCCTCAGCCTCCGCGGCGGCTGCGAGCGCGGCTCGAACCGGGAGCGGGGAGTGGGTATGTGCGCCGGTCCCACTCCCGGTCGGACGTGCGCCGGGTTCCCGCACCAGCGCGACTCCCTGTACGTAGTCAAGGTTGTACGTGCGTAGGCCGAACCGGGTCGTTATGTCGACACTGTTGCCCTGCGCAGGGGTGAGAACGGTGCACCCCGCCGCCGACAAAGCGTCCGCCAGGGCGGCGTAGAAGCCGAGTAGCCGGTGCGGATGCCCCGTCCCGAAGAGCACGGGAAGCCGCCTGCGGGCCGCGTCGGCGAGCCTCTCGGCGTAGGCGTCGAGCGCCGCCAGCGTCCGCTCGGGGTCGATGACATCGGACCCCTGGGTGTGCCGCGGGTCGGCCGACACCCCGCACTTGTCCGCCATGAGCCCCAACAAGTCACCGCAGCCCCAGCTCCACTCGGGATCGAGCCCGAGCAGTATCCGCGGATCCCGGGCCGCGAAGAGCCGGTAGCTCCGCAGGCTCTCTTCCCGCGTGGTGGCCACGGGCCCGGCAAGCCGGGCGGCCAACAGATGCGCACGCAATGCTCCGGTGCTCAACACGGGCTCGATGCTGACGCATCGGTCGGGCGCGCACCCCCAAAACCTCGGAAACCACCCACAGTTGGGCTAACGGGTGCATGGCTGTCAGCCCGGTCGGCGTTCGGGGCCATCTTGTCGTGGCATCCAGGGGGGGGGCGGAGCCCCATGGCGCGGGAAGGGGCGGGATCCGGGGAAAGCCCCGCAGGGCCCGCCCCCACCCTCTACGGCAACAGACCCCGCAGCGGGAAGGCGGACCGCCGAGCCGCGACCACCGCCTGATCGAGCCGATCCGCGGGGTCGTACCCCTCGGACCAGTCCGCCCAGGTGACGGGCCACCTGCCGTCACTCATCCGCGCGGGCGCCAACTGCCGGGTACGCGCGAAGACTTCCTGCCGCCAGGCCTCGGGGATGTCCGCCGTGGGCAGAACCTCCCGCCCCGCGGCGATAGCGGTCAGATGCGTCCACGATCTCGGGACCACATCCACCACGGCGTAACCGCCCCCGCCCAACGCGACCCACCGCCCATCGGCGTACGAGTGCGCCAACTCATGGCAGGCCACCTGCACGGACCGCTGCGCATCGAGCGAAACGGCAAGGTGGGCAAGCGGATCCTCGAAGTGCGTATCGGCCCCGTGCTGCGAGACGAGCACCTGCGGCTGGAAGTCCGCGAGCAGCTCGGGCACCACGGCGTGGAACGCCCGCAGCCACCCCGCGTCCCCCGTCCCCGCCGGCAGCGCGACATTGACGGCCGACCCCTCCGCCACGGAGGCCGCACCCGTCTCCTCGGGCCACCCGGTCTGCGGAAACAGCGTCCGCGGATGCTCGTGCAGCGAAATCGTCAGAACCCGCGGATCCTCCCAGAAGGCCGCCTGCACCCCGTCCCCGTGGTGCACATCCACATCCACGTACGCGACCCGCTCGGCACCCAGTTCGAGCAGCCGCGCGATGGCCAGCGCGGCGTCGTTGTAGATACAGAACCCCGAAGCGGACCCCGGCATCGCGTGGTGCAGTCCACCCGCGAAGTTCACCGCGTGCAGCGCTTCCCCGCGCCACACCGCCTCGGCCGCTCCCACCGACTGCCCGGCGATCAGCGCCGACACCTCGTGCATCCCCGCGAAGGCTGGATCATCAACGGTCCCCAGGCCGTACCTGCCGTCCGCCGACGCCGGATCGACGGACGCGGCCCTGACCGCCTCCACATAGTCCTCGCGATGCACGAGCCGCAGCGTCGAGTCACCGGCCCGCTTGGCCGCGACCACGTCGAGATCCCGGTCGAGCCCGAAGGCTCCGACCAGACTTCTGGTCAGCGCGAGCCGGACCGGGTCCATGGGGTGCTCGGGACCGAAGTCATAGCCCGTTACTGCCTCGTCCCACATCAGCTGTGCGCGCCCGCTCATGCCCGTCACCGTATCGGTCCGCTCCCGAAGCGAAAGACCGGGCGTACAACAAGGTCATGAGCACGAGGCACATGGGGACGAGCATCGCCGCGCGGTAGTTCCAGGCGTCCCCGAGCGCGCCCACCAGCGGCGACCCGATCAGGAACCCCACGTAGTTGAAGACATTGAGCCGCGCGACAGCGGCGTCCGACGCCCCGGGAAAGAGCCGCCCCGCCGCGGCGAAGGTCTGCGGAACGATCACACAGAGACCGAGCCCGAGCACCGTGAAGCCCAGAATCCCGGTCCACGCCCCGGGCGCCACCGCCACGACCGCGAACCCGAGAGCGGCCACCACCGACCCCACCCGCACCACCGCCACGGCCCCGAACCGCCGCACGCCCAGGTCCCCGAGACCCCGCCCCAACAGGGTCATGACCATGTAGACGTTGTAGGGGACGGTCGAGACCTCCTCCGAACTCCCGAGCACGTCCTGCAGATACTTCGCACTCCAGTTGGAGACCGTCGAATCCCCGATGTACGCGAAGGTCATCACCAGGCAGAGCGGCAGAAGCAACTTGAAGACGACGGTCCCGCCCTGCCCCGCACCGCCGCCATTTCCGTCACCGCCGTCACCGCCCTCGACGCCGGACCCGGCATCGACGTACCACCGGCTCCCCACCAGCGCCGTCGGCAGCAACACCACGACCACCGGCAGATACGACACGAAGAGCGAAAGATCCCAGTGCGCCCCCGCCCACGCGATCGAGGCCCCCGCGATCCCGCCCAGGCTGTACGCCGCGTGAAACCCCAGCATGATGCTGCGTCCGTACGTCCGCTGCAGGCTCACCCCGAGCATGTTCATGGAGGCGTCGAGCGCCCCCACCGAAAGCCCGAACATTCCGAGCGCCACAGCCACTTGCCACAGCGCGTCGCCCGCGCCGGCCCCGAGCAGCGCCAGGAGCACCACGGGCTGCGCCCACCGCAGCACACGGCTGGGCGGCACCCGCTTGACCAGCCACTCCGTACCCACGCTCCCGGCGCCTGCGAGGATCGGCACCGCGGCCAGGAAGACGGGCAGCAGCCCGTCGGATATCCCGTACTGATCCTGAAGGGCGGGGATCCGCGTCACCAGCAACGCGAAGGTGACGCCCTGCACCAGGAAGCTGAACGCCAAAGAGGCCCTGCCGCGCCGCAGCTCATCTGTCATGGCTGCTGAGCGTAGGACCCCTGACTACCGGTGGGTAGATAGATCACCCATTCAATTTCCCGCGCCTCCCCCGCAAGGCGGGCGCAAGGTCCCCCCGGTCACCGCCCGAGCGCGGTGACCTCCTCGCTCACCATCTCCTCCATCGGGGCGACGACCAGGCGACCGCTCATCAGGACCGTCGCCGTGATGGTGACCCCGGCGATCGCGCCACCGAGCCACACCATGGTGTCGACGGGCAGCGTGTAGGCCCCCACGACCCGCGCCACGGCCTCACCGAACAGCGCCACGCCCCACATCACCGAGAACATCCGCTCCATCCGCGCGAACCGCCCCCGCTCGGCGATCAACCGCTCCCACACCCCGGTCCGCGCCGCGTTCCCCTTGGTGACCCAGGGCTTGAGCCCGGCGGTCATCAACGGCCGCCCGGCGCCCACGGACAGCAGGACGACGATACCGATCGTCGCGGTGATCCCGCTGTCCTTGGCAAGCATCAGCCGCGGGTCACCGGCGAGCAGACTGAGCAGCAGCCCGACGAGGTTGGCGGTCAGGATGAGGGCCGCGAGCCCGTTGACCCGCCGGTCCTTGACCACGCTCCACGCCGTCCGCCCCGCGGGCACCACACTGCTCCAGGCGAGCGCCGCCATCGTGCCCATACCGAAGCCCTTGCTGAGCAGGTAGTACGAGGCCGTGGGCACCACCGCGTCGAGCACGAGCGGCTTCAGCGACTCCCAGCGCGACCGCCGGGCGGCTGCTGTGTCCGTCGTACTGGTGGCGGTGCTGCTGGGGCTGGTGGCGGTGGCGGCGAGCTGGCTCATGGTGATCGGTCCTCCGTCGGCTCTGTCACTGTGTGCGTCCCGTTCGTTCTCGACGTACTCAGCTTCGCCGCGACCACCCATCGGCCGACAGAAACGATCGTCCGGACCTGGCAGTGACAAATGTCAGCCCGAACCCCAGGCCCCCGTCATACGAGCAGGTCAGCCAACTCCCCCATGTCCCCGAAGAGTTCAGTGGCCCCCGAGAGCCGCTCCGCCGGCGTCATGGCGGTGAACCCAAGAACATCCATCCCCGCCGCCACAGCGGCCCGCACCCCCAGCGGACTGTCCTCGACCACCACGCACCTCTCGGGCGCCACTCCCATCTGCTTCGCGGCGTACAGAAAGAGATCCGGCGCCGGCTTCCCCCGCCCCACGTCCTCCGAGCTGAAGATCCGCTCGTCGTCGAACCACCGATCGAGCCCGGTCCGCCGATGCCCGACCCGGATCCGCTCATGACTCCCGGACGAGGCCAGGCAGTACGGCACTCCGTCGGCCACCAGCTTCTCCAGTACGCCGACTGCCCCCGCCACAGGTTCGAGCTCCCGCTCGAAGGCGGCGAAGACTCGTGCGTGGAAGGTCACGTCAAAATCCCCGGGCAACCGCTGCCCACTGCGCTCAAGAACAAGGTCGTGTACGCGATGGACGGCGGCCCCCATGTAGTCACGCAGGGAGTCCTCATACGTGGTGGGGTGGCCGAGCTCCGTCAGATAGGCGGCAAGGATGGTGTTGGAGAGCGGCTCACTGTCCACAAGGACGCCGTCATTGTCGAAGATGACCAGGTCGTATCGCATAACTCGACCCTAAACGCAGAAAAGCCCCCTTGCGGGGGCCTGGAATGCAGAAAACCCCCGCACCACATGGGTGCGGGGGTTTCCCGTTAATAATAGTTCGGCGGCGTCCTACTCTCCCACAGGGTCCCCCCTGCAGTACCATCGGCGCTGTGAGGCTTAGCT
>NZ_JBHVXJ010000019.1:0-171928 GCF_042881845.1 Streptomyces sp. NPDC058257
CCTTTTTTTTTCTGTTGGGGGGGGTGTTTTTTTGTAAAACCCCCCGCGGGGCACCGGGCGGGGGGCCCCGCCCGGGGGGGGGGGGGGCCCCCCACGACGCGTATGCCGCCCGCTACTGCGGGTCCGGGCCCTTGGCCACCGGACGTGACTCGTCCGACGACCACTGGGACCACGAGCCGACGTACAGCGACGCCGGGATCCCCGCCACCGCGAGCGCGAGCACCTCGTGGGCCCCGGACACACCGGAGCCGCAGTAGACGCCGACCTCGGACGTGTCGGACGCGCCCAGGGAGTTGAAGCGGTCCGCGAGCTCGGCGGCAGGGCGGAAGGTGCCGTCCGCCGTGACGTTCTCCGTGGTCGGCGCGGAGACCGCGCCCGGGATGTGGCCGCCGACGCGGTCGATCGGCTCGACGTCACCGCGGTAGCGCTCGGCCGCGCGGGCGTCCAGAAGCAGCCCGGAGCGGGCAAGGGCAGCCGCGGCGTCCGCGTCGAGGAGGTCCTTGGTGTTCGTCTCGGGGACGAACGAACCCTCGGTCGCCGGGTGCTCGTCCCCCGCCTCCAGCGGACCGCTCCACGCCGAGAGCCCGCCGTCGAGCACGCGCACCGAGGAATGCCCCGTCCAGCGCAGCAGCCACCAGGCGCGTGCGGCGGCCCAGCCCTGCCCGCCGTCGTACACGACCACGTCCCGGTCCGCACGGACCCCGGCCGCCCGCATCACCGCTCCGAAGCGCTTCACGTCCGGCAGGGGATGCCGTCCGGCCGAGCCCGCCTCACCCGCGAGATCGGCGTCCAGGTCGACGAAGACGGCGCCCGGGATGTGGCCCTTCTCGTACTCGGCCCGCCCGTCGAAGGCGGGGGCGCCCGCCGCCTTCGCGATGCTCAGCTGCCAGCGGATGTCCAGGAGTACCGGCGGGTTCTCGCCCGCCAAGTCGCTCGCGAGTTCGGATGCGGAGATGATGGCATTCATGGGCCCATCCTTGCGTACGAGGTGGCCGCCTCGGTCAGGTCCGGCTAGCCTGCTCCGCCGGAGACCGCCGAACCCATTGCGTACACGGTCGGGCACACCGTGTACTTGTTGATGACACCACGCACTTCATGACGACATCACCGAGCAATCGCGCGTTAACGGATGAGAAACGGCAAACCGGGCATCCTCTGAGCGGAGCCGGGCCACGCGGCGCGGCCAGGGCGCGCGGTGCCGCAGGTGGTGCAAGCATCTGCACGGGCGGGCAGACGCGCGACATGGGTACGCGCGTTCGAAAGCGGAGCCGAGCGGCCACCACGACGGGCCGAGGAGAGAGTAACGATGACGGAGGTACGGGGGTCGACGGGCCGGCATGACGGCTCGGAGGCCGTCGGCCGCGCGCCCGGCACACCCACCTGGGTGAGCCTGATGGCGCATGGCCTGGCCACGACCCAGGAGTTCTACGGAGCTTTGTTCGGCTGGGAGTTCCGGCCCGGCCCGGAGCAGCTCGGGCCCTACGTACGGGCACTGCTCGACGGTCACGAGGTCGCCGGGATCGGCCAGCTGCCTCCCGACCACCACCTGCCGATCGCCTGGACGCCTTACCTGGCGTCGGAGGACGTGAACGCGACCGCCGATGCCGTGCGGCACTGCTGCGGCACGATCGGCGTCGGCCCGCTGGACGCGGGTACGGCCGGACGTCTCGCCATCGGGGTGGACCCCGCGGGCGCGGTCTTCGGCATCTGGCAGGCGGCGGAGCACCTGGGCGGCGAGCTGGTCGGGCAGGCCGGAGCGCCCGCCTGGAACGAACTGGTGACGACGGAGACGGCGGACGTCGTCAAGTTCTACGAAGCGGTCTTCGGGTACACCGAAGAGGCGGTCGTCCCGTCCGAGTCCGAGACCGAGACCGACTACGTCACGTTCCAGGTCGACGGCCGACCGGTGGCCGCGGTGCACGGCGTGGGTCAGGACCTGCCGCGGGACCGGGGGCCGCACTGGATGACGTACTTCGAAGTCGTCGACGTGGACGCCTCGGTGAAGCGGGTCACGGAACTCGGCGGGCACGTCATCGAGGCCGCTCGGGCGGGCATCCATGGGCGGGTGGCCACGGTCGCCGACCCGGAGGGCGCGGTCTTCGCGCTTGTGCGGTCGAATTCCTGACACTCGTACGGTCGGGTCCCTGACACTCGTACGGTCGGGTCCCTGACACTCGTACGGTCGGGTCCCTGACAAGGGGTATTTAGCGCCACGTGCTGGCCAGAATCTCACTGTGAGAACTTCACACCTCAGCCGTGAGGGGGCCACTGTTTCCGGCCTCTTTCGCACACGAGTATGACGTGCCACAGAGCAAGTCCGGATCGGCACGAAAGGGCAATACGTTCATGACCCTTGTCATGCAGCACCGTTTCGAGCCCGTACAGCAGCACGCCGCCCCGTGCACCAGGCCGCAGCGTCCGCGCCTGGTGATCGAGAACCTGAGCGACGCGCTGGGTCCGGGCGTCGCCCTGGCCTCCATCTGCACCATCGCCGAACCGCCCGCTCCGAAGACCCCCGCTCCCCAGGCGCCCGGCACCGAGCCGGCCGAGAACCGTCACCCGGAAGTGCGCGGGTGGCTCACGGCATGAATCTCACCGGGGGGTGGAAGGCCCGTCCGTCGCTGGGGAGCGACCGGACGGGCGTCGGATTCAAGCTTCATCTGCGCCCGGTCGTCGTACCGGGAGAAGCCACATATCTGGTGTCGCGGCTCGGTGTGACCGCTCTGCGCGGCGAACACGCCGAGCTTCTGGTGCCGTTGCTCGACGGCACCCGCGATCTGGCAGGCGTCCTGCGCGACGCCGCACCGGGACTCGACTCCGAGTCCGTCCTGCGGTCGCTCGACGACCTCACGACGGCCGGGCTGCTGCGCCTCCACCCGCTCACCGTGCCGTCCGCTCCGGCGGACGGCACGGTGAGCGCGGCGGCCGAGGCCTACTGGGATCTGGCCGGACTCGACGGCGGGGCGGCGGCCGCCCGGCTGCGGAGCGCGTCGCTCCGTCTTGAAGTGCTCGACGACATCGATCCAGAAGCGGTCCGCACGGCCTGCCGGGCCTCCGGACTCGCCCTCGCCCCCGAGGGGGGCGCCGCCGACCTCACTCTGGTCCTGTGCGACGACTACCTCGCGCCGCGGCTGCGCGACCTGGACACCGCGCACCGCGCGCAGGGCACACCGTGGCTGATCGCCCGGATCTGTGGCGCGGAGCCCTGGGTCGGCCCGGTCTTCCGGCCGGACGGCGGGCCCTGCTGGACCTGCCTGGGGTCCCGGCTCTCCGGGCACCGGCGCGCCGAGGGCCCGGTGCGGCGCGCGCTCGGCATCGACGGACCGCCGACCAGGCCCGCCGCCTCGCTCACCGCGGGCCGCTCCATCGCCCTGAACCTGGCCGTCCTGGAGGCGGCGAAGTGGCTCGCCGGGGTCCGGGACGACTCCCAGGGGCAGCTCCACACCTGGGACACCCTCCGGATGCGGGGCCGCACCCACCGGGTGGACCGGCGTACGCAGTGCCCCGTCTGCGGCGACCCCGGCACCGTGGCCGCGTGGGTCGAACGGCCCTTCGTCCCCGCCCCGCGCCCCAAAGCCCCATCGGCGGCGGGCGGCGGGCACCGCGCGCTGACCCCCGAGCAGATGCTGGCCAGGCACAGCCACCTCATCGACCCGGTGACCGGCATCATCAAAGAGATCCGCCGCGCGCCACGCACCCCGGAGGGGCTCAACTCCTGCATATCCGGGCCCAATCTGGCCATGAGCGCACACACGCTCGGCGGACTGCGGGCCGGGCTGCGCGCACTGAGCGGCGGGAAAGGGCTCACCGAGACGGAAGCGCGGGTCAGCGCCCTGTGTGAGGCCGTGGAGCGCTACAGCGGAACCCGGCACGGCGATGAGCCCGTGGTGCGCGACACCTACCGCGGCCTCGGCTCCGAAGCCGTGCACCCGTACGCCTGCCAGCTCTACGACGAGCGGCAGTTCCGCGACCGGGAGCGCTGGAACGCCCGGTTCTCCAGCTTCCAGTACGTGCCGCGGCCCTTCGCCGAGGACCGGCCGACGGAGTGGACACCCGTGTGGTCGCTGACCTCCGGCACCCGCCGCCTGCTGCCCACCTCGATGCTCTACTTCACCCATGGCGAGCCGACTTCGGACGGCCTGTACGCCGATTCCAACGGCAACGCGGCGGGCAGCAGCCGCGAAGACGCCCTGATCCAGGGCTTCTTGGAGCTGGTCGAGCGGGACGCGGTGGCCCTGTGGTGGTACAACCGCACCCGCCAACCGGCGGTCGACATCGACGCGTTCACCGAGCCGTACGCCGATCGGATCCGCACGGCCTGCGCCGGCCTGCGCCGCGAGCTCTGGGTGCTCGACCTCACGTCGGACCTCGGCATCCCGGTCTTCGCCGCCCTGTCCCGGCGCACCGACAAGCCCGCCGAGGACGTGATCTTCGGGTTCGGGGCGCACTTCGACCCGCGGGTGGCGATGCGCCGGGCCCTGTCGGAGCTCGGCCAGCTGCTGCCCACCGTGTGCGACGCACGGGCGGACGGCACCGGCTACGCGCTCACGGATCCCGAGCCGCTCGGCTGGTGGCGCCGGGCCACGATCGCCAACCAGCCCTATCTGCGGCCCGATCGGCGGCTGCCCGCGCGCGCCCCGGAGCACTGGAGTTACGTCCACCGCACCGATCTCCTCGACGACGTGACCGCCATCACCGCACTGGTGCGGGACCGGGGGATGGAGCTCCTCGTGCTCGACCAGAGCAGACCGGACCTTGAAGTTCCGGTCGTGAAGGTAGTGGTACCGGGCATGCGTCATTTCTGGGCACGGTTCGCCCCCGGACGGCTCTTCGACGCACCCGTGGCCCTGGGCCGGCTCGACTCACCGACCGCGTACGAAGAGTTGAATCCCGTTCCGCTCTTCGTCTGACCAGGCACTTGTACCGGAACTCCGGCCAGCGAACGCTGCCTTGAAAAGCGACTTTTGAGTACTCATGCGAACTCTTACGCGGTTGTCATGGCCTTCACATATCATCCGCAGACAGACGCGCACAGTTGCGAGAAGAGGTCGCGAACGGTGGTCAACCAGGATCGGTTCGACATCGCTGACAGAAGCAACGGTGAGCGCGAGAGGGGCGATGGGGTGCCCGGGGCCGGGGCCGGGTCACCACTGCCCGGGACCGGGGCCGGGTCACCACTGCCCGGGACCGGGGCCGGGTCACCACCGCCGGAGAGCCGGTCGCCACGGCCGGAGAAACACAGCCGGGATCTGCCGGCCCCCCGGGTGGCCCACGTCATCCTGGTGATGGCACTGCTCAGCTACACCGTCGTCACCATGCTCAACATCCTGGGCGCGGACATGCCGGGGCCACAGGAGGGCGTCGCCCTGGTGTCGCTCGCGGCCATTCTCGCCCTGCAGTTCAGACACTCGGCGCCCGGTGCCAACCGGGCGCCGCTGTGGCAGCGCTGCCTCACCCTGACCGTGCAGGCGCTCCTCACCTACCTGCCCTTGTTCATCTTCAGCGCCGAATGGGGCGCCATGGCGGGGTTCCTCGCCGGGTCGCTGCTGCTCCTGCTGCCGTCCCGCATCGCCTGGAGTCTCTACGCGGTGGTCGGGGCGAGCCTCTCGCTGCCCGCCGCCCTGGAAGGCCGGTCGGTGCTCGTCGTCGTGTACCTCTGCCAGTCGACGCTGCTGACCGGCCTGGTCACGTACGGGCTCTCCCGGCTGAGCGAGCTGGTCAAGGAGGTGCACATGGCCCGCGACGAGCTGACCCACATGGCCGTGACCGAGGAACGGCTGCGCTTCGCACGGGACTTGCACGACCTGCTCGGCTTCAGTCTCTCCGCCATCACGCTGAAGAGCGAGCTCATCCACCGGCTCATACCGCAGCATCCGCAGCGCGCCAGAGAAGAAGTCCAGGATGTCCTGTCCGTGGCGCGCGACGCGCTGGCCGATGTGCGCCGAGTGGCCCGGGGGTTTCAGGACATGTCCCTTGAACAGGAGATCAGTTCGGCCCGCTCGGTGCTGAACGCGGCCGACATCGGGACGAACGTACGGGTCTCGCTCGGCAGCGTCGGTACACAGACGTCCTCGGTCCTCGCGGCGGTCCTCAGGGAAGCGGTGACGAACGTACTGAGGCACAGCAAGGCGGACAACTGCAGCATCGAAGCAGTTCAACTGGACGGCAGTGTCCAGCTGTTGGTCGCCAACGACGGGGCCGACCCGGATCATCACGAGCACTCTCCGCACGGTGGCAGCGGCCTGATGAACCTGGAGACGAGGGTGCGGGCGATCGGTGGAGAGGTGAAGGCCGGGCGGGTCGACGGCAGCCGGTTCCGCCTGCTGGTCGTGGTCCCGGCCGGGCAGAATTAGCACGACAGGACACGACGGGACACGACAGGACAACCCGACAGGACAGCCCGACAGGACACCTTTCCCGGCCGTTGAACGCGCAGGGCTCCACCGCATAGTCGGTTCTGACCGCCCAGTTGATAGAATCCGGCCGGAATTCGCTGATTACGGGGGGGGCCGTGATTCGGATACTGCTGGCTGAGGACATGCACATGGTCCGCGGCGCGCTGGTCGCGCTGCTCAATCTCGAGGCCGATCTCGACGTGGTCGCCGAAGTCGAGCGGGGGGACCAGATCGTCGCCATGGCCCTCGAGACCAAACCCGACGTGGCGGTCATCGACATCGACCTGCCGGGCCTCGACGGCCTGACGGCCGCGACCCATCTGCGGGAGCGGATGCCGGAGTGCCGCACGCTCATCCTCACCAGTCTCGGCCGACCGGGCACGCTGCGCCGGGCGCTCGCCGCGCATGTGTCGGGCTATCTCCTCAAGGACGCCCCGCCCAAGGAGTTGGCGGAAGCGGTGCGGCGGGTCGCCGCGGGCCACCGTGCCGTCGACGCGCAGCTGGCGCTTGCCGCCTGGGGCGGCGCCGAGAACCCGCTGACGGAGCGGGAGAACGAGGTGCTCAAGCTGGCCTCGCAGGGGGCGGAGGCACCCGAGATCGCATCCCGGATGCATCTGACGACCGGCACGGTCCGCAACTACCTGACGACGGTCGTCTCCAAGCTCAACGCCCGCAACCGCGTCGACGCGATCCGCATCGCCCGCGATTCCGGCTGGTTGTACTGAGGCCGCCGGTCTGAGCACCGCCGGTCTGAGCGTCCCCGGACGGAGTGTGCCCGGACGGAGTGTGCCCGGACCGAGTGTGCCCGGACCGAGTGTGCCGGTCTAGGAATCCGCTCCGGAGGCCGGTGGGTGCACCGGCTTGGCCATGCCCGCCGCCACCAGGTAGCGCAGGATGCCGTCCGTCACTTCGGGGTGCAGCGGCAGAGCCTCGGTGGCGGCGTCCGGTGTGACGGGCCAGGCGAGCATGCCGACCACCCAGACCGCCTCCGGGCGGTGCAGCACCACCCTGTGCAGTGAGGCGGCCGACTCGAGCGCGACCCCCGCGGCGTCCAGCGTCACCCTGACGTCCCGGGGCAGCCGGATCTCGTCCTCGGCCTCGAGCTCGTCGGGGGAGAACGTCGCGAGGCGGGACTCGGGAGACACCGAGAGGAGAGGCCCCTTCAGGTCGTCGAGGCCCAGGGTGCGCACCGTCAGGTGGGAGAGCCGGCTCAGCGTGGGCAGGAGCAGCAGGTAGACGCTGCCCTCCGGGTTCGCCTTGGCGTTGGCGGGCAGAACAGGGCCCAGCTCCATGCGGCGCAGCGCCTCGCGGACGATCGGATCGGGGTCGATGAGCTCCTCCGTGCCGAACCGGCCCGTGAGCACCACCGCGTCACCGGTGGTCTCCACGACGACATCCTCGCTCAGCGACCACAGGTGCAGCGGCTGCCTACCGACAGGATTCGGCACGGCGAGCCCCCTTCCAATGGGTGGTCGGCCACCGAGTATCCGGCAGCCGGACAGCGCGGAGACAGCCACGGTTTCATAGCCCGCACATGAAGATCTCATAGGTGATCGGCAAGTTCCGGTCTCCCCCGGATTTCTCCCGTCCGCTTGCCGCTTAGCCCGGTCGCAAGGACCCCTCCCTACCGTTCGCGACAGTCAGCCCACTGCGTCCACGTCTAATCCATGTCTACGGGAAGGGGGACGGCCGGTGGCCGTTCATACAGTGGAGAGCAACGAGTCCCCACACTCCGGGAGCAAGGATGTCCGCCGTCTGGACCGGGTGATCATCCGCTTCGCGGGTGACTCGGGTGACGGCATGCAGCTCACCGGCGACCGGTTCACCTCCGAGACGGCGTCCTTCGGCAACGACCTCTCGACGCTGCCGAACTTCCCCGCCGAAATCCGGGCCCCCGCGGGCACGTTGCTCGGAGTCTCCAGCTTCCAGCTGCATTTCGCCGATCACGACATCCTCACGCCGGGCGACGCCCCGAACGTCCTTGTCGCGATGAACCCGGCCGCCCTGAAGGCCAACATCGACGATGTGCCGCGCGGTGCGGAGATCATCGTCAACACCGACGAGTTCACCTCGCGGGCGCTGCAGAAGGTCGGCTACGCCTCAAACCCCCTGGAGGGCAACGCACTTGACGCCTACCAGGTGCATCCCGTTCCGCTGACGGCGCTCACGGTCGAGGCACTGAAGTCCCACGGCCTTTCGCGCAAGGACGCGGACCGGTGCAAGAACATGTTCGCGCTGGGGCTGCTGTCGTGGATGTATCACCGGCCGACCGAGGGCACGGAGAGGTTCCTGCGGGCGAAGTTCGCCAAGAAGCCGGACATCGCCGAGGCGAACGTGACGGCGTTCAGGGCGGGTTGGAACTTCGGTGAGACGACGGAGGACTTCGCGGTCTCCTACGAGGTCGCCCCGGCCACCGAGGCGTTCCCGGCCGGCACCTACCGCAACATCTCCGGGAATCTCGCGCTGTCCTACGGGTTGATCGCGGCCGGTCGGCAGACGGGGCTGCCCCTGTTCCTGGGTGCGTATCCGATCACTCCGGCCTCCGACATCCTGCACGAGCTGAGCAAGCACAAGAACTTCGGGGTGCGCACCTTCCAGGCCGAGGACGAGATCGCCGCGATCGGCGCCGCCCTCGGCGCCGCGTTCGGCGGTTCGCTGGCCGTCACGTCCAACTCCGGGCCCGGTGTGGCGCTGAAGTCGGAGACGATCGGGCTCGCGGTGTCGCTGGAGCTGCCGCTGCTGATCGTGGACGTCCAGCGCGGCGGGCCGAGCACGGGGCTGCCGACCAAGACCGAGCAGGCGGATCTTCTGCAGGCGATGTATGGGCGCAACGGTGAGGCGCCGGTACCGATCGTGGCGCCGAAGACCCCGGCCGACTGCTTCGACGCGGCGATCGAGGCGGCCCGCATCGCGGTCACCTACCGCACACCCGTCTTCCTTTTGAGCGACGGTTATCTGGCCAACGGCTCCGAGCCCTGGCGCGTACCTCAGGTCGACGCACTGCCCGAAATGCTGGTGCAGTTCCCGCAAGGGCCCAACCACGTCCTGGACGACGGGAGTGAGGTGTTCTGGCCCTACAAGCGTGATCCGCGGACCCTGGCCCGCCCCTGGGCGATTCCCGGTACGCCGGGTCTTGAGCACCGGATCGGCGGGATCGAGAAGCAGGACGGTACGGGCAACATCTCCTACGATCCGGCCAACCACGATTTCATGGTCCGCACCCGCCAGGCCAAGATCGACAATATCGACGTGCCGGATCTGGAGGCCGACGACCCCGGCGGCGACGCCACGCTCCTCGTCCTGGGCTGGGGCTCGACGTACGGACCCATCACCGCGGCCGTACGGCGCCTGCGCCGCCAGGGACAGTCCATCGCCCAGGCCCACCTGCGCCACCTCAACCCCTTCCCGGCAAATCTGGGCGAGGTACTGCGTTCCTACGACCGCGTGGTGATCCCCGAGATGAACCTCGGCCAGCTCGCCCTGCTCCTGCGCGGGACCTACCTGGCCGACGTGGTCTCGCACACGCAGGTCAACGGGATGCCGTTCAAGGCCGAGCAGCTCGCCGCCGTACTCCAGGAGGCCCTCCATGCCCACTGAGGCACTCACTCTCATTCCCAGGTCCGAAGTACCCCTGACGGCAAAGGACTTCAAGTCCGACCAGGAGGTGCGCTGGTGCCCCGGCTGCGGGGACTACGCCGTGCTGGCGGCCGTGCAGGGCTTCATGCCCGAACTCGGCCTGGCCAGGGAGAACATCGTCTTCGTCTCCGGCATCGGCTGCAGCTCCCGCTTCCCGTACTACATGAACACCTACGGGATGCACTCCATCCACGGCCGCGCCCCCGCCATCGCCACCGGACTCGCCTCTTCCAGGCAGGACCTGTCCGTGTGGGTGGTGACCGGGGACGGCGACGCGCTGTCCATCGGCGGCAACCATCTCATCCACGCCCTGCGCCGCAACGTGAACCTGAAGATCCTCCTGTTCAACAACCGGATCTACGGCCTCACCAAGGGCCAGTACTCCCCCACCTCCGAAGTCGGGAAGATCACCAAGTCGACGCCGATGGGCTCCCTCGACGCACCCTTCAACCCCGTCTCCCTGGCCATCGGCGCCGAAGCGTCGTTCGTGGCACGGACCGTGGACTCCGACCGCAAACACCTCACCAGCGTGCTGCGCCAGGCCGCCGAACACCCCGGCACCGCCCTGGTGGAGATCTACCAGAACTGCAACATCTTCAACGACGGCGCCTTCGAAGTCCTCAAGGACAAACAACAGGCCGAAGAAGCCGTCATCCGCCTCGAACACGGCCAGCCCATCCGCTTCGGAGCACCCCAGGACAACGGCTCCGGCTCCGGCTCCAAGGGTGTCGTACGCGACCCGGCCACCGGCGACCTCAAAGTCGTCCCCGTCACCCCCGAGACCGAGCCACAGATCCTCATCCACGACGCACACTCCACCTCACCCACCCAGGCCTTCGCACTCTCCCGCCTCGCCGACCCCGACACCCTGCACCACACCCCCATCGGCGTCTTCCGCAACATCGAACGCCCGGTCTACGACACCCTCATGTCCGACCAACTCGACACCGCCATCGAACAGAACGGCAAAGGCGACCTCGCCGCACTCCTCGCCGGAGGCGACACCTGGACCGTGGAGCGATCCTCATGACCTACGTCATCGCCCAGCCCTGCGTCGATCTCAAGGACAAGGCCTGCGTCGACGAATGCCCCGTCGACTGCATCTACGAGGGTCCCCGCAAGATGTACATCAACCCCGATGAATGCGTCGACTGCGGTGCCTGCGAACCCGTATGCCCGGTCGAGGCCATCTTCTACGAGGACTCGATGCCGTCCGAGTGGGCCGGATACGCCACCGCCGACCAGGAAATCTTCGCCTCGGGCGAGGTGAGCGGCGGGGCCGGCGCCGCGGGGCCGCTGCCCGCCGACCACCCCGTCGTCTCGGCGGAGCCCGTCAAGGAGCCCAACTGACGCGCTGATCGACCCCCTTGCGCGGTACGACGCGAGCGGCCCTTCACCCCGATGGATCAGGGGGGAAGGGCCGCTCGGCGTGAGGCAGTGGGGCTGTTGGGCTGTTGGGCTGTTGGGCTGTTGGGCTGTAGGGCTGTAGGGCAGCCGGAGGAGGTGCGGTCAGGCGGAGCGCGGGAAGGTGCCCGGGGTCTGCTGCCGCGTACCGCGCACCGAGGGGTGGCGGCTGCGCAGCATCCGTCGCCACTGCTCGGCGCTGTACTGAGCCGGTTCCGTGGTGGCGATGAAGTCCCGCAGGACGTTCTCGAAGCGCTGCGGGTCCGTACGGAACGGGAAGTGGCCTGCCTCCTCGAAGATCTCAAGGCGGCTGCCGGGCATGGCCACGTGGCCGAGTCCGGCGTGCGTGGGGGGCACCACCTGGTCGCGGCCTCCCCACACCAGCATCGTGGGCATTCCCCCGGCCAGATAGCAGCGGTCGAGCATCGTGCCGACCTGGCCGCGCCAGTCGACGACGGCCCGCAGCGTCCTGATGAAGGCGCTGCGCGAGGTGCCGTCGGGCAGCGCGTCCACCACCCGCAGCAGGTCGGGTGCGTCCACCCCGAGGCCGGTGTCCAGGAGCCTCAACGCCTTGACCGCGATGCCGAGTTGGGTGCGCATCGTCGGGAGACCGAGGGCCATCAGGAGCAGTTCGGCGCCGGGCAGCGTCGCCGCGCGCAGCAGCGGCGTCACCTGGCGGCTGATCCCGCCGGTGCCGACGAGCACGAGCCGCTCGCACCGCTCGGGGAACTGATAGGCGAACTGCATGGCGACCGCGCCGCCGAGCGAGTGCCCCACCAGTGTGACCCGTTCGATGCCGAGCACGCCGAGCAGGTCCCGCATCCCGTTGGCGTACGCGGCCAGCGAGTAGTCGGCACGGGGCTTGTCGGAGGCGCCGTGACCGAGCAGGTCCGGGGCCAGGACCCGGTAGTTCCGCGCGAGTCCCGGCATGATGTCGCGCCAGGTGTCGGAGGAGTCGCCGATGCCGTGGATCAGCAGGATCGCCCGGCCCTTGCCGGCCATCCGGAAGGCCCGCCGGTGGCCGTGCACAGTGCGATACCGCATCCGGATGGCCGAGCTGTTGCCGCGCTGCTCGGAGCCGCTGTGCGAGGTCATGGTGTGCTGCCTCCCTCGGGGGCACGGTGACGCCGCTCGCCCGGCCGCTCACCGGGCGGCCGGAAGGCCGCGGCGGGCCGGTGGTGGACGGTGGTCAGATCGCTTTCGGTCACGCCGAGCGAGGCGAGACTCTGCCAGGGCCGGACCGTTCGGGACGTACGCGAGGGCTTCGACGAGTCCGTCATGACGGGACCCCTCCTCGGGTGGGCCGGTCGGATCGCGAGGACCCGGCGGGCCGGGCGGACCCGACGGACCGGCCGGGCCGGATGGTGGCGCGGACGCGCTCGGCGAGGCGTCGGCGCAGCAGAGAGGAGAACAGCCAGCGCCGCATCGCGCCCAGATGTGCGGGAGAGCCGTGCACGTCGTCGAAGACCTTGAAGCGGGCGTCCTCGGCGAACCGGCGCAGGAGGTCCTGTTCCCCGGCGGGGATGATCTCGTCCCGGCTGCTCGCCACGTACCGGACGGGGACCCGCACGGCGTGCAGCTCCTGCGGGGTGAGCGCGAACCGCGGCAGGAGGGCGCGGAGTTCGGCGGTGGTGGCGACGCCGGTGAGGCGGCGCAGGGTGTCCGCGGTGATGCCGGGCACCCGCGGCCACCACTCCGGGTCGCAGAAGAACTCGGACACGGGGGCGCCCACGGTGAGGATCTGGCGCACGCGGCGATCCCGTGCGGCAGCACGCAGCGCGAGATGGCCGCTGAAGCTGAGCGCGAGCATCGAGGTGTCGTCCACCGCCGCACGGCCGGAGAGCCGATCCATCAGGAACGTCAGCATCCGCCAGGAGTCGGGGGCGTAGGGAAGGGTGTTCTCGCCGACGCCGGGCAGCTCGGTGACGACGGTCGCGAAGCCCAGCTTGCGCAGCACCGGCAGGAGCGGCGCCCACTGCTCCTTCACGCTGACGATGCCGCCCATCACCACCAGGAGCGGTCGTGGGCGTGGCGCGTCGAGCCCGGACGCCCAGCAGCTGAACGTACCGTCCGGGTGCTTGAACTCAAGGCGTTCGATGCCCTGTTGGCCCTTGCGCCAGCGGTCGAAGGTGTCCACGCAGAGCCGCTGGGCCAGGACCCTGTCGTCGTCCGCGTGGTACGGGAAGCGGGCGAGGGCGTAGTGCCTGCAGGCGTCCAGGAGGTCGCCGCGGCCCGCCGCGGCCGTGCCCTCCGCCGTCCACACGGCGGCCCAGGACGCCGGGTCGCCCGCCGTGTCGTTGTCGATCCGTGCCAGCACCCCGGCGGCGTGGCCGGGCGCCATGCCCTGGCCGCGGGCGTGCAGGCTGGCGAATTCCTTGAGCTCTTGAAGATGGTCCATGACTCCCCGTTCCGTCAGTGGATGGCACCGTCAGGGCGCCGGAAGCCGAAGCCGAAGGCACGGTCCACCGCGATGTGTGTGGTCCAGCCGAGCCCCGCGAGCAGCAGTGGCCGGTTCGCCGTGAGAACACCCGCCGCGACGACGGCGCCCGCCAGGCGCGGGTCGTGCAGGGTGTTGTAGAAGCGGACCGAGTCGGGCGAGAGGCGGCCGGGTCCCGCCGGCGGCGTCGCGCCCCGGTGGAAGAGGGCGACGTCAGGGGCGATGAGCGCGGTCCAGAAGGTCCATCCCACCGCCCCGCCGAGCGCGAGCCCGGTGCCGAACGCGGCGGCTCCGGTGACCGCGCTGAGCGCCCGCCCGGTGGTGGTGCGCCAGGTCCAGCGGTCCGCCGGGACGGGGGTCGGTGGAGCCGGGGCACCGGCGGCCGGCGCGTGCGCCGCCGTCGTCTGGGGGTGGGATTCCATCACCCGGAGATCGGCCTTCATGGAGCGTCTCCTCTCGCGGTCACCTGCGCGGCTTATCGGGTCTGCCGCCAGTGTTCCCGCGGGTGCTTGGGGCCCGCTTGTACGCGTCCGGGCCCCGTCACCACCAGTCGCCGGCCTCGTCCTCCTGCGTCTCGTCCTCGCCGAGCACCTCGGCGAGCGCGTCCATGATTCCCGCGTCGAGGGCGGTGCCCGCCGCCGTGTCGTCCGTGGGGCCGAACCCGGCGTCGCCGACGGCCACACTGACGGTGTACTTGCCGTCGATCTCGTACGTACGGAAGGTCCACTCGCCGTCCGAGCCGGGGCTGCCGTCGGGGCGCAGCACATCGGTGGACGTGCCGTCGGTCCGGAAGCCGAAGTTGGTGAAGCGGAACTGCATGCCGAGGCCGATCGCCTTGCTGTACGCCTCCTTCAGTGTCCAGAGGCGGACGAGCGCCGGGTCGCGTTTCTCCGGATCCATCGCCTCGATCTCCGCGGCCTCGTGCGGGGTGCACATGTGCCGGTCGAGTCCCGGCCCGTACAGCTTGCGGTCGGCGCTCTCCGCGTCGACGCCGATGACGCCGCCGGTGGCGAGGCCCACGAGGAGCAGGTCGTCGGTGTGACTGAGGCTGATGTGCACGCCGTCGTAGCCGCGCAGATAGGGCCGTCCGGTGTGCGTGTAGCCCAACTCGACGGACTGCGGCGGTACATGGAGCGCCGCCGCGGCGGCGAACTTGAGCAGCACCCGGGACGAGGCGAACCTGGTCCGCACGTCCGGGTGCGTCAACTCCAGGAAGCGCGCCCAGTCCCGGCCGAGCAGGGCCCGCAGGCGGGGCCCCCTCGCCTCCTCCGGTCGCCAGTCGCCCAGGCGGGCGTAGAGGATCGTGCAGGCGTGCCGGTCCAGGTCAGCGCGGACTCTGCTCCAGTCCCCGCCGGGTCCCGTGATCACGATCGGCTCCCCGATGGTCCGCAGGGCTGGTCTGCCCGCTGGAGCCGTCATCAAAGGCCTCCATGGTGTGGTGGAGATCGGTCAGCAGATCGGCTGCCGTCCCGCCGTCGATCACCCGGTGGTCGAAGGTCAGGCCGAGCCGGAGCATGGGGGCGGCGGCCACGGAACCGTCCGCTCGGACCACGGGCCGCTGCGCCACCCGCCCCGCGCACAGGGTGACGGCGGTGCCGCCCGCCGAGTGGAAGCCGTCCACCGAGCTGTGCCCGAGTGAACTCACCGAGACGGTGCCGAAGACGGCGGGCCGCTTCCCCGGGTCGCGCAGGGCCGCCGCGAACGCGGTGCGGGCCAGTGGCAACGGGAGGCGTCCGAGCATCCGGACGCCCTTGAACTCGGGCAGTTCGGCGGCGTCCTGCCCCCGGTAGCGGTCGACCTGCTGCTGTATCTCACGCAGCCCGGCCCGCTCCAGGTTCGGTACCAGGGCGGACAGGACGGTCCGCTCGCCCTCCACCTTGCGGTCGAGGGCGAGTTTCGCGGTCACCCCCTCGAAGCGCACGATGCGGGGCGCGCGCAACATCCCCGGCCAGCCCGGTGCCATCACCGCGTTGGCCTCGGGGTGCCGCTCCAGGGCGCGGCCCGCCGCGAACAGCAGATACGTCACGTACGAGTAGCGCAGGCCGCGGGCCCGGGCTTGGGACCGGTGCTCCTGGATCCGCGTCATGTCGATGTCGGTGTCCAGGTGCACCGGGCGCTGGCCGGCCGCCCACTCCAGGAAGAACAGGGTGTGCCGACGGCGCCGCTCCACGACGGTGCGCGCCCCGAGCGCCGTGGCCTTGCTCATGCCGGCACCGCCAGGTCGTAGATCTCCTTCAGGCTGCGGGCCTCGAGGATCTTGCCGACGGGGACGCCGTGTCCGGTGGCGACTTCCAGGGCGGTCACCAGTTTGAGCAGGTAGAGGGAGTCCCATTCGGGAAGTTCGTCGAAGTCCGCCGTCACCTGTTCGGGCTCCAGGGGCATGCCGATCTCGTCGCGGACGAGTCGGGTGAACGCGTCGAGGGTGAAGGTGCTCGCAGGGCTGCTCATATCTTCTCCAGGGCGAATCCGGCCTTGATCCATTTGCTTGACTCGACGGCGACCGCCAGGGCCTTCTCGCCCGGGGACATCTCGCCGAGGAGCTTCTCCATCTGCAGGAAGGGCAGGGCGTTGCCGTTGTTGCCGGTGTCGGCGACGCAGGACACCTCGCGCGCGGTCGGCAGACCGAGCTCCTCGGTGATACGGCGCGTCATACGGCCCGACAGCTGCGGCGGCAGCAGGTAGTCCAGGTCATCCGCCTCCCAGTCGAGTTCACCGAGGAGTTCCCAGAGGATCTCCACGGCCATCACCGGCACGCCCTCCTCGATGGCCTTGTAGTCCTCGGTGAGCGCCTGCCGGTCGTCGTGGCGGTCGGCGAGCCCGAACCACTCGATCACCTGCCCCGCCTTGCGGCCCAGGCCCGTGAACCGGTTGAGGACATGGCGTACCGCGACCCGCTGCCCGGCGGGCTCGGACGTGAGCACGGCGGCGCCGGCCCCGTCCCCGAACAGCACGAAGTTGACCAGGTCGCTGGGGGCCGCGTCGGACAGGTCGCGCCGCACGTCGAGGTGTTTGCTGCACACGTCGCCACCGATGACCAGGCCGGTGCGGTACTGCCCCGAGGCGATCATGGTCTGGGCCAGACTGAGCGCCTGCACGGCACCCGCGCAGCCCGACTGCAGCTGGAAGGTGGGCACTTGGTCGATGCCGAGCTGGTCGGCGACGTCGTTGACCGTGGCCGGCATCAGGGTGTCGGGCGTCGCGGTGCCGAGCACGATGAAATCGATGTCGGAGGCGTCGACGCCGTCCGCGTACAGGGCCTTCTCGGCGGCGCGGGCACACAGGTCGGCGAGGGACCAGCGGACCTCGCCGGTGGCCAGGTCGCGGGCGAAGTGCCGGGTCTTGGTGCCGATGAAGACCTCGATCCACTCCTCGTTGACGCCGAGCATCTTGGCGAGCGACGCGTTGTCCACCGGGTCGCCGGGCAGGGCGGTGCCGATGGACGCGATGTAGGCGGTCGGTGTGGTCTCGGTCTGCGGTTCCTGGCTCATGCCGTCCTCTCTTCGTGGCCGGGTGCGGCGGCGTCGATCTCGTGGAGAAAGCTGACGAGGTCACCGATGGTGGCGAGCCGCGGCAGCAGATCCTGGACGCTCACCGAGTCGAGCCCGGTGAGCCGTTCGTCCAGACGGGTCTTGAGCTCCATGACCATCACGGAGTCGAAACCGAGGTCTTCGTAGAGCCGCAGTTCCGGGGTGAGTTCGTCGGAGCTGTAGCCGCCGACCTGCCCGACGGCCTCCATGGCGGCGAGCGCCACCGGCCCATCGGCCTTGCCGCGGCTGACATTGAGTACGGCGACGGCCCCTGACTGAGGCTCCTGGGTCGCCCGGCCACGCTCCGGCTCGGTGACCTCAAGGACCGGCGCGACGGATCGGGGCGCGGCGCCGCGCGAGGGGACCCGCGCCGCCCAGTAGCGGTGCTGATCGGAGAAGGCGTACGACGCCAGCTGCTGCGGTACGCGGTCCCGCTCCTCGTACACGGCGTCCCAGTCCGGGTCGACGCCGCCGCGGTAGAGCGCTGCCAGGGCGTCGGCCAGGTCCTGCCCGCCCGAGTCCTCGGCGGGCACCGGCGTGACGTGGGTGGGCTCCGAGCCGGGCCGCGCACCACCGAGGGCGCGGACCATCCGGGACAGGACGGGACGTGGCCCTGTCTCCACCAGATGGCTCGCCCCGTCGGCGAGCAGGGCGGCCGCCGCGTCGGCGAACAGCACCGGGGCACCGATGTGTTCCGTCCAGTACGCCGCGTCCATCGCCTCCCCGTCGAGGACGCGACCGCGCACCGTGGAGTACACCGGAGTCTCGGGCACCCCGCCGCCGACCTCGTCGGCCAGCGCCGCGAAGCGTTCGACGACCGGCTCCATGAGCGGCGAGTGGAAGGCGTGCGAGACCTGGAGCCTGCGGGTGCGCACGCCGTCCGCGGTCAGTTCGGCCTCGACGCGTTCCAGGGCGGCCAGATCGCCGGAGAGGACGGTGGCCTGCGGGCCGTTGACGGCGGCGATGCCCACCAGCGGCTCCGCGGCAATCCGCTCCTCGAGCGACTCGCGCGCGGCCCGCACCGACAACATGCCGCCGCCGTCGGGCAGTTCCTGCATCAGGGCGCCCCGCGCCGCGATCAGCCGCGCCGCGCCGTCCAACGGGAGAGCCCGGGCGAGGACGGCCGCCGCGTATTCGCCGACGCTGTGCCCGAGGAGCATGTCGGGCCGCACGCCGAGCGCGTCGAGGGTGCGCCCCATGGCGTACTCGACGGCGAACAGGGCGGGCTGGGTCCACCGGGTCCGGTGGACGGCGTCGATGTCATCGGATCTGCCGAGGATCAGATCGCGTACGGAGCTGCCCGTGTGCGGCAGGAGCGCGGCGTCGGCCTCGTCGAGGAAGGACCGGTACAGGGCCGAGTCCCGGTAGAGGCCCGCCGTCATCGCCGGGTACTGGGAGCCCTGCCCGGTGTACAGGAACGCCGTCCTCGGGCGGCCCGCGGGCGCCGCGGTGAGGCGGGCGAGCAGGTCGTCGTCCGCTGCGGCCTCCCGCAGCCGGGTCACCAGCTGCGGCGTGTCCACGGCGGAGACGGCGAACCGGTAGCGGTGGCCGCCCTTGACGTGGTTGCTGGTCCAGCCGAGAGCCCCCACCGGCACCCGCCGTGCCGCGGCGGCGTCCGCCTGGGCCAGCAGGTTGCGCCGCAGCGAGTTCACGCCCGGCGCGGTGAGGGTGAACACGGCGGCGGCGAGCCCGCCGGGCGCGCCCGACGGCTGCGGCGGCCTGCCCGCCGCGGCGGGGGCGCTCTCCAGCACGGCATGTGCGTTCGTGCCGCCCATACCGAAGCTGCTGAGTCCGGCGACGACGCCCGTCGCGGGCAGCCGGAGCGGCGCCTTCAGGAGCCGGAGCCCGCGCTCGCGAAGCTTCAGGCCGGGGTTCTCCTTGGCGGCGAACCTGCTCGCGGGCACGACCCGGTGGTGCAGGGCGAGGGCGACCTTGATGAGGCCCGCGATGCCCGCTGCGCCCTCGGTGTGCCCCAGGTTGCCCTTCACCGAGCCGAGCGCCATCGGCTTGCCCTCGCGCCCGGCGTGATGGTGGCCCAGGGCCTTGATCTCCATCATGTCGCCGAGCGCCGTGCCGGTGCCGTGCCCTTCCGTGAAGGTGACGTCGGACGCCTCGACCCCGGCCCTGCGGTAGGCCGCGGCGAGCACGTCCTGCTGCGCCCAGCGGTTGGGCGCCGTGATGCCGTTGGAGCGCCCGTCCTGATTGACGGCGGTGCCCCGGATCACCGCGTACACGCGCTGTCCGTCGGCGACCGCGTCCTTGAGCCTGCGCAGCACGACGACGCCGACGCCCTCGCCGCGACCGATGCCGTCGGCGTCCGCGCTGAACGGCTTGCAGCGGCCGTCCGGCGCCGAGAGGCCCGCCTGCGTGTAGAAGATCGAGAGGGCCGGGGTGAGCGCGACGTTGACACCCCCCGCGAGCGCGACGTCGCTCTCCTCGGACAACAGGGAGTTGACCGCCAGGTGCACGGCCACGAGCGACGACGAGCAGGCGGTGTCGACGGCGAGCGAGGGCCCCTTGAGGTCCAGGTGGTAGGAGACCCGGTTGGCGGTCATGCAGTAGCCGTTGCCGGAGCCGATCTGCGCGGTGACGTTGTCGTAGTCGGTCAGGTGGAGCTGCGCCCACTCGTTGCCCATGATGCCGACGAAGACGCCGGTGGCCGATCCGGCGAGGCGGTGCGGGGCGATCCCGGCGTCCTCGACGGCACGCCAGGCGCACTGCAGGAGCAGCCGCTGCTGCGGGTCCATGGCTGCCGCCTCGCGCGGCGAGATGGTGAAGAACTCGTTGTCGAACGCGTCGGGGTCGCTGACGAAGCCGCCCTCGGTGGTGTTCGTGTGCCCCGGTGAACCGGCGGCCGAGTGGAACTCCTTGGCCTCCCACCGCAGCCGGGGCACCTCCCCCACACCGTCTCCCGAGCGCAACAGCAGGTCCCAGTAGGCGCGGGTGTCCGGCGCCCCCGGGAACCTGCAATCGATGCCGACGATGGCGATGGGTTCCATCAGCTGGAGCCGCCTTCCACGGCCGCGAACTCCGCGAGGAGGTGGTCGGCGAGCGCGTGCACCGTCGGGTAGTCCCAGGCGGCGGTGGGTTCGAGGACGAAGTCGAAGTCCTCCTCGATGTCGCCGCACAGGCCGAAGGCGGCCACCGAGTCGAGGCCGTACTCGGCAAGCGGGACGGCCGCGTCGATCTCGGACGGCTGTCGCTTGAGGTACAGGGCGATGCGCTCGGTCAACCAGCCGGTGAGCGACTCACGGGTGTGTCCGGCGAGGGAAGCGGGCATGGTGCACTCCTTGGTTCAGCGATGAGTTGCTCGGGGTCAGCCGGCCAGCGGCGTGTTGTAGAGGTCGAAGCTCCTGCGCTGGTCGAACCGGTGCAGTACTTCCTCGTGCAGCCGGACGTCGACGGCCGGCGGCAGGTCCGGGGGCTGCTGGCCGAGACGGCGCGCCAGGCGGTGCAGCACGGCGGCCAGCCAGGACGGGTCGGCCAGGAACATGTCGTCGCCGGAGCGGGCCTGCTGCCAGACGCCGATCGCGGAGGCGGCGGCGAGGAGCACCGCGTACCGGTCGGCGAGGGCGAAGGTGGCGGGGCTCGCCAGGGCGGTGCGGTTCTCCGGGGCGAGTGCGAGGCTCGCCTCCTGCAACTGGCGCAGCTCGTCCATCATCTTCAGGGCGATCCCGTGGACCGCCCGCTCCTCGGGCGTGGAACTGGGCAGCTCCTGCACCGCGGCGACGAGGGTGGCGCTCAGCGCGTCACGGCCGCTGGCGAGCTTGAGCTTCTCGAAGGGAATGTCCGGCAGGTCCTCGCGCAGCCGGAACAGCGACGCCGGCGCCGGGTCCCCCACGAACCAGGACCGCCGGGCGAGGCGGGCCAGCTGGGGGATGATCGTGGCCTGGCAGGCGGCGGAGCCCGCGTGGCCGAGGCTGAGGACCGGCAGGTCCCTGATGTGCTTCTGGAAGATGCCGAACTCGCCCTCGCGGACGTAGAAGCGGGCCCCGAGGACGATCGACAGGTCGTGCATCGTCTCGGTGAGGATCTTCGGCACCAGGTACTTGGTGGCGGCCGCGTAGACGCTGGTCTCGTCGGGCAGCAGATGCACCGCGCGGGTCGCGGCCAGCGAGAGGCTGTCGCAGGCGAGCAGGTCGAGGAAGGCCCCGGACAGGGTCGCCTTGGCGTGCGGGATGTTCATCACGGACTTGCGGTACAGCTCACGGCCGAGCGCGAACGAGACGACGGTGCGCAGGCTGGTGTCGGCCGCGCCGAGCGCCATGCCCGGCACCGCGCTGCGGGTGATCTGGAAGGCGCGCAGGGCGAGTTCGACGCCCTTGCCGACCTCGCCGACGAGCGCGTCCGCGGGCACCGGGGTGTCGTCGAAGTGCAGCCCCGACAGATGGCAGCCGCGTACGCCGACCGCGTCGTACCGCGGCAGTACCCGGTAGCTCTCGGCGTCGAGGCCCGCCCGCTCGGCGAACACGACCGAGTGGCTGCGGCTGCCGGGGGCCGGGCTCGTGCGGCTGAAGAGGACCCAGGCCGCGGCCCGGTCGGCGTTGTTGATGACCTGCTTCTCACCGGAGAGCAGATAGCCTCCGTCCGGCCCTTCCTTGGCCTCGAACTCATTGCGTACGAAGTCGTTGCCGTGCGCCAGTTCGTGGTACGCGACCGAGACCTTGCCCCCGTCGAGCATGATCCGGGCGAGGCGTTCGCGCTGCTCGGCGGAGCCGGCCGACCACACGTTGACGCCCGCCATGAACGAGGTCACGCCGTAGCCGAGGCCCAGGGTGACGTCGCGGCGGAACACCTGGCGCATCACCCGTACCAGGGTGTCGATCCGCTCCAGGCGGCCACCGTGCTCCCGCGGCACGAAGTCGGCGTTGAGCACCGCCTCGTCGAGGACGCGCTCACCGGCCGCGGAGATCTCCCCGGCCTCGTCGGCCTCAAGGAGCCGGGCGTACGAGACGGGGTTCGTCTCGTCGTTCGGGTCGCCGAGACGTTTCTCCAACTCGGCGACGCGGGCGACGACCCTGGTCTCCTGGTCGGTGGCGGGGGCTCCGGGGGCCCCCTGGGGCAGGGAACCGGTCAGCATGACGTCCTCTCGTTCCCGCCGTGCGTGGCAGCGGCGTTCGCAGCGGTGTTCTCGGAGGTGGGCGAGGCCGGTTCCCGCTGCTCGATGAGCGAGAACAGGCGGCCCTGGGCGCGCGCGGACCGCAGCTCGGCGAGCAGCGCCTCGTAGGTCTCCGGCTCCGAGTCGTCGGCCGTGCCCGGACAGTCGCCCTCGCCGAGTCGGGTGAGGATCCGGTCGAGCGCGGCCCGCAGCCACAGCGCGTCGCGCCACAGTGCGGCGCTCGCGCCGTCGGTGAACCGGTCCACGTTCTCGGTCCACAGGCCGAGGACGGCCGCGCCCGCGTAGCACAGGGTGTAGCGCCGGGCGGTCTCGAAGGCGGCCGGGGGGACGTCGGTGACGACGCCCTGGTGGGTCTCCATCTCGGCGTGCACCGCGTCGGTGACGGCGAGCAGCCGCCGGGCCGCCGCGACGGCCGGCCACAGCTGGGGACGGGACTGCGCCCGCCCGGTCAGCTGGGCGAGGTTGCCGGCCAGACCCGCGATGATCCCGCTTCCGCGCCGTGCGACCACGCAAAGGCGCGCCGGGTCGAGCGGAGGCAGCGGCACACTCAGGTCCTGGGCGGCCGCGGCTCCCGCCGTGTCGCCGGTGCCGCGGTGGTGACCGCGTACCAGCGAACGGAACTGGTTCACCACCGAGTTGAGGTTCACCAGTGTGTTGCCGTCGAACAGGCCCACGATGCGGTGGTCCCGGTCGAGCTTCTGGAACCGGCCGTGCGCGTACACGTCCTTGAGGAAGGCGCGGGCGCCGAGCAGCCGGGTCAGTTCGGTGAGCACGCCCTCGGTGCCGGAGGGCAGCAGGTACTTGGTGACCGCGGCCGTCAGGCTCATCTCCGCGGTCTGGGTGTGCACGGCGCGCGAGGCCACCAGGGCGAGCGCCTCATGCAGCAGTACATCGGCCGCGGCGGTGCCCAGGGTCCTGCGGGCCTTCGGCAGCTCGATGAGCCGCCGCCCGTAGAGCTCGCGCTCCTCGGCGAAGTCCAGGGCGATGCGCAGCCCGTGGTCGCCCGCTCCGAGCGAAAGCGCTGCGCACATGGTGCGGGTGAGCTGCAGCGCCTTGATGACCGTCTCGACGCCGCCGCCCTCCGCGCCGACCAGGGCCCGGCGCGGCACCCGGGCCCCGTCGAAGACGACGCCCGAGATGTCGGCGCCGCGGATGCCGTGGGTGTCCACCTTGGGCAGATGCCGGTAGGTGCCCTCGGCCAGCTCCCGTTTGTCGACGAGCAGGACGCTGAAGCCGCGCGGGCCGCCCGCCGGGTCGGTGCGGGTGAGCAGCGACAGGAGCGAGCCGCGGGTGGCGTTGTTGATGAGCCACTTCTCGCCGCTCACCAGCCAGCCATCGCCGTCGCCGTCGCCCGGCGTTGCGGCCGGGCGACCGCTCACCTCGCAGGCGAGCAGGTCGCTGCCGTGTGCCCGTTCGGTGAGACCGAGCGATACCGGCACCCCGGCCCGGATGTCGCCGCCGAGCCGCTCGGCCTGCTCGGCACTGCCTGCCACCCAGACGCAGACTCCGCCCAGGTAGGTCTTGCCGTGGCCGATCGCGGTGGTCAGGTCGCGCCTCGCGACGGCCCGCAGGAGCTGGAGCAACTGCTCGTAGTCGTCGAGCTGTCCGCCGTGCTGGACCGGCACGTAGTAGTCGGAGAGGCCCCATTCCTGAAGGAGACGGCAGATGTCCGCGGGAAACTCCTCCTTCTCGTCGAGCTCGGTGCAGCGCTCGTACGAGAAGGTGGTGCGCGGGTCGTTCGGGTCCCCGAGGAAGGCGTCGAACTCCTCGGCCAGCCGGTACGGCGGATGCTCCATGTCAGGCTCCCGGAACCAGCGGGCGGTCGATGGCGTCGGCGACGAGCTCACGGACCGCGGGCTCGAGAACCTCGTACAGCGGGGTGATCTGTCCCTTGAGGAACAGCTGCTTCATCAGGGTGCGCTGGATCTTGCCGCTGGTGGTCTTGCGGATCGTGCCGGGGCGCACCAGGAGCACATTGCCCGCGGGGATGTTGAACTCCCGTCCGATGAAGCCCTGGACGCTGGTGGCCAGGGTGCGCAGATCGGTGGCGACCTTGCTGGTGCGCACCTCCTGCACGATGATCAGGTGCTCGCGGTCGGTCTCCACCGCGAAGACCGAGCCCGCGCCGATGCCAAGGGCCTTGTCGGTGCCCTGCACCGCCCGCTCGATGTCCTGCGGGTAGAGGTTGCGGCCCGCGAAGATGACCAGTTCTTTGAGCCGGCCCGTCACGTAGAGCTGGCCGTCCTCCAGCACGCCCAGGTCGCCGGTGCGCAGCCAACCCCCTGCGTCCGTACCGCCGTTGCCGTTGGAAATGGCCGCGTCGAAGATCTCCTTGTTGGTCAGCGGGCGCTTCCAGTAGCCCTCCGCGACGCTCTCGCCGCGCACCCAGATCTCGCCGACGGACCCCTCGTCGCGCTCCTTGAAGGTCTCCGCGTCGACGATGCGCACGTCGAAGTCGTCGGGGTTGACGACGCCGCTGCTGACCAGGGTGCGGCTGGGCGTGTCTTCGCGCGGGTCGGCGAGCTCGCCGGCCTCAAGGGCCTCGGAGTCGACGCCGAGGACGACGGGCCGACTGGCCTGCGGGGTGCCGGAGACGAGGAGCGTCGTCTCGGCCATGCCGTAGCAGGGGAAGAACGTCTCGGGCCTGAAGCCCGCGGGTGCGAAGCGCTCGGTGAAGGCCCGTATCGTCTCGGCCCTGACGGGCTCGGCTCCGTTGCAGGCCACCCGCCAGCTGGACAGGTCGAGGGTGGCGAGCTGCTCGTCGGTGACGCGGCGCAGGCACAGGTCGTACGCGAAGTTGGGTCCGCCGCCGATGGTGACCTTGTGGTCGCCGATCATCTGAAGCCAGCGGTGCGGCCGCTTCAGGAACGACACGGGCGACATCAGGGCGGCCGAGGCGCCAAGGAACAGGGGTTGCAGGATGTGCCCGATCAGGCCCATGTCGTGGTAGAAGGGCAGCCAACCGCCGTAGCGGGTATCGGAGTCGCCGCCGGCCGAGTTCTTGATGGCCTGCTCGTTGGCGAGCAGGTTGCGGTGCGAGACCATGACGCCCTTGGGGTCACTGGTCGAGCCCGAGGTGTACTGGAGGAACGCGAGGTCCTCCGGGATCAGGGACGGCGCGGTCCAGGCCGCCGCGTCACCGTGGTCGGGGGCGTCGGTGGCCAGGCACCGCACGTCGGTCATGTTCTCGGCCGCCAGCCAGGCCGTGATGTCGGGGGCGTTGACCGAGTCGGTGAGGACCGCGCGCGCCTCCGCGTCGCGCAGGATCCCCGAGACGCGGGTGAAGTGGTTGCCCTGCTCGGTGGGGAGCGGCGCGGGTACCGCGACGGCCCCCGCGTACAGGCAGCCGATGAAGCCCTTGACGAATTCGAGGCCCGAAGGGAACAGCAGCAGCACCTGGTGCCCCGCGGCCCCGTTCTGCTGCAACCAGGCCCCTATCTTCCGTGCCTCCAGGTCGAGTTGGCGATACGTCAGGTGCTGGGGGGCCGAACCCTTGGCGTCGTCCGGCAGAAAGATGAAGGCGTCCTTGGAGCCGAGCGCGTCGGTACGCGCCAGGACCAGTTCCGTAAAGGTTCGGAAGGCTGTCAACGTCGTTCCCTGACCTTTCGACGATCCGACGGCACAGCGCCGGGCGTTGGTCTTTTCGGACAGTTCGATGCTGCGGCGAACGGCTTGGGTGCCGCTTGTGCGGGGGCTCGGCGGGCTTGAGCGGCCTCGACGTCGCTCGCCCGGCGGCGGCATCAGGCGAAGTCGGCGTCCAGGGCCAGCTGCCCGGGAACCGGCGTGATGTCGCCGAGCCGGTGGACGAACTCAAGCCCTCCATCGGCTGTTTCAGCGGTGGTCTCGAAGCCGAGCGAGGGGTAGAAGCCGCGCACCCGGTGGTTCTTCGCGGTGGGGCGGTAGCTCGCGTGCACGGCCGCCGCCCCGGTGTCACGGGCGTGCGCGAGGAGCACGGACACCGCCGCCTGCTCGATGCCCCGGGCGAAGACCCGGCAGCTGAGAAGCATGTTGTCCAGGTGCAGCGCGTCGCCGTCGCGGTGCGCGAAGACGGCCCCGATCACGCCGTTGTCACCGAACTTGTCGCGGGCGCGCAACGCCAGGACGAGATGGTCCGGATCGGTACGCCGCTCCTGTACGTCGGCCTCCTGCAGCCTGCGGGTGGTGAGGTTGAACTGGTTGGTGCGCAGGGTGATCTGGGAGATGCGGGCCACTTCGTGGTCGCGTACGGGCGACACCTCCAGGCGGATGTCCAGGGCCCGCAGATAGTCCTCCATCGAGCCCGAACTCTCCTGGAGGTCCTGCCGGTCGGCCTCGGAGCGGTACTGCCCCGATCGCAGCCGGTCCTCCGCGGTCAGGGAGCGCACGTCGAACCAGCCGTCGGCGAGCAGCCGGTCCACGTGCAGCGCGGGCTCCTCGTCGAGCCGGACCACGGCGACCTCCGGCAGGCCGGCCGCCACGAGGCCGCACTCGAAGGGCGAGTCGTCGGCGAAGACGAAGCTGTCCACGCCGAGGTTGAGGCGTGTGGCGATGTCCCGCAGATTCCCGTCCTTGGGGTCCCAGTTGGCGTTGATCCGCGTGAAGTCGGCCTCGCGCAGCGTCATGTCGGGGTGGTCGCGCAGCACGTCGACGACGGGCTCCCGGTCGTTCTTGCTGCACACCGCGAGCAGCACGCCCTGGGCGCCGATCTGTTTGACGGCGCGCTGGAACTTGCCGAACGCCTCGCCGCGGTAGGTCGTCGCCGCGGCGATGCCGTCCGCGCCGTCGTCGCCGAGAATGCCGTCCCACAGGGTGTTGTCGAGGTCGACGACGAGGACCTTCTTGGCGCGCCCGCGCAGTGTCCGGGCGAGGTGCCCGATCTCCCGCGCGTACCGCCCCAGGAGCTCCTCGCCCAGGTGCACCTTCGCGTACGCGGCGAGCCTGCTGTCGCGCACCGGGCCGCCGTCGGCGATCAGCGGGTCCAGGTCGACCACGTGAAGGCGCGGGTGTTCGGCCGCCAGACGCAGCAGCCCCGAGTTGAACTCGCGCCAGCGCAGCGAGAGCTCGGCGCGCGACGCGTGGTCGACGAGCTGGTGCGTGTGGCCGCTCAGGAGCGGCAGGGTGTTGAGGACCAGGGTGCCGGGGCCGTGCTCGGTGTAGCGCCCGACGAGCCCGGTGAGCTGCTTCAACTTGCTGTCGAGGACCGCGGCCAGGTCCGTGACCTGCCAGGGCAGCGGGAGCTCGTCGAAGACGACCTGCGCGTCCAGGACGCACAGGGCGAGTTCCGTGCCGGACTCGTACAGCGGGCTGGACGTGTCCTGGAGGTCCCGCAGCCAGGAGTCGTACTCCGCGTCGGAGATCCGCACCGGTATGCCGTGCCGGGCGAACTGGGCGGTGAGCGCCGGGGGCAGCGCGTCCAGCATGCCGTGTCCGGTGAGCGCCACGGTCGCCGGTGCGGCGCCAGGGTGCAGCTCTCTGATGCTCTCCGGCGAGACCCGGGCGAGCAGCCGTCCGGCGCGGGCGAGGGCCGCGAAGTCCGCGTCGTGGCCGGTGAGTTCGGCGAGGAGCGCGGGCACCGCCGGATACTCGGCCGCGATCCGCCCTTCCTGGTGCAGGGCGCGGAGCCGGTCGAGCGGGCCGAGCCGCTCCGCCTCAGGGGTCGTCACTGCTGTGGTCACGTTCCTCTTCTCCTGTCGCTCGTGCAGCAGCCGCACGGAGGGACATCGGCGCCGCTCGTGGCCAGTCACCGTGTGCGGGAGAACTAAAGGGCCGGTTGCACCCGGGCCGCCGGGCGGGTGGCGAAGGCGTCGCTTCAGCGAGCCGCAAGCACTCGCGCGCACGCTGCCGTACCTGCACGCACGACCACCCGGAACCTGCACGCACGACCACCCGGAACATCTAGTCGCCCCCGGCCACCCCGGCCCGGCATGCGAGGAGACCTCATGAAGACCGACTCGGCTCCCGAGCGGGGCACCGCTCACGCGGGGGCGTCCGCACCTGCCGCCACCGCCCCGCCAGACCCCCGGCGCTGGTGGGTGCTCGGAGTCATCTCCCTTGCCCAGTTCGTCATCGCCATCGACTCGTCCGTCGTCAATGTGATGGGCCCCAGGCTCAAGGAGTCCATCGGCCTGTCGACCACCGGCCTGCAGTGGGTCATGAACATCTACGTCCTCCTCTTCGGAGGCCTCCTGCTGCTCGGCGGCCGGCTCGCCGACGTAGTCGGCCGTCGCCTTGTCTTCCTGGCCGGTCTCGCGCTGTTCACGCTCGCCTCGCTGGGCGCCGGACTCGCCGATTCGGAGGGGGCGCTGCTCGCCGCGCGTGCGCTGCAGGGCATCGGCGCCGCGGCCCTGTCACCCGCCTCACTGTCCATCCTGGTGACGGTGTTCCCCGACACCAAGGAGCGGGCGAAGGCGTTCGGCGTGTGGGGCGCGGTGATCGGGATCGGCGCGAGCACCGGGACCATCATGGGCGGAGCCATCGTCAACGTCGACTGGCGCTGGGCGTTCTGGATCAATGTGCCGGTCGGCCTGGCCGTCGGGGCGGCCGCCCTCGTCCTCGTCAAGGCGCTCAGGCCGTCGGGCGAGCGGCCCGCCAAGGACCTGGCCGGAGCGGTCACGGCGACCGGCGGTCTGCTGCTGCTCGTGTACGCCATCGTGACCTCCGGCGACCACGGCTGGGCGGACTGGCGCACCCTCGGGGCCTTCGCCGTCGCGGTCGCGCTGCTGATCGCGTTCGTCGTGGTGGAGGGGCGCAGCAAGGCGCCGCTCGTGCCGCTGCGTCTTTTCCGCTCGCGTTCGGTGGTGGCGGGCGGCCTCGGCGAGTTCCTCACCGCGGCGATCATGATGCCGATCTTCTTCCTCCTTCCGCTGTGGATGCAGGGCGTCCTCGGTTACAGCCCGCTGCGGACCGGTCTCGCGTATCTGCCGGTGAGCATCGCGCTGATGGTCCTCGCTCCCCTCGCCTCCACACTGATCGGCAGGACGGGGCCGCGGAACATGTACCTGGCCGGTACGGTCGCGCTCGCGGGCTGCGTCGTCATGCTGATCGGCCTTCCCGTGCACACCGGCTACTGGAGCTTCCTGCTTCCGGCCACCACTCTGTTCGGCGTCGGCCTGGTCTTCTGCCTCATCCCGACCCCGGTCGTGGGCACGTCGGAGGCGACCGACGAGGACGCGGGGACCACTTCCGCGCTGCTCAACGCCTCGACGCAGATCGGCGCCGCGTTCGGTATCGCCGTCGCCGTGACGGTGCTCAACAACAAGACGGCCTCGGAGGCGGCGCACGGCGCGAACCCTGATGTCGCGCTGGTGAACGGGCTGCAGTCCGCGTTCACGGTCCTCCTCGTGTTCCTGGTCCTGTCCGTGCTCACGGGGCTCTTCGGTTTCCGGCGCGGACCCCTCGTCCCGGCCGGCACGCCGAGCACGGCCGGGGGTGCCGCCGAGGGCACGACCGGCGCACAGGACGCCACCGGCGCCCCGGCGGTCAAGGCCCCCGCGCAGACCGTGGGCTGAGTCCGTCCCCGTACGCCGCTGTGGCCCGCCGCCCGGTCATCCGGGTTGCGGGCCACAGCGGCGTACGGGGTGTTCAGCCGCAGGCGTCGTGGAGTTCGCCGAGCCGCAGCGCGACGCTCTCGGCAACGGCGGCGCCGGTCAGCGAGGCACCGCCGACCGACTCACCCAGCGACTCACCGACCGACTCACCGACCGACTCACCGACCCCCGCGAAGGTCAGCACACCGCCTCGCACCGTCACCGAAAGGGCGTGCTCGGCGGCGAGTTCACCGAGCCGCGCGGGGAGCGGTGTGGTCCACCCCGGGTCCACGACGGTCACCCCCACGCCCCGGTCGTCGAGCAGCCGGGCCGCCTCCAGGCAGATCCGGGCCATGGATCCGACCGACACGATGAGTACGTCGTCGGGGACCTGCTGCGGCGCACGGCGCAGCACGTCGAGTCCACGGTCGTGGGCCACGGCCTCGATGTCCGGGGATACGGGCCCTTCGGGGAAGCACACCGCGGTGGGCGCGTCCGCGGTGCCCAGGGCCTCCCGCAGCCGCGCCCGCAACCGGGCCCCGTCGCGCGGCACCGCGCAGCGCACACCGTCCGGCAGCCCGGCCGGGGACGGCGCCCCGTCGAGCACGAAGGTGGTCCCGTGCCCGCGCCCGACCGCGGGCATCGGCGCCCCGGCAGGCACGGCGATCACGGGGTGCAGCCCCTCGGCGGCCAGGCCCGCCGCGCAGTGCACTGCGTGCTCCCGGGTGCCGCCCATGGCCAGGGCGCGCTCCGGGTGGATCGCGGCGAACCCCGCGAGGACATGGGGCAGTCGGCGGGCAGCGCTCACCGCGACGACGTCCGGCTGCTCCGCCCCGGCCGCGGCCAGCTCCTCGGCGAAGACGGACGCCCACGACCGCGAGGGCAGCACACCGAGCCGCTCGGTCCCGGCCCGCCCCGGGGTCACACAGTGCACGACCACCGGCCGGTCCGCTTCCCTGGCGGCGCGCAGCGCGGATTCCAGCCGCGCGGGGCTGCGGCCGTCGACCGGCCCGGTGTGTTCGAGACCCGGCCCGGTGAACGCGTCGTACAAGCTCGTCCCGACGAGGGGAGCACGGCGCAGAGCACCCCCGACGATCCGGCCGGTGATCCCGCCACGTGCGCCCCGGTGCAGCCCTCCTCCCCCGGTGACCTCCCCGTGGACCACGACGACGATCCGCAGTTCGGGGGTGCGGGCCAGGGAGTCCAGGGCCTCACGGGCCGCGTCGGTCGCGAGGACCGCGCCGTCCACGACGGCGATCGCGTGCCGGTCGGTGCGCCCGCCGAGCAGGAAGGCGCGGGCGAGCCCTTCGGCGTACGAAAGGGCCCCTACGCCCAGGGGGCCGACCGCCCCGGCGGCACCGGACCGCGCCATGAACTCACGGCGTCCGCACAGCAGTTCATGGGCGGACGAGAGCTGAGGGCTTCCCCAGACCACTTGGTCTCGCGCGGAGTCGAAGACCCGGTGCAGCGCGATGCCCAGCTCGACGCCGGTGTCCGCACCGGGGTGGGCGGCAAGCGACTCCCGGACTTCCACGGCCAGTGCGGGCAGTCGCGCCGGCCGCAGGGCGCGCACGTCGTGGGGGCCGTACACGTCGTCGAGCACGAGCGGCCACGGCTGGGTCTTCGGCATCACAGCGCACCTCCTGATCGGGTCGCGGCCCGCTCCGGCGACCCCTCACGGTGGCACGCGGGGGCGTACCGGGACAGTGATCCGGACACGGGCCGGACCGTGCGTGCGCGAGGGCCGGACCATGAGGAGTTCATGGTCCGGCCGCCTTGGTGCCGGGTCGGGGCCGCGCCGTCAGGCGGCGACGGGCACCCGTGCGTACTGGCGTACCAGCGGGGCCAGTTCACCCAGGAACGTCTCCTCGTGGGCCCGGACGAAGAAGTGCCCGCCCGGCATGGTCCGCACCTCGCAGCCCCGCCCCGCGTGCCGCCGCCACGAGACCACCTCGGGCACCGACACCAGCCGGTCCCTGCGGCCCGCGAACAGGTGCAGCGGCACCCGCAGCGGATCGGAGAGGCACGAGGCCGCGTCGCCCGTGCACAGCAGCAGGTCGTCGCGGGCCACCGGCAGCAGCGCGGCGAGGAAGTCGGGGTGGTTCAGGAGTACTTGGGGTATCCCGCCGAGCGCGGCAAGGCTCTCGATCAGCTCCTCGTCACTCGCCTCCGGGCGGGCGATCTGCGGCGCGGGCAGGTGCGGCGCCCGGTAGGCGCTCAGTACGACCGCGAGCGGCAGCGGCGCGCCGCGCTGCTGCCGCCGCCAGGCCAGCGAGTAGGCGATCAACGCGCCCATGCTGTGCCCGTAGAAGATGTGGGGCCGCTCCAGCTCGTCGTCGAGCTGGGCGTCCATGTCGTCGATCAGGGCCTGCAGATCGGTGAACCGCGGTTCGTCGATGCGCCCTTCACGGCCGGGGAGCTGGATGGGCATGACCCGCACCCCCGCGCCGTGGGCGTCCAGGGTGCGCTGCCAGCGCCCGTACGCCGAGGCGCCGCCGCCCGCGTACGGGAAACAGAACAGCCGTATGTCCGCGCTCGAGCTCTCGTCAATGCTGCTCCGGGCCAGGTATCGCGTCATCTTGCTCCGCCTCGGGTCCGTCCTGCGTGGGTGTGCCGGCGGGATCCGCCGCGCGGCGCTCGGCCGGCGGCCGATCGGACGGGCTGAGCCGGGCCCGCACAGCATGGACATGCGCGGGCCGGGTCACTGCCCGGCCGGGAGGGCACCGGATCCGCTGCGGAGCGGATCCCGGCCGACACATCACGCAGCGTGCGGTCGACGGCTAAAGGGCGGCCAAATCCGAGGGCCGCGGCGGCTCGGGCCGGGGCCCATCCGAGCCTTTAGGGCGGTCCCCGATGGTGACGCCGACGCATGCCGTAAGCCCGCACGCACCCGCACGCACGCCGTTCCCCCACTAGGAGTGAGTTCATGACGTCATCCGCCACCCGGGACGCCACCCGCAGTTCGACGTCGGTGGCGGTCCGCACCGCCTGGGCGCTGCTCGGCGTGTTCCTGCTCGTCTGGGTCGTGTTCGAGATGGTCAAGCACACGGGCTGGGTGATCCCGCTCGGCCTGCTCGGCTTCGTCGCACCCGACCTGTCGTTCTTCGTCGGCGCCTCGGGCCCGCATCAGCACGGTCAGCTGCCGCGCGCCACCGTGGGCGCCTACAACCTCGTCCACCGGCCGGCCGGGCCACTGGCCTTGATGACGGTGGTGGCCCTGCTCGCGGACGGCCCCGGCCAGAACGCCGCACCCTTCACCTTCGGCCTCGCCTGGCTGCTGCACATCGCCCTCGACCGAGCCCTGGGATACGGGCTGCGCACGGCCGACGGCCGGCAGCGCTGAACCGCCCCCACACCCCGACCAGCACGGCCTTTGCCCCGCCACAAGCCCGCGTTGCGACGATCTCGCGAGCCCTGACCCCCTTCATGGAGGCAGCACCCATGGACATCGAAGAGCAGTCGGCCCCCAGCGGCGCGAGCGCCGCCGAGCCGACTCTGAGCTACCCGTTCCACCGGCCGTCCGCCATTGAAGTCCCGCCGGTGTACGAGGAATTGAGGGACCGGTGCCCGGTCGCTCACGTACGTCTGCCGAGCGGCGATCCGGGGCATGTGGTCACCCGCTACGACGACGTGCGCACCGTCCTTGCCGACCCCCGCTTCAGCCGCGCCGCCACCGTCGAGCCCGGCGCCCCCCAGCTGTCCAGCACGCCCCCGCTGGCCGGCGGCCTGTTCACGATGGACCCGCCCGAGCACACCCGGCTGCGCAAGCTGGTCCTGCGGGAGTTCACCGGGCGCCGCGTGCAGCAACTGCGCCCGCGCATCCAGGAACTCACCGACGGACTGCTCGACTCGATGGAGCGTCTCGCGCCGCCCGTCGACCTCAACACCGAACTGGCCTTCCCGCTGCCGGTGATGGTCATCTGCGAGCTGCTCGGCGTGCCCTTCGAGGACCGGGGCCGCTTCCGCGCCTGGTCCGACGCCTTCGTGTCGCTCACCTCGCACACCCCCGAGGAGACCGCCGCCCAGCGCGCGTCGATGATCGCGTATCTGGCGGCTCTCATCCAGCGCAAGCGGGACGAGCCCACCGACGACCTCATCGGAGCGCTCGTCACCGCTCACGACGAGGAGGGCCGGCTCACCGAGCACGAGCTGATCACCATGTGCATCACGCTGCTCGTCGCCGGACACGAGACGACCGTCTCCATGATCGGTACCTGTGTACTGACCCTGCTGCGCCACCCCGAGCACCTGGCCGCGCTGCGTGAGAACCCCGACATGATCGAGCACGCCGTCGAGGAGCTGATGCGGATCAACCCGATCGGTGACGGCGGGCCGCTGCGCGTCACCCTGGAGGACGTCGAGCTCGGCGGCACGCTCATCCCCAAGGGCAGCGCCGTGCTCGCGGCGATCTGCTCGGCCAATCAGGACGCGGCGCGCTTCCCCGAGGGCTCGCCCGCCGACTTCGACCCCCGGCGCCCCTCGGCGACCCAGCACGTCGCCTTCGGCCACGGCCCGCACCACTGCCTCGGCGCGGCGCTCGCCCGCGCCGAACTGCAGATCGTCATCGGCTCGTTGCTGCGCCGCTTCCCCGCCCTGAAGCTCGCCGAAGACGTCGCCGACCTGCGTATGACGACCGGGATGATGGTGCACGGACTGACCAGGCTGCCCGTCGCCTGGTGACCCTCCCGCGCCGCGCGCCCCGCACGGGCACGGCGAAGGCCCTGACTCCCGCCCGGAGTCAGGGCCTTCGCCGTGCAGCGGCGCGTGCCGTCACACACGCGACGCCGGTTGGTGCGTGGGCACCTCGTGCGGGCCCTGCTGCTGCAACTGGAAGTACGCCCCCGCGAGTACCCGCTGCTTCAGCCGCTGGCTGCGGTCCACGGCCCGGTACAGGGTGCGCCGGAGGGTGCCCCCTGCGCCGTGCAGCGCGAAGAGCCGCTCCTGGCGCAGCTGGAGCCCCCGCGATTTGCTCACCGACGTCTCCCGGGCCCGCTGGAACTCCTCACCCGCGCGCCCGAGTTCGGCGACCGAGCCGCCGGCCGCGAACGCCCGCTGCACCAGCGGAGCCAGCGTCACCGCGTCGATGATGGCGTGGTTGACGCCCTGCCCCAGAATCGGTGTCAGGGTGTGCGCGGCGTCGCCGGTCAGTACCAGTCCCGGGCAGGACCAGCGCGGCACCAGGGTGGTGAAGATGTCCAGCATCGACGTGTCCGACCAGCTGCGGATCTCGGAGCGCACCGTGCCGGACAGCTCGGGGGCGAGCCGGTCCAGGCGCTCGTACAGGGCGGGCAGCCCCTTGGCGCGCAGCTCCTTGAGGCCGCCCTTGGGGATGTTGAAGCCCACCCGCACGCTGTCGGGGTGGGTGGGGATGAACAGGCCGTGCTGATCGCCCTCGATGCGAATGCGGTACGTACGGTCGTCCCATTCCTTCGGGAACGGCAGCTTCAGCCACACCACGTCCCGCTCCAGCGGCATGCGGGTGTAGGGAAGCCCCGACATCTCCCGCACCTTGCTGAACCGGCCGTCCGCCGCCACCGTCAGGGCGGCGTGCACCGTGACCTCGCCCTCCGGAGTGCGCGCCCGCACCCCGGTCACCGGCCCCTGGCCCTCGCGCACCAGGCCCACCGCCGTGGCCTTGCGGAGCAGCGTGAAGTCGTCGGCGTACTCCTCACCGAGCCCCGCGAGTGCCGACAGGAGCGCGGGCTGCGGCATCTCCACCGGGTAGGGGTGCGGATACGGGAAGCGGGTGAAGTCGGCTCGCAGCACGGCGCTGCCGGAGTCCACTATCTCCATGCGGTGCATCTGCTGGTAGGCGCCGTCGAGCCGCCCCAGGACGCCGAGGCGGTCGAGGAGCCACACCGAGTCGGGAGAGACCGACTCGCCACGGAACGACCGGTCGAAGTGGCCGCTCTGCTCCAGGACCACGACGGAGACCGAGCGCTTGGCGAGCTCCACGGCCAGGGTGAGGCCCGCGGGCCCCCCTCCGACCACGCACACTTGTGCGGTCAGCTCAGTTGTCATCGTCAACGCTGCCTTTCCGGAGGAGTCACGGTCGCTCGACTCTCCCGGCAGCGGCTAAAGAGGCCCTTGCAGATCGTCCGTCGGACCGGGCTCAAGTGCGCCTTTAGAGCGCCCGGGCAGGGTGATGGACATGCGCCGCACCCGTTCGGCGCGGCCCCGGGCCAGCCCGCCGCCGGCCCCACTTCCCCCGGGGGGCCGGCGGCGGGCTTCCCCGCCCGGCTCTCGCGTCCCGGTTCGCGGCCCCCGGTCCGCCGCGGCCCTCAGCTCGCGGCGGCCCCTCAACTCGCGGCGGCCCGCTCCTCCACCCGCCCCTTCAGGGCATCGGTCAGCATCCCGAACCCCGTCTCGCTCTGCCGGATGACGGATCCGGTGACGGGGACGAGCGCACCGGTGAACGTCTCGCTCTGCAGCACATGGGTGCCGCCCCCGCCAGCCGTCAGCTCGAAGGTGTGCAGCCCGTCGAAGACGCCGGGCAGGCCGAGCCTGCCCCGCCAGCGCAGCAGTCGGCCCGGCTCGCTCGTCAGGACGGTCGGCTTGAACACCATCTCGCGGCCGCCGTCCGGCAACCGGAAACGCAGCATGAGGCGTTGGCCCGGCTCGGCGCGGCCTGCGGCCCGCACCAGGAACGGGTTCCATTCGTGGAACCGCTCGAAATCGGTGAGGACGTCCCACACCTCGTCGGGACGGGCGCTGATCTGGACTTCGGACGCGATACGGCGCACTGTGTCTGCGCTCCTTCCATGGCGTCCCGGGGGGAGCCACTCACGGGTGGGTCACCACGTAACGCTACTAGGTCAACACGCCTTGTCGCAGGGCGCTTTGAGGCCGCACAACCGTCCCTTCAGGCTGCGGGCGCCGCGGTACGCCGGCTCCGACAACCCACAGGTCAGGTCGCTCGGGGCAGGACAGGACCGAGCGCCGGAAGCAGCCACACGCCCGGTCTGACCTCCAGCGGCCGGCCCGCGGTGTCCGCCTCACGGCCCACGGCCGCCGTCGCGTCCACGGCGCCCAGCGTGCGCGTGGCGTACTCCTCCCAGCGCCGGTCCCCCGCACGCCGGGCCTGCGCCGCGCACTCGGCGAGCCGACCGCGGGCCTCGGCGGTGCGCCCCTCCCGCAGCGCCACGAGGGCCAGGCCGCGCAGGGCGTCGGCGGTGCCCCGGGGGTCGTTCTCCGCCTGCCCGGCCGACAGCGCGCGCACGTAGCAGCGCTCGGCGCGCGCCCCACGGCCCTGTCCGAGCATGACGTCCGCCTCGCCGGACAGACAGCGGGCGGCGGACACACGGTCCCCGCAGCGGGTGAAGAGGTGCCAGGCGAGGCGGTAACGGTCGATGGCTGTCGCCGTCTCCTGCCGCTGCCACGCCAGATCGCCGAGGGAGCGCAGCACAGCGGCCTCCGCCCGTGGGTCACCGGCCTGCCGGGCCGCGTCCAGGGCGAGTTGGTGCCCCTGCTCCCAGTCGTCCCACAGCGCCGCGGCCTCGTAGTAGCCCGCCGACGCGGATGCCAGGGCGAAGCAGAGCTGCCAGAGCCCCGCCGCGTGCGCCTGCCGCACGGTCTCCAGAAGGCCCGCGGCCTCCTCCCGGAACCACTGGAGCGGCGCGGATCCGATCAGTGCGTCGGGGTGGATACCGGCCGACGGTTCCAGGGAGTCCCCGAGAGGGTCGCGCCCGGGCGCGAGCAGGGCGTCGGCGCGGCGCGCGAGGGCCAGGAACGCACGGCCGAGCCGGTCGGTCGCCGACACCGGCCGCTTGTCGAGGAGTTCCAGGGACAGGGACCGCAGCAGGGGGTGGAAGCTGTAGCGGACCGTCGTCAGCTGCCCGGAGTGGGGCCTGGCCTCCAGGAGTTGGGCGCGCACCAGCTCCTCGGCGTGCCGCTCGGCCTCCGCGAGATCCGTGGCGAGCAGCGCCGCCGCGCTCCACAGCGGGAAGTCGGGCAGCGGGGCGAGACCGAGGAGCCGGAAGGCCTGCCGCCCCTGTATCCCCACGTCCCGGTAGGCGGTCAGCAGACTGCTGCGCACGTCGAGGTCGCCGAGCTCCAGCGAGGTGAGCCTGGTCCGCTCGTCGGCGAGCCGCCCGACGAGGTCCGCGGCGCTCCAGTGCGGACGCGCGGCGAGCCCCGCGGCGGCCACCCGCAGCGCGAGCGGCAGATTGCCGCACAGCCGGGCGGTCTCGCTGACCGATACCGGGTCCTCGCTCATCGCGGGGCCGCCGCACCGCACCAGGAGCTCCTCCGCCTCCTGCGGGCCGAACACGTCGAGAACGAGGTGCTGTACGCCGTCGAGGGCGCCGAGCGCATGCCGACCGGTCAGCAGGACCGTGCTGTCGGGCAGCGCCGCGAGAACCGGCCGCACCTGCGCCTCGGACACCGCGTCGTCGAGCACGAAGAGCATCTTGCGGCCCTTGGTCGACTCGTAGACGAGATCGGCGGCTTCGGCCTCCGGAGCGACAGCGGACGCCCCGGACCCGTCACCCACCACGGGCCCCGCCTCCCCCTTGCCGCCTCCCAGTCGGCGCAGCAGCGTCGTCAGGGCGGCATGCGGGGTCAGCGCGCGCCCCCCGGCGTCACGCAGCAACAGCAGCACACGGCCGTCGGGGAAGAGGTCGCCCGCGTCGTGCGCGAGGCGCCCGGCGAGCGCGGTCTTCCCGGCCCCGGCCCGCCCCGACATCGCGAGCACCCGCCCCGGCAGCGGCCCGGCCCCTTCCAGGAACCGCCTCCCCAGGGAGAGTTGGGCCGCGCGCCCGGTGAAGTGGTCCACCGGTTCCGGCAGCCGCACCACGGGCCCCTCCGGGCCCGGCGGAGTCCTGGGGGGAGCTTCGGCGGTACCGGGGGTGTTCCCCTGCCAGGTCAGTGAGGAGTCGGAGGCGAGAATCCGCTCCAGGAGGCGGCTCATCACGGGGCCGGGTTCCACCCCGAGTTCGTCGACGAGCCCGCGTCGGGCCCGGTGGTACACGTGCAGGGCGTCCGACTGCCTCCCCGAGCGGTACAGCGCGACCATCAGATGGCAGTGCACGGTCTCGCGCAGGGGGTGGTCATGGGCGAGCGCCATGAGCTCACCGATCAGTTCCTGGTGGCGGCCCAGGCGCAGATCTGCGGAGACGCGCTGCTCCAGGACCTCCAGGCGCAGCTCGTTGAGCCGGATGGCGGAGGTCTCCAGGGTCGGCCCGTGCGGAATACCGGAGAGCGCGGGGCCCGTCCACAGGGCAAGCGCCCGCGCGAGCCGCCGGGACGCCTCCGCGTAGTCCTTGCGCGCGTAGGCCGCCCGCCCTTCGTCCCGCAGCGTCTCGAAGACCAGCAGGTCGAGGTCGTCGGCGGCGACCCGGATCAGATAGCCGGGCGGCACGGTGAGCAGCGGCTGCGCCTCGTCCCCGACGCCATCCACGAGTGCCTTGCGCAGATGGGAGACGTAGACCTGCAGGGTGGTCGCGGCCGTGCGGGGCGGCTCGGTGCTCCACAGTTCGTCGATGAGGGTATGTGTCGAGACCACGCTGTTGCCCTGCATCAGCAGGGTGGCGAGCACCACCCGCGGCTTGGCCGCGGTCGGCGCCCGCGGCGCCATCCGTACCGGTCCGAGCACTCTGAATCGCATGGCGTGCCTAGCAGTCCTGCAGTACGGACGCGGACACCTGGGCCACTTCGCGGTCGCCCTGCAGGAACTCCAGGCGCAACCGGGCCGTGGGTGACCCGGCGGCATTCCGTACGGCGCCCCGGGCGTCCGGCTTCTCCGCGCGCACCGCACAGCGCAGTGGGAGCGCGGGCTCGGCGAAGCCGCGGAAGGCGCCGTGCCAGCGGGTGAGCAGCGCGTGCGAAGGGATGAATCCGTGCAGCTCGGCGGCGGCCATCAGGGCCGCTTGCCGCGAGGCCTCCAGGAACAGCGCCGCGGGCACCTCGTCGCCGAGCACCTGGCCCGCCGCCTCCAGGTCCACGGGGAAGACGAGCCGCTCGTCGTCGCCCTCGACCGGCAGCCCCACGAGTACGTTGCGGGCGCTGCGCCGCCCCACGTGTTCAGGCGCGGGTACACCGGACACGGGGATCTGCCCGCACCCGGCGAGGAGGCTCTGCTCGCTCTGCCGCCGCCCCGCCTCGCGGTGGCCGCGGTGCACTCCGGGCGAGAGGAAGACGAGCTCGGCCCCCGCCGTTCCGCAGCGCCGGCCGCCGATCGACACGGTGGCCTCGCACTCCAGGCCACGGGGTACTCCTGTGATCACGTTGACCGGGGTGAGGGCGAGTTCGAGCGCGATCAACGCGGGCCCGTCGGACCGCCGCCACGGAGCCACGTCGGTGATCTCCGTGCCGCTGGCGGAGACCGCGGTGATCCGCTGCGGCGGTACCCGGAAGTACTGCCGGGCCGCGAACAGCGCGGCGTGCCGCAGTGCCTCGACCGGGAAGAGCAGATCGTGGAAGGGGGCCGCCATGTCGCCGAACAGCGGGTGGCCCTCGGGCAGTTCGGTGGCGTACGTGAAGCTCTGCCGCACGGGCGAGCCCACATCGAGGAGGAAGGCCTCAGGGCTGTCCGGCTTGTGCACCAAGTGCTGTGGACCGCGGAAGAACGGCGAGAGCTCGGGAACGATGTCCATGGCAGTCCTTTGGGCGGGTGACCGAATCCTTGGCACCTTCGAGTCTCGGCCACTGCCCACCGACCGGGGAATCCTCGCCGTCATGCCTTCAACATGATGAATTCATGCGTGTGCGCATGCGCTTGTACGGCGAAGGGCGGCCCCAGGGCCCACACATCGAGGCGCCGATTCTCGCCACAGGGGCCCCGAAGCGATCAACCGGGAGTGACCGGCAGGACGTCCGGCGACAGGGCCGCCGCGTGGGAGGTGGCGCTCGTCGTCCGCTTGCGATGGTGACGGCGGCACAGCACCTCGTAACCCACCTCGTCCGCCGCGTGGTTGACGTCGCCGATGACGACCTGGGCGCCTTCGACGACCATCTCGCCCCCTATGGTGCGGGCGTTGTGGGTGGCGCGGGCGCCGCACCAGCACAGGGCCTCGACCTGCAACACCTCGACACGGTCGGCGAGTTCGACCAGGCGCTGCGAGCCGGGGAAGAGCTTGGAGCGGAAGTCCGTGGTGATGCCGAAGGCGAAGACGTCGAGCCCCAGGTCGTCGACGACGCGGGCCAGCTGGTCGATCTGTCCCGGGGCGAGGAACTGCGCCTCGTCCGCGATCACATAGTCCGCGCGGCCGCCCCGGGAGAGGTGGTCGACGAGGTGGGCGTAGAAGTCGAAGTCCTCCGCGGCCTCGATCGCGTCCGTGACGAGGCCGAGCCGCGAGGAGAGCTTGCCCTCGCCCGCGCGGTCGTCACGGGTGAAGATCATCCCCTTCAGGCCGCGGGCCGAGCGGTTGTGCTCGATCTGCAGAGCCAGGGTGCTCTTTCCGCAGTCCATCGTTCCGGAGAAGAACACCAGCTCGGGCATGGGGAGTTGAGGCCTTTCGAGGCGTACGTACGGGGGCGGTGCGCACCGGGTGTCCGGTCAGGGGCGTACTTCGATGAGCGGCACGAGCTGCTCGACGGGGGTCATGGAGCCGTGCATGCCGACGAGGGCCGACTCCTTCGGTTCCTTCTTGGTAGCGATGATCGCCACGTCGTCGTGGGCGGCCGCGACGACATCGCCGATGCGTGCGTACACCCGCTCGTCGACGGCGCCGGAAGGACCGAACCAGCCCGCGGCGATGGCCTCGTCCCGGCTCGCCACCCAGAACTGCTCGCCGAGCACCTCGCGCCATACGGTCAGGACGTCGTTCTCGGCGCCCGGCACCGCGTACACATGGCGCGCACGGCCCTCGCCGCCGAGGAGGGCGACGCCCGCGCTCAGCTCCCAGTCCTCGTCGAAGTCGATACGGGACCGCTCGTCGAAGGGGATGTCGAGCATGCCGTGGTCGGCGGTGACGTACAGGGCACTGCGCGGCGGGAGTTGCTCGGCAAGTCGCTGGACCAGGCGGTCGACGTACATGAGCTGGCCGCGCCAGGCGTCGGAGTCGACGCCGAAGCGATGCCCCTTGCCGTCGACCTCCGCGTAGTACGTGTAGACCAACGACCGGTCGCCCGCGCCAAGTTGCTCGGCCGCGAGGTCCATGCGGTCCTCGCCGGAGAGCTTGCCGCGGAAGCTGCCGCCGCTCAGGGCGATCTTGGTGAGCGGAGTGTTCTGGAAGGTCGGGGACGACACCTGGGCGGTGTGCACGCCCGCGGCGTGGGCCTGCTGGAAGACGGTGGGGTACGGCTGCCACTTGCGCGGGTCCGTCCACGGGTTCCAGCGGAGCTGGTTCATCAGCTCGCCGGTGGCGGGATTGCGGACCGTGTAGCCGGGCAGGCCGTGCGACGCGGGCGGCAGGCCCGTGCCGACCGAAGCGAGGGAGGTCGCGGTGGTGGCGGGGAAGCCCGCGGTGATCGGACGGCCCGTGCCGCCTCGCGAGGAACTGATGAGCGAGGTCAGAAAGGGCGCCTCGGCCGGATGGGCGCGGAGCTGCTCCCAGCCGAGGCCGTCGATCAGGAAGACGCAGTTCCGGTCGGCGGGCGCGAGTTCCGGGATGACGGGCGTGAAGCCGTCGACGCCCTGGTGCGCGACGAGCGTGGGCAGCAGGTCGGCGAGCGAGCCCGCGCCGTACTCGGGCAGGGGTGCGGAGTCGAGGGAGAGCGGCTCTACGTCATCCCAGGCGGGCAGGGACATCAGCGGGCGGTCTCCGCGGTCGCCTCGGAAAGCGCCTGCGCGAACGCCAGGGTCTGGCGCACGGCGTCCGGGCCGTCGCCCGCCTCGCTGACACGGAGGCTGAGGTCGTCGGCGGTGGAGCTGCCGGTGTAGCCGTGGTCCGCCTCGCAGTTGGGATCGCCACAGGCGGCGGGCTCCAGGTCGATGCGCGACACGGCGCCCCAGCCGATGGTCAGGACGACCTCGCGGGGCAGCGAGCCGGGGACGTACTTCTCGGGGTTGGCGACGACGCGGCTGACGACGACCGACGAGATCCGGCCGATCTTCACGGACTCCGTGGAGGTCGTCGCGTACGGCGTCGGCGATGTGCTGTCCGCCGCCTGCTCGTCCGTGTGGCTGACGATGAAGCGGGTGCCGGTCAGGACGAGGACCGTCACGTGCCTGCGGACTTCGTTCGCGTCGAACGTGGTCTCCTGGTGGACCAGGTACGACCCGATGGGATCGCCGCCGATCGCGGCCTCCACCGCCTCGGCCACGAGGGCCGGGTAGTAGCCGCTGCGCTCGATCGCCGCGCGCAGCCCCTGGGTCGTCGTACCGGTCTTTGCCATACCGTCCATCCTACGACCCGGCGGAGGGCCCACGGTTCCCCACCGGCCGCCTCAGTACCCGGGCAGGGTCCGCGGGCCGAGGTCACTGCGCGCGGGCGGGGGCGCGAGCCGCACGGAGGCGCCGAGCACGGAGAGGCCGCGCTGGGCGACGACCACGGGTTCCAGGGACACGGCGACCACCTCGGGGTGATCGTCCACGAGGCGCGAGACCCGCTGGAGCAGTTCTTCGAGAGCCGGGGTGTCCACGGGCGCCGAGCCGCGCCAGCCGAAGAGGAGCGGGGCGGTCCGGATGGATCTGACCAGGGAGCCCGCGTCGCGCTCGGTGACCGGGATCAGCCGGTGTCCGGTGTCGCCGAGCAGCTCGGACGGGGCGCCGGCGAGACCGAACGAGAGCACCGCTCCGGCCGCCGGGTCGATCACCGCGCGGACGACGGTGTCGACACCTCGGGGCGCCATCGGCTGCACGACGGGGCGCAGCTCGACGGGCTTGCCGAAGGCGTCGGTCAGTTCGGCGTAGGCGCGGCGCAGTTGCTCCTCGTCCGCCAGATCGAGCCGCACGCCGCCGAGGTCGGCGCGGTGGCGCAGGTGCGGGGCCGTGGTCTTGAGGGCCACGGGGTAGCCGAGCGCACGGGCGGCCGCCACGGCCGCGTCGGGGTCGGGCGCTGGCAGCGCCTCGCGTACGTCGATGCCGTACCGCCCGAGCAGTTCGCGGGCGTCACCCTCGGCGAGAGTGGCGCCACGGGGGTCACCCTGCTCCACGAGAAGCTCGTCGATCCGCCGGGCGACGCCGCTCTCGTCGATGTCCTCGTACTCATGAACCTTCCCGGGCGCCTTGGCGTCCCGCCGCCACTGGGCGTACTTGACGGCTTCGGCAAGGGCGCGGACGGCGCGCTCGGCGGCGGGGTAGGCGGGGATGCGGTACGCCTGCGCCGGGCCGGGTCCGGCTTCGGGCTCCGGGGCGGGGACGGCGACCGCGGGCACGGTGGCGGCCTGCGCTGCGGGCGCGGTGGGTACCTGCGCCGCGGGGCCACCCGCTGAAGCCGCCGTCGCTGTGGGCGGGCGTCCCGCAGGGCGATGGGGGCCTTCCCTGCCCGAACGAAGTTGAGAGCTCGGGGAAGGGTGGGCGCAGCCCTCACCGCCGGGGACAGGCGCAGCGGCGTCAGGGCGAGTACGCGTCGCCGCGGCCAGCGCTTCGGCGAGCCCGCCGAGTTCGACGTGGACCACGGCCACCGGCTTCGCCGGGCAACCGGCAGCCGCCTCCCGCAGCGCGGCGGCGAGCTCCTCGCCCTCGGGCGACCCCGTGGCCCCGTCCTCCCCCACCCAGGGGATCGCCGTGACGATCACGGCGTCGCAGGCATCGTCCGACAGCGCCTCGGCGAGAGCGCCCCGGAAGTCATCCGGGGTGGCCCCCGTGGTCAGGTCCCGCGCGGGCAGCGGCCGAAGCCCGTCGGCGACACACGCGTCGTACGTGAGGAGCCCGAGCGACTCGGAGTTCCCGAGAATCGCCACCCGCGGCCCGGAGGGCAACGGCTGCCCCGCGAGCAGCAGCCCCGCATCCACCATCTCGGTGACGGTGTCGACCCGGATGACCCCCGCCTGGCGCAGCAGCGCCGACACCGTGGCATGCGGAAGCCGCGTGGCCTGCACGGCGTGCCCCGTGGGCGCGATCCCGCTGTGCCGCGCCCCCTGCACCACGACCAGCGGCTTCGCCGTCGCCGCGCGCCGGGCGAGCCGCGTGAACTTGCGCGGGTTGCCGATGGATTCGAGGTACATCAGGGCGACATCGGTGTCCGGGTCCTCGTACCAGTACTGGAGCACGTCGTTGCCGGAAACGTCCGCGCGGTTGCCCGCGCTCACGAAGGTCGACAGGCCCGCGCCGCGCCGGTGCAGGCCCGAGAGGAGCGCGATGCCGATCGCGCCGGACTGGGTGAAGAGGCCGATCCTGCCGCGCGCGGGCGGACGCGGGGCGAGCGAGGCGTTGAGCCGTACGTCGGGCGACGTGTTGATGACCCCGAAGGCGTTCGGGCCGAGGATGCGCGTGCCGTACGACCGCGCCTGACGCACCAGTTCGCGCTGCCGCTCACGCCCTTCGGGGCCGCTCTCCGCGTACCCGGCGGAGATCACGACGAGCCCGAGCACCCCGCGCTCACCGCACTCGGCGACGGCCTGCGGCACCCGCTCGGCGGGCACCGTGACGACGGCGAGCTCGACGGGCCCGTCGATGTCCCGCACGGAGCGGTAGGCAGGCACCCCGTCGACCTCGCCCCCCTCCTCGCCCTCCCCGAACGCGCTGTTCACCGCGTACAGGCGCCCCGTGAAGCCCGCCTCGCGCAGATTGCGAAGGACGCTGCGCCCCACGCCGCCCGGCGTGCGCCCGACGCCGATCACGGCGACCGAACCCGGCGTGAGCAGCCGCTGCACCGACCGCGCCTCGGCCCGCTGCTCACGGGCGCGCTGCACGGCGAGCGAGCGGTCGGTCGGCTCCAGATCGAATTCGAGTCGTACGACGCCGTCCTCGAAGCTGCGTTTCTGCTGGTAGCCCGCGTCCGTGAACACCTTGATCATCTTGGTGTTGGCGGGCAGCACCTCGGCGGCGAAGCGGCGGATGCCGCGCTCCCTGGCGACGGCCGCGATGTGTTCCAGGAGGGTGGAGGCGACGCCCCTGCCCTGGTGGGCGTCCTGCACCAGGAAGGCGACCTCGGCCTCGTCGGCGGGCGCGCTCGCGGACATGCCGCGGGAGTCGATCCGGTCGAAGCGCACGGTGGCGATGAACTCGCCGCCCACCGTGGCCGCCAGACCCACCCGGTCCACCTGGTCGTGATGGGTGAAGCGGTGGACGTCCTTGGCGGACAGGCGCGGGTAGGGGGCGAAGAAGCGGTAGTACTTCGACTCGTCCGAGACCTGCTCGTAGAAACTGACCAGGCGATCCGCGTCCTCGGCCGTGATGGGCCTGATCCGGGCGGTGCCTCCGTCACGCAGGACGACGTCGGCTTCCCAGTGGGAGGGATATGCCTGCCGTTCCGACGGGGTCTGCATGAGGCCCAGGGTACGGGTCGCGGGGGCGCCTCGGCCGGGGCAGGCTAGGAGTCGTCGAAGGGCGGGACGTGGGCCCGCGGCACGAGGACGTACGGTCGGCGGAGCAGGGCCCGTCGGTCGGCACCGTACGGGCCGACGGCCGGCGGAGCACATGTGATCGCATGAGACACTGGTCTAGACAAGTGTGAGACATCTGGAAGGGCAGCAACACATGGCTGAGCGCCGCGTCAACGTCGGCTGGGCCGAGGGCCTTCACGCCCGACCCGCCTCCATCTTCGTCCGCGCGGCCACCGCCGCCGGCGTCCCCGTGACGATCGCCAAGGCTGACGGCAACCCCGTGAACGCCGCCTCCATGCTCGCGGTGCTCGGTCTGGGCGCGCAGGGCGGCGAGGAGATCGTGCTCGCCTCCGACGCCGAGGGCGCGGACGCCGCTCTCGACCGTCTGGCGAAGCTGGTCGCGGACGGCCTCGAAGAGCTCCCCGAGACCGTCTAGTAAAGACTGGTACTCATACGCCGAAGGGCCCGCGCTGAATAGGGGCGGGCCCTTCGGTGCTTCTGTTTCCAGCTGCCGAATATCAGAGCCGCATTCCCTGAACGTGCCACATTCGGGCAGCCGAAATAGTCCCCCGCCGAATAGCACTTCTTTGTATACGGCGCCTCTGTTAATGCCGGAGGCCCACCGTGTTTACGGCATGTTGCGAATCCCTCACACGATCTCGTCCCGCGGCCCGGTGACCTTGCGGGCGAAAGCGCGGCCGGTGCGCGGCCGCCGCCCGTTCCGCGTGGGCCGCCGCGAGCGACCTGGCCCGTTCCGCGTCCCCGCGGGCGACCGCGTCGACGATCGCGGCGTGCTCCGCCCAGGACTCCGCGGGAGCGGCCGGTGTCTCGACGACGTACATCCAGGCGATCTTGTGCCGGAGCTGGGTGAGCAGCGCTGTGAGACCCGGGCTGCCGGACGACTGGGCGAGCGTCTCGTGGAACCAGCCGCCCAGGGAGCGCAGGTCGTCGCTCCGACCGCCCCTCGAACGCTCCTGGCCGAGCCTGACGAGTCCGCGCAGGACCTTCAGATGCGCCTCCGTGCGGCGCTGAGCGGCGCGGGCCGCCCCCAGCGGCTCCAGGAGCATGCGTATCTCCAGGAGGTCGGCCGCCTCCTGCTCGGTGGGCTCCGCGACGCACGCGCCCGCGTGCCTGCGCGTGACGACGAACCCCTCGGCCTCCAGGGTGCGCAGGGCCTCGCGCACGGGGACGCGGGAGACTCCATAGCGGCGTGCGAGCAGTTCCTCGGTGAGTCGGCCACCCCGTTCGTAGACACCGGAGACGATGTCGTCCCGGATGGCCGTGCATACCGAGTGCGCGGGAATGCGCATGACCTGACCTCCGCCTTAATCCCCGCGAAACGCGGTCGATCGACGCCTTTTCAGTGACCCTATTGCAGAGCGGCCGAATTTCCGATGGCAGGCCGAAATTCATGGATATATTTTGGCCAAAGGCGATCGGCGCGGGTACGGGTACAAGTACGGCTACGGCTACGGCTACGGCTACGGCGGTACGGCGAAAGCCCCGGCTCTCGACGAGCCGGGGCTTTCAGTGGATCAGCGTTCGCTGGATCAGCGTTCGCTGGATCGGCGTTCGGTGGATCGGCGTTCGGTGGATCAGACGCCGACGTCGTGCGAGCGGAGGTACGCGATCGGGTCGATGTCCGTGCCGTAGTCCGCGCCGGTCCGGGCCTCGAAGTGGAGGTGCGGGCCGCTGGAGTTGCCGGTGGAGCCCGAGAGGCCGATCTGCTGGCCCGGGGTGACGGCCTGGCCGACGGTGACACCGAGGGACGACATGTGGCCGTACTGGGTGTACGTGCCGTCGTTCATCTTGATGACCACGTTGTTGCCGTAGGCACCGCCCCAGCCGGCCTCGACGACGGTGCCGGAACCGACCGCGTGGACCGAGGTGCCGGACGCGGCGTGGAAGTCGATGCCGGTGTGGCTGCCGGAGGACCACATGCCGCCGCCGGTCTGGTAGCCCGTGGAGACGTACGAGCCGGTGATCGGGGAGACGTAGCTGTTGAGGCGCTTGCGCTCGGCCTCGCGAGCGGCGCGCTCCTTGGCCTCGCGCTCCTTCTTGGCCTTGGCCTTCGCCTCGGCCTCGGCCTTGCGCTTGGCCTCCTCGGCCTTCTTCTTGGCGGCTTCTTCGGCCTTCTTGGCCGCTGCCGCGTCGTCGGCGGCCTGCTGCTGGGCGGCGGCCTGCGCGTCGACGCTGGCGGCGAGCGAGTCGCCGACGGAGACCGCCTGGGTGAGGCCGGTGTGCTCAAGAGCCGCGGCGTCGTCGGCGGCGAGGGCCGGAGCGGCCAGGCCTCCTATGACACCGGTGGTGGTGAGGGCGGCGACGCCCGCCACGTTCGCGGTCGTGCGCGTGAGGCGGCTGGGGCGACGGTGCTTCCCGGTGGCACGGGTGAACGCCATGAAGCGGCTGATCCTTTCCTTCCTTCTCGCCTACCGGGTTAGCTGACGGGTTCGGAGCAGGAAGGTCTCCTACGAGTCCCTCGCCTCACGGCAAGGTTCCCGATTCACCCCAAGGGGACATGTGGGTCCCCGGCTCCCCTGGCTCGCGCCGTACGGGGACTCGGCGATGACTGTCCGGTGCCGCGGGTGCGGCGTACTGCATGACGAACAGCCGGACCGACGCTAAGCGGGGCGTCTTTCAAACGACAAACGGATCAGAGTTTTTGTAGCGCACGCCACAGGGCAGACACGTAACCTCCATACTAATTCGGACATATGAGGACCCCAGTAGCAAATTCCAGCCACTGGGGTCCCGATATGTCCTGACTGTCACTCAGCCCGTGACCACACTCACTTCACCGATGCCGAGCGCCCTGACGGGCTCCTCGATCTGCGCGGCGTCACCGACGAGCACCGTCACCAGGCGGTCCTCGGGGAAGGCGCTCACCACGGCGGCGGTGGCCTCCACGGTGCCGGTCGCGGCCAGCCGGCGGTACAACTGCGCCTGGAAGTCGTCCGGAAGGTGCTGCTCGACCTGATCGGCGAGAGTGGCGGCGACGGACGCCGCCATCTCGTACTTGAGCGGGGCGACGCCCACCAGGTTCTGCACGGCGACATCGCGCTCGGCGTCCGTCAGACCGTCGGCGGCGAGGGTGCGAAGCACCTTCCACAGGTCTTCGAGGGCCGGTCCCGTGGACTCGGTGTCCACCGAGCCGCTGATGGCCAGCATCGCGGCACCTGTGCCGTCCGGGGCGGAACGCAGGACCTGGGCGAAGGACCGTACGCCGTAGGTGTATCCCTTCTCCTCGCGCAGGACGCGGTCGAGGCGCGAGGTGAGGGTGCCGCCGAGGCAGTACGTGCCGAGCACCTGCGCGGGCCAGACGCGGTCGTGCCGGTCCGGTCCCACGCGGCCGATGAGCAGCTGCGTCTGGACGGCGCCGGGGCGGTCCACGATGACGACACGCCCGGTGTCGTCGGCGGTCACCGGGGGCACCGGGCGCGGCTGGGCCGTGCCGCCCGTCCAGGCGCCGATGGTGTCGGCGAGGACGGCGTCCAGGTCGACGCCGGTCAGGTCGCCCACGACGACCGCGGTGGCAGTGGCGGGACGCACATGCTTCTCGTAGAAGGCACGCACCGCCGCCGAGTCGATGGCGGTGACCGTCTCCTCGGTGCCCTGGCGGGGGCGCGACATGCGCGACGTCGCCGGGAACAGCTGCCGGGAGAGCTCCTTGGCGGCGCGGCGCCCCGGGTTGGCGGCCTCGTGCGGAATCTCGTCCAGGCGGTTGCGCACGAGGCGTTCGATCTCGCTGTCCGCGAAGGCGGGGGCGCGCAGGGCGTCGGCGAGCAGGCCGAGCGCCTTCGGGAGGCGCGAGACCGGGACTTCGAGGGAGACACGCACGCCGGGGTGGTCGGCGTGCGCGTCCATGGAGGCGCCGCAGCGGTCGAGTTCCGCGGCGAAGTCCTCGGCGGAGTGCTTGTCGGTGCCTTCGTTGAAGGCCCTCGCCATGATCGTGGCGACGCCGTCCAGGCCCGCGGGCTCGGCGTCGAGCGGCGCCTCGAGGTGGATCTCCACGGCGACGACCTGCTGGCCGGGGCGGTGGCAGCGCAGCACGGTGAGGCCGTTGTCCAGGGTGGCGCGCTCGGGCGCGGGGAAGGCCCACGGCCGTGCGGTGCCCGCCTGGGGCTGGGGGTGGAACTGCATCGTCGCGGCCTCGGTCACTTCGCCGCCTCCTCTTCGTCCTCGTCAGTGGCTTCGGCGCCTTCGGGGGCCGCTGAGCCCTCGGTGGGCTCGTACACGAGCACCGCGCGGTTGTCGGGGCGCAGGCGGGCCGCCGCGGCCGCCTTGACCTCTTCCGCCGTGACGTCGAGGACGCGCTTGACGGCTGTCAGGGCGAGCTGCGGGTCGCCGAACAGGACCGCGTACCGGCACAGTTCGTCCGCGCGTCCCGCCACCGTGGAGAGCCTGTCCAGCCACTCGCGCTCCAGTTGTGCCTGGGCGCGCTCCATCTCCTCGTCGGTGGGGCCCTCTTCCGCGAAGCGGGCGAGCTCCTCGTCGACGGCCGCCTCGATGACGGGGACCTCGACGTCGCCGGACGTCTTCACGTCGAGCCAGCCGAGCGAGGGGGCTCCGGCGAGGCGCAGCAGGCCGAAACCTGCCGCCACGGCGGTGCGGTCGCGGCGCACGAGGCGGTTGTAGAGCCGCGACGACTCGCCGCTGCCCAGGACCGTGAGCGCCAGGTCGGCCGCGTCGCACGCGCGCGTGCCGTCCTCCGGGAGGCGGTAGGCGGCCATCAGGGCGCGGGCCGGTACCTCTTCCTCGACGACCTCGCGCAGCTCCTTGCCGATCGTGTCGGGCAGCGAGCCGTCGCGCGGCGGCTGCTTGCCGTCGTGCGAGGGGATGGACCCGAAGTACCGCTCGACCCAGGCGAGGGTCTCCTGCGGGTCGATGTCGCCGACGACCGACAGGACTGCGTTGTTGGGCGCGTAGTACGTACGGAAGAAGTTCCGCGCGTCTTCGAGCGTCGCCGCGTCCAGGTCGGCCATGGAGCCGATCGGGGTGTGGTGGTAGGGGTGGCCCTCGGGGTACGAGAGGGCGGTCAGCTTCTCGAACGCCGTGCCGTAGGGAACGTTGTCGTAGCGCTGGCGGCGCTCGTTCTTGACGACGTCCCGCTGGTTCTCCATGGATTCTTCGTCGAGCGCGGAGAGCAGTGAGCCCATCCGGTCGGCTTCCAGCCACAGGGCCAGCTCGAGCTGGTGTGTGGGCATGGTCTCGAAATAGTTGGTGCGCTCGAAGCTCGTGGTGCCGTTGAGCGACCCGCCCGCACCCTGCACCAGCTCGAAGTGGCCGTTGCCGTGCACCTGCTTCGAGCCCTGGAACATCAGGTGCTCGAAGAGGTGGGCGAGGCCCGTACGCCCCTTGACCTCGTGGCGCGAGCCGACGTCGTACCAGAGGCAGACCGCGGCGGCCGGGGTCAGGTGGTCCTCGGAGAGCACCACGCGCAGGCCGTTGGCCAGCCGGTGCTCGGTCGCTGTCAGGCCGCCGGAGCCGGCCTCGGCTGTGGCCGTGTGACCCATGGGCATGTACGTCCCTTCGATCGCGAAAAGCTGGAAATTCTGCCAGTCGTGCCACTGTATGCAAGCGTGCTGACAACCGGTGAAGTTCCCGCTCCGCGCTCGGCGTAGTCACGGCCGAAGTCCGGGTCGTGGTCGGCGTTGTCAGTGGGACAGAGCACAATGGTCGGCGTCAGATCCCGTTGATGCCCTGGCAGACACCGTGAAGGAGCCGCAGCAGCGATGGCCCGCCGCAGCACGAAGACCCCGCAGCCCGACGAGTCGTTCGAGGAGAAGATCCTCGACATCGACGTCGTCGACGAGATGCAGGGATCCTTCCTCGAGTACGCGTATTCGGTCATCTACTCGCGCGCCCTGCCGGACGCCCGCGACGGCATGAAGCCGGTGCACCGCAGGATCGTGTATCAAATGAACGAGATGGGCCTGCGCCCCGACCGCGGCTATGTGAAGTGCGCCCGCGTCGTCGGCGAGGTCATGGGTAAGTTGCACCCGCACGGCGACGCGTCGATCTACGACGCCCTGGTGCGCATGGCCCAGCCCTTCTCCATGCGTCTGCCCCTGGTGGACGGACACGGCAACTTCGGCTCGCTCGGCAACGACGACCCGCCGGCCGCCATGCGGTACACCGAGTGCAAGATGGCCGACGCGACGTCCTTGATGACGGAGTCGATCGAAGAGAACACAGTCGATTTCGAGTCGAACTACGACGGCCAGGAGCAGGAGCCGGTCACCCTTCCGGCGGCCTATCCGAACCTTCTGGTCAACGGCGCGTCGGGCATCGCCGTCGGCATGGCGACGAACATGCCGCCGCACAACCTCGGCGAGGTCATCGCCGCCGCCCGCCACCTGATCAAGCACCCCGGGGCCGACCTGGAGACGCTGATGCGTTTCGTGCCGGGTCCCGACCTGCCCACGGGTGGCCGCATCGTCGGCCTGTCCGGGGTCAGGGACGCGTACGAATCAGGGCGCGGCACCTTCAAGATCCGCGCGACGGTCGCCGTCGAGAACGTGACGGCCCGCCGCAAGGGCCTGGTCGTGACGGAACTGCCCTTCTCCGTAGGCCCCGAGAAGGTCATCTCGAAGATCAAGGACCTGGTCGGCTCGAAGAAGCTCCAGGGCATCGCCGACGTCAAGGACCTCACGGACCGCTCGCACGGCCTGCGCCTGGTCATCGAGATCAAGAACGGCTTCGTCCCCGAGGCCGTCCTGGAGCAGCTCTACAAACTGACGCCGATGGAGGAGTCCTTCGGCATCAACAACGTGGCCCTGGTGGACGGCCAGCCCCTCACACTCGGCCTCAAGGAACTTCTTGAGGTCTATCTCGACCACCGCTTCACCGTCGTGCGCCGCCGCAGCGAGTTCCGCCGCGGCAAGAAGCAGGCCAGGCTGCACCTGGTCGAGGGGCTCCTCGTCGCCCTCCTGGACATCGACGAGGTCATCCGCCTCATCCGCTCCAGCGACAACTCCGCACAGGCCAAGGAGCGCCTGATCGAGCGCTTCTCGCTGAGCGAGATCCAGACGCAGTACATCCTGGACACTCCGCTGCGCCGCCTGACCAAGTTCGACCGCATCGAGCTGGAGTCCGAGCGCGACAAGCTCAAGGCCGAGATCGACGAGCTGACCCGGATCCTGGAGTCGGACGCGGAGCTGCGCAAGCTGGTCTCCGCCGAACTGGCCGCCGTGGCCAAGAAGTTCGGCACGGACCGGCGCACGGTCCTCCTGGAGTCGGCGAGCACCCCGGCGCCCACGGTCTCGCTGCAGGTGGCGGACGACCCGTGCCGCGTGCTCCTCTCCTCGACCGGCCTCCTTGCCCGCACGGCCAACGGCGAGCCGTTCGCCGAGAGCGACACCAAGCGCGTCAAGCACGACGTGATCGTCTCCGCCGTCCCCGCGACCGCGCGGGGCGAGGTGGGCGCGGTGACGTCCGAGGGACGGCTGTTGCGCCTCTCCGTAGTCGACCTCCCGCAGCTCCCGGAGACGCATGCGGCGCCCAACCTCTCCGGAGGCGCGCCGGTTTCGGAGCTGCTCTCCCTGGAGGGCGACGAGAGCCTGATCTGCCTGATGACCCTGGACGAGTCCTCACCGGGCCTGGCCCTCGGCACCGAACAGGGCGTGGTCAAGCGCGTGGTCCCGGACTATCCGTCCCACAAGGAGGAGCTGGAGGTCATCACCCTCAAGGACGGTGACCGGATCATCGGCGCGGCCGAGCTGCGCACGGCCGAGGAGGACCTCGTCTTCATCACGGACGACGCCCAGCTCCTGCGGTACCAAGCCGCGCAGGTGCGCCCGCAGGGCCGTGCGGCGGGCGGCATGACGGGCATCAAGCTCGCGGACGGCGTCAAGGTCATCTCCTTCGTGGCGGTGGACCCTGCCGTGGACGCCGTGGTCTTCACGGTGGCGGGCTCGCGCGGCACGCTCGACGACTCGGTGCAGACGACGGCCAAGGTGACGCCGTTCGACCAGTACCCCCGCAAGGGCCGGGCCACGGGAGGCGTGCGCGTCCAGCGCTTCCTGAAGGGCGAGGACTGTCTGAGCTTCGCGTGGGCGGGCCCGACACCGCCGCTCGCGGCCCAGCGCACTGGTCTGCCGGCCGAGCTGCCGGAGATCGACCCGCGCCGCGACGGCTCGGGAGTCTCCTTGGCGAAGCCGGTGGCGGCGGTAGCGGGCCCGGCGTAGCACGCCTGTCCCCGCTTGCCCCACTTACTCCGCTTGCCCCGCTTACTCCGCTTACTCCACCGGATCGAGTTCCTGTACGTATCGCAGTACGCCCCACATGCTGTGCTCATCGGCATCAGCGTGCGGGGCGTACGCACGACAGGCGTCGAGCTCCTTCTCCAGAGCGGGTACGTCGACGCACGTCCCGATGAGGACGAGCTGGGTCAGACGGGCCTCGCCCGGGGCCCACGGCTCGGGGTAGAAGCGCAGAAACCGCCCCACGGCGTGCACGGCGTACTTGTTGCGCGGGTCGGCGGCGCCGAAGTCGACGTACCCCTTGATGCGGTAGAGCCCTTCGGGCCGACTGTCGAGGAGCGCCATGAACGGCCGGGGGCTCATGGGCACGTCGCAGGAGAAGGCGAGGCTTTCGTAGGCGGAGTGCAGATGATCGTGGTGCCCGTCGTGCCCGCCGTCCTCGTCCTGCCCGCCGCACTCGTGCTGCCCGCCGTCCTCTTGCTGCCCGGCGTCGTCGTGCTGATGCAGGTCATCGAAGGACAGCTGCCCGATCCGCTCACCCACCGGCTTCCGGTCCAGGAGCAGCTCCACGTCGACACGTCCGTACGAGGCCGCGATCACGGCCGCGCGATCGGTGAAGCCCCGGACGACGCCGAGGATCCGCTCACGCTCCGCCTCGGGGACGCGGTCGACCTTGTTGACGACGACAAGATCAGCGATCCCCAGATGCCGGTCGACCTCGGGATGCCGCTGCCGGGTGGAGTCGAACTCGGCGGCGTCGACGACCTCGACGAGCCCTCCGTACACGATGTGCGGATTCTCGCTGGCGAGCACCATGCGCACGAGTTCCTGCGGTTCGGCGAGCCCGCTGGCCTCGATGACGATGACGTCGATCCGGGCGGAGGGCCGGGCGAGCCGCTCCAGATACTCGTCGAGCTCACTGGCGTCGACGGCGCAGCACAGGCAGCCGTTGCCGAGCGAGACGGTGGAGTCACCCAGCTGCCCGGCGACAGCCATGGCATCGATCTCGATGGACCCGAAGTCATTGACGATCGCACCGATACGGCTGCCACCGCTACGGTGGAGCAGATGATTGAGCAGCGTCGTCTTGCCGGAGCCCAGGAAACCGGTGAGGACGACGACGGGGATCTGCCCCGCACCCGGTTGAGCACCTGCGCGAGCACCCGGCTGAGTCAACGTGCGACCCCTTTCACACTGACGCGCGCACCGGCGCGTGCCCGGCTCGCGTACGACGAACGACTGCCGCCCCAGCATACGAGCGCGTAGAGGGGCCGCGAAGTGAACGATTGTTAGCGGCGCAGGCGGGGCACACATCGGTCACGGCGTCGGGACATGCGAACACTGCTGCCTTCCGTGCGCCTCCTCTCCGCCTCCCTGCCGATCAGAGCCGCTCGGCATCCTAGGAGGCGGCAAGCGCGCCGCCCATCGCTCGCCGGTCCTCACCCTGTCGACCCGCATCCGACGACCGGCGGACGGTCGCCGATTCGGGGGTTGACATGGCCACACAGAAATTTGGGACACGGGGGTTGGGGTCCGCCGCATCCGCGGGCCTTGCTTTCGCCGTCGGGGCTCTGGCGGCCCTGACCGCTCAGCAACGCAAGCACGGGACGCTGCGGCTGCGACTCACGTGCGCGGAGCAGTCCGAGCACCAGCGCGACGACAACCTGATCGCGCAGCAGCGACTGCAGTTCGACATGCTCAGCAAGGCGATGGACGACCCCGACCTGGCGGCTGTCCTGGACACCTTCGACATGCCTCTCGATGCCCGGACCCTGCGGCAGTACCTGTTCGCGAACGCGGTGTACACCAACGCACTGCTGTTCTGGCGCGTCGGCAACTTCAGCTGGGAAGAGGTGCACGGGCATCTGCGCCTGATCTGCCAGAACCCGGTCTTCCGCGGCTACTGGAAGGCCACCGGCCCGCACCGGGCCAGCCTCCTCGATGCTTCGGACGAGGCCCGCCTGGGCCGAATGGTCGACAAGCTCATCCAGGATCTGGAGGAGGCCGACACCGACGAATGGTGGGTCGTCGGTGAACCTCCGTACGAATAAGCCTAGTTGAACCCTTCGATGACGTCGCGTGCCGAGTTGACCCGGCTTGTCTAAGGCATCGCCAGTCTCTACTGTGGGCGCGCGCGTTCTACCCCGGACGCGGATCTCCCAAACGCTCCCAGACTGGATAACCGTTGAAGATCGTGCGTCGCATCGGAGTCTCTCCCCAGCAGCGGGGCAGCGCCTCAGGACAGTCGTGCCCCGATGTATTCGAACTCAGCGACGGAAACTTCGCCGTGATCGGGACAGAAGCAACAGCGGCGCTCGAGAAGGAACTTCCGTCCGACGCCTCGCGGGCGGACTACGAACGCATCGTGATCGTGAGCCGCGAGACGCTGGTCCGCGCCAAGGGCGACATCCCGGACGCCTGAACGTCAGTCGGTGTACGCATTACGGGCTCGGCCGCTGGAGCGGCCGAGCCCGTAATGCGTACACCCCCGTCCAGCGCCGCTTCAAGCAACGTTCGCAGCGCAGGGCGATGAACTGGGCCTCGATGCGGCTGAGTCGGGAGCCATCGATCGAGGTCAGCGCGCGGGGTCAGTGAGCGGGGTCAGTGAGCGGGGTCAGTGAGCGGGGTCAGTGAGCGGCGTTTCCCGCGGAGCGTGAACGGCCGCTCGGCTGCTCGGTGGCGAGAAGGCCGGTGACGAGCAGGTCGACCAAGCGGCCGGCGTCGTAGCGGGCGTCGTTACCGGCGCCGATGCAGAGGTTGCCGATGCCGCGCATGAGCATGAACCCCGAGATCCGTTCCGTGCCGGTGTCGCCGAGCGCCGCATGCAGGAGGGTGTCGCAGACGGGCACCAACTGGTCGAGGAAGTACCGGTGCAGGGCGTCCGCGCCGTCGGCATCGGCCCCCATGGCGCCGGCCAGCCCGTGCTTGGTGACGAGGAAGTCCACGAACCCGGCCACCCACCGCCGCAACGCCGCGCTCGGTTCCGCCGCCTCCCGCAACAGGGTCGGCCCGGCCTCGGCCAGCGCTTCGACCTGATGGCGATAGACCGCCGCGATCAGAGCGGGACGGGTCGGGAAGTGCCGGTAGATCGTCCCCATCCCCACACCCGCCTCCGCCGCGATCAGCCGCACCGGCGCGTCGACCCCGCGCGTGACGAATACGGCCGCCGCCGCGTCGAGCAGGACCCGCTCGTTGCGGCGAGCGTCGGTCCGCTTGCCGCGAGGCGCTGCGGCAGGGGTGTTCGGGTCGGTCATCGAGGGCACTTTCGTCGCGGCGTTGCAAAGCGGAGCAGCGCTCCGTATTGTTCGGAGCGTCGCTCCGCTTTCATTGTGGGCGGCGGGAACCCAGAACGCAAAGACCAGAGGACTCTCATGAGCAGCGCTCCCGCAACAACCGATACTCCGATCGTGCACGCCCTGGACGAGGTCGTCGGCACCGGCGACCGAGTCGTGTCCGTCGCCCCCGTCGCCCTGGACGCCCCCGGCCGGGCCGTTCCGCTCGCGGTGCGGGTCTCCGCACCGGTGACCGGTGAGAGCCTGCCGGTACTGCTGTTCTCGCACGGCAACGGCTGGTCGCTGGACGGATACGCTCCGCTGACGGCGTTCTGGGCATCGCGGGGCTTCGTCGTGGTGCAGCCGACCCACCTGGATTCCCGGCGGAACGGCATCGGATTCGACGACCCGGCGTTCGGGCGGATCTGGACCGAACGGCACGCGGACCTGGAACGCGTTCTCGACCAGTTCGACACCGTGGAAGCGGCCGTACCGGGGCTCGCCGGGCGGGTGGACCGGGACCAGGTCGTCGTCGCCGGCCACTCCTGGGGCGGGCAGACGGTTCAGATGCTGCTCGGTGCCCGCATCCTCGACGGATTCGGGCACGTGGGCGGGGACTACGCGGACCGGCGGGTCAAGGCCGGTGTGCTGCTGGCCGCGACCGGGATCGGCGGCGAGGAACTGCACCCGTTCGCCAAGGAGCACTTTCCGTTCATGAACCCGTCCTTCGCCGAGCTGGCCACGCCGACGCTCGTGGTCGCCGGCGACCGCGACCAGTCCAAGATGTCCAGCCGCGGCCCGGACTGGTTCACCGACGCCTACACGCACAGCCCCGGAGCCACCGACCTGCTCACTCTGTTCGGTGCGGAACACTCCCTGGGCGGTATCCCGAACTGGGAAGCTGCGGAGACCACCGACGAGAACCCGGAGCGCGTCGCTGTCCTCCAGCGCCTGACCACCGCCTATCTGCGCAGCGCGCTGAACCCGTCCGACACCAGCTGGGACAAGGCAGCCTCCGCCCTCGCCGAGGCCGGAACGGCGATCGGCCGCATAGACAGCAAGTGACTGCAAGTGACAGCAAGGAACTGCGGGAAACTGCGGGAAACTGCGAGGAACTGCGAGGAACTCCCCCGGCGGTGCCGCCGCTGCGACACCGGCGACGGCGACACCGCCTGCCTCCCTTCGGTGGAAAGAGCCGCGCTCCATGACCGGCTGGACCGCCCGGCAGCTCGCGGCCCAGTTCACCCCCGCCCGCGCCACTTCGCCCCCGCCTGCGCCACTTCGCCCCCGACGGCACCGACCACGCCACCCACGAGGAACAGGGCAGCACGATCCGCCGCTACATCAGCTGGCGAAATCTGGCGAAATCTCGCGAAACCACCATGCCGACGACCGGCGCCGACTCGCCTGCGTCGACAGAGCGAGCACCTGGCTGCGGGTCGAGCCGATCAGGCGCTGCGGCGTCGCTTGAAGCGGCACTAGACGCAGGGCATCTCCATCACCGTCTAGAGGGCCGTCGGCACCGCTTGTGGCGCACGCTCCCCCACATACCGCGCCGCAGGCCGAATGATCTTCGAGTCCTCCGCCTGCTCCAAGATGTTCGCGCCCCAGCCCACCACCCGCGCCGCCGCGAACGTGGGCGTGAACATCTCGCGCGGCAGACCGCACAGCTCCATGACGACACCCGCGTAGAACTCCACGTTCGTGTGCAGTTCGCGCCCCGGCTTCAGTTCGGCGAGGATCGCCTCGACCTGGCGCTCGACCTCGACCGCGAACTCCACCATCCGGCCACCGAATTGCTGCGCGATACCCCGCAGCATCCGCGAACGCGGGTCCTCCGTGCGATAGACCGGGTGACCGAAGCCCATGATGCGGTCGCCCGCGAGGACCCGCTCTCGGATCCAGCCGTCGATGCGGTCGGGCGTGCCGATGGCATCGAGCGTGTCGAGCGCACGGCTGGGCGCCCCGCCGTGCAGCGGCCCCGACAGCGCGCCCACAGCACCCACCAGACAGGCCGCGACATCCGCGCCGGTCGAGGTGATCACCCGGGCCGTGAACGTTGACGCGTTGAATCCGTGATCAACGGTCGAGATCAAGTACTGCTCGATCGCCCGCGCCCGATCGGGGTCCGGCTCCGAACCCGTCAGCATGTAGAGGTAGTTGGCCGCGTACGACAGGTCGTCGCGGGGTTCGACGGGGTCGAGTCCCTGGCCGAGCCGGTACAGGGCCGTGAGCAGCGTCGGCACCACGGCTGACGCGGCGAGGGCGTCGTCGCGGCGCCGGTCCTCGTCGATGTCGTACACGGGGCGGAAGCCCTTCGCGGCGCCGAAGAGCGACAGGGCCGTGCGCAGCCCGGAGAGCGGCCCCGACAGGGCGCTGGCGCGGGCTATGGCGGGCAGCGCGGCGCGTACCTCGTCGGGCAGCCGACGCAGGTTCGAGGTCCGCGCGGCGAAGGCGCTCCGCTGCTCGGCGTCCGGCAGCGTGCCGTGGAACATCAGGTGCCAGACGTCCTCGAAGCCGCGGGTCCGCGCGAGCTCGACGGCCGAGTACTGGCGGTAGTGGTAGAAGCCCTCGTACCCCCTGACGTCGCCGAGCCGGGTCTCGGTCACGACGACGCCCGCGAGCCCGCGAGGGACCTCCATGGGGGCGGTGGGGGTGGTGGTGGATCCATTGATCGGCATGTTCTTCCTCGACTTCCTCCCTGGACTTGATTTGACTGTCCATGCTTGACTCAATACCTGTCAATATTGATTGAATCAATACATAGTCAATCCGGATACGGTGTCGCCCATGACGGATCGAGAAGTGACCCGCACGGACAGCGAGGCGTCGGGCCACGCCACGTCGGCAGCCACCCGCGAGGGCCGCCGCCTGAGCACCCGGGAAGCCGCCGAACTGCTCGGCGTGAAGCCCGAGACCGTGTACGCCTATGTGAGCCGCGGGCAGCTCAGCAGCCGCCGCGGTCCCGGCGCACGGGGCAGCACCTTCGACGCCGAGGAGGTCGAGTCGCTCGCCCGCAAGAACCGCCGGGAGCCGGCGGTCGCCTCCACTGGCGGCGAACTCTCCGTCCGCACCCGCATCACTCTCATCGACAAGGACCGCTACTACTACCGCGGCGTCGACGCGCTGGACCTGGCCCTGGCGCACTCGTACGAAGAGGTCGCCGAGTGGCTGTGGACCGGCGTCATGCGCCCAGGAATCCGCTTCACCGCCCCCGCGGAGACCGTCGGCGCCGCACGCCGTGCCATCGACGCGCTGCCCGAGCACAGCGGCCCGACCGACCACCTGCGCGTGGCCGCCATCTCGGCCGCGGCAGCGGACCCCCTCCGCTTCGACCTCTCCGAAAAAGCCGTCATCGGCACCGCCCGCACCCTCATCCCCACCCTCGTCACCGCGCTGCCACCGGCCGGCCGAACCCACCGGGACGAAGGCCCCCTGGCCCACCGGCTCTGGGCCCGGCTGACCGCCCGACAGCCGGACGACGCCTTCCTGCACGCCCTGGACACCGCGCTCGCCCTCCTCATCGACCACGATCTCGCCGCGTCCACGCTCGCCGTCCGCGTCGCCGCCTCCGCCCGCGCCCACCCGTACGCGGCGGTGTCCGCCGGCCTCGGCGTCCTGGAAGGTCCCCTGCACGGCGCGGCGAGCGGCCTCGCGCACCGCATGCTCCTGGACGTCCTCGACCGGGGCAGCGCGGCCCCCGTAGTGGCCGACGAACTCCGCGCGGGCCGCCGTGTCCCGGGCCTCGGCCATCGGCTCTATCCCGGCCAAGACCCGCGCGCGGAGGCCCTGTTCGCCCTCCTGGAGGTCATCCCCAAGGCGGGCCCCGCCCTGGCGGCGGCCCGCGACGTGGTGGCCACCACGGCCCGGCACACCGACCTGCACGCCAATGTCGACCTGGCCCTGGCCGTCCTGACCGCCTCGTCCGGGATGCCCGCGGAGGCAGGCGAGACGATCTTCGCCGTGGCACGCACGGCGGGCTGGATCGCCCATGCCCTGGAGGAGTACGAGGAACGCCCGCTGCGCATGCGCCCCAGTGGGCAGTACGTCGGGCCGCGCCCGCCCCAGCCGATGCCCGCTCCCGGCGGCGGATGAACCACCACGGACCCGGCGCGGGTTAGGCTCCCCTCTGTGAGTAAGTGCGCCACCGCTTCGCGGGATCTGGACGAGCCTCTCGCGGGGACCGCGGCCACCGCCAGGACCTGGCTGCTCCTTGAACAGCCGGGCCCGTGGGGCGCCAAAGCGCTCACCGCGAGCCATCTGGATCCGGCGATCGGCGGCGCCCTTGAGGCCGCCGCCGAGGGAACCGGCGTACGCGTCGCACTCATCCGCCGCCCCGGACGCCACGCGGACCGCCACACCCCGGCGCTCCGGCGGGTGTACGCGGCCCACACCGTGCCCGGCAACACCTGGCTGCGCGGCCATGTCACGGACAGGCCGCAGGAGTTGCTCGACCTCGACTTCACGGCCCTCGGCGCGGGCGACCACGGCGGATTCGGTACCCCGCACACGGGCGCCCCGCTCGCCCTTGTCTGCACGAACGGCAAGCGTGACCGCTGCTGCGCCCTTCTCGGCAGGCCACTTGCCGCTGAGCTCACCGCGTCCGGCGAACAAGGCGTCTGGGAGGTCACTCATCTGGGTGGTCACCGCTTCTCCCCCACCTTGCTGGTCCTGCCCTACGGCTACGCGTACGGCCGCTCCGGACAGGCCGCCGTCAAGGAGATCCTCGAAGGGGTGCGCACGGGCCACGTCGTCACCGAAGGCTGCCGGGGCAGCTCCGCCTGGGAGCGCCCTGCGCAGGCCGCCGAGCTCGCGGTGCGCACGGAGACGGGCGAGACCGCCGCGGGGGCCCTGAGCGTCGTCCACACGGACGGCACGGCCCCACGCTGGGACGTGACGGTGGCCCACGCCGACGGACGGCGATGGCGCGTGACGGTCGCCCAGGGGACCTCGCTGCCGCCGCGCCCCGAGAGCTGCGGGGCGGCACTGGCGGCCCCGGCGCGCATGGATGTCGTGGCGGTGCGGCCGACGGCGTACGACTCCGTACAGGAGATCCCCGCCACAGTGACTTCGGAGTAGCGCTCAGGGCGCCGTACCGTTCGTACACATGAGCCCCACCTCTCCTGCCCGACGACTCCGCCTCGGCCTGCCGCGGCGCGTCTTCTCGCAGGTGCTGCTGATGCAGCTGGCGATCGCCGCCGGGGTCGCCGTGCTCGCCACGGGGCTGTTCCTCGCGCCGCTCAGCGATCAGCTGGACGACCAGGCGATGCGCCGCGCGCTCGCCATCGCGCAGACCACGGCCGCCCAGCCGAAGATCGCCGATGACCTGCGCTCCTCGAAACCGACGGTCGACGGCCCCGTGCAGACGGAAGCGGAACGGATCCGGCGTGCCAGCGGCGCCGAGTACGTCGTGATCATGAACAAGGACGGCGTTCGCTGGTCCCACACCGACCACGACCAGATCGGACAGGTCGTCTCGACCGACCCGAGCGACGCGCTCGCCGGGGACGAGGTCATGGAGATCGACGACGGCACCCTGGGCCGCTCGGCGCGCGGCAAGGTGCCGCTGCGGGACATCGACGGGGACATCGTGGGCGCCGTCTCCGTAGGCATCGAGTACGACAGCGTCCGGGCCCGCCTCATCCACGCGATCCCCGGTCTTTTCGCGTACGCGGGCGGGGCGCTCGCCGTCGGCGCCCTCGCCGCCTATCTGATCTCACGCAGGGTGCAGCGGCAGACTCGTGACCTGGCCTTCTCCGATATCTCGGCACTCCTTGCGGAACGCGAGGCCATGCTGCACAGCATCCGCGAGGGTGTCGTCGCGCTGGACCGCGCCGGCCGGATCCGCCTCCTCAACGACGAGGCCCAGCGCCTCCTGGGCCTCGGAGCGGAAGCCATCGGGCAGCCGCTCGACACCGCGCTCGGCCCGGGCCGTACGACCGACGTGCTCGCGGGGCGGGTCACGGGAACCGACCTCCTGACCGTTCGCGGCCAGCGTGTCCTGATCGCCAACCTCATGCCCACGGACGACGGAGGCGCCGTCGCCACCCTGCGCGACCGCACCGAACTGGAGCAGCTTGGCCGCGAGCTGGACTCCACCCGCGGCCTCATCGACGCACTGCGCGCCCAGGACCACGAACACGCCAACCGCATGCACACACTGCTCGGCCTCCTGGAGCTGGAGATGTACGAGGAGGCCGCGGAGTTCGTCGGTGAGGTGGCGGGCGCCCACCGGGTGACGGCCGAGCAGATCACGGAGAAGATCGGCGATCCGCTGCTCGCCGCGCTCCTGGTGGGCAAGGCCACGGTCGCCGCGGAGCGGGGCGTCGTCCTCGCCGTCCCGCGCGACACCGCGCTGCCCGACCGTCTGATCGACCCGGGCGGTCTGGTCACCATCGTCGGCAACCTCGTCGACAACGCGCTCGACGCGGCGGCGGGCACCCTCCACGCGCGCGTGGAGGTCGATGTGCGCACCGAGGGACGCGCCGTCGTCCTACAGGTGCGCGACACGGGCCCCGGCGTACCGTCCGAACAACGCGAGACGATCTTCACGGAGGGCTGGTCCACCAAGGAGCCCCCGGCGCACGGCAAGCGCGGCATCGGGCTCGCCCTGGTCCGCAGGCTCGCCGAGCGGCAGGGCGGCAGCGCGCGGGCCGGCGCCTCGCCCGACGGGGGCGCCGAGTTCACCGTCGTACTGCCCGAAGCGCTCGCACAGTCCGACCTCGCCCCCACGGAGGAGACACGATGATCGAGGTGCTCGTCGTGGACGACGACGTCAGGGTCGCGGACGTCAACGCCGCCTACGTGGCCAAGGTCCCCGGCTTCCGGGTGGCCGGGAAGGCGCACAGCGCCGCCGAGGCACTGCGGCTCGTCGAGGAGCTCCCCGTCGATCTGGTGCTCCTCGACCACTATCTGCCGGACGAGACAGGCCTCACGGTGGTCCGTACGTTGCGTGAGCGCGGCCATCAGACAGACGTGATCATGGTGACCGCCGCGCGCGATGTCGCCACCGTCCAGGCCGCGATGCGTCACGGCGCCCTGCAGTACCTGGTCAAGCCGTTCTCCTACGCGGGACTCCGGGCCAAGCTCGACGCGTACGCGACCTTGCGCCGCACCCTGGACGGCGGGGGCGAGGCCGAGCAGGCCGAGGTCGACCGGATCTTCGGCGCCCTCTCGGCGACTCCGGCGCCGGAACTGCCCAAGGGGCACTCCCCCACCACGGCCGAGCTGGTCCGCAGGGCCTTGATGGGGGCCGAGGGGCCGCTGTCCGCCCAGGAGTTGGCGGACCGCACCCGGCTGAGCCGCCAGACGGCCCAGCGCTATCTGAAGCTCCTGGAGCGCTCGGGCCGGGTCAGGCTCAGCCTCAAGTACGGCGACACGGGCCGCCCTGAACACCGCTACGAATGGGCGCCCAGCGCTTCATAGCCGGGCGCTCGTAGAGGGCGCCTACACCGCTCCCGCCCCGGTGAGCGACCGCACCTCGGTCTCCGCGTGCTTGGCCTCGTCCGCCGGCTCCGGCGAGGTGACGGTGCCCAGCCATCCGGCGAGGAAGCCCAGCGGGATGGAGACGAGCCCCGGGTTCTCCAGTGGGAAGTACTGGAAGTCCACCCCCGGGAAGAGGGATCCGGGCCCTCCGGAGACCACCGGTGACAGCACGACAAGCGCCAGGGAGGGCACCAGGCCCCCGTAGACCGACCAGACCGCTCCCCGTGTGGTGAAGTTCCGCCAGAACAGCGAGTAGAGCAGCACGGGCAGATTCGCGGACGCGGCGACCGCGAAGGCGAGTCCGACCAGGAACGCCACGTTGAGATCTCGGGCGAGCAGCCCCAGGCCGATCGCGACCACGCCGATCCCGGCCGCAGCGAGGCGTGCCACCGCCACCTCACTGCGAGGCTTCGCTCGCTTGCGCCGCAGCGACGCGTACAGGTCGTGGGCCACGGACGCCGATGAGGCGAGCGTGATCCCGGCGACGACGGCGAGGATCGTGGCGAAGGCGATCGCGGCGACGATCGCGAACAGAACCGTTCCGCCTGTGGAGTTCGCGCCGCCCCCGAGATCGAGGGCGAGGAGCGGAACCGCCGTGTTCCCCGCGGCGTTCGATCCCCGCACGGCTCCGGGTCCCACGATCGCGGCGGCGCCGAAGCCAAGGACGATCGTCATCAGGTAGAAGCTGCCGATGAGACCGATGGACCAGACCACGGAGCGGCGGGCGGCGCGCGCGGTCGGCACCGTGTAGAAGCGGGAGAGGATGTGCGGAAGTCCGGCCGTGCCGAGGACGAGCGCGAGCCCGAGGCTGATGAAGTCCAGGCGTGAGGTCCAGTCCCCGCCGTACTTCAAGCCGGGCGCGAGGAACTTGCTGCCGTGTCCACTGCGGTCGGCCGCCGTCCGCAGCAACTGGTCGAAGTCGCCGTGGAAACGCACCAGAACGAGCACGGTCAGCGCGATCGTGCCGCACATCAGCAGGACCGCCTTGACGATCTGGATCCAGGTGGTGGCCCGCATCCCTCCCAACGACACGTAGACGACCATGAGCGCGCCGACGCCGATCACGGTCCAGGCCTGCGCCGCCCCGCTCGTCCCGCCGAGCAGCAGCGCGACCAGCGAGCCCGCCCCCACCATCTGCGCCACCAGGTAGAGAACGGACACGGTCACCGAGGAAGTTCCCGCCGCGATACGCACGGGCCGCTCCCTCATCCGGGCGGCGACGACATCGGCGAGCGTGAACCGGCCGCAGTTGCGCACCAGTTCGGCCACCAGGAACAGCACGACCAGCCAGGCGACGAGAAAGCCCACGGAGTAGAGCAGCCCGTCGTACCCGAAGAGGGCGATCAGTCCGGAGATGCCGAGGAAGGATGCGGCCGACATGTAGTCGCCCGCGATGGCGAATCCGTTCTCCATGGGCGAGAAGAGCCGCCCACCCGCGTAGAACTCCTCCGCCGAGCCGTGCCGGTTCCGGCTCACCCACGTCGTGATGGCGAGCGTGACGGCCACGAACACGCCGAACAGCAGGAGCGCGAGCGTCTGGTGGTCCCCGGTCATCGCTCACTCCCCCGGCCCGACTCCTGCTCGCTCGACTGGTCGTGTTCCCGCTGGGCCTGGACCCTCTTCTGGTCCTGCTCCCGCTTCTGCTCGAACACGGCCCAGCGCAGATCGAGCGCCGCGCGATCTCTCCTCAGCCGGGCATGCCGGGAATACGCCCAGGTCAGCAGGAAGGTCGTGAGGAACTGCCCGAGACCCGCGAGCATCGCCACGTTCACGGATCCGGTGACGGGCCGCGCCATGAACCCGGGCGCCGTCGTCGCCGTCACGACATACGCGACGTACCAGGTGAAGAAGACGGCCACACCAGGGATGACGAACCGCCGATACCGGCCGCGCACCTCCTGGAAGGCAGCACTGCGCTGGACCTCCAGATAGATGTCGGCCGCACTCGCGCCCCGCTCCGGCGCGGATCGGGGCGGCGCCACAGGCGCCGGAGCCCCTGTGCCGTCCAACTCGCCCCAGCCGGACGCAAGCGCGTCGTACCAGGGATCCCTCGGATCACCGGTCCGCGCCTGCCCGGCATCGCGCCCGTCGTGCTTCTCCACCGAACTCTCCTTGTCCGCAGCCTGGTTCGGCCGCGTGCCCAAGGATGGACAGAACGGGAAGATCCCTGACTCTCCTCTCCCCTCACTTCACCCCATCAGGTGACGGACCTCATCAAAGACCGCACTCAGGTGGGCCTGGCGCTCGGCGGCTTGGCGAGACCGTGCCCGTAGGCGTAACGAACAGCCTGCGCTCGGTCCTTGAGGCCTGTCTTGGCGAAGAGGTTGTTGATGTGCGTCTTCACCGTCGCGGTGGAGACGCACATCTCTCGGGCGATCTCCTGATTCGTCATTCCCTCGGCGATCAGGACGAGCACTTCGGTCTCGCGCGTGGTGAGACCGTCGGGCGGCTCCACCGCGGGCGCGGGCTGCTCGGGCTCCGAGAGCCTTTCCAGCAAACGCCGTTGGATCTGCGGCGAGAGACCCCCGTTGCCGGAGAGCACGTCCTCGACGGCCCGCACGATCTCGTCCCCACCGGCGTCCTTGGTGAGATAGCCCCGCGCACCGGCTCTCAGCGCAGGAAAGAGCGAGTCGTCGTCGGCGAAGGTGGTCAGCACCACGACCTGTGTCCCTGGATACTCGGCGCGGATACGGCGGGTGGCTTCCGCGCCGTCGACCCTGGGCATGCGCAGGTCCATCAGGACGACGTCCGGCGCGAGTTCGGCGACGAGCCGGACGGCCTCCTCTCCGTCTCCCCCGGAACCGACGACCTCGATGCCGGGCAGCAGCCCCAGCAGCATCACGATCCCCTCGCGCACCACTGTCTGGTCGTCGACCACGATCACCCGCGCCGGCACCTTGGCGCCGCCCTCCGTCGTCATGTGGGCACCTTCAGCGTCACGATGAAGCCCTCCTCGCCGGGCCCGGCCGTCAGGGACCCGCCCAGCAGCTCCGCCCTCTCCCGCATTCCGAGCAGACCGTACCCGGCTCCGGAAGCGGCGAGCTCACCCGGCGGCCCGCCCGAATCCTTTACGTCCAGGGTCACTTCACCCTCCCCGTACGCCAGGCGTACGAACACGGTGGCGCCCGGCGCGTGTTTGCGGACGTTCGTCAGTGCCTCCTGCGCGACGCGGCGCACCGTCTGTGACGCTTCGGCGGGCAGAGCGCGCCGCGCCCCCGTCACGGACACCGCGGCCTTGTCCGAGGCGACAAGTTCGTGAAGGAAATCCTCGACGGGCGTCATCTCGCCACGCAGCGCGGAGAGCGCCTGCCGGGTCTCCGCGAGCCCTTCGCGGGCCATGGACCGCGCCGCCACCACGCGATCGAGAACCTGATCGCGTGTCGCATCCCCCTCGATCAGCAGACGCGCCGCCTCCAGGTGCACCATCTGTGCGGAAAGGCTGTGCGCGAGCACGTCGTGGATCTCCCGGGCGATGCGGGCCCGCTCGGCGAGCGCGGCCGTCTCGGCCTCCGCCGTGCGAGCGGCCCGCTCCTGGGCCAGCAGTCGCTGGGCATTGCCCCGCGCGTCGGCGTCGAGCCGCAGGGTGTACCCGGCCAGCGCGAGCCCGATGACGATGAGGCTCGTGACGAGCCAGTTGTCGTTGTTGTACGCCGCGAACCCGGCCAGCGCGACAAGCGCACAACCCGCCGCCATCAGAAGCGGCAGCCTCTCCAGGGCCAGGACCCCCGTACTGCACCAGAGGACGAGCGCAAGCACCCTCCAGTCGCCCGCCTGCGCGGCATACCCGGCCCCCGTCAGCAGGAGCAGCAGAGTGACCGAGGGCCACAACCGACGATCGAAGGAGGTGCGGAAGAATGCCCAGGCAAGCCCGGAGCAGAGCACGACCAGGCCGACCCCGGCCACCAGACGCCAGCCTCTGTCGTGATGGAACGCGTTCCACAGCAGGCCGCCGGCGATCACCACCCGCAGGACTCTGACGAACCACAGCCGGGCGGCGCTCTGTCCTCCCCGGGTGAGCCCTTCCCGGGAGGGCCATCTCATCCACCGGTCCGAGATCACACGGGGTCCTTCCGCATCGGCTCGTATGCCGCGTCCGCAACACCGTACGCCGGGCGGAACAGGCCGGCCCGCTGCACCAGCATGCCGCTGCGCACAAGCAGCGTGGCCGCGAGGGCCAGCATCAGAGCGGCACTGCCCTGCCGCACGCCCAGCAGCGCGCCGAGACCGAACAGGCCGAGCCGCAGCCCGATCCCGACCCCCCACACGAGGGCGGTGGCCTTGGTGCCCTTCCCCCACACGGCACCGTCCGGCGCCGTCCACACATATGTGGTCCGCGCCCAGCCGAAGCCCATGGCCAGAGCGACCACCAGCTCCGCACCGAGCAGGGCGATGGACAGCGCGTGGTGATGGGGATCCAGCACGTCGGGCTTGCGCACGGCCATGAAGACCAGCACGGCAGGTATGACCCACCAGCGCCTGTCCGCGGTGATCTGCTGCGCCTTGAACTGGCGCACGATCACAAACGCGACGACGGCGCAGACCACCAGAACATTGGCGAGCCCAGACATGACGGCCTCCGTGGGGCGAAAGAGTTCGGAGCCGATCCGAGGAGGATCGACGCCTTCGACGCTACGGAAAAGACCTGGTCAGGACATCGGAGCAGGGGTGGAACGTGGGTGGAGCCGAGGGCTCCACCCACGGGTGGAGTGCGTTCGCACGGGCGGGACGCACCAGTTTCGCGCGAGCGCTACGCGTCGATGCGCGAGCGGTCCAGCGTCGCCGCCGAGCTCGTGATGAACTCCTTGCGGGGCGCCACGTCGTTGCCCATCAACAGATCGAAAACCTGCTCGGCGGCGTCCAGATCACCGATGTTGACCCGCCGCAGCGTGCGGTAGCGGGGGTCCATGGTGGTCTCCGCGAGCTGGTCCGCGTCCATCTCACCGAGGCCCTTGTAGCGCTGGATGGAGTCCTTGAAGCGGATCCCCTTGCGCTGGTACTCCAGCAGCGTCTCGCGCAGTTCGTTGTCCGAGTACGTGTAGACGTACTTGTCCTGGCCCTTCTTCGGCTGCACCAGCTCGATACGGTGCAGGGGCGGCACGGCCGCGAAGACCCGGCCCGCCTCCACCATCGGGCGCATGTAGCGCTGGAAGAGGGTGAGCAGAAGAATCCGGATGTGCGCGCCGTCGACATCGGCGTCGACGAGAAGGATGATCTTGCCGTAGCGCGCCGCGTCGATGTCGAAGGTCCGGCCGGACCCCGCCCCTATGACCTGGATGATCGCGCCGCACTCGGCGTTCTTCAGCATGTCCGTCACGGACGCCTTCTGAACGTTGAGAATCTTGCCGCGGATCGGCAGCAGTGCCTGGAACTCGGAGTTCCGCGCCAGCTTGGCGGTGCCGAGCGCCGAGTCGCCCTCGACGATGAAGAGCTCGCTGCGCTCCACGTCGTCGCTGCGGCAGTCGGCGAGCTTCGCGGGCAGCGAGGAGGACTCCAGGGCCGTCTTGCGGCGCTGGGCGTCCTTGTGCTGACGGGCCGCGATGCGCGTGCGGGCCGCGGCGACGGCCTTCTCCATCACGGCGCGCGCCTGCGCCTTGGCGTCCCGCTTGGTGGATGTCAGGAACGCCTTGAGCTCTTTGGCGATGACGTTGGCGACGATGCGGTTGGCCGCCGAGGTGCCGAGCACCTCCTTGGTCTGGCCCTCGAACTGCGGCTCGGCCAGACGGACCGTGACGACCGCGGTCAGTCCCTCCAGGGCGTCGTCCTTGACGATGTCGTCCTCGGCGACGCGCAACACCTTCTGGGTGCGCATCGCCTCGTTCATCGTCTTGGTGAGGGAGCGCTCGAAGCCCGATACGTGGGTGCCGCCCTTGGGGGTGGCGATGATGTTGACGAAGGACCGCAGCGTCGTGTCGTAACCCGTGCCCCAGCGCATGGCGACGTCCACGGTGAGATCACGCGTGACCTCGGTGGGGGTCATCTGGCCGTGGTCGTCGAGGACCGGGACGGTCTCCTTGAAGCTGCCCTGCCCGGTGAGGCGAAGGACGTCGCAGACGGCCTTGTCCTGGGCGAGGTACTCACAGAACTCGCTGATGCCGCCGTCGAAGCGGAAGGACTCCTCGCCCTTGGTGCCGCCGTCGCCGAGGCCGTACTCGTCGCGTACGACGATGGTCAGGCCCGGCACAAGGAAGGCGGTCTGCCGGGCGCGCTGGTGCAGCGTGTCCAGGTTGAGCTTGGCGTCCTTCAGGAAGATCTGCCGGTCGGCCCAGTAGCGCACGCGCGTGCCGGTGCGGTTCTTGGGGATCTTCTTCGCCTTGCGCAGCTTGGCCGACGAGTCGAAGTCGGCATCGGGGCCGGGCTTGGCGAAGGCGCCGGGGACACCACGACGGAAGCTGATCGCGTGGGTGTGCCCAGCGCGGTCCACCTCGACGTCGAGGCGCGCGGACAGGGCGTTCACCACGGAGGCACCCACACCGTGCAGGCCGCCGGAGGCGGCGTAGGAGCCACCGCCGAACTTGCCGCCCGCATGGAGCTTCGTCATGACGACCTCGACGCCGGAGAGGCCGGTCTTGGGCTCGACATCCACCGGGATGCCTCGGCCGTTGTCCCGGACCTCTACGGAGGCGTCGTCGTGGAGGATGACTTCGATGTGGTCGCAGTAGCCGCCCAGGGCCTCATCGACGGAATTGTCGATGATCTCCCAGAGGCAGTGCAGCAGGCCACGGCTGTCCGTCGACCCGATGTACATGCCCGGACGCTTGCGAACGGCCTCGAGCCCCTCCAGGACGAGCAGGTGCCGCGCGGTGTAGTTGGAACCGTCCCGGTCTGCTCCGGTCAGCAACGCTGTGGACGGCACGGACGTCTCGGCGGTCACGCGGTTCGCTCCTCGCTGAATTTCAAATGGGGTCCTTTGGGGTAAGGCCCCGGCTTCGGTTGCCGCTCAGAGGGTACCGAGGCCTGGTAGAGCCGTTGTAACGCCACCCTCGTCTCAACTCACACTAGTCCAGCGCCGCACGCTTGTTCGATCCCTCAATGGAGTGAAGCGCACGTCACGTTCCCTTCCAGGCATGAACCATTTAGGCTCCGGGCACGTCCTCATGAACAACCGGCAACCCAGCCGGTGGACGACCGACCTGACAGACAGCGCGAAACCGTACGACACGTAAGAGACGTAATACGGCACATTCGCCGCCAACCGGCAGCAGACAGCCGCCTCGGAAAAAACTTCGAGGAAAAGCCACGAGCGGGAACGTTTTCGGCCTGGTTGGATGTTGACCCTGGTACGACAGCTCGTCGAGCTAGAGAAGAGGCGACGTGACTACTGTTCTGACCCCCGCGAGCCCCCTGACGGCCGCTGATCGCTGCGACCGCTGCGGCGCCCAGGCATACCTGCGCGTCGTCCTGTTGAGCGGCGGTGAACTGCTCTTCTGCGCCCACCATGGCCGCAAGTTCGAGCCGGAACTCAAGAAGATCGCCGCTGAGATACAGGACGAGACGGAGCGGCTTACGGCCGTCCCGGAAACCAATGACGAGGATCACTGACACCTCGCACCCACGACGAGCCATCCGGCGCTCTCCAGGCCGGTGACCGGGCGGCCGACCCTGCCAACCCCAGGGGCGGCCGCCCGCTCTCGTCACACGGCCGCCCAGGCACCTTCTCGGCGGTCCCACGCGGAGGTTCACTCTCCCCGCGTGGCGAATTCCGCAGTCTCAGCCGTGCAGAGGCATGTCCCGCGCGACGCCCGAGATCCGCGTATAGACCCCGGGGCTCCCGGCCCGCCCGCAGCCGCTGCCCCACGACACGAGGCCGATCAGCCGCCCGTGTGCGACAAGCGGACCCCCGCTGTCCCCCTGGCAGGCGTCACGCCCGCCCTTGACTTCCCCGGCACACAGCATGGACGCGGCCGTGTACGTACCGTCGGAGCTGCCCGGGTAGGCCTTCCCGCACGTCGAGTCAGGCAGTACCCGTACGGGCGCGGAGCGCAACGTACGTGCGTAGTCACCCGCCCCCGTCGTGTCACCCCACCCGAAGACGGCCGCGCGCGTGCCGGGCTCGTACGCCGGGTCCCCCTCCCCGGCCATGCGGATCGCGGAACTCTTGGGAAGCGGGCTCGCCAGAGACAGGACCGCGACGTCTCCGGAGTTCGAGGAGCTGTCGTACTCCGGGTTGACCGACGCCTCGCGCACCGGGATCTCGCGGCCGGCCGACGTGCTCAGGTCGTCACGGCCCGCGATCACCTTCAGGTCGCTCATCTTGCGCAGCGGCACTCCGAGGACTTCCTCGCCCATGCAGTGCGCCGCGGTGAGGACCGTCGTGGGACCGACCACCACACCTCCGCAGAACTGTCCCGAGCGCGTACCCCCGAACCGGTCACGACTGGACAGCGCCACCACCCAGGGATTGTCGGCCACCCGGACCGGGCTGCCCCCGATGACGATGCTGTCGGCCGCCGCGGGGGCCGGAGAGGCCAGCGGCAGCACCGCCACCGGTGCGACAAGGGCCAATGCCGCCGTAAATGTTCGGGCGAAAGGACGAGGCATGCGATCTCCTCACTTTGGGTTGCCATGGCACACCCACAGTGATCCAGTGCGGCACACCCCGCACCCGCGCCACGCACGTCCGGGCCAGGGCGAACTCATCGGACAAACAGAAAGACCCGAAGCCTCGCACGAGGTTTCGGGTCCTTCTTGTGGAGCGCTGGTGACTAGTCGAGGTAGTCGCGCAGAACCTGCGAACGCGACGGGTGACGCAGCTTCGACATCGTCTTCGACTCGATCTGACGGATGCGCTCACGCGTCACTCCGTAGACCTTGCCGATCTCGTCGAGGGTCTTCGGCTGGCCGTCGGTGAGACCGAAGCGCATGGAGACCACGCCCGCCTCACGCTCGGACAGCGTGTCGAGCACGGAGTGCAGCTGCTCCTGAAGGAGCGTGAAGCTGACCGCGTCGGCCGGGACGACCGCCTCGGAGTCCTCGATGAGGTCACCGAACTCGCTGTCGCCGTCCTCACCCAGGGGGGTGTGGAGGGAGATCGGCTCACGGCCGTACTTCTGGACCTCGATGACCTTCTCGGGGGTCATGTCGAGTTCCTTGGCCAGCTCCTCCGGGGTGGGCTCACGGCCCAGGTCCTGGAGCATCTGGCGCTGCACGCGCGCGAGCTTGTTGATGACCTCGACCATGTGCACCGGGATACGGATGGTGCGGGCCTGGTCGGCCATGGCGCGGGTGATCGCCTGCCGGATCCACCAGGTGGCGTACGTGGAGAACTTGTAGCCCTTGGTGTAGTCGAACTTCTCGACCGCGCGGATCAGACCGAGGTTGCCCTCCTGGATGAGGTCCAGGAAGAGCATGCCGCGGCCGGTGTAGCGCTTGGCCAGGGAGACCACCAGGCGGAGGTTGGCCTCCAGGAGGTGGTTCTTGGCGCGGCGCCCGTCCTCGGCGATGATCTCCAGCTCGCGCTTGAGCTTCGGTGCGAGCTTGTCGGCGTTCGCCAGCTTATCCTCGGCGAACAGGCCGGCCTCGATGCGCTTGGCGAGCTCGACCTCCTGCTCCGCGTTGAGGAGCGGGACCTTGCCGATCTGCTTCAGGTAGTCCTTGACGGGGTCGGCGGTGGCACCGGCCGCGGCGACCTGCTGGGCCGGGGCGTCGTCCTCGTCCTCGTCGGAGAGCACGAAGCCTGCCTGGGGACCCTCTTCCGTGGACTCGCCCTCACCGGGCTTGCCCTTGGCGGGTGTCTCCTCGGTGGCCTCGTCGTCCAGGATCTCGTCGTCCTGCTTGGACGCGCTCTTCTTTGCCGTCGCCTTCTTGGCGACGGTCTTCTTGGCGACGGCCTTCTTTGCCGTCGTCTTCTTGGCGGCGACCTTCTTCGCGGGCGAGTCCTCAGCTGCGACATCTACGGCCGACGCCTCGGGGGCGGCGGTCGCGGTGGCCTGCTTAGCCGTGGTCGTCTTGGCCGCGACGGTCTTGGTCGCGGTGCGCTTGACCGGGCTCTTCGCTGCGACGCTCTTGCGGGGGCGCTTCGGCTCCGCGGCACTGACCATCAGCGTCACACCCTCTTCCTCGAGGATCTGGTTGAGGCTGCGCAGAACGTTCTTCCACTGAGTGGCCGGAATCTGGTCAGCTTCGAAGGCACGACGCACGTCATCGCCGGCGATCTGCCCATCAGCCTTTCCCCGCTCGATGAGCGCCATGACAGAGACGGATTCGGCGATCTCCGGCGGGAGCGTACGGGATGTGCTGGCCGACACGAACAACCTCTCGGAACGTTGGAAAACGGCTTCCGGCCCCGTCCATTGTGGACCAGGACCGACGACCGACGACTGGGGATGGGCCGACGGCGCAGGCGGGGCCGGGGAGCTACACAGCGTCGCGAACGACTGCTGTATTCCCTCCTCGGCTATCACCTCTTAGGTCATCGCGCTGCCCCGAGGAGCGTTACGCCCAATCTACGTGGCCCGAGTCACACCCCGTAAGCGCCCAAAAGCGTCCAGATGCGGTCAGAAGTGTCCAGATCAAGGCTCTGGTGACCGTCCTGACGGCAACGGCCGCGCCACCGGGTCTCTGCCTGATCCCAGAGGGCCCCGCAGAGGCCCGGCGACGGTACCGCGCCAACGGAGTGATGAGGTCGGGCCGCGAGGCGCATGAGCCGGCCGTACGGACGCAGACCCGGCCGGTCAGTGCTCGCGGGGGGCGGGCACGACGCGCTCCACCTCCGGGTGGGCGGTGAGCAGCTGCCGCATGGCCGCTTCGGCGCCGGGTCCGTCTCCCGACCCGAGAGCGTCGACGATGCGCGAGTGATGGGCCAGGGACGCCTCGGTGGGACGGTCGCAGCCGGTGATCGGGCCACCGGAGACCTGGAGTGCGGCCGAGACGATGCCGGACAGGTGCTCCAGCATGCGGTTGCTCGCGAGCTGGATGAGCAGCGAGTGGAACTCCGCGTCGGCGCGGGAGAAGGTGATCCCGTCGCCCTGGCTCAGGGCATGGCCCATGATCTCGACCATGTCGGCGAGCCGCTGCTGCACCTCCTCTCGGCCGTGGCCCGCGGCGAGCCGGGCGGCGAGCGGCTCGATCGTCCAGCGAAGCTCACCCAGTTCACGGCGCTGGTCGTCGCGCTGCGGCCCGAACGCGCGCCACTCGATGATGTCCGGGTCCAGCAGGTTCCAGTCGCTGACGGGGCGCACGCGCGTGCCGACATTCGGCCTCGCGCTGACCAGGCCCTTGGCTTCAAGTACGCGCAGCGATTCCCGCACGACGGTGCGGGACACCTCGAAACGCTGGCCGATCTCCTCGGGGACCAGCGGGCGGTCGGCGCCCAGGTCGCCGGAGACGATCATCTGACCGAGCTGCTGGACGAGTTGGCCGTGCAGTCCACGGCCACGGTTTCCTGCGGTGCGTCGGCCCACACGGCCGAGGTCGTGGTCGGCGCTGTCCCACGGGGGCGCGACGACGCGGTCGGCACCAGGGGCCTCTGCGTAGGGGTAGCGGTCGAGTTCGCCCGGGCCGGCGAGACCGGAGTCTGCGGAGCGGGCGGCGGTCATCATGGTGTGCGCAAGGGTACTCACGGATCCTTTGTCGGCGTGGCTCCCAAGTCCCTTGAGGTCTTTGGTGAAAAGCACACGAAAGGGTGATCGCTTACCCCGCCGCGCTTGACGCCTTATCGGAAAGAAATGGCCGTTCTCCTAGGAGTTGTGCGCAGCACGGGAACGGAAGCGTCGAGCGATCGTTATCGAGCTCTGCTGCGCATCCCGGTGAGCAGATATGCGCAGAGCAGAGCGGTCAGTGACAACATCAGTGCGCTGCCGACAGGTTGGACGACCATCCGGACTCCGCCGGCCAGATATCGCTCGACACCGAACGGCCACTGCACCAGCGCGAGGTCGCGCAGCCTCCCCGGCAGCCCCGCCGCCGATCGCACAGATGGTCCCTCCAAGGCCTTTTGTACGAGCGGTACGACGACGATCGGTACCGCGAGAACCGCTGCGAGGCCTGCCGTAGTGGACCGGAAGACTCCGCCCGCGAGCACCCCCGCCCAGGCGCAGCCCACCACCAGGGCGATCCAACTCGCGCTCAGCGAAAGCCAGTCAGCGGGAACTTTCACGAGCTCGTCGCCGTATACCAGGTGGAGCAGCGCGGTGTCGGAAGCCAGGACGAGCAGGCTCAGCAGGAGCCCCGTGGCCGCCGCGACGATCAACTTGGCACAGAGCAGCCCCAAGCGGCGGGGGACGGTGCCCCGGTCGACGGCGAGGGCGGGATGACGGAACTCCTCGCCGAAGGCGAGCGCGCCGAGCAGCCCGGCGCCAAGCGCCGCGGGCGGCAAGGGCAGTTCCTGGGGCCAGGCGGCCAGCAGGAGCGGCTGCGGCGTGTGACCGCTCCTTGCGAGGAAGACGCAGAGGACGGCGGAGACGGCCAGCACGACGGCCGCGGTGAGGTACCCGGTGCCGACACCGGCGATGCGGCGCAGCTCGTAGCGCAAGGGACGAAGGGGGCTGCGGGCGGGGCGGATCGAGATGGGTGGCGGCAAGGAGGACGGGGCCACGGCGGCCTGTGGGGCAGCGGTGGCGAGGGGGTCGGTGGGGGCGGGTAGGTCCGTGGGGGCGGGTAGGTCCATGGGGGCGAGCGGGATGAGGATCTTGGTCGTGGACACGGTCTCGACGCCGGTGCCAGTGCTGCCAGTGCTGCCAGTGCTGCCAGTGCTGCCAGTGCCAGTGTCGGCCCCGGCCCCGGCCCCGGCCCCGGGCAGCACGTCAGCCGCCTCGGCCGGCCTGCCCCCCGCCGGGGTCTTTCCTGCCGGGCTTCCCGCCGAGCCCCCGCGTGACGTCTGCCCCGTATCCACGCCCGTGCTGCCCACGGCCGCAGCCGCCCCACCGGAGACTTCGACTCTGCGTTCGGGCGCGGGCGCGGACCGTTCGGGCGCGGGCGAGGGCGCGGCCAGCGGCGTCGGCGCCACAGCGACAGGCCCCGCATCCCCGATCTCATCGGCGAGTTGGTGGACGAGGATTCCGTGGCGGAACGCCGTCTCTCCGACGTCGGCGCAATTGCTGCCGTATACCGAAAGCCTGTTGCCGTACTCCTTCACCACCTCGATGGAGCGTTGCCCCGCGCGGGCCTCCTTGGACAGCAGGGCGCCGAGGCGCGCCGCGTGGGGACTGCGCACCGCGACACGGGGGCGCAGCCGGGTGCGGGCGAAATCCCCGGCTTCCTGGTCGGCGACGAGACGGCCCGCTTCCAGCGTGACGACCCGGTCGGCGCTGCGTGCCGCCTCCTTGGGGTCGGCCGTGGAGAACAGGACCGTTCCCCCCTGGGAGGCGTGCGCGCGCAGAACGTCGTGCAGCCACCCGCCCTCCCGGGCCGAAAGCCCGTCGGCGGGACCGTCGAGGACGAGCGTGTGCGGGTCGGCGAGCAGCGCGCAGGCCAGGCCGAGACGCCGGTCCATGCCGCGCGAGAGCGTGCCGAGCCGCTGATCACGGAGGCTGACGAGACCGACGACCTCGAGTACGTCGTCGGCGCGCTGGACGGGAACACCGGCGGCAGCGCACAGCATGCGCAGCTGGCCGCGGACCGTGCGGCCGGGATGCCCCGGCACCTCGCCCAGAAGGACGCCCACCTCGCGGGAGGGGTGGGCGATGCGGTGCAGCGGACGCCCTCTGAAGTAGGTGATCCCTCGGCCCTGTTGGATTTCGAGCATGAGTCTCAGCGCCGTCGTCTTGCCGGCGCCCTGTGCGCCGAGCAGCGCCGTGACACGGCCTGTTCGCGCCTCGAAGGACACGTCGTCGACGGCGGGTGGCAGCTCCTGGCGGAGATTGCTGGTCAGTCCGATGGCCTGGATCATCGCTTCTCTCGCGGGATGTGCGACCGCTCGGCGGCCAAGGTTCGTCCGCCGGGTCGGGGACGGACGAACCCCGTGGGTACATCAGCAAGATAACGCGATATTTCCGTCATTTCGGTCAGGGTGTGGGTCGCGGGTGTCCATTACGCGACCATCGCGCGGTCAGACCGACAGGTGACCAGCGCATGCCCCGCGGCTCGGACCTCAGACTTCGGGGCGCAGCATCGGCGGGTTGAGCAGCGTCGCGCCGCCCGCGCGGAAGAGCTGGGCGGGGCGGCCGCCCTGGCGGGTGGTCGTACCGCCGGTGGGGACGAGGAAGCCAGGCGTGCCGGTCACCTTGCGGTGGAAGTTGCGCGGGTCGAGCACGACGCCCCACACGGCTTCGTACACCCGGCGAAGCTCTCCGACGGTGAACTCGGGCGGGCAGAAGGCCGTCGCAAGGGAGGAGTACTCGATCTTCGAACGGGCGCGCTCCACGCCGTCCGCCAGGATCTGCGCGTGATCGAAGGCCAGCGGCGCCGCCTGCTCGCCCTCGCGGCCGTATCCGCCCTGATGGAGCAGTGCCTCGACCGGCGCCCAGCGTGCGCTTTTCGCATCACCACCGGCTCGTGGTGCGGGCAGATCGGGGGCGAGCGCGAGATGGGCGACGCTCACGACCCGCATCCGCGGATCGCGCTTGGGATCGCCGTACGTGGCGAGCTGCTCCAGGTGCGCGCCGTTCGCCTGGACCGGAGTGTCCCGATCGTGGGCGCACAGCCCCGTTTCCTCGACCAGCTCCCGCGCGGCGGCCGCCGACAGGTCCTCGTCGTCGCGCACGAATCCGCCGGGGAGCGCCCAGCGGCCCTGGAACGGCGACTCACCCCGCCGCACGGCAAGCGCGCAGAGCGCGTGGCTGCGCACGGTCAGCACGACCAGATCGACGGTGACAGCGAAGGGCGGGAAGGCCGACGGGTCGTAGGGCGACATGCCGCGATCATAGTCGTCTGCCTGACGATAAACAGCTCCTCCGGCAGCCGATCCTGGTTCCAGGTTCCGCGGTCTCAAGAACATTTCCGCGCGACCATGAGCACCACTCGAACGCGGCGGAGCGCCCGGGAGAAGGCCGGAGCACACACAAGAGCCCCCACGCCGTCGATTCGGCATGCGGACGGGGCGACTCGGCGAAGTCCGTCCCAATGGACCGTGGTTGAGAGACTTCGCCGAATCGGAGCTACCAGGAACTCAGCTTGCCGGGCCGCGCCGGGCCGTGCGGCCCCGCAGGCAGTGGCTCAGATGATCACGACCCGGCGCCCGCGCGTGTGACCGGCCTGGCTGTCGATGTGCGCCTGAGCGGCCTCGGAGAGCGTGTACGACTTCTCGACCGGGATATGGAGCCTCCCCCGCGAGATGAGACCGGCGGCCTCGGCGAGCGCCGCCGGCACACTCCCGGCCACGCCGGAGAATCGGACACCGAACTCCGGCGCGCCGAGATCGGCGATGGAGATCACCTTCTGCGGGTCCCCGGTCAGCTCGACGAGCTCGCGGATCACGCCCGAGCCGGCCAGATCGAGAGCCGCGTCGACACGGCCGAGCTGCCGTACCCGCTCGACCCAGCCCTCGCCGTACGTCGTGGCGACGGCTCCCAGGTCACGCAGGTAGTCCTGGTTCGCGGTCCCGGCCGTGCCGATCACCGCGATGCCTCGGTCGCGGGCGATCTGCAACACGGCCGATCCGACTCCCCCCGACGCACCGCTGACCAGCAGCGTCTGCCCGGGCTGCACACCGACCTCGCGGATGATGCGCAGCGCGGTCTCCACTACGGAGGGGTAACCGGCCGCCTCTTCGAACGTCAGCCCTTCGGGCATTCGCGCCCAGGCCGACAGCACGGCGAACTCGGCATAGGTGCTGGCACCTTCACCGAACACGTGATCGCCGATCTCGACCCCTTCGACACCCTCGCCGACCTCGTCCACCACCCCGGAGGCGTCAAGGCCGACTCCGGCGGGCAGCTCGATCGGGTGGGCCCCCAGGACCTGACCTTCACGGACCCGCCAGTCAACGGGGTTCACACCTGCCGCCCGCACGGCGATACGTATCTGGCCGGGACCCGGGTGGGGCTCCTCGGCTTCCAGGAGTTGCAGAACGTCGGGACCGCCGAACTCGGCGAAGCTCACTCTCTTCATACCGACGACCGTAACACTAACCGTTAGTGCTTCAAAACGGTTAGTGTTCCAAAACGGTTAGTGTTTTGTACCTGATAGCATCAGCGTATGACCGTGCCGTCCGGACGTCGAGAGCGCAAGAAGGCCGCGACCCGCCAGAAGATCGCTGACACCGCCATGCAGCTCTTCATGGAACGCGGGTACGACGCGGTGGGCATCCGTGACGTGGCCGCCGAGGCCGACGTGGCCGTCACCACGCTCTTCTCCCACTTCGCCTCGAAAGAGGCCCTGGTGTTCGAGCAGGACGAAGACTTCGAGAAACGCCTCACTCAGGCAGTCACCGGCCGCGCGCCGCACGAACCGCTCATCCCTGCGCTGCGCCGCGAGATCCAGGCCTTGGTGCGACATTGCACGGCGAACGACGCCGCCCCGGTCTTCCGGATGATCGACGAATCACCTGCCCTGCGTAAGTACGACGAGTCGATGCAGCTGCGCCATGCGGAGTCGCTGGCAACGGCCATCGCCGCCGATCTCGACCTGTCGCAGACCGCGACGGCCTGCCGGACGATCGCGAGGTTCGTGATCGACGCCTATGCGCTGGCCCGTGAGGCGGACGATCCGGAGGCCGCGGTGGACGAGATCTTCCGGATGATCGAGGCAGCCTGGGAGATCGGCCGCCCTTCCTGACGTGCGCGCGGCGCTGCCCCTCCCTCCCCGACGTGCGCGCGGCGCTGTCCCTCTGTCCCTGCCCGGCTGGATTCACCGGGTCCCGCGTCAGGTGTGCACCCGCCGCGGGTCCTGCGTCAGGTGTGCGCCACACCCGTCGCTGGCCTCCTCCCGTGGGTCACACACCCAACTGCAGTCCGTCGGCGGCCTCCTCGACCATGGCGAGACCGAGTCTGCTGACACGCACGGCGAACGGGGCGCCCGCGACGCACAGCGCCGTCAGCCCCAGCTCCCCCAGAGGGGCGCTGCTGACGGGCCTCAGCGTCACCGTGCCCGACGGGGCGTCGGGCCGGATCCCGGCGAGCGCCGTGAGGAGCTGCACCCCGGCGGCCGCTGAGACGGCCGCCGGGGTGCAGGCAGCGGGATGCGGCAACGGAGCGCCGCCCTCCGTGCGCTGCTCCCCGGCGTACATCTCAGGCAGCCGGTAGCCGAACGCCTCGGCCGCCGCCATCACCCCCCGCAATAGTCCACTCGCCTCCTTCTCGTATCCGGCGGCGGCCAGACCCGCGACGGCGACCGACGTCTCATGGATACGGACCGCTCCGCCACGATGCCCAAAAGGGTTGTACGCGGCTTCCTTGACGCCCAAGCTCCGCAGACCCCACCCCGAGTCCATGGCGGGGCCGCCCAGCAGCCGGGCCAGCTGCTCGGTCTGCACCTTGTCGAGCAGCCCCGGTGCCAGCGCACCGGACCCGAGCAGGCCGGTGTCGAGGAGGTGGGCGGCACCACCGGTGAGGAGGGGAACGGGGCGGCCGTCGGGCAGGCAGGCCGCGGCGGGTCGGCCACCCGTCCGGTCCTCCACCCAGAAGTTCTCCCGGAAGGCGCCTCGCAGTCGCTCCGCCCACTGCCGCAGGTCGGTACCGCCCGCACGGCCGTGCGCGTCGAGCAGGTCGGCGCCGAGCAGCGCGGCCCGGTGGGCATGGGCCTGGGTCTCGCATGGCGCGGGGCCACCCGGATACGGGTCCGGCAGTCGTACTCCGTCGCCGACCGCCGCGAGCAGCCACCGCAGGCAGCGCTCGGCCGTCGGCAGCAACTCCTCCGTCTCCCGCGCCGAAAGTCCCCAACGCCATGCCTCCGCCAGCAGCACCGGGAAGAGCAGCGTCGCCTCGATCCCCGTGCACCCGGGCGGCAGGTGCGGACCCTTGTTCCGCACCGGTCCGGGGATCATGCCCGCCCGCGGGCCCTTGCCCGTGAGCTGACGGCGGGAGAGCGTACGCAGCGTCCCCAAGGCGATCCGGGTGCCGATCGGCAACGTCATCCGGGCGGCCACGAGCGCCTCGGCCGGAGCGAGACCACAGCGCCATGGCGCCCCCGCGGCCAGATGGACATCGGTCGGGTGCTCGGGGTCCCGCATCAGCAACGCCTGGAGATCCTCCACTGACCGGTCCAGCAGAGCCCGCGCCCTGGGATCGTCGCCCGCCGCCCGTGCCGTGGTGAGTGAACGCGAGGCCCCGTGTCCGACCGCCCGCACCGGACCCGCGCCCTCCGTACGCACCCGTAGCTCCAGACTCCAGGTACCGCCCGGTGGCAGCTCCACCTCCCAGCGCAACAGCCCCGCGGAGGCCAGCGCGTCCGCGGGCGCCGGATGCGCGGTAACCGCGCAGTGGCCAGCGGGAGAGGACCAGCGCATGCCGGAGTCGTGGACGCTGGCGGGCAGTTCGGGACCGGTGTTGCCGGACGCGATCGCTCCGAGCTCCGCCAGGTCCGTGCCGAGGGACACCTCCACGGGCAGCCGCAGAAGGCGGCCCGTGCCGCTGGTCAGGACGATCCGCTCCGTACCATCCGCGTACCGGGTCCGCTCGACGATCACATCCGGATCCGGACCGCCGTCCGCGGACGTACGCAGTGTCGCGACGAAGCGGGCACGGTCGGCCGAGAGCATCCGGGCCTGCACGACCACCGGCTCGCGCCCCGCCACCCGCACTTGGCAGCGGGACAACAGCCTGCGCCCCGCGCGGTAGAACCCCTCGAGTCCGCGGCCGGTCAACTGCCCCTGACCCGTGGAGATCGCGAGCGCGGGCATGGCCACACAGATCAGCGCGTCGTGCACGGGCGGCAGCTGTGCGGGGCGACGCGGCGCGGGAGCCGGGGCGTGCCCGCCGGACGGGCGCCATGGAGTCGGCGTGGGTCGCTGGGGACCCTCTCTGCCGGAGACTGGAGACGGAGCGGGCAGGGACATGAGGCGGCTTCTTCCGCGCTGTCCGCGCTACGGGGAGTCGGAGGTCGTACGGCGGCTCGGCCCAGGCACAGGTGCCGCCACTCAGGTGAACGGGCCACCCCCGCCCCAGGTCACGCCCACGGAACACGAAGCCACTCGGCCGGCCCCGGTCTCGGCCGCAAGCCACCCACGACGGTACCCATCTCGCCCTGTCCCGCTCGCCCTCCCTCACGGCTGCCCCAGGGCTGCCCTCAGGGCTGCCCCCAGGCAACGAACTCCCGCGTTCATGTGTCGTTCCTCGCCGCGCGCCGAGTGGTGCGACGGCGGTTCTGCGGCCCTGTGTTCGGCCTTGAGGCGGCCCGTGCACCAGTGCCGCTCTTCGGCCGTGAGGGGCGGCTGCGGCGTCGGGAGGCGGCGCCCACCGGCTCTCCCGCGGAGTCCAAGGTCTCCGCTGGTACGGGCAATTCGGTCTGAACACCCGACGCGCCACCGTCAGTTCGTCCCCTTCGCAAGCAGCGGCGGATCGGCTCAGGGTCCAGATCCCCGGCGCAGGCATGGTGCAGGAGTTGCGCGAAGGTGTAGCTGGGGTCGGCACACAGCGCCATGGCCAGGGCTTCCTGCCCCTCCGTGGCATCGCCGAGGGACCAGGCGACCCAGCCCGCGAGGGACAGGGGAGCCGCGGCGTGCTCTCCGTAGGCGCCGACGCAGCGACGGGCCAGCACCCTCCAGAGACGAAGTGCCGTTGCCGCGGCGTCGCCCTCCATCCATTCCGCCGCCTGATCACGAGTCGTACGGTCCTGCAGGCCGAGGATCAGCGCCGCGGCTTCGTCGTGCGCGATAAGTTCGTCGTCCTGGAGATCCGCCTCCAGCCTGTCGACGACCGTCGGTGCATCGGCCATGCGCGCCATGATCCGGCGGGCCAGGTCGAGCGTGTCAGCGGCGACCTCGGCGTGCCCGTCCTCGTCCAGGATCCGGCGCACGATCGCCATGCCCGCCGCGTCGAGAGCGGCCTCCTGATCCGCCGCGGCGACGGATTCCCATGGGGTGAGGCGCGCCCGCATCTCCCTCGGCGTGACACCCACTTGTACGCCGGCGTAGGCCGTGGCCGCGGCCAGGACCGACGTGCCCGGCCGCAGCAGCGGTACGCCTTCCGGCGGGCAGCACTCCTTGTTCGGGCAGCAGTAGGTCCAGAAACTGCCCGCCGAGATGCACACGACCTCGAACACGGGGACGTCGAGGCTTCCGCAGGCGGTGCGGAGCACTTGCGCAAGCGGTCGCAGGCGCTCCATGACCTGCCGTCCGGATTCGGCACCCACGGGCTCCGCGCACAGGAAGGCGACAATGCCGTCAGGCCGGGTCCCGCGCCGCTCGCAGCCGCCCACCAGACACTGGGCGAGCTGCTCCGCGATGGGTGGCCAGTCCTCAGCGCGCCCGGGAATACCGAGGCGCACACGGCCACCCAGCCGCCCCCGCTCGCCGTGCAGAGCAATCAGGACGACGCTCTCCTCGGGCCGGAACCCGAGCAGGTACGGAAGGGCATCGGCGAGTTCGGCCGGGGTGCGCAAGGTGACCAGGGTCTCGTCGATGGAATCAGTGGTGCTGGTGGAACCGATGGAGTCGGCGGAGTCGGTGGAGTCGGCGGAATTGATCGGGTCGTTCTGTTCGCTGTGATTCGCCATGCGCCGACTCTCCCGCGGATCACCAGATTCCGGTTTGGCCTGTGGATAACTGCGATCAGGGGCACGCCAAGAGTTATCCACAGGCCGGTGGACTCGTTCGCCTAATGTCAGACCCATCGGGTTGCATGGGGGCATGACCAACGAAGATCTGCGCACGGCGGCCGATGCCGTACTCGCCCGCCTCGTCGGCGGCCCCGCCCCCGAAAACGGCGAGGAGGCGCCGTCGGACGGTCCACGACTGCGCGAGGATCAGTGGCGCGCCATCGAGGCGCTGGTCGCCGACAAGCGCCGGGCCCTGGTCGTACAGCGCACGGGATGGGGAAAGTCCGCCGTGTACTTCGTCGCGACCGCACTGCTGCGGGAGCGTGGCAGCGGCCCCACCGTGATCGTCTCCCCATTGCTCGCGCTCATGCGCAATCAGGTGGAGTCGGCCGCGCGAGCCGGAATCACCGCCCGCACGATCAACTCCTCCAACACGGAGGAGTGGGAGACCATCCAGGCCGAGGTGGCCTCCGGCGACGTGGACGTTCTCCTCGTCAGCCCGGAGCGGCTGAACAACCCGGATTTCCGAGATCAGGTCCTGCCCAAGCTCGCCGCTGCGACCGGCCTGCTCGTGGTCGACGAGGCGCACTGCATCTCGGACTGGGGCCACGACTTCCGGCCCGACTACCGACGGTTGCGCACCATGCTCGCCGACCTGCCGCCGGGCGTCCCCGTGCTGGCCACCACCGCGACGGCCAACGCACGTGTGACGGCCGACGTGGCCGAGCAGTTGGGCACCGGCGGCAGCTCGGACGCGCTCGTGCTGCGCGGGCCTCTCGACCGCGAGAGCCTGAGCTTGAGCGTGCTCCAACTTCCCAACGCCGCGCACCGGCTCGCCTGGCTCGCCGACCACCTGGACGAGCTGCCGGGCTCGGGAATCATCTATACGCTCACCGTCGCCGCCGCCGAGGAGATCACCGCCTTCTTGCGGCAGTGCGGGCACACCGTCACCTCGTACACCGGTAAGACGGAGAACGCGGACCGGCAGCAGGCCGAGGAAGATTTGCTCGCCAACCGGGTGAAGGCCCTGGTGGCCACCTCCGCCCTGGGCATGGGCTTCGACAAGCCGGATCTCGGCTTCGTGGTGCATCTCGGCTCGCCCTCGTCCCCGATCGCCTATTACCAGCAGGTCGGCCGCGCGGGCCGTGGTGTCGATCACGCGGAGGTGCTCCTGCTTCCGGGCAAGGAGGACGAAGCGATCTGGAACTACTTCGCCTCGCTCGCCTTCCCTCCCGAGGAGCAGGTCCGGCGCACGCTGGACGTCCTCGCGCAGGCGGGAAGGCCGCTGTCGCTGCCCGCCCTTGAGCCGCTGGTCGAGCTGCGCCGGTCCCGGCTCGAGACGATGCTCAAGGTCCTCGACGTGGATGGCGCGGTCCGGCGCGTCAAGGGCGGCTGGACCTCCACGGGGATGCCCTGGGCGTACGACGCCGAGCGCTATGCCTGGGTCGCCAAGCAGCGGCAGACGGAGCAGCAGGCGATGCGTGATTACGCCACGACTCCTGGCTGCCGGATGGAGTTCCTGCGGCGGCAGCTGGACGACGAGGCAGCAACACCCTGTGGGCGCTGCGACAACTGCGCGGGCGCGCGCTTCACCGATGCCGTGTCCTCCGGGGCACTGGACACGGCACGGGGCGAACTGGTCCGTGCGGGTGTCGACGTGGAACCCCGGAAGATGTGGCCGACCGGGCTCGCCGCCGTCGGCGTCGACCTCAAGGGGCGCATCCCCGTGGGAGAACAGGCCTCCCAGGGCAAGGCCTTGGGGCGGCTCTCTGACATCGGATGGGGCAACAGACTCCGGCCGATGCTCGCCCCGCAGGCCCCTGACGGACCGGTGCCCGACGACGTGGCGAAGGCCGTGGTCGGCGTGCTCGCCGACTGGGCGAAGGGCCCCGGCGGCTGGGCGTCGGGCAACGACGACGCCCAGGCGCGGCCGGCCGGTGTCGTGGCCATGTCCTCGCACACGAGGCCCCAGCTGATCCAGTCACTTGGCGCGCGGATCGCCGAGATCGGCCGCCTCCCGCTCCTCGGCTCCATCGAGTACGCCGCCGGAGCCGATACGGCACATGTGCCCAGGAGCAACAGCGCGCAGCGCCTGCGCGCCCTCGACGGGGCGCTGACCGTGCCCCCCGAGCTCGCGGCGGCACTCCAGGAAGCGGGCGGTCCCGTTCTGCTCGTCGACGATCTGACGGACAGCGGCTGGACCCTGGCGGTGGCCGCGCGCATGCTCCGCCGGGCCGGGGCCAAGGGGGTGTTGCCGCTGGTCCTGGCCGTACAAGGCTGACGCAAGCGTCGATGTGGGTCGCCTTGGGCAGGGATATAGGCGGCGCATCACCAGATACTGGTCGGCGGGCCCGATTGCTCGTTGCCGCAAGGCAGTACGGCGGGAAGAATTGGTGCTGCTCCCCGCGCGCCTCCCCGTGGTCCGGCAGGGCTGTGCCGCGGTGCGCTCCCCAGTCCGACCCGCCCTATGGGCGCGTAGCCGAAGGGAGGACCGTGACCTTCGGATTCGCTCCGTTCGCTGCGGCATCGATGTCGGAGTCTTCGACGTCGGCTGAGATGTCCGCCGATTCCACCAACCGACTGGCCCGGATGCTCGAACCCGCGGAGTGGTCAGCCGCGGGAATTCCCCTGCTGCGCAATCCGCGTGAGGTCGTCAGCGGCCTGCACGCCCGGCATCGCCCGACGCCCGGGACAGCCGTCGTCGCTGTCCTCGATTCGGAGGAACGGCTCCGGGCGAGCGCCTCGTTCCCCCGACGGCCGAGCACGGCGGACGGCTGGGTGTTCCGTAACGCGCTGCTCGCGCAGCTGCGTCGGGTCATCCCGCACGACCTGCGGCGCCGCACCCCGGTGCGCACCGCCGTCCTGCTCTACTGCCGTGACGGTGACGCGCGTTGGACGCCGGAGGACGGGGCGTGGATGTGGGGTCTGCGGGACGCCTGCACACTGCACGGGTTGCGGTGCGGTGCCTACATCACGCTGACCCGTGACGGCTGGCAAGTGCTCGGCGAAGGCCGTGGCGGCCGTCGGCCGAGTTCCGGCTCACGCCCGGAGGCTTTCGCCGACACCGATCCGCCGCCACCCCGCACCGGCGGCGCCGCGTCCGACGTCCTGCGCCGGGCGGCGGCACGCTGAGGCGTTTTTCGCCCCGCCGCACCGGGCGGGCCACGGGCATGGACCGGAGCGCGCCGCCACCCGCGTCACGCGGTACGCGACGCGCCCAGCTCGAAGCTCACCCGGCCATGCCACGCCCGACACCGACCACCACCGCCACCACGGTCACCGGCCACCCGACTTCGGAGACAGGCAGTGGAAGCCGGGACCCGGCGCGCAGGTGTCAGACAGTGAACGTCAGACGCCCGCGCCCAGCATCGCGTTGATCCGCTGCGGGTCACCGCAGACGATCAGCAGGGTTCCGGCCCGGGTGAGCGCCGTCGGCAGCGCGCCGACCGCGGTCTCCTCGCTGCCGCCGTTGATGGCGACGACGACCACGGGGCGGGTCACGGCACGGCCCAGGGCGGCGGCGTCGGCATAGAAGACGTCGTCACCCGCGTCGTGCTGAGCCCAGTAGGAGGCCTCGCCGAACGACAGCTCGTGCGTGGCCCACGGGTGCGGGTCGCCGGTGGTGATCACCAGGACCTCACCCGGAGCACGGCCGGAGTCGAGCAGCAGGTCGACTGCTTCCTCGGCGGCGTCGAGCGCCCCCTCGGCGGAAGCCGGGATCAGCTGGATCTGCGGAACCGAAGCACCGGCATCCGTCGCTGAGCCCGCAGGGGAACCTGCGGAGACGGCGGAAGGTCCGGAAGCAGCCGGGGCGGACGGCCCGGGCGTGGCGGCCGGCTCGTGCGACGTGCGCTGCGCCGGCGGCGTCGGCCGGGCGGGGCCCGGTCGGCCGGGACGCGGCACAGCCGCGGGACGCGGGCCGGGTACGGGGCGGGGGGTCGGCGTGATGCGGCCACTGGCCGGGGTCACGCGGGGACCCTGGGCACTCTCGTGAATCTGAGGCTCCTCGGGACTGAGAGGCATGCGTTGTTATTTATCAGACGCCGGTGCGAGGGGCATCGGCGGGTGGCACATGAGTGCGAGTGGAACTGCCGGAAGTGTCAGAAGTCGAAGCCAAGCTGGCCCTCGATTTCCGGAACGCCTCCATCCGCCCAGCTGCGGGCCTTCTTGAGGTGCCGCCACTGGGGCAGCGCATCAAGATACGCCCACGACATCCGGTGGTACGGGGTGGGCCCCCGCTCCGCCAGCGCGGCCTTGTGCACCGGCGACGGATAGCCGGCGTTGGCCGCAAAACCGAAGTCTGCATGTTCGATACCCAGTTCGGCCATCATTTTGTCGCGCCGAACCTTGGCGATCACCGACGCCGCGGCGACGGCCACACAGGATTGATCGCCTTTGATCACCGTACGAACCCGCCAGGGAATCCCGAGATAGTCGTGCTTCCCATCGAGAATCACCGCTTCCGGACGCACCGGCAACGCCTCCAGGGCGCGCACGGCGGCGAGCCGCAGCGCGGCGGTCATCCCCATGTCGTCGATCTCCTCGGGCGAGGAGTGCCCCAGGGCATACGCCGTGACCCAGCTCTCCAGTTCCCCGGCGAGCGTCGTGCGCCGCTTGGGACTGATCAGCTTGGAATCGGTGAGCCCTTCGGGCGGCCTGCGCAGTCCCGTGATCGCCGCGCAGACGGTCACCGGTCCCGCCCACGCGCCGCGCCCGACTTCGTCGACGCCGGCAACGATCTTCGCTCCGGTGGTAGCGCGAAGGGAGCGCTCGACGGTGTGGGTGGGAGGTTCGTACGGCATGGCGCCAGACAGCGTACGCCGCCGGATGTCACCCGCGACACCCAGGTCTACCGACGGAGCAGCGGAACCATGACCTGGTCGATCAGTTCGGCGAATTCCTCGTCGCTCCATTCGCTCCCGCACACCTTGGAGCGATACATCATCATCGCCGGAATGACGTCGCATACGTACGGGTCCACGGCCTCGGCGCGCACCTCTCCGCGCTCGACTCCACGACGTACGACCTCTTTGATCAGCTTCACGCTCGGCTCGACGACCCCTTCGAAAATCACTCCATGGAACCGCTCGGCCGTCACCGTGTCGCATTCGTGAAGCACGGACCGGAGAGCGAATCCGGGCCGCGAGAACATCGCCGCACGCATCTGCCTGCACAGCTGGAGGAGGTCTTCCCTGACTCCGCCACAGTCCGGCGCGGAGTCGAGTTCCGGAAGGGCGGCCTGCAGCGCGTCCACGACGAGGTCCTCCTTGGAGGGCCACCGGCGGTAGACCGCGGCTTTGCCGGTCTGTGCGCCTGCCGCCACACCCTCCATCGTCAGACCGTTCCAGCCGACGGTGCTGAGCTGCTCGAGCGCGGCATCGAGGATCGCCCGCTCCAGCACAGGGCCCCGTCGGCGCGGGGAGGCCGTCTGAGCGGAGGCGGCGCTCCAGCGCGAAGTAACCATCGATATCTCTCCGTTGCGCAATTCGAGGCAGTGTCAGTGAACGGTTGCGTTCACTGATGGGGAGTCACTACCGTGGACGATCCAGTGAACGGGAGCGTTCACTAATGCTCTTGTGGGGGACCCATAGTGACAACCTCTCAGTTAGCTCAAGATCAGAAGCCCGGCGCCGCCCGCCGAGCAGGCCGGCCCGGAATCGCGCTGGCCGTCATCGCGGCCTGCCAACTCATGGTGGTCCTCGACGCGACGATTGTGAACATCGCGCTCCCGCACATTCAGGACGCGCTCACATTCACCACGACTGACCTCACTTGGGTCGTCAGCGCGTACACGCTCACTTTCGGCGGACTGCTGCTTCTCGGTGGCCGTGCCGGTGACATCCTCGGCCGCCGCCGGGTCTTCATGACCGGCATCCTGGTCTTCACCCTCGCCTCGCTCCTGGGCGGATTCTCCCAGGAACCCTGGCAGTTGCTCGCCGCGCGGGCCTTGCAGGGCGTGGGCGGCGCGATCGCATCACCCACCTCCCTGGCACTCATCACCACGACCTTCCCCGAAGGCCCCGCGCGCAACCGCGCGTTCGGCGTCTTCGCGGCCGTCTCCGCGGGCGGCGGCGCCATCGGTCTGCTGGCCGGCGGCATGCTCACGGAGTGGCTCGACTGGCGCTGGGTGCTGTTCGTGAACGTACCCATCGGCATCCTGATCGCCTTCCTCGCCCCGCTCTACATCAACGAGTCCGAGCGCCATCCGGGCCGTTTCGACATCGCGGGCGCCCTCACGTCGACCCTCGGCATGGCCTCCCTGGTCTACGGATTCATCCGGGCGGCCGAGGACGGCTGGCGCGACAGCGTCACCCTGGCGTCGTTCGGCGCGGCGATCGTCCTGCTCCTGGCCTTCGCCCTGGTCGAGAGCCGGGCGAAGGAACCGATCACTCCGCTGAAGATGTTCGCGGACCGCAACCGCTCGGGCTCGTACGTGATCATGCTGAGCCTGGCCGCGGCGATGTTCGGCATGTTCTTCTTCATCGTGCTCTTCGTGCAGAACGTACTGGGCTACACACCGATCGAAGCGGGCCTCGCCTTCCTGCCGATCACGGTCGCGATCGTGGCGGGCGCGGGCATCTCCCAACGGCTCCTTCCGGTCCTCGGCCCCAAGCCGTTCATGGTGACCGGTTCGGCCCTCGTGGCCCTCGGGCTCGGCTGGCTGACCCTCATCGGTCCGGACAGTTCGTACGTCAGCGGAGTGCTCGGCCCGATGCTGGTGTTCGGCTTCGGCATGGGTCTGAACTTCGTGACCCTTACATTGACGGCCGTCTCCGGAGTGGCCCCACACGAGGCGGGCGCGGCATCGGGCCTGCTCAACGCGACACAGCAGGTGGGCGGTTCACTCGGCCTCTCCATCCTGACCACGGTGTTCGGCACGGCGAGCCGGAACGAGGGCAAGGACCAGATGGCGGACTTCATGGCGCACGCGTCGCCGCAGCAGAAGGCCGCCTTCGCCGAGACCGGTGAGCTCCCGGCGCCCTGGGGACACGAAGTGCTGTCCCAGGGGATCTCGACGGCCTTCATACCGGCCGTCGCCATGGCCCTGCTCGCCCTGGTCACCGCCGTGGTACTGGTCCGGGTGCGCAAGAGCGACCTGGAGGCACTGTCAGGTACGGCCGGTGCGGCGGGGCCCGCAGGCGGCTGAGGGGGCGTATGCGCCGGGCCTCCACATCGGCGGGAGCTCCCGCCGATGTGGAGCTCCACATCGGCGGGCCTCAGCGGTACGAGGTCTCCCGGCCGCCGGAGCGTTCGCAGCCCTCCGGGGGGACCTCCGGCGGCCGTTTCTCGATGATGTCCCTGGCCCGCGCCTCGCCCAGGCTGGTGGCATACCAAGGGCCTCGCTCGGAGCCGAGGCCGTTCGCGATGCCCTCAAGGGCGCAGGAGCGCAGCGGCTCCGGGAGCCCGTCGACGGCCGGTGCGGCATCGGCGGACAGCCCGCGCGCGTACTCCAGGTCGAACTTCCCGGTGTCCTCGTAGCGCTGGACATTGCGCTCGGCGATGAGTCCGTCGGGCGAGAGGATCCCGAAGGCCAGCACACCGGCCGCGGCACTGGCTGCGACGGCACGCGGCAGCCAGCGGGCGCCCCACACCCCCGCCGCCATGATCAATACGACGATCAGACCGAGCCAGAGCTCCACGGCCACGACCGAGACCCTCAGCCGGGTCAGACCGTACGCATCGACGTACATGTCCATGCGGCGTACCGCCGACGCCACGACGACGAGCGTGAGGGCGCAGAGCGTACCGAGCACGGCCCGCACCAGGACCCGGTCGCGTGACCCGTCACGCGGCGCCCAGCGCAGCGCGAGGACGATGACGACCAGGGTGAGCAGCGTGGCAAGGAGCAGCTGCCAGAAGCCCTGGCGTGCGTACTGCGCGTACGAGAGGCCGGTCTTCTCCAGTACCGCGTCGTAGCCACCGAAGAGCACCGCGAGCTGGACCACGTTGAACGCCGCGAACAGCAGGTTCAGGACGATCAGCGGCAGCGCCCACTCCATGCGGCCCCGCTCCCGGCCAGGACCCACGAAGAGCCGGTCCCAGCGCACGGGCGCGGCAGCGGTGTGTGCCGCGGCGAGCGCTCCGACGACACCGGCCGCGAAGAGCAGCACACGCCACGGCCCCTCAGAGACGGAGGCGTCGGGCATCAGATCGCCGAGGAGCCCCGCGAAGGCGGCGTCGGCCCCGGCGAACAGCGCGCCGAAGACCAGCAGCAGCACGGCGGTCACCGCGACCGCCCGCAGCACGGGCCCGCTCCGTGACCCGCTCGCGCGGCTCCGTGCACCGCGCCAGCCCCAGCCCAGTCCGGAGAGCACCGCTTCGAAGAGCCCGAGCGGGCCGAGCAGGACGCCGGGCCAGGTGCGGCAGCCGTGCAGGGCGAGCGAGCCGAGCGCGACGGCGGAGACGATGGCGAGGAACGAAGGCCAGCCCGCGTCCCGCAGGGCGGGCACGGCAAGCAGCCCGAGGCCACCGATCGCCCAGACCAGCGTCCAGGGGCGCGGCCTGCGACCGGCCTGTTCAGCGGCGAAGTACGCGGCGAGCGCGGTCGGCACGGCGACGATGAGCAGATTGAGCGCGAGCCCGTCGCCGAGCAGCACCATGCTCAGCAGGCCGGTGGCGAGCACCGCGACGAGCGTTCCCGTCCGGACCGGAGCGGGCGGCTGGGCCCGCAGATCGGCCAGGAACGGCTCGGGCTTGCCCGCGGAGCCCACCGGGTACGCCCAGTCGGCAGGCGGCCCCGGGCTCGCCTCAGCGCCACGGGGGCGGGGCACGGCGTCCTCCGGCCCCTCGCTCTCCCTCTCGCTGCCACTGCCTGACGGCACAGGCGTGGACGGCGTGGACGGTGTATCGGACACGGGACCCCCTCCCGGCCGGTCCGCACGTGCAGCGGACGGCACGCACGCGTGGCGGGGCCGCCGGGCGACCGGCATCTCGTTGACGACACACGAGTCATGATCAACTCGCGGCCTGCCGGAAAGAGTAGCCGCGAGGCCGATGACGCCCCGCGAATCGGCCCGGCTGTGGCATGACCGTGACAGTCGCCCCGGCCCCCCGAAAAAAGCCCGGAACCCGGAACCCCGGAAGCCGATCCCCGGAAGCCGATTTCCGCAGCCCCGAAGTCAGCCCGCCGCGACCGGCACCCAGCCGGGCAACGCCTCGCTCCGCTCCAGCCACTCGTCCAAGGGCGCGCCACCCTCACCGGAAGCAACCACTCCGCCCACGATGGCGCAGGTCGTATCCATGTCGCCGCCCACCTGGGCGGTGGACCAGATGGCCCGCTCGTAGGCGCCGAGGCCTCGGGCTGCCGACCACAGGGCGAAGGGCACCGTGTCATGAGCCGTCGTACGGCGGCCACAGCCCAGCACCGCGGCGACCGTAGCCGCGTCCCCGTAGTCGAGCATGTCCCGCGCCCGGCGGAGTCCCGCACCCACGGCGCTGCGGGGCACGAGGTCGATGACGCCGTCGAGCAGCGCCTTCGGCGCGGGCGGCCCGTCGGGGGCGGCGGCCAGTGCCGCGGCTGCGGCCACCGCCATGGCTCCCACGACCGCCTCTCGGTGCTGATGGGTGGGGTAGGCGGAGATCTCCGCCTGGTGCGTCGCCTGCTCCGGATCATCCGCGTACCAGGCGCCGAGCGGCGCGATCCGCATGGCAGCGCCGTTCCCCCAGGAGCCCTGCCCCTTGAACAGCGCGGAGGCCAGTTCCCGCCAGTCACCGCCCTCCCGGACCTGCCTGAGCAGCCGGTTCACGGCAGGGCCGTAGCCGCGGTCGAAGTCATGGTGCTCGGCGAAGGACAGGGCGAGCGCGTCCTGGTCGATCCGGTCGTGACGGACCAGGACGGCGAGCACGGAGCAGGCCATCTCGGTGTCGTCGGTCCACTGCCAGGGGCCTGGGGGCGCTTCCCGGCGCTTCAGCAGCGGGTAGTTCGCGGGCACGAAGAACTGTGAGCCCAGCGCGTCCCCCACCGCCAGTCCACGCAGGCTGGCCAGAGCGCGGGCCAGGCGCCGGTCGGGAGAGGAGTCAGCGGTCATCGCCCTGCCACTCTATCCGGTGACGCCGTACGGTTCCGGTTCGCGCCAGCGCTCGAACGGGCGATCCAGTGTGTACTTTCCGTCGTCGCCGAGCACCAGCGTCCGCATCTCGCCGTTCCCGGGGTTGGACAGCGACTCGAACTCCGCCACCGACCAGTGGAACCAGCGCATGCAGAACAGGCGCATGGTCAGGCCATGGGTGACCAGCAGGACGTTCGGCGGGTGGTCCGGCGCCTCGAAGCTCCGGTACAGGCTCTCCAGGAACGCGCCCACCCTGTCGTACACGTCGGCCCCCGACTCTCCCTGGGCGAATCGGTAGAAGAAGTGTCCGTACGCGTCGCGGTACGCCTTCTGGAGCCTGACGTCGTCCCTGTCCTGCCAGTTTCCCCAGTCCTGCTCCCGCAGCCGCGGCTCCTCGCGCACCCGCACAAGATCGGGGTCGAGCCGCATGGCCCGGAAGGTCTCGTGGGTGCGGCGATAGGGCGAGACGTACACACTCACCCGCTCCACGCCGACGGCGTCCCGCAGCTGCTCCCCCGTCTCGTCCGCCTGCCGCCACCCCTTCTCGGTGAGCGCCAGCGCGTGGTCGGGTTCGCGTTCGTACACGGTGTCGTCGGCGTTTCCGGCCGACTCGCCGTGTCGGACAAGGAAGATGCGCCGCGGACGTGCCATACGGAAACCCTAGATCGCCCCCTGCCGGGCGGCCCAACCGGTCGGCTGTCCGAGCTCCATCCGGCGTATACGGCCACTACCCGTACCGCCCCCGTCACCCCACCCTCAGCGGCGCCGCGGCAGGTCACCCCGCACGAGGCGTCACACCGTCCACGAAGGCTCCAGTTCCACGATGTCACCGGCCAGCGCGGCGACGTCGGCCTCGGTCTGTGCGCGCAGCAAGAGGCGTTCCACCCGTTCCCTGCGGTACTTGCCGTGCTCGGCGGCCGACAGCCACATCGAGAGGACGAGGAACTCGTGCCCTGACGCCTCACCGAAGAGCCCGCGCACCATCCCGGGAGAGCCCGCCATCGCCGGGTTCCAGACCTTCTCCTGCATCAGCGCGAAGTGCTCCACCCGCGCCTCATGGACCCGGCAGTGCGCCACCCGCACCACGTCGGCGTCCGCGAAGCGCGGCTCAAAGCCTGTCTTCACGTCGAAACGGTGGTCGAACAGCTTGCTCTGGATGTCCTTGAAGGTGCCCGCCTGCGCTGCGGCCAGCCGGTCATGGGAGCGCGCCATGAAGGAGTCGTAGAAAGCCCGGCTCTCCCAGAAGGCGAAGACATGCGCCACGCCCGGCCGCTCACGGCTCCACCCTCCACCCTGTCCCCGGAACCCCGGCTCCCCCAGAAGCCCCGCCCACTTTCGCTGCCCCCGCTCGAACCCCCGTCGGTCCACCACGGTGCAGCGAATCCACTTGACCAGCACGGCGCCATCGTACGGCCGCGAGCGTGGCCCGGGTCACGCTCCGGCGTAGTGCGCCCGGATCAGCTCGGCGCTGTCATCGGCGCTCAGTTCAATATCGAACTCTCGGACGACGACCTCGCTCAACTCATCGGCGGATACGTCGCGTTCGTCCGTTGTGCCGTCCGGTCGCGTCACCGTCAGATGTTCACCTACCAATGTGCGGCGCACATCGGGAGCGGCCCTCTGGAGCACGGGACGGCGGATGAACGGCGACCTGGGGTGGGTCGATGTGTAGTGGTTCATCACTACGTAGTCGACGGGAAGGCGTTCTTCCAACGTGTATTCGTAGAGATCGGACCATCCGTCCGCACGCTCGGTCCGCAGCACCCGTGCACCGTTCGCCTCCTGGACGATCCCGAACCGCCACTCTCCTTGTCGCATGTTCTGCGGTACGCCGCTCTCGTCCCCCATGGGGATCGGTTCGAGCAGCCCCTCGGCGCCGAAACCGACGTCACAGTGCCACTGCCGCCCGTCCGCCTCGACCTTCAGGAGCATGTGCGTCACCGCGCGGCGCGACGAGGCACCCACTCTGACCCGCGCGCCGAGTCCCGTGACGGTGAAGCCGATACGTTCCAGAGCCGCGGCGAACAGAAGGTTCTGCTCGTAGCAGTAGCCGCCCCTGCGCTGCCGCACCAGCTTGTCCTGCAGTGCCGCCAGGTCCAGCGGTACGGGCCGGCCGAGCATCATCTCCAGGTTCTCGAAGGGGATCGAGGCCACATGCGCCCGGTGGAGTGCACGGAGCGTGTCGAAGTCGGGCTTCACCTCTCCTTCGTAACCGATCCTGGCCAGGTAGGCCTCGATGTCCAGTTCTTCCCCGTTCCAAGTCATGGGGCCAATGATCTACGCGCGCGTGTACGCACGCCACCAGAAATGCCCTCGGCGGCCAACAGCCGTACGGACCGGGAAACTTCAGTGATGTCAGTCATACGCCGTAGCGTGTCCGTAGGACGTGCCGTGCGGACATGCCTGGTGCGTCAGCGTCAGCCGGTACACGAGGAGGGGAAGCTCTGTGAGCAGTGTCAGCAAGGGGATCGAAAAGGTCGAGGTGGGGCTCAAATGGGATCCGAGCCCTGTCGGTACGCCGCCGAATGATCTCGACATCATCGCCGCGACCTACTTGGCGGACGCCCCGTACGACAGCCCCGTGTACCTGGTGCACTTCGACAGCCGCGCCCCCGACGGGACCATCACCCTCAACAGGGACAGCAAGACTGGCCAGGGCTTCGGTTTCGACGAGGTAATGACCCTGGAGCTCGACCGGCTCGCGGCCTCGTACGCGCGCGTGGTGGTCGGTGTGGCCATACAGCCTCACGAGGGGGCGAAGGCATTCGGCGACATCCCGAACACCGCGGTGCGCATCCGCACCGGACACACCGACCTCGCGGAGAACGACCTCTCCGCGGTCTCCGGGCACACGGCCGCGACGATCGCGGAGTTCACCCGGAACGAGTCGGGCGCATGGTCCTTCCGCGAGATCATCCGCGGATTCGACGCCGACCCGACGACTTTCGCCGCGGTGATGGGGACCGCGATCTGAGAACGACGCCCGGAGACGGCCCCGGGTCCTCGCGTCACGACAAACGACAAGGGCGGTGGCGCCGATTTCTCGGCACCACCGCCCTTGTCGTTCAGGCTTCACTCCGGGCCGGCGCCCGAAGCTCCCGGCACGTGCGGCGTTCAGCTACGACCGCTCAGCCAGAACCGCTCAGCTGCAACCACTGGTCGAGCCGCAGCCCTCGCAGATGTAGCAGGAACCGGCACGCTGCATCTTCGTCCCGCAGGAGAAGCACAGCGGCGCGTCGGCCTGGATGCCCAGCTGCATCTCGACGAGCTCCGCACTCGTGTGCGCCTGCTGCGGAGCGGGCTTCTCCGCCTCGGCCGCCTTCGGCACGGCGACCGGCTTCAGAACCTCGGGCTGCTGCGGAGCGGCCAGGCCCAGACCCTCGGCGTCCGCGTCGGAGCCGTCGAGGGACGGCTCGTACGAACCGGTGTCCAGGTGACGCTGACGCTCCTCGGCCGAGTGGATGCCGAGCGCGGAACGGGTCTCGAAGGGCAGGAAGTCCAGCGCCAGGCGGCGGAAGATGTAGTCGACGATCGACTGCGCCATCCGCACGTCCGGGTCGTCCGTCATGCCGGCCGGCTCGAAGCGCATGTTCGTGAACTTCGAGACGTACGTCTCCAGCGGAACGCCGTACTGCAGGCCCACGGAGACGGCGATCGAGAAGGCGTCCATCATGCCCGCGAGGGTCGAACCCTGCTTGGACATCTTCAGGAAGACCTCGCCGAGACCGTCGTCCGGGTAGGAGTTGGCGGTCATGTAGCCCTCGGCGCCACCCACGGTGAAGGAGGTGGTGATCCCCGGGCGGCCCTTGGGGAGGCGCTTGCGGACGGGGCGGTACTCGACCACCTTCTCGACCGCGGTGCGGATCGTGTCCTCGGCCTTCTCGGTGACCGCGGCCTTCTCCTGCTCCTTCTTCTTGGCGGAGAGGGGCTGGCCGACCTTGCAGTTGTCGCGGTAGACGGCGAGCGCCTTGACGCCCATCTTCCAGGCCTCGTAGTAGACCTCTTCGACGTCCTCGACGGAGGCGGACTCCGGGAGGTTGACCGTCTTGGAGAGCGCGCCGGAGATCCACGGCTGGATGGCCGCCATCATCCGGACGTGACCCATCGCGGAGATGGAGCGCTCGCCCATCGCGCAGTCGAAGATCTCGTAGTGCTCGGTCTTCAGGCTCGGGGCGTCGGTCACATTGCCGTTCTCGGCGATGTGGGCGACGATCGCCTCGATCTGCTCCTCCTGGTAGCCCAGACGACGCAGCGCCTGCGGCACGGTGCCGTTGACGATCTGCATCGAGCCGCCGCCGACGAGCTTCTTGAACTTGACCAGGGCGAGGTCCGGCTCGAGGCCGGTGGTGTCGCAGGACATCGCGAGACCGATGGTGCCGGTCGGGGCGATGACCGACGCCTGGGAGTTACGGAAACCGTTCTTCTCACCGAGGCGCAGCACGTCCTGCCAGGCCTCCGTGGCGGCGGCCCAGACCGGCGTGTCCAGGTCGTCGACACGGATCGCCGTGCCGTTGGCGTCCGAGTGCTGCTTCATGACGCGCTTGTGCGGCGTGGCGTTGCGGGCGTAGCCGTCGTACGGGCCGACGACCGCGGCGAGCTCGGCGGAACGCTTGTACGAGGTGCCGGTCATCAGGGATGTGATGGCACCGGCCAGCGCGCGGCCACCGTCCGAGTCGTAGGCGTGGCCGGTCGCCATCAGCAGGGCGCCGAGGTTGGCGTAACCGATGCCGAGCTGACGGAAGGCGCGGGTGTTCTCGCCGATCTTCTGGGTCGGGAAGTCCGCGAAGCAGATGGAGATGTCCATCGCGGTGATGACGAGCTCGACGACCTTCGCGAAGCGGTCGGCCTCGAAGGACTGGTTGCCCAGGCCGTCGTCCTTCAGGAACTTCATCAGGTTCAGCGAGGCGAGGTTGCAGGACGTGTTGTCCAGGTGCATGTACTCGCTGCACGGGTTCGAGCCGTTGATCCGGCCGGACTCCGGGCAGGTGTGCCAGGCGTTGATGGTGTCGTCGTACTGAATGCCGGGGTCAGCGCAGGCCCAGGCGGCCTCGGCCATCTTGCGGAAGAGCGACTTGGCGTCGACCTCCTCGATGACGTCGCCCGTCATGCGGGACGTGAGGCCGAACTTGCCGCCCTCCTCGACCGCCTTCATGAACGTGTCGTTCACGCGGACCGAGTTGTTGGCGTTCTGGTACTGGACGGACGTGATGTCGTCGCCGCCCAGGTCCATGTCGAAGCCCGCGTCACGCAGGGCGCGGATCTTCTCCTCTTCCTTCACCTTGGTCTCGATGAAGCCCTCGATGTCGGGGTGGTCGACGTCGAGGATGACCATCTTGGCCGCGCGGCGCGTGGCGCCACCCGACTTGATCGTTCCCGCGGACGCGTCGGCACCGCGCATGAAGGAGACCGGTCCCGAGGCGTTGCCGCCGGAGGAAAGGAGTTCCTTCGAGGAACGGATGCGGGAGAGGTTCAGGCCGGCGCCGGAGCCGCCCTTGAAGATCATCCCCTCTTCCTTGTACCAGTCGAGGATCGAGTCCATGGAGTCGTCCACGGCCAGGATGAAGCAGGCGGAGACCTGCTGCGGCTGGGGCGTGCCCACGTTGAACCAGACCGGCGAGTTGAAGCTGAAGATCTGGTGCAGGAGGGCGTACGCCAGCTCGTGCTCGAAGATCTCGGCGTCGGCGGGCGACGCGAAGTAGTTGTAGTCCTCGCCGGCCTTCCGGTACGTCTTCACGATGCGGTCGATCAGCTGCTTGAGGCCGGTCTCGCGCTGCGGGGTGCCAACGGCCCCGCGGAAGTACTTACTGGTGACGATGTTGACCGCGTTCACCGACCAGAAGTCGGGGAACTCGACGCCACGCTGCTCGAAGTTGACCGAGCCGTCGCGCCAGTTGGTCATGACGACGTCTCGGCGCTCCCAGACCACCTCGTCGTACGGATGCACGCCGGGCGTCGTATGGATGCGCTCGATACGCAGACCCTTGCTGGCCTTGGATCCCTTGGCGCGGGAACCTCGTGCCGGGCCGCTCGTCGTCTCGGTCATGCCGCCTCCCTGTATCAGGCTAAAACGCCCTGAAGTGCCACGATGTTCCCGTGACACGATGTTGTCCGGTGCCGCGGAGCCCGCGAAGGCGCCCCGCAAGCAGGTCTGTGTGTGCCGCCGTAGACCGCTGCGCGGGTCAGTCGGTGGCAGTGGCGGGCACCGGGACTTCGACAGTCCCTCCGGGCCCGCAGTCATTCGCGCCGCGCTCGCCGTCGGCGCCGGGCGACTCGTCGTCGAGCCGCTTCCCCCGCTGGTCCCTCAGCTCCCCGATGGCAGCCTCGAAGTCATCGAGAGAGTCGAACGCCCGGTAGACGGACGCGAAGCGCAGGTAGGCCACAAGGTCCAGCTCCTGCAGCGGACCGAGTATGGCCAGACCCACGTCGTGCGTGGTCAGTTCGGCACTTCCGGTGGCCCGTACCGCCTCTTCGACCCGCTGCCCGAGCAGGGCGAGGGCGTCCTCGGTCACCGGCCGCCCCTGGCACGCCTTGCGTACGCCGTTGATCACCTTCGTGCGACTGAAAGGCTCGGTCACGCCGCTGCGCTTGACCACCATCAGTGAGCATGTCTCGACGGTCGTGAATCGACGCGAGCAGTCGGGGCACTGACGGCGCCTGCGGATCGACGTTCCGTCGTCGGTGGTGCGACTGTCGACGACGCGACTGTCGGGGTGCCTGCAGAAGGGGCAGTGCATGGAACTCCCAACCCTCCTTCAAGACACGACTCGTAGGCCTCACCAGGCCCGTGAGGCCCTCGAAGCAGCCCCAAGCATAGGCGATACCCGAGGCCTGAAAAGACCGGGGACCACAACTGCTGGGCCGTGGTCGCAATCCAACCACTAGATCTGGGGTTTGGCCGCAAATTCAGCCCCATCGCGTGTCGCGCACCCACGGCCCGCCGTGAAGGGTACGAGCCCGCCTCGCGCGCCACACAGGAAGGGGGGCGGTGCCGGTCCGACCGGGCGGCGAATGGCAGTATGGGAGCCCCGCCGAGGGGGTCGCGACCTCAGCGGTGAAGCGTACCGTAATCAACCGAAATGCCATTCGGCTCGAACGTTAGCCATACACCCAGACGCATGATCGCAGTAGGCATTCTGCGATTTTTCACTCGAACGTGTGTTTGGCGCAACCTTTCGAAAGCAACTACCGTTGGCTAACTAGGGAGAACATTCTCGAGAGGGGCCGACCGACGTGACCACCACCGCAGACAGCGCCACCATCACCGCCCAGGACCGCCAGAGCCGACTCGAGCCGGTGCATGCCATGAATGACGCAGACACGAACCAGGAGGGCCCCAAGCCCACCCGCTCCCTACCGGGCCGACCTCCTGGAATCCGCGCCGACAGCTCGGGACTCACCGACCGGCAGCGCCGTGTCATCGAGGTCATCAGGGACTCGGTGCAGCGGCGGGGCTACCCGCCGTCGATGCGGGAGATCGGGCAGGCGGTAGGCCTCTCCAGTACCTCGTCGGTCGCCCATCAGCTGATGGCCCTGGAGCGCAAGGGCTTCCTGCGCCGTGACCCGCACCGCCCGCGTGCGTACGAGGTGCGCGGCTCGGACCAGCCGAGCAGCCAGCCCACGGACACGGCAGGCAAGCCCGCCGCTTCGTACGTGCCACTGGTCGGCCGCATCGCCGCCGGTGGTCCGATCCTCGCCGAGGAGTCGGTGGAGGACGTCTTCCCGCTCCCCCGGCAGCTCGTCGGCGACGGTGAGCTGTTCGTCCTCAAGGTCGTCGGCGACTCGATGATCGAGGCCGCGATCTGCGACGGGGACTGGGTGACGGTCCGCCGCCAGCCCGTCGCGGAGAACGGCGACATCGTCGCCGCCATGCTCGACGGCGAGGCGACGGTCAAGCGGTTCAAGCGCGAGGACGGACACGTGTGGTTGCTGCCTCACAACTCCGCGTACCAGCCCATCCCCGGTGACGAGGCGACGATCCTCGGCAAGGTCGTGGCGGTACTGCGGCGGGTGTGAGCCCCCGCCCCTGACCGGGCCCCGGAACCAACTGCGCCGGTTCCGGGGCCCTGCTGCGTCCGAGGGTCGTACGTACGTGCGTCTCAGGGCCGTACGCGAGCTACTCCCCGTCGGCCGAGCCCTCGCTACCGGCCTTGTCCTCCTCTGCGGCCTTGTCCTCCTCTGCGGCCTTGTCCTCCTCTGCGGCCTTGTCCTCCTCTGCGGCCGTGATCGTGACCGTCGCCTTCGCTGCCGCGTCGATCGCGGCCAGGGAACGGCGCGCCTGATTGCGGTCCGTCGTGTACCAGAAATCGGGCAGCGAGGCCTTCAGATAGCTGCCGTAGCGAGCGGTGGCGAGCCGGGGGTCCAGGACGGCGACCACTCCACGGTCCGCCGAGGCCCGCACAAGGCGGCCCGCGCCCTGCGCCATCAAGAGCGCCGCGTGCGTCGCGGCGACGGCCATGAAGCCATTGCCGCCGCCGTCGTCCACCGCCTTCTGGCGCGCGCTCATCAGCGGGTCGTCGGGACGCGGGAAGGGGATCTTGTCCATGACCACCAACTGGCAGCTCGCACCCGGCACGTCGACGCCCTGCCACAACGAAAGCGTCCCGAACAGGCAGGTCTGCGAGTCCGCCGCGAAGTTCTTGATCAGCTCGCCCAGCGTCTCCTCGCCCTGCAGCAGGATGGGCATGTCGAGCCGGCCACGGAGCTCCTCGGCGGCGTTCTGAGCGGCGCGCATGGACGAGAAGAGGCCGAGCGTGCGGCCACCCGCCGCCTCGATCAGTTCGGCCAGCTCATCGATCATGTCGCTGCGCGTGCCCTCGCGGCCGGGCCGGGCCAGATGCTGGGCGACGTACAGAATGCCCTGCCTGCGGTAGTCGAAGGGCGAGCCGACGTCGAGGCCCTTCCAGGCAGGGGCGTCCTCGGACGCGGTGCCCTCGGGGGCGAGCCCCACGGAGGCTCCCACTCCGTTGAAGTCGCCGCCGAGCTTGAGGGTGGCGGACGTGAGGACCACGGAGCGGTCGCTGAAGAGCTTCTCGCGGAGCAGGCCCGACACGGACATGGGCGCCACCCGCAGCGAGGCCCCGAAGCGGTCGTGACGCTCGTACCAGACGACGTCCCACTCGGAGCCGTTCGAGATGCGCTCCGCCACGTCGTGGATCGACTCGACGGACGCGAGTGCCTGCTTACGTACCGAGTCCTCGTCCTGGACCGACTTGTCCCGGGTGGAGCCGAGCGCCGAGATGACCGTGCGGGCTGCGTCACGCAGGGCCATCAGCGCGTACCCGAGATCTTCCGGAACCTCCTCGAGACGGCCGGGGAGTGCCAGCTCCATCACCCGCTCGAAGCCTTCGGACGCGGTCTGGAGCTGATCGGCCGCCTTCTCGTTGACTAGCTTGGCGGCTCGGCGCACCGCGCGGCCGACCTGGCCCGGAGTGAGCTCACCGGTGGCGACGCCGGTGACCCGGGACACCAGCTCATGGGCCTCGTCCACGATCAGCACTTCGTGCTGGGGAAGGACGGGAGCGCCCTCGATGGCGTCGATCGCGAGGAGCGCGTGGTTGGTGACCACCACATCGGAGAGCTTGGCCCGCTCACGCGCCGCCTCGGCGAAGCACTCCGCTCCGTACGCACACTTCGACGCTCCCAGGCACTCCCTGGAGGAGACGGACACCTGGGACCAGGCGCGGTCGGACACGCCGGGAGTGAGGTCGTCCCGGTCGCCGGTCTCGGTCTCGTCCGCCCAGTCGCGCATCCGCAGCAGATCCTGGCCGAGCTTGCTGGAGGGTGCGGCGGCCTCGAACTGGTCGAAGAGGCCCGGCCCCTCCTCCTCTTCCTGCGGCACTCCTTCGTGGAGTCGGTGCAGGCACAAGTAGTTCGAGCGGCCCTTGAGCATGGCGAACTGGGGCCGGCGCCGCAGGAGGGGATGCAGGGCGTCCACCGTCCGCGGCAGGTCACGCTCCACGAGCTGACGCTGCAGCGCGAGCGTGGCGGTCGCGACCACCACACGCTCGCCGTGCGCGAGGGCTGGCACCAGATATCCGAGGGACTTGCCCGTGCCGGTACCGGCCTGGATCAGCAGGTGGGAGCCGTCGTCGATCGCCTCGGCGACGGTCTCGGCCATCGTCACCTGGCCAGGGCGCTCCGTGCCGCCGACGGCGGTGACGGCGGCGTGCAGGAGCTCGGGAAGGGAGGGCTTTGTCATAGCGCGACCACCCTACGGGTCTCCACTGACAATCCTCCGGTCAAGGCTGGTGAAGAGGGTTCGGCACGCTCCCGTGCACGGCGGCGTGCGGGCGTTCGGGGCGGTCCCGGTACCCGTCGAGGTGGAGCCGGTTGCGATTGAGGCACAACCGCTCGATGCGGGGGCTGAGCAGGTCGAACATCTCGTATCTCTCCTTGAGCTGCGGAGCGCGCGCCTGATGGCGGAGGATCTCGGCACGGACGAGGGACCAGAAGACGGTCTCCGAGATGCCCAACTGCTCGTGGCACAGCGGGGCGAGATAGCGGAAGACACCCACGAAGAGCCCCGAGTGGATGAACTGCGTCAGGAAATCGGAACGTTCGGTGAGCAGTACGTCCCGGACGCCGTCCGGCATCGTCGCGTGCTCCGGGAGGGCTTCGGCGCTGACGTTGACGTCGTCGACGAAATCCTTCACCGCGAGCCGGACGGGTACGTCCTTGTCGTCGAAGACGACGATGGCGTTCTCCCCGTGAGGGGAGAACACCGTGCCGTACCGGTACAGGAACTGCAGGAGCGGAGGGAGCAGGGCGGCGAAGAAGTGCCGCAGCCACACCTCGGGGGCCAGGCGCGAGCGCTCGACCAGCTCGGCGACGAAAGCCTTGCCGTGCGGATCGGTGTGCAACAAGGAGGCGAGCGTGCGGGCGCGCTCGTCGGGCGCGAGATACCGGGTGATCGGTTCGCGCCAGATCGCACCGAGCAGTTCCTTGTACTGGTAGGAGACCTCGGGCAGACCCTCGTAGAGCGGATGCTCGACGGTCACCGATGCGACCTCGCCGAGCAGGATCATCCGGCATTCGTCACGCAGGAAGGGGTCCGCGTCGCGCAGCGCGTGCATCCAGGCGGTGACCGCCGGGGCCGCCAGGGTGCGCTCGGTCGGGAGTCCGCGCCACACCAGGGTGTTGAGGATCGACAGCGGCAGCTTGACGGTGTGCCGGTCGGGCCGGGACAGGTTCAGGAACGTACGAATGGACTGCTGGGGCAGCCGCAGGTCGCCGTCGGTGGTGAGGGGGACGATCATTCCCGCGGCGACGGAGGGGGCGAAGAGGGTCAGGACGATGTCGTCCCACTGCCAGGGGTGCACCGGCAAGTAGAGATAGGCATGCGGGTCGAGGCCGCGTGCCCTGAGTATGCCCGCGAAGGACTCCCTTGTCGCGGGGGTGAGTTCACGCGTGTAGAGCTTCTCCGCCGTGTCCAGACCGGTGACGCCCCGGTAGGCGGCGAGGTCGGTGTGGACGGCGATCCAGGGGAGCCGCGCGGTGAGGCGGGCCTCGGGTGCCCAGCGGGCGGTGTCGCTCGCGGAGAAGCCGATGCGCCCCTTGTTGAGGACGAGCCAGGGGTGCCCGGTCTGATGCCCTTCGAGATGCGCGTAGTCGAGGTCGGCGAGCTGCGCCGCGGTGAGGGCGGTCCGGTCGAGCCGGGCGTCGGCGGAGAGCGTGACGGTCAGCTCGCGGATGAGGTGGCCGAGCGTGGCGCCGTCGATTCCCAGGGTGCGGCGGGCCAGGGCGAGGAAACGGAGGGGGTCGCTGAAGGGGAGCGGCGGTCCATCTCCCTCGGCCAGGGCCAGGCTGTCCGGGTCGACGCGCCAACTGCCGTACGAGCCGCGGTGTGCGCGGAAGAGGAGGCAGGGGGCCGCCGCCGGGGGCTCGTGTCCGCCGTCCCCGCCCTGTCCGTGGCCCTCGTGGCCCCCGTGGCCCCCGTCGTCGTCATCGAGACGGAGGCTGTAACCGTCCGTCTTTCCCGGTCCGGCGGGGACGGGCTCGATGATCTCCTCGTAGGCGAACTCACCGACCATTTTCGCGAGGAGGCGGCGCCCCGCCCTCGCCCATCTCTCCGGGGTCAGTTCGGGCGGGTCGTAGAGAGGCGGGTCGTAGAGAGGCGGGTCGTAGAGAGGCGGGTCGTTGGGAACGGTCGGCTCTCGGGGCGTCGGGGGGACGGACGGATTCGGCACGGGAACTCCTCAGGGAGGGAACCGGATCAGGTCGAGCGGGGTACTGAGGGCGAGCGCTGAGGGTGAGCGGGTCAGAGCACTGCGCGCAGGGCCCGGTCACGGACCATGAGCGCCGCGCGCTTGTCGGGGAGATCCACCTCGGCGGAGAAGCGGAAGCCGGCGCTCAGAAAGGCGGAGACGGAGGGGGTGTTGCGGAGGTCGGGTTCTGCGATGACGCGTGCGCACGCGGCCCGATGGTCGAGCACGAGGTCCGCGACCGCCCGCAGCAAGCAGGTGCCGAGCCCCCGTCCGCGGTCGGCGACACCGCCGATGAGGAGGTGGAGACCGGTGTCGTGCGGGCGGGCCGGATAGTGGCGGGCCAGGGCGTCGAGGTCCGCGCGGTAGACCTCCCAGTAGCTCATCGGTGTGCCGTCCAGGACACCGAGGCAGGGGACGCTGCGCCCGTCACCGTCGATCTGGTCGCGCAGATGCGCCTCCGTGACGGCGTCGGGGCCGGCCAGCTCCCAGAACGCCGCCACGGCGGGGTCGTTCATCCACCGGCTGATGAGGGGGAGGTCGCGTTCGACACGTACGGAGACGAGTTGGAAGACACCGGCAGAGGTGGTCGCCGGGCCCCAGCCGGCGACGTTGTCGAGCAGATCGTCGACTGGCTCACTCGCGTCACTCGCGCCGAACAGGGCGATGAGTTCGTCCGGGAGGCGCAGGTCCAGGGTGTCCTGGATGTCGGCCCTGTCGGCGGTGGCGGACTCGGCAGCGGTCTCGGTTCCGGCGTCGGCGCTCGCATCAGGCAGAGGCACGGCGTCGCTCCTCTCAGAAGCGGTGGGTCATCTTCCTCAGGAATGAAGGGGGTTGGCGATGGAGACGTAGACGGACTGGGTGTCGACGGGGCCCTCGAGCTCGTCGAGCCCGCGAAGCCGGGTCAGCAGGTTGGCCTTGCACCGCAGCACGGGTGAGTCGAGAAGCAGGGAGGCCAAGGGTGTACGCAGCGAAGCAGGGCCGGCGGCGACATCGCCGAGGAAGCGGCGGAACGCCGCGAGCAACAGCCTCTCGTCGGCCAGGCATTCGGCACCGAGGGCTCCGATGAGGCCGAGGACGTTGTTGATGCCGAGGTAGTAGGCGAAGCGCTCGTTGGCCACTTCGTCGGACACGAACGTGTCGCTGTGCTCACCGATGCCGGGGAGCCTTCGTTCGAGTTCGGCGCGCCGGGACTCGCGGTAGTAGTAACCCTGATTGTCGCGGTACCGGCCGCCCACCGGCCAGCCGTCGGAGTCGAGCAGCAGGAGTGTGTTCTGCTGGTGGGCCTCCAGGGCGACACCTGCCTCACTGTCCAGCCAGAGCACGGGGCGTACGACGTTCTCCAGGTAGCGCAGGAACCACTCCGTGGCCACGGCTCCCCGCGGACGGCCCGTCCGGCCGGCGAGGCGGGTGACGATCTCGCCGAGCCGGGAGCGCATGGGGGCGCGGTCATGCCCGGTGGACTGCGGTGACGGCCGGGGCGAGACGAGTCCCGCGATGCAGGTGACGTCGTCGCCGGGTCTGAAGGGGTTGTGCCGGATCATGACGTCGAGTCCGGGGACCGGCTCGCCGTCGGGGCCGTCCACGGCGAGCCAGGCCGGGTCGCGGATCACGTCGAATCCCGGGTGGGCCGCCTGCCACCGCTCGGCGAGGCCGCTGCGCAGGAGCCGGTGGACCTCGACGCCTCGGTGGAGTTCCTTACGGAGATTCTCACGACGGGAGTTGGTGATGCGCAGGCCGAGCGAGAGCTTCAGCATGGCTGCGGCGCCCGAGCGGTAGAGGGTGCGCACGGAGGAGGTCGGGTACCACGGTGCGCCGTGGGGGCCGAGGTCCTTGAGGAGTCCGGCTTCCAGGAGAGCGGCGGTCGCGGGGCGGTGCCTGAGCTCACGGATCTGCCACGGGTGCAGGGGCAGGGCGGCGCGGCCTTCCGGCAGCGGCAGGTCCGGGCCCGCGAGGCGGGCGATGAGCTGTTCGGCCGGAAGGGTGCGGCCACGCTCGGTCCAGGCCGAGTCCGCGGCGAGCACGGAGGGTTCGACGGCGAGCCAGTGCAGTGCGAAGGTGCCGCGCAACTCCGGTGAGTAGAGCCGGGACTCGGTGTCGGAGAGTCCTTCGCGGCTCTTCGGGGTGGGGTGCAGGGGGTGGCCGAGGAGCAAGGACTGTTCGGCGGCCAGGAAGAGGTCGGGCTCGTCGCCGGGGTTGTTCCTGCGGTCGGCGATGAAGGTGGCGGTGCGCCGCACCGAGTCGGCGACGCGGCCGACGAGGTCGCCTGCCTCGACTCGCTCGTCACCGTCGCCATCGGTGCTGATGCCGGTGGTGGTGCCGGTACCGGTACCGGCGGCAGTGTTCCGCCGGCCCGTCTCGCGGCCCAGGAGGGCGGCGACGGTGACGGCGTCGGCCGGGGGCGCGCTCTGGGGGCCGTCTTCCAGGTACGGGAGGCCGAACCGGTGCCAGCCCGTGGCCGACCAGTAGTACACGGGGACGAGGAGTGCGGTGCCGCTGGCGTCGAGCGGGATGCGCAGGGCGCCCTGCTCGGGGGCGGGGAAGTTGTTCTCGCGTACCCAGCAGCGCAGGAGGTTCTCGATGGCCGCCACCTGCGCGGCGGTGTACGGGTCCGGGTGCTCCAGGAGGTCGGCGGTCGCGCCTCGCAGTTGCTCGCTCTGCCGGCCTCCCTTCTGCCGGGGGACCGTACCGGGCTCCGCCACCAGCGAGGATTGCTTGCCGCACGCACCTGGGACGTGGGAGTGGGGTGGGCCGTCGGATGCGGGGGTGGCGTTCAAGAGGGCTTCCTTGTGAAGTCGTTCGGGCTCCGGGGTGACGGGCTGGAGCTGTGCTGTTGTCTTCGGGCCGTACACGGGACGGACCTGGTCCGCGTGGCTATCCGCGGTGCGGGCGCGCCGCCGCGGAGATCGCGTCGGCGAGGCGGTCCAGGATCGCGGCCGCCTGCTCGTCCGTAATGGTCAGAGGAGGAAGGAGGCGTACGACGCTGGAGTGCCGTCCGCCCAGCTCGACGATGAGCCCGCGGCGCAGGCACTCTCGTTGCACCTCGGCAGCGAGTGCGGGTGCCGGGGGAAGCGGACGCCTGGCGCGGTCCAGGGCGACGGAGGCGAGGTGGTCGGCGGATCCGGCGGGGTCAGGGAGGTCCGTGGCGCCCGGACCGGGTTGGTCCGCGCCGGCCGTGTCGAACGGGTCCGCGGCAGCCGGGTCCACGAGCTCGACGCCGATCATCAGGCCGCTGCCCCGGACATCGCCGATGCAGGGTTGCTCGGCGGCCAGGGACCGCAGCTGGGTGAGCATGCGGGCGCCCAGGACTCCCGCGCGCTCCGCGAGTCCGTTCTCACGGACGTACGCGAGGGTGGCCGTGCCCGCAGCCATGGCGAGCTGGTTGCCGCGGAAGGTGCCCGCGTGGGCGCCGGGCTGCCAGACGTCGAGGTCGTCGCGGTAGATCACGACGGCCAGGGGCAGACTGCCGCCGATGGCCTTGGACAGCACCATCACGTCCGGGACGACGCCACTGTGCTCGACGGCCCAGAAGGCGCCGGTGCGCCCGACGCCGGTCTGGACCTCGTCCGCGATGAGCGGGATCGAGCGAGCGGCGGTGATCGCGCGCATCCGGCGCAGCCACTGGTCGGGGGCGGGGATCACACCGCCCTCGCCCTGCACCGGTTCGAGGATCATCCCGGCCGGCTGCGGCACTCCCGATTTGGTGTCGTCGAGGAGGCTCTCGGTCCAGCGGGCCGCCAGCTCGGCGCCGCCCGCACCGCCGACGCCGAACGGGCAGCGGTAGTCCTGCGGATAGGGCAGACGCGCGACGCGTACATCCGAAGCGCCGCCGGATGCTTCGAGCGCCCCCGCTGTCATCCCGTGGTAGGCGCCGGTGAAGGCGAGCATGCCGTCGCGCCCGGTGGCCGTACGCACGAGTTTGAGCGCGGCCTCCACCGCGTCCGTACCGGCGGGTCCGCAGAACTGGATCCGCGCCCGGTCGGCGAGTCCTCGGGGCAGCGTGCGGAACAGCTCGGTGGTGAAGGCGTCCTTGACCGGCGTGGCCAGATCGAGGACGTGCAACGGTGCCCCCGAGTCGAGGACTTTCCTGATCGCTTCGAGCACGACCGGGTGGTTGTGCCCGAGGGCCAGGGTCCCCGCACCCGAGAGGCAGTCGAGGTAGCGCTGTCCGTCGGCGCCCTCGATCGTCAGGCCGCGCGCCCGCACCGGCACGATCGGCAGGGCGCGCGCATAGGTGCGCGCCGACGATTCGCGCGCCGCCTGGCGTCGCAGGATCCCCTCGTGCGCTCCCTCTTGTGATCCCTCGTGCGCTCCCTCGTGCGCTGCGGACTGCGCCGCGGAAACCGCCGCGGGCGCCGGCTCGGTCACGGCCACGACTGTTGGTCCTCCCGCTGGGAATGGGCGCTCCCCACTCGATCTGGGCTGCTGCGCCGACGAGTTGGCAGGGGAGATGAACACAGGCCGCCACTCCCCCGTACGTACCAACGACGGAGGCTGCGGAGGAACACGGGTAATCGGAAGATCCTTGCCGTGACGGAACCGTTGCCGTTCCGTCGGCTGTCCCCTACGGCACCGGCATAGTGTGGGGTGCCGTTCATCCGCAGCAGGGTGCGCACCGCCACGCGAGTGCGGTGCTCAACGCGCCGTGCGGCACCGGGTGTCCGGTATGCGAACGATCTCGAAGCCCAGGGGGAATCTCTCTATGCGACCCATACGCCCGCTCAAGACCGCTCGTCGTGGGAGGAGCGCGCGCGGCAGAACCTCCCCCGTGGCGGCCGCTGTCGCCATCGGCGCGGCGCTCGTTCTGACCGCGACGGCCTGTGGCCCGAGCGAGGACAACGCGGGTGACGAGTCGTCCGCGTCCCAGTCCGCCGGCGACGGCAACGACGACGGCAAGGTCAAGATTCCGCAGGACATCCAGGACCGGCTCAAGGAGCACGGCATCGACCTGGACAAGTGGAAGGGCGGGGCCTGGAAGAACTGGAACAAGGACGACTGGCTCCGCGAGGCCGGTGACTACGTCAACCCGATCATCGAAGGCCTGTGGGACTCGGACCGCATGCGGGACGCGGACAAGAACCCCGACCGCGGTGTCGAGGAGAACGACATCTCCGGGGACCAGGGCGTGACCGACCCGACGCCCGAGCCGGTGGAGGCGGCGGCCCTGAAGACGCCGTACGACGCCAGCGCTCCCGCGTCGGGCAAGCTGTTCTTCGACTCGCCCGACGGCTCGATGGTCTGCTCCGCCACCGTCGTCGAGGACCCGGCGCACCCGGGCAAGTCCAACATGGTGTGGACCGCGGGTCACTGCGTGCACGCCGGCGCCAAGGGCGGCTGGTACCGCAACATCGCCTTCGTGCCCTCGTACAACAACACCGGTAAGTCGGTCGACGAGCTGGAGAGCACCCCCAAGGAAGAAGTCGCTCCGCACGGCGTCTGGTGGGGCGACTGGGCGCAGACCTCCGACCAGTGGATCGAGAACGGTGGCCCGACGGGCGGCACGGGCGCGCCGTACGACTTCGCGGTCATCCACGTGACGCCCGAGAAGGGCAGCGAGGGCAAGTCGCTCGAGGAGCAGGTCGGTTCGGCGCTCCCGGTGGACTTCAACGCCAAGGCCGTGCCCCAGATCGCCGACATGACGGCGACCGGCTACCCGGCCGCCCCGCCGTTCGACGGCCAGAAGGCGTTCCAGTGCGCCGACAAGCCGGGCCGGCTCTCGATCAGCAAGCCCGACCCGACGATGTACCGCATCGGCTGCACGATGACCGGTGGTTCGTCCGGTGGCGGCTGGGTCGCCGAGGGCTCGGACGGCAAGCCCGCCCTGGTGTCCAACACCTCCATCGGCCCGGTGACGGCAGGCTGGCTCGCCGGTCCGCGTCTCGGCAAGGAGGCCAAGGGCATCTACGGCGAGGTCAGCAAGAAGTTCGCCGACAAGTAGCCGACGGGTAGTTCGTCGCCGGTAGCCCGTTGCCGGTAGTTCGTCGCCGGTATTCAGGAATCGGTAATCGCCTGGTGTACGAGGCGGGGTCGCCGGAAACCTTCACGACCCCGCCTCCATTCGTCCCCAAACACACAGGCATAGTGAGGTGTCGCGTCGGCGGGAGGCTTCCGGAGCATCCGCGCACACATGACACGTACATGGCAAATTGCAGCATTACACGTTCAATACGGGGGTTACAGCACCATGCACTCCACTCGTGTGCCCTTGGCGCGCAGTCGCGGGCGGCGTCTCGCACTCGCCGCCACCGGACTCGCCGCGACTCTGGCACTTACCGCCACGGCCTGTGGTCCGAGCGACGACAAGGCCAGTGACAAGGCGGACTCCGGCTCCTCCCAAGGCGCGGACGCGGACAAGGGTTCCGACACCGGCTCCGACGCCAAGCTGCCCGCGGACCTCGCCGACAAGCTGAAGAAGCACGGCATCGACCCGGACAAGTGGAAGGACGGGGCCTGGAAGAACTGGAACAAGGACGACTGGCTCCGCGAGTCCAAGGACTTCGTCAACCCGGTCATCGAGGGCCTCTGGAAGCCCGAGCGGATGAAGGACGCCAAGGACCCGAACAAGACGATCGCCGCGAAGGACGCCGCAGCCGACCAGGGCGCGACCGACCCCGAGCCGTCGCCGGTCCAGGCCAAGCGCGAGAAGACGCCCTACCACGAGAACGCCGCCCCGGTCGGCAAGATCTTCTTCGACGCCCCCGAAGGCTCGATGGTCTGCTCCGGCACGGTCGTGAAGGACCCGCGCAACCCGGGCAAGTCCAACCTCGTGTGGACCGCGGGCCACTGCGTGCACGCCGGTTCCGCCGGTGGCTGGTACCGCAACATCACCTTCGTGCCCGCCTACAACGACCTGGGCAAGTCCGAGGCCGAGCTGAGCAACGCGGCACCGCAGGAAGTCGCCCCCTACGGCCAGTACTGGGCCGACTGGGTCTCGACCTCCAACGAGTGGATCGACCAGGGCGCCGCTTCGGGCGGTGCCGGTGCGCCGTACGACTACGCCGTGCTGCACGTGAAGCCGGAGCAGGGATCCAAGTCCCTGGAGGAGACCGTCGGCAACGCGCTCGACGTCGACTTCACGACCCCGGCGACGCAGAGCGTGAGCTCGATGGGTGCCTGGGGCTACCCGGCCGCTCCCCCGTACGACGGCCAGATCATGCACAAGTGCGTCGACAAGCCGGGCCGTCTCTCGCTGACTCCCGCGCAGCCGACGATGTACCGCATCGGCTGCACCATGACCGGTGGTTCGTCCGGCGGCGGCTGGTTCCGGATGGTGGGCGGCAAGACCCAGCTGGTCTCGAACACCTCGATCGGCCCGGCCGAGAACACCTGGCTGGCAGGACCGCAGCTGGGCAAGGGCGCCGAGCAGGTCTACGACATGATGAGCGAGAAGTACGGCTCCAAGTAGCCGCACACGGCGGGCGACCGCCGCACCTCGCGACTCGCACATGACGCGGCGAAGGCCCGCCCCCTACGAGAGGGGGCGGGCCTTCGTCATGTGATCCGCGCGCACTGCACGGTCCGGGCCCGCGTACGGTCCGGGCCCGCGTTCAGCCCGCGACGGGGACGTACGGCGTGAGGTCCGCCGCCAGTTCCTCGTGCACCCGCGCCTTGAGCAGCGTGCCCTCGGCGGTGTGCTCCTCGGAGAGCACCTCGCCCTCGGCGTGCGCCCGCGCGATGAGCTGACCCTGCGTGTACGGAACGAGGGCCTCGATCTCGATCTCGGGCCTCGGCAGCTCGGTGTCGATCAGCGCGAGCAGCTCTTCGATGCCCGCGCCCGTGCGGGCGGAGACCGCGATCGCGTGCTTCTCGTTGCGCAGCAGCCGCTGGAGGACCAGCGGATCGGCCGCGTCGGCCTTGTTGACGATCACGATCTCGGGCACGTCTGTCGCGCCCACATCGCGGATCACCTCGCGCACGGCGGCCAGCTGCTCCTCCGGCACCGGGTGCGAACCGTCCACCACGTGCAGGATCAGGTCGGACTCGCCGACCTCTTCCATGGTGGAGCGGAACGCCTCGACGAGGTGGTGCGGCAGATGCCGTACGAACCCGACGGTGTCGGCCAGGGTGTAGATCCGGCCGCTCGGCGTCTCGGCCCGGCGCACGGTCGGGTCGAGGGTGGCGAACAGGGAGTTCTCCACCAGGACGCCCGCGCCCGTGAGGCGGTTGAGCAGGGAGGACTTGCCCGCGTTCGTGTAACCGGCGATCGCGACCGAGGGCACCTTGTTGCGCTTGCGCTCCTGGCGCTTGATCTCGCGGCCCGTCTTCATCTCCGCGATCTCCCGGCGCATCTTCGCCATCTTCTCGCGGATCCGGCGACGGTCCGTCTCGATCTTGGTCTCACCGGGACCACGCGTCGCCATGCCGCCGCCACCGCTGGAACCGCCGCCGCCCATCTGACGGGAGAGCGACTGACCCCAGCCACGCAGGCGCGGGAGCATGTACTGCATCTGGGCAAGGGCGACCTGCGCCTTGCCCTCTCGGGACTTGGCGTGCTGGGCGAAGATGTCGAGGATCAGGGCGGTCCTGTCGACCACCTTGACCTTGACGACGTCTTCGAGGTGGATCAGCTGGCCGGGGCTCAGCTCGCCGTCACAGACGACGGTGTCGGCGCCGGTCTCGACGACGATGTCGCGCAGCTCCAGAGCCTTGCCGGATCCGATGTACGTGGCCGGGTCGGGCTTGTCGCGGCGCTGGATGACACCGTCGAGCACGAGCGCGCCCGCCGTCTCGGCGAGGGCGGCCAGCTCGGCGACCGAGTTCTCCGCGTCCTGCACCGTGCCCGAGGTCCACACGCCGACCAGCACCACTCGCTCCAGACGGAGCTGTCGGTACTCGACTTCGGTGACGTCCTCGAGCTCGGTGGAGAGGCCGGCGACGCGGCGCAGGGCCGCGCGATCGGAGCGGTCGAACTGCTCGCCGTCCCGGTCTCCGTCGTGTCCGTGGCTCCAGGCGACGTCCTCTTCCATCAGGGCATCGGCCCGAAGACCTTCGGGGTAGTTCTGCGCGAGGCTCTGCGCGTCCTGGGAAGGGGAAGAAGAGGAGGTCATTGGATCCTTAACGTCGATGGGACTCGTCATGGTGGTCAACGCTCCGGGCCGCCCCGAGATTCCCCGGGCCGACCGATACCGGCCCTGAGATGCCCCCGAAGGGTTTTCCCGGACCCGCAGCGGCGCCGACCTGAAGAATGGTTGCACGGAACGGCCCGTCTCGTCACGGGGTTATTTCCCTGCGGGAGCCGCCTTACGCCAGTCCGGGTGCCCCGGCATCGGCGGCGTCTTCGCGCCGTACAGCCAGGCCTCGAAGAATCCGCTCAGGTCACGGCCGGAGACCGATGAGGCGAGCCGCACGAAGTCCTCGGTCGTCGCGTTCCCGTCCTGGTAGGTCCGCACCCAGTCACGCTCCAGACGCTCGAAGTCGCGGTGCCCGATCTCCTGCCGCAGTGCGTAGAGGACCAGCGCGCTGCCGTCGTAGACGACCGGGCGGAAGATGCTGATCTTCTGCCCCGGCTCGGGGCCCTTCGGCGCGGCGGGCGGCCCGCCCGCGGCACGCCAGCCGTCGGACTGGCGGTAGGCCTCACGCATCCGCTTCTGGAGGGGCTTCTTGGCCTTCTCCTCGGCGAAGAGTGCCTCGTACCAGGTGGCGTGTCCTTCGTTGAGCCAGAGATCGGACCAGGAGCTCGGGCTCACGCTGTCGCCGAACCACTGGTGCGCCAGCTCATGCACCATGATCGAGTCCACGTACCACTCGGGGAACTCGGGCCGCTTGAACAGGTCGCTCTCGAAGAGCGAGAGGGTCTGCGTCTCGAGTTCGAAGCCGGTCTGCGCCTGCGCCATCAGCACCCCGTACGCCTCGAAGGGGTAGCGGCCGACCTTCCCCTCCATCCAGCCGATCTGGTCCGGCGTCTTGTCCAGCCAGCGCTCCACCTTCTTGCGGTCCTTGGTGGGCACCACGTCACGTACGGGAAGACCGTGCGGCCCGGAGCGCCGCACCACGGTGGAGCGGCCGATGGAGACCTGCGCGAGTTCCGTCGCCATGGGGTGGTGGGTGCGGAAGACCCGGGTCGTGGTGGACCCGGTGTGCGCCGTGGCGACGGGCAGGCCGTTGGCGACGGCGGTGAGCCCCTTCGGGGTGGTGACGCGGAACGTGAACTGCGCCTTGTCGGCGGGGTGGTCGTTGCTCGGGAACACACGGTGCGCGGCGTCGGCCTGATTGGCCATGGCGAGCCCGTCGGAGGTGGGCACCCAGCCGCCCTCCTGGTCCTTGGCGGGCGAGGGGTCGCTGGTGTGCCGGACGGTGATCCGCATGTTCTCGCCCGGGCCGAGCGGCCGCGAGGGTGTGACGACCAGGTCCTCACCGGTGGATTCGAAGCGGGCGGGAGCGCCGTTGACCTCGACGGAGCGGACCTTGCCGTGGGCGAAGTCGAGGTTGATCCGTTCCAGCGGAGCACTCGTCCGCGCGTCGATCACCGTCGTGGCGTCGAGCGGCTTCTTGTTGTCGCCGCGGTACGTGAAGTCGATGTCGTACGACATGACGTCGTAGCCGGGATTTCCCAGATGCGGGAAGAGCCGGTCGCCGATGCCGAGCGGCTTGGCCGGTGACGGCACACTCGCGGCGAGGAGCGTGGCGGAGGCGGCCGCGGCCAGGAGCGCGGTCGCGATGCGAAGAGTCTTCGGCCGCGAGGCCTTGACCCGGGGGGTGAGCAGCATGAACTACCGCTATCAGCGCGGACCTTCCACGCCGGTGTCGGCGCGCGACATGCCACTCGAACGAGTCGCCAGTAGGCGGCTGCGGCGACGCTGACGCGCCGGAGCGCGCTGCTACGGAGTCGCCGCCGGGTGCTGGGCGCGGCTGACGTCGTACACCCCGGGCACCGCGCGCATCGCGCGCATCAGCCCCGGAAGGTGGTCCGCGTCCGGGAGTTGCAGCGTGTACGTGTGGCGCACGCGCTGCTGGCTCGGCGGCTCGACGGTCGCCGACATGACCTCGACGCCCTCCATGGCGATGGCCTCGGTGAGGTCGGCCATCAGGTGTGCCCGCCCGAACGATTCGGCGATCAGCGTGACCCGGCACTCCGCGCTGTCCCCCCAGCGCACTCCGACCTCGGCGCGGCCCACTTCCTTCATGCGTGCGACCGCGGGGCACTCGACGCGGTGCACGGTGACGACGCCGCCGCGCACGGCGAAGGCGGTCACCTCGTCGGGGGGCACGGGCGTACAGCAGCCCGCGAGCCGTACGCTCGCGCCTTCCCTGTCCACGACGGCGTTCGCCGCGGCGGGTCGGGGGAAGTCGGCGGCCTGCGGCGGGGGCGTGGGCTTCTCCGGGGACGACGCGGCGGGAGCCGACGCGGGCGCGGGGTGGGTCGTGAGCCAGCGCCGGATGGCGATCCGGGCGCCGGGCGTGCGCGCGTGGTCGAGCCACTCGCGCGACGGCCCGGACGCCGCGTCCTGCCCCATGAGCAGCTGGACCGTGTCGCCGTCCCGCAGGACCGTGCTCAGCGTCGCCAGGCGTCCGTTGACACGTGCCCCGATGCAGGCGTGGGCGTCCTCGCCGTACTGGGCGTAGGCGGCGTCCACGCAGCTCGCCCCCGCGGGCAGCCCGAGCGTGCCGCCGTCGGGGCGGAAGACGGCGATCTCGCGGTCCTGGGCGAGGTCTTCGCGGAGCGTGGACCAGAACGTGTCCGGGTCGGGGGCCGCTTCCTGCCAGTCGAGCAGGCGGGAGAGCCAGCCGGGCCGGGTGGGGTCGGCGCGCTCGCCCTCGAAGGAGTCGTCGGAAGGGGTGTCGGACGCGGTATCGGACTGCTCCTCCGCAGGAGGAGCGTACGGATTGCGCAGGGCGACGACGCCGGCCTCGGCCACCTTGTGCATCTGGTGCGTACGGATGAGGACTTCGGCGACCTCTCCGTCCGGGCGGGCCACGGCGGTGTGCAGCGATTGGTAGAGGTTGAACTTCGGTACGGCGATGAAGTCCTTGAACTCCGAGACCACCGGCGTGAAGCACGTGTGGAGCTCCCCTAGCACGCCGTAACAGTCCGCGTCCTCGTTCACCAGGACCAGGAGCCGTCCGAAGTCCGCCGGGCGCATCTCGCCGCGTTTGCGGTGCACCCGGTGGACCGAGACGAAGTGCCGCGGCCTGATGAGGACTTCCGCAGCGATGCCCGCCTCGCGCAGTACGGCCCGCACGTCGTCGGCCGTCCTTTCCAGGGGGTCGCCGCCGTCCGCCTCGTTGGCCGCGATCAGCTCCTGGACCCGGGAGTACTCCTCCGGCAGGAGGATCGCGAAGACGAGGTCCTCCAGCTCGGTCTTGAGCGCCTGTACGCCGAGGCGCTCGGCGAGTGGAATGAGCACGTCCCGCGTCACCTTGGCGATCCGCGCCTGCTTCTCGGGGCGCATGACGCCGAGCGTGCGCATGTTGTGCAGGCGGTCGGCCAGTTTGATCGACATGACGCGGACGTCGTTGCCGGTGGCCACGAGCATCTTGCGGAAGGTCTCCGGCTCGGCGGCCGCTCCGTAGTCGACCTTTTCCAGCTTCGTGACGCCGTCGACCAGATAACAGACGTCGTCGCCGAATTCCGTACGTACCTGATCGAGCGTCACGTCCGTGTCCTCGACGGTGTCGTGGAGCAGGGACGCGGTCAGGGTCGTGATCTCGGCGCCCAGTTGCGCCAGGATCAACGTCACCGCGAGCGGATGTGTGATGTACGGCTCACCGCTCTTGCGCATCTGGCCGCGGTGAGAGGACTCCGCGAGCACCCACGCACGCCGCAACGGCTCCAGATCCGCGTCCGGGTAATGGGCGCGATGGGCTTCCGCCACATGGCCGATCGCGTCCGGCAACCGGTCCCGGGCGGCGGGCCCCATCAGGGCCGCCCGGCCGAGCCTTCGCAGGTCAAGCCTTGGACGACCGCGCCTGCGCTGCGCTGCGGGCGTCACGGGCCCAGACATCGCAGGGTTTGTAGCCTCCGCACTCATGGGCACCTCCGGCTGCTCCGACCGGCGGTGAGCGGACGGCGACATGCTCCGTCCGGGCCGGTGCTTGATGCTACCGAGCCCATCACGCGCCGCTGACCGCCTCTCGCCGAGCGTGAAACGGATCACCCATTCGAGCGACAGTTCACGGGTTTACAGTTTCGAGCCATTCCGCGTCGATCTCGCCTTCGGCGACGATCACCGCGGGGCCCGTCATCTCGATCTCGCCGTCGGGCCGCTCGGTGATCTCCAGGCTCCCACCAGGCAGATCGACGGTGTACGTGACCGGCGAACCGGTCGCCTTGGGGTCCGCCCCGTCCCTGCGGGCCGCCGCGACGGCGACGGCGCACGCGCCCGTGCCGCACGAGCGGGTCTCGCCCGCGCCGCGCTCGTGCACGCGCATGGCGACGTGACGCGGGCCACGGTCGACGACGAACTCCACGTTCACGCCGTCGGGGTAGGCCGAGACGGGGCTGAATGGCGGCGGGTCGTACAGAGTTCCGGCGTGGGCCAGGTCGTCCACGAAGGCGACCGCGTGGGGGTTGCCCATGTTCACGTTGCGCGCCGGCCAGTGGCGGTCGCCCACGGAGACGGCGATGTCCCCTTCGGGGAGGAGCGCCTTGCCCATTCCGACGGTGACGTCCCCGCCGGCCGCCGCCTTGGCGATGTGCACGGTCTTCACGCCGCCACGGGTCGCGACGGCCAGATCGCCCTCGCCCACCAGTCCGGCGCGCTGCAGATAGCGGGCGAAGACGCGCACGCCGTTGCCGCACATCTCGGCGATCGAACCGTCGCCGTTGCGGTAGTCCATGAACCACTCGGCCTCGGCGGCCAGGTGGCGCGCCTCGGGGTGTGCCGCGGAGCGCACGACATGCAGCAGGCCGTCTCCCCCGATGCCCGCGCGGCGGTCGCACAGGGCGGCCACAGCGGCCGGGGGCAGCTCGATGGCGTTCTCGGGGTCCGGGACGATCACGAAGTCGTTCTCGGTCCCGTGCCCCTTGAGGAAGGCGATCCGCGTGCTCATTCCTCGATCGTACGGGGTGCCGCCGACACTCGGCCCGTACGGTACCCAGCAGAGCCCTGACCTGGTAGGACGCCGTCAGCGAAGGCGGGCGACGCGCCACACGGCGAGGACGGCGACAGCCAGGAACACCAGGGCGTACGCGCAGACGATCCGCCAGTCCGGGCGGCCTCCGGAACCGCGCTCCGGCAGCCCCGGCCAGGTGTGACCCACGCGGCGCGCGGCCATCATGCCCCAGCCCGCGGCGCAGCAGCTGATCAGGAGCCCGAGCATGGCGACGACGGCTCCGCCGTCACCGAACTCGAAGGCGAGCGGGAAGGCGAACATCAGCGATCCCGCCGCGGCGAGGATGACGATCGGTGCGAGCTGCCAGATGCGCAGACGGCGCTGCGGGCGCAGTTCGACCTCGACCTCGGCCACGGCCATCTGCTCCGGGCCGGGACCGTCGTCGATCACGCCGTCCGGTACCCCGTCGGGGCCGTCCGGGGTCAGCTCGCCGCCACCATGTGCGGTGTCACGAGGGCCGGCCTCCATCGCCATCCGCCCTCCTGCTTCGGACTCCACTGGTCGATCGATGGTCGATGATGGCACGGCGCCGGGGGCCGGGATGACCGCCTGAGCGTCCCGATGCCATCACGTGATCAGGCTGTGACCGCTCGTTCGACCAACGTCAGTGCCCGTCCCGGGAGTTCCCCTCGATCGGCCATGGCGCCGCTGAGCCAGTGCACCCGGGGATCGCGGCGGAACCACGAGTCCTGACGGCGTGCGAAGCGCTTGGTCGCGCGCACGGTCTCCGCGCGCGCCTCGGCATCGGTGCACTCTCCCGCGAGCGCCGCGAGCACCTGCTGGTACCCCAGAGCGCGCGACGCCGTACGCCCCTCTCGCAACCCGACCGCCTCCAGAGCGCGCACCTCGTCGACGAGGCCCGCGCCCCACATGCGGTCCACGCGCGTGGCGATGCGTTCGTCGAGTTCGGGGCGGCCGACGTCGACGCCGATCTGGACGGTGTCGTAGACGGAGTCGTGTCCGGGGAGGTTGGCGGTGAAGGGCTTGCCGGTGATCTCGATGACCTCGAGGGCGCGGACGATCCGGCGGCCGTTGCTGGGGAGGATGGCCTGGGCCGCACCGGGGTCGGCGGCGGCGAGGCGCGCGTGGAGCGCGCCGGAGCCCTGAAGCTCGAGCTCCTCCTCCAGGCGGGCCCGGACCACGGGGTCCGTACCGGGGAACTCCAGGTGATCCACGGCCCCCCTGACATAGAGCCCGGAGCCGCCGACCAGGATCGGCCAGCGCCCGTCGGCGAGGAGACGGTCGATCTCGGCTCGCGCCAGCTTCTGGTACTCCGCGACGCTCGCCGCCTCCGTGACGTCCCAGATGTCGAGGAGGTGGTGCGGGACTCCGTCGCGCTCTTCGAGGGTCAGCTTGGCGGTCCCGATGTCCATCCCTCTGTAGAGCTGCATGGAGTCGGCGTTGACGACTTCGCCGCCGAGACGCTGGGCGAGGAAAACGCCCAGATCGGACTTTCCTGCCGCGGTCGGCCCGACGACGGCGATGACCCGCGGTGCGGGAGCTGCTCTACTCACCGCCCCAGTCTCGCAAACACCGCGGCCACTTCCCGAACGAGCTACGTGACGCCACACCTCCGGGGTCGTTGCCTGTTGCGAGGTTCCAGCCGCCGGTTTTCGAGGACCGGCGACCCGGGCGGCGCAACAGGGCGCACCGGGCGGCGCGGGATTTCGCCCACACGAGTACCGTATGGAGTAGATATGGGCGTTTTTGCACGGTTCCGTAGGAAGTCCAAGGACACGGAAGAGGCGTCAACACCCGAGGCGTCGGCCGCCACCCTGACGGCCGAGCCGGAAGCGGCCGGGGAGTCCTCCGAGCCCGAGACCGGCAAGGAAGAGGCCAAGGCCGAAGCCGCCGCCGAGGACGAGACCGAGGCCGACACGAAGGCCGACGCCGAGACCGAGGGCAAGACCGAGGACGAGGCGGAGGACACCGAAGAGGCTGCCGCGGAGAACGTGGACATCCCGAAGCAGCAGTCCGCGGAGAAGGCCGCCGACAACGACGAGGCCGACGAGGGCGCCCGCAAGTGACTCTCCCAGCGAGGGAAGGTAACCGATGGGCTTCCTGCAGAACCTGAAAGACAAGCTCGCCCCGGCGAAGGACAAGGTCGCGGGCCTCGCGCAACAGCACGGGGACAAGATCGACCAAGGTCTCGACAAGGCCGCGAAGGCGGTCGACGACAAGACCAAGGGCAAGTACAGCGACAAGATCCAGACGGGAACGGGCAAGGCGAAGGACGCCATGGACCGCCTCGCCGGGACACCCGACGAGGGCAAGGGCCCGGGCGGCGACGCCGCCCCGCCGAAGCCCCCTCAGGCTCCCTGAACCATCGGCTGGATCACTCGGCGGTACCGGCGGCAGCACAGCGCCGGAGGACCGGCTGAGTCAGCCGACCGGGTCACTGAACGACACCGGCGGACGGCCGTGGAGCGCCACCAGCTCCGCGGCCGTCGCCGTGCGTCGGGCGCCCTGGACCAGGCCGCTACGACCAGGTGGCCACCAGATACCCGACGCCGTACGGAGCGTCCTCGTAGAGCAGCTCGCCGCTCAGGCCCGCGCCCTCGGCCGCGCCGGCGAGCACCTGCCACGGAGCCCGGCCTGCCGCCTTCAGTTCGCATGCCAGCTCCTCGTCGAGCGCCTTGAGTGCCTCGACGTCCGCCGCCCCCAGCGCACGAGCGATCTCCGCGTCGAACCCGGCCGCCCGCTCGTCGAGATACCCCGGCGCCTTCAGCGTGCGGCACGCGCTGGCATCGCCCATCACCAGCAGAGCGACCCGGTCGCCCAGCGCCGCGATGTCCCCGCCGACTCGGATACACCGCTCGGCCGCCAGAGGTTCCCCCACGCCGAGCCCCTCCAGCGGGGCCGCCGACCAATCCGTACGGTCGAGCAGCCAGGAGGCGACGGCAAGGGAGGTCGGAAGCGCACGCTCCGCCGCAGCTTCCGGGGCGCCGTCCGTGCCGTCACCGCCCGGACGCCCGAGGCGCACGTCGAGGTCCACGCCGAAACCGCGGAAGGACCCACGGGCACCCTGCTGATGCGGGCCACGCCCGCTCTGCTCGGCGGGGCCGACCACGACGAGCCGGTCGGGCCGCGAGGCCGCGAGCACTCCGATGGCGTCCGTGCACGCGGCACGCGCCGCGTCCAGTTCGGGGGCAGCGCCCGCGGCGACCTCGGGGACGAGCAGAGGCGGGCAGGGGCAGACGGCTGCGGCGACAAGCATGATCGGCAGCGTAACGCGCGCCCGCGCGCTAGTAGGCGATCGGGCCCGAGTCCCACTCCAGCTCGGAGATCGAGAAGCGGTACGGGAAGGAGCCCCCGGACGAGCCGTCGCCGATCACCATCCAGCCGTCGGCCGTGCGGTAGCGCCGCATCCGCACCGGATAGCGCGGGTGCTTGGGGCGGTACAGGCGGACGAACTCCGCGAACCGCTCCACCGCTTCCTCATGCGTGCCGTCCACCGTGGCCATCAGCTCGAACAGATGCCACGCCCCCGGCCCCGGAGGGTTCTCCATCATCAGCGCCCAGCGCGCCATCAGCCTCTCCCCGTCCCCGTCCCCGCCACTCGCCCCGGTCAGTCGCAGCCGCAGCCGCTGCCCGCGGCCACCGGGAGCGGCTCGGGGGCGCCCACCTTCGGCAGTCCGAGCATCACGCCCGCGGGCTTGGCCGCCGCCTCGGTGTTGCGCTTCTCCCAGGCGTCACCCGCGCGCGTGGGGCGCACGTTCAGGACGGGGCCCTCGGCGAGCAGGTGGTGCGGCGCCGCGTAGGTGATCTCGACTGTCACGACGTCACCGGGGCGGACCTCGGTGTCCGGCTTGGTGAAGTGGACCAGGCGGCTGTCGGGGGCGCGTCCGGAGAGGCGGTGGGTGGCGCCGTCCTTGCGGCCCTCGCCCTCGGCGACCATCAGCTCCAGGGTCCTGCCGACCTGCTTCTTGTTCTCGTCCCAGGAGATCTCCTCCTGGAGGGCGGAAAGACGCATGTAGCGCGCCTGCACGACCTCCTTGGGGATCTGCCCCTCCATGGTCGCCGCGGGCGTACCGGGGCGCTTGGAGTACTGGAAGGTGAAGGCGTTGGCGAAGCGGGCCTCACGGACCACGTGCATCGTCTGCTCGAAGTCCTCCTCGGTCTCCCCGGGGAAACCGACGATGATGTCGGTGGAGATCGCCGCGTCGGGCATGGCGGCGCGTACCTTCTCGATGATGCCGAGGAAGCGGTCCTGGCGGTACGAGCGGCGCATCGCCTTGAGGATCGGGTCCGAGCCGGACTGGAGCGGCATGTGCAGCTGCGGCATCACGTTCGGGGTCTCGGCCATGGCGGCGATCACGTCGTCCGTGAAGTCGCGCGGGTGCGGCGACGTGAAGCGCACGCGCTCCAGGCCCTCGATCTTCCCGCAGGCCCGAAGGAGCTTGCTGAAGGCCTCGCGGTCACCGATGTCCGAGCCGTACGCGTTCACGTTCTGGCCGAGCAGGGTGATCTCGGAGACGCCCTCACCGACGAGTGCCTCGATCTCGGCCAGGATGTCGCCGGTCCTGCGGTCCTTCTCCTTGCCGCGCAGGGCGGGGACGATGCAGAACGTGCAGGTGTTGTTGCAGCCCACGGAGATGGAGACCCACGCCGCGTAGGCGCTCTCGCGGCGCGTGGGCAGCGTCGAGGGGAACGCCTCGAGCGACTCGGCGATCTCGACCTGCGCCTCTTCCTGGACGCGGGCGCGTTCCAGGAGCACCGGCAGCTTGCCGATGTTGTGCGTGCCGAAGACGACGTCGACCCAGGGCGCCTTCTTGACGATGGTGTCGCGGTCCTTCTGGGCCAGGCAGCCGCCGACGGCGATCTGCATGCCGGGCCGCTTGGTCTTCATCGGCGCCAGGCGGCCGAGGTTGCCGTACAGACGGTTGTCGGCGTTCTCCCGCACGGCGCACGTGTTGAAGACGACCACGTCGGCGTCGCCGTCCGACCCCTCGGGCGCGCGTTCGTAGCCGGCGCCCTCAAGGAGACCGGAGAGGCGCTCCGAATCGTGGACGTTCATCTGGCACCCGTAAGTGCGTACCTCGTACGTTCCTTTGACGCCCACTGCCTGTCCCCGGTCTCCGCTGCTCATAGGACAAGGGTAGGCGGTCGCCGAAGTGTCCCTGCCGGGAGCCGGGCCCTGGCCATCGCGGCGAGTGGCCTGGCAGGATCGCGCGCATGCTCCAGGCACCCCACCACCTCAGCAGGCGCCGCGCACTCCAGGGTGCGGCCGCCGCCCTCGTGGTCTTCGGACTCCTGATGTGGTGGCTCGTTCCGGCGGGCGGCGACTCTCCGGAGGGCCGGATGACGTTCAGCACGGGCGTGAAGAACGCGGTGTACGAGCGGTACGGCAAGCTCCTGCGGACCGCGATCTCCCATGACATGCCCAAGGTGGACGTGAAGCTGCTCAACAGCGAGGGCTCGCAGCAGAACGTCGAGCGGGTGGCCACGGGGAGGGCCGATTTCACCGTCGCGGCGGCCGACGCCGTCGCGAAGTACCGCCAGGAGGGGCGTGCGGGCGCGGAGCGGCTGCGGGGTTGTGCGCGGTTGTACGACGACTACGTCCAGCTCGTCGTCCGGCGCTCGTCCGACATCGGTAAGGCGCAGGACCTGCGGGGCAAGAAGGTGGCCGTGGGCCAGCCGCGCTCGGGGGTGCGGCTGATAGCGAACCGGGTGCTCAAGGCCGCCGGACTCGATCCCGACAAGGACCTCACGTCGGTGGACTCCGGCATCGACACGGCGCCCGAACTTCTCAAGAAGGGCGACATCGACGCCTTCTTCTGGTCGGGCGGACTGCCGACCCTCACCGTGGCCGAGCTCTCCGAGAAGTTCGACGTCCGGCTCGTCCCGCTCGGCGACCTCGTGGACGCGCTGCACAAGCAGGGCGGGGCCTCCCGCTACTACCGGGCAGCGGTGATGCCCGCCGACGCCTATCCCGCCGTCCAGCAGAGCGAGTCCGTACCGACCCTGGCCGTGGCGAACCTCCTGGTCACCACTGACCGGGCGGATCCGAACCTGACCGAGGGGCTGACGCGCACGGTGATCGACAGCCGCGACCACATCGGTGACGAGGTGCACGCGGCCCAGCTGGTCGACCTGCGCACGGCGCTCTACACGGACCCGCTCGCCCTGCACGAGGGCGCACGCCGCTACTACCAGTCGGTCAAGCCGTAGCGCTCAGGCCGTGTCCGGCCCGGTCGGATCCCGTCAGGCCCGGGGGGCGGGTTCGCCGCGCGGGACGCCGACGGTCACCCGCAGTCCGTGCGGCTCGTGCTGTTCGTAGGCGATCGAGCCGCCGCCCGCGGTGAGCAGGGCCCGCGAGATGGACAGGCCGAGGCCCGAGCCCTGCACGTTCTGGTGGCGGTTGCTGCGCCAGAAGCGGTCGCCGATGCGGGCGAGCTCGTCCTCCGTGAGGCCGGGGCCGCCATCAGTGATGACCACGGTCGTCAGCGCACCGCTCCAGGTGACCTCCACGCGCACCTCCTCGCCCTCGGGTGTGAACTTGAGGGCGTTGTCGATCACCGCGTCCAGGGCACTGGACAGGGCGACCGGGTCGGCCCAGCCGGTGGTCGCCGGGCAGGTGCCGAGCAGCCGCACCCCACGCTCCTCGGCGAGGGGCCGCCAGGCACCGACCCGTTCGGCCGTGAGCGCACCGATGTCGGTGAGCCGCAGATCGGCTGCCGCGTGCTCGGCGAGGGCGAGTCCGAGGAGGTCGTCGAGGACCTGGGCCAGGCGCTTGCCCTCGGTACGCACGGAGGCGATCTCCGCGTTCCCCTCGGGCAGTTCGAGGGCGAGCAGCTCGATGCGCAGCAGCAGGGCGGAGAGCGGGTTGCGCAGCTGGTGCGAGGCGTCGGCGACGAAGGCCCGCTGCTGCTCCAGGACGTCCTGGACGTTGTCGGCCATCTCGTTGAACGACCGGGCGAGGCGCCGGAGTTCGGGCGGGCCGCCCGCGGCCGCCACCCTCGACTTCAGGCTCCCGGTCGCGATGTCGTGCGTGGTCGCGTCCAGGACCCGCACCGGACGCAGCACCCAGCCGGTGAGGCGCAGCGCGGCACCGACGGCCAGGAGCATGGCCGCCGACTCTCCCGCGCCGATGAGCAGCCACCCTTGCAGCGTCTTCGAACGCATGCGCCCCGTAGGTGATTCGGTGACGACGACCGCGATGACGTCCCCGTCCCTGATCACCGGGGAGGCGACGACGAGCCGGCCGCGCTGCCAGGGCCACACCTGCTGCGGATCGTGGCTCCCACGGGACCTGAGGGCCTCCTCGAAGGCCTCCCGCACCTCGGCACCCCTGGAGGGCAGGAACCAGCTCCCGGGCGCGTGAGCCATGGGCTCACGGTCCCGGAAGAAGACGCCCGCCTTGATCCCGTAGACCTCGTGGTAGTAGTCGAGTTCAGTCTGGAGGGTTTCGCGGCGTTCGTCCTTGTTCCGCGGGCGCGATCCCGTGGGACGTTTGGTGACGAACTGCGCGAGGGCCGCGAAGCGCGCCGTGTCGTCGATCCGGTCGACGACCACCTTCTGCTGCTGCGCCGCGGCCACGCTCACCGCGAGCGGGAAGCCGAGCGCGAGCAGTACCCCCGCCATGAGGACGATGAGCAGCGGGAGGAGGCGAGAACGCACCTGACCTCGCTACGCGCTACGCGGCCGGGACGACGAGCCGATAGCCCACGCCCCGCACGGTCTCGATCAGGGCCGGCATGTGCAACTTGGAGCGCAGGGAGGCGACATGCACCTCAAGAGTGCGCCCCGTTCCCTCCCAGCTGGTGCGCCACACCTCGCTGATGATCTGCTCCCGGCGGAACACCACGCCGGGCCGCTGGGCGAGAAGCGCGAGCAGGTCGAACTCCTTGCGGGTCAGCTGGACCGTCGAACCGTCCACACTGACCTGCCTGGTGGGCAGTTCGATGCGTACGGAACCGAGGCGCAGTTCGCTGTCCGCGGGCCCCGCGGCGGCGCCGGACGGGGGCCGCCGGATGACCGCGTGGATGCGGGCGATCAGCTCCCCGGTGTCGTAGGGCTTCACCACGTAGTCATCGGCACCGAGGTTCAGACCATGGATCCGCGAGCGCACGTCGGCACGCGCGGTCACCATGATCACGGGCGTCGACCCACGCTTGCGGATCTTTCCGCAGACCTCGTAGCCGTCCTGATCGGGCAGCCCCAGATCGAGGAGCACGACTCCGAAGGGTGCCGTTTTGCCGGGCAGCAGGGCCTGCAGCGCTTCTTCTCCGCTGCGTGCGTGCACGACGTCGAAGCCGTGCCTGGCCAGGACCGCGGACAGGGCCGCCGCCACGTGATTGTCGTCCTCGACGAGGAGCAGTCTCATGCGGGCCCCCTCCGGTTCATCGGTCGTTCCGTTCGCGCTCGCCGATGGCCGGTACGCGCGCGTGCACAGGCACCAAGGCATCCACGCCGATAGGTAAGGACCGCGTCAAGAGGGTTCGGGCCACGGGCACGTTCCGTTACGCAGCCGGTACGTGCGGGGGCGTCCCCTTCACGCGGAGTGTCCGGTTGCGGCCGGATCGTTATGCTCAATTTCCCCTCAGATGTAATGACGCTGGTCGCACCGGGTTATTACTGTCCTCCCAACCGAGGAGGATGGAGCAACAAGCCGTGACCGAAGTATCGGTGACCAAGGACGCCATACCGCCTGGAGCGGACGACCTGGTCGTGCTGAAGAACGTCAACAAGCACTTCGGCGCTCTGCACGTCCTCCAGGACATCGACCTGACCATCACCCGCGGTGAGGTCGTCGTCGTGATCGGCCCCTCCGGGTCGGGCAAGTCGACATTGTGCCGCGCCATCAACCGCCTGGAGACGGTCGAGTCGGGAGACATCTCGATCGACGGCAAGCCGTTGCCCCAGGAGGGCAAGGAGCTCGCCCGCCTCCGTGCGGACGTGGGCATGGTCTTCCAGTCCTTCAACCTTTTCGCGCACAAGACCGTGCTCGAGAACGTGATGCTGGGCCAGATCAAGGTGCGCAAGACGTCCAAGGCGGAAGCAGAGACGAAGGCACGTGCCCTTCTGGACCGCGTGGGTGTCGCCACGCAGGCCGACAAGTACCCCGCGCAGCTCTCCGGTGGTCAGCAGCAACGCGTCGCGATCGCACGCGCGTTGGCGATGGACCCCAAGGTGATGCTCTTCGACGAGCCCACGTCGGCGCTCGACCCGGAGATGATCAACGAGGTCCTGGAGGTCATGCAGCAGCTCGCGCGTGACGGCATGACCATGGTCGTGGTCACCCACGAGATGGGCTTCGCACGATCGGCGGCCAACCGCGTCGTCTTCATGGCGGACGGCCGGATCGTCGAAGAGGCCGTGCCGGACCAGTTCTTCAGCAACCCGCGCAGCGACCGGGCCAAGGACTTCCTGTCGAAGATCCTTAAACACTGAGGCTCCTACGTCGTCTCAACGCCAGTCGAATCTAAGGATGTTCACCATGAAGCTCCGTAAGTCCGCCGCCGCAGTAGCGGCGCTCGCCGCGCTCTCGCTTGCCGCCACGGCCTGCGGCGGCAAGGAGGGCTCCGCCGGCGACAAGCCGGAAGGACCGGACACCTCCGGTTCCAAGGCCCTCAGCTACGACGTCAAGAAGGACGCATCGGTCGACTCGTCCGTCTTCAAGGCCGCCAAGAAGCGCGGCAAACTGGTGATCGGCGCCAAGGCCGACCAGCCGTACCTGGGCTTCCAGGACCAGTCGACCAAGGAGTACTCCGGCTTCGACATCGAGATCGCCAAGATGATCGCGGCCGATCTCGGCTTCTCGCCGAAGCAGATCGAGTGGAAGACCGTCGACTCCGGCGCGCGTGAGACCGCGGTCGCCAAGGGCGACGTCGACCTGATGATCGGCACGTACACGATCAACCCCGAGCGCAAGAAGCAGATCGACTTCGCGGGACCGTACTTCCACGCCGGCGCCTCGCTCCTGGTCCGCAAGGACGAGAAGGAACTCACCGGCCCGGAGACGGTCCGCGGCAAGAAGGTCTGTTCCATCGTCGGTTCCACGCCGCTGCAGAACATCAAGAAGCCGAAGTACGGCGCCAAGGTCACCGAGCTCTCCAAGTACTCGGAGTGTGTCGCCCAGCTCCTGAACAACCAGGTCGACGCCGTCACCACGGACGACGCGATCCTGATGGGCTACGCGGCGCAGAACAAGGGCAAGCTCAAGGTCGTCGGCAAGCCCTTCTCGGACGAGCCCTACGGTGTCGGCCTGAAGAAGGGCGACACGGCCCTGCAGACGGCCGTCGCGGACGCCATCAAGGCGCACGAGGAGAACGGCGACTACAAGAAGGCCTACGACGCCACCCTCGGCAAGTCCGGCTCCGACTACAAGGACCCGCCGGCCTTCACCGACCCGAAGTAGTCCGGCACGTCCCGCTCCGCCCGCACCCATCAGCGGTGCGGAGCGGGACGTCCGCTGCCCGCATCGCTGCCGGACCTGTCGCACAACCCTGCCACCGCCCCCGGCCCCGCCGGCCGGGGCCCGTCGCGATCACCTGCGACCCGTCGCGAAAGACCTCGCGGAGAATTCATGGACGTACTGCTCGACAACCTGTCGCTTTTCCGCGAAGGGTTTTGGGGGACTCTCAAGCTGACCGCATCCAGCGCGCTCGTGGCTGTGCTGGCCGGGGTCATCATCGCCGGGTTCCGCGTATCACCCGTACCGCCGCTGCGAATATTCGGAACCCTCTGGGTCACGCTGCTGCGGAACACCCCTCTGACTCTGCTTTTCCTTGTGGCGTTCTTCGTCGTGCCCAAGGTTCTCTACCCCGACCTCGACTCGTTCCTCCTCGCCACGCTCGCCTGCGGTTTCTACACGTCGGCATTTGTCGCCGAAGCCGTCCGCTCAGGCATCAACACCGTGCCGCTCGGCCAGGCGGAGGCGGCCCGAGCGATCGGGCTCAGCTTCGCCCAGACGATGCGGCTCATCGTCCTGCCCCAGGCCACGCGCACGGTGGTGCCGCCGCTCTCCAGCATCTTCATCGCCCTGACGAAGAACACCGCCATCGCGGGTGCCTTCGACAACGTCGAGTTGTTCAACATCTCCAAGACGCTGAGCAATGAGGGCTACGACATCGTGATGATCTTCGTCTGGATCACCATCGCGTACCTGATCATCACGTACGCCATCAACGGCCTCTTCCGACTCCTTGAGCACCGCCTGGAGGTCGCCCGATGAGTGCCAACGTTCTCTTCGACGCCCCCGGCCCCAAAGCCCGCGTCCGCAACATCATCTACAGCGTTGTCGGCACCGCGGCTTTCCTGGGCGGCATTGTCTGGATCATTCTTCGACTGAACAGCAAGGGCGAGTTCGAAGGTGACCTCTGGGACATCTTCAACTACACCGGAATTCAGCAGAACATTCTGGACTCCCTCGTCGCCACGCTGAAGGTGTTCGCCCTCGCGGGCATCTTCTCGCTGGTGTTCGCCGTAGTGCTCTGTGTGGCCCGGCTCTCCGAGCACAAGCCGGTGCGCTGGTTCGCCGTCGCCTTCATCGACCTCTTCCGGTCGATTCCACTGCTCATCACCATCTTCGCGTTCTGGGTCGGCCTGGTCGGCGACATGACCCCGTTCTGGGCGCTGGTGATCGGCCTGACCATCTACAACGGATGCGTCCAGGCCGAGGTGCTCCGAGCGGGCATCAACGCGGTGCCCAAGGGGCAGATGGAGGCCGCCTACGCCCTGGGGATGCGCAAGACCCAGGTCATGGGTTCGGTGCTCTTCCCGCAGGCGATCCGGTCGATGCTGCCGACCATCATCAGCCAGCTGGTGGTGACGCTGAAGGACACCTCGCTCGGATTCTTCGTCCTCTACCCCGAGCTGCTCCAGTCGGCCCGACTGATCGCGAACAACACACCGGTCAACGGCGTGTACCCGTTCGTCCAGACGGTCACCGTGTTCGGCGTCATCTACATCGGGCTCTGCCTTCTCCTCTCGTCGCTCGCCACCTGGATCGAGAAGCGCGGACGTCGCGCCAAGACCGGTATCGCCGTCGCAGCGGCCGCCGAACCGGCCGAGGCACCCGGTGTGCTCGACCCCTCCGCGCCGCAGGGCCCCGCCGGGGACACCGCCGCGGCGGACGTACAGCCGGGTGACAGCCCGGAGAAGAAGAACTGACGCGATCCCAGGGGCAGTGACGCCCTGTCAGCAGCGCATGTCCCAGGGCCCGTCGAATCCGTTCGACGGGCCCTGACGCATGTCCCACCGGGCGCCCTCACGAACCATCCCAGAGGAACCCCGGCCACCCGTGCGTCCAGCTTGACGGCTCGCCGAGCAGTCTGTTGCATACGTTCTGTGATCGCGCACCGGGCTCCAACTGTAAGTTCCTGTACGTACGTCCAGCGCTCCCGGGCCCTCGCGGCGGGAGGGTGCGTCCCGTGGACCCGGTGATCGTCGTCGGCGCGGGCCCCGTGGGTCTCACGCTCGCCCTGGCTCTCGCGCGTCACTCCGTACCCACCGTCGTACTCGACGAAGGTCCCGGCAAGGACGAACAGCGGCCCGCCAGGACCGTCGTCCTGCGGGATGACACCGCGGCGCTCATGGAGCGGCTGACCGATCACTCGTTCGGTGACCAGGAATCCGGCGCGCGATGGGTCGGCCTGCGGTCCCTGCGGCGCAAGCAGCTGATGCGGGAGCTCACGTTCAGTGACGAGATGCCCGCCCCGCTGCATGTGCCCCAGCACGCGCTGACGGGCGCCCTGCGCGCGGCCATCGCCGAGGAGCGTCTGGTCAAGATCGCGGTGGAGAGCAAGCTCGACTCCCTGGAGGAGGACGCGGGCGGCCTCACAGCCCACACACGCGGCCCCAAGGGCACCTGGTGGCGCGGCAGTTATCTGGTGGGCTGCGACGGACCCCGGTCGACCGTGCGCAAGCTCCTCGACGTCCGCTTCCCGGGGCGCACGGCTGTCGAACGACACGCCGTGGCCGCGTTGCGCACGGAACTTCCCGGACCCGGCGAGGCGTTGTTGCATCGGATGCCTCCGTGGCGCCACGGAGGCGCCGAGGTGACGGGCCGCCCGCTCGCCGACGGAGTGTGGCGGCTCGACTGGCTGCTGCCGCCGCGCGGTGATCTCGTGACGCCCGACGCCCTGGTGGTCCGCATCCGCGAGACCCTCGCGGGCTGGTGCGGGGGTTCCACACCACCGTACGAGCTGCTCGACACGGGCGTGCACACCGTCCACCACCGTCTTGCCCGGCGGTGGCGGGTCGGCCGCGCCTTCCTCGCGGGGGACGCCGCGCATCTGCTCGGCGCGCTCGGTACGCAGGGGCTCGACGAAGGGCTGCGGGACGCGGACAATCTCGCCTGGAAGCTGGCCCTTGCCTGGCATCACGGCCCGCGGGACGCTCTGCTCGACAGCTACCAGACCGAGCGGCGGGCGAGCGTCGCCGCACGCCTGCGCGCCGCCGATCAGTCGCTGCCGATACTGCGGGGCGGCGGAGGTCTGCGCTCGTACGTGCCGGGGTCGGCGCGCGGGCACGACACACTCCTCACCGACGGCCATGTGGGCCGCGGGCCCCTCGGCGCGCCCACGTCGTACGCGGAGTCACCGCTGGCGCCCGCGCCCCTGGAGTCCGAGGTGGCCGTGGACACGGAGCCGGGGGCACCCGTGGCCGATGTGCCGGTGACGGCGCCCGACGGCTCCTTCGTGCGGCTGCGGGACCGGCTCGGCGTGGGGCACCTGCTCGTCGTCCTCGTCGCGCCCGGCACGGTTGTGTGGGAGCGGCGACACTGGGTGACGGCCGGGATCATGCCCCGGCTCGCCGCCGCCGTCACGGCGCTGCCGCACCCGGCGGAACTTCTCGTGGCGGAGAGTTACCCCGGGGCCCCCGCGCACTCGGTGCTGCTCATCCGCCCCGACGGTCACTTGGTCACCGCGCTCGGCGGGGTACGCCCCGCCGAGCTGTATACGGCGGCCGAGGCCGCTCTCGGCGGTGCGGTGCCCAAGCGTCGTGCGGACAGCGCGGACACCGCGGAGAAGAGTGCGGACACCGCGGAGAAGGAGGAGAGCACGGCCGTCGCGAGCCCGCCGACCACCCAGTGAACAGGAGTTGACCGGTACGCAGCGTCATGGTCTACTCCGAAATATGACCGACACCGATGTGCGCCTGTGGCGGAGGGTCCATATGGACCTCATCCGCTATGCGGGCTGCGTGTGTCGCACGTCCTGCTGAATTCGCCCTCCCTTCGCGCGCCCGCCTCTTCGGCTCTTCGGTGCGCGCTTCCGCGAACTTCCAGGACGGTAGCTGTGTCTCCTTCTGTCTCCACCGGCTCGACTTCCGCCGTTTCGACTGTCCCCACCACGCATGCCTCCACGCCGGCGCCCGCGCCCACCGCCGCCGAGCTTCTCGATTTCGTGCGCCGCAGCGCGGCCGACCCCGAGCTGATCGCCTCACTGCCGCTCGACCCCGAGGGGCGTACCTGGCTGCGCCTGGAAGGGCCCGGCGGCAGCGAGGCCTGGCTGATCGGCTGGCCGCCCGGCACCGGCACGGGCTGGCACGACCACGCGGAGTCGGTCGGTGCCTTCCTCACCGCCGCAGGCACCCTCAAGGAGAACTCGCTCGCCGCCCGGCTGCCCACCGACGGCTGGAAGACCCTGGAACTGTCCGAAGGAGTGGACCGCGAGCGCGAGTTGACGGCCGGCAAGGGCAGGGCGTTCGGCCAGAACCACGTACATGAGGTTCTGAACGAGTCCACGAGCGAGCACGCCGTCTCCGTGCACGCCTACTATCCGCCGCTGCCCCGCATCCGCCGGTACAGCCGTACGGGCGCGGTCCTGCGTCTGGAGTCCGTGGAGCGCCCGGAGGACTGGCAGTGAGTGAGCAGCCCGTAGACGCACGTCCCGCGGATGTACGTCCCGCAGATGTACGTCCCGTAGGCATCGACGAGTTGCTGGAGCGCGTGCGGCTCGACCTCGACCGGCTCACTCCGCGGGAGGCGCGCGACACCGCTGCCGCCGGGGGGCTTCTGGTCGACATCCGGTACGCGGCCCTGCGCGAGCGGGACGGTCTGATCCCCGGCGCCCTCGTCGTCGAACGCAATGAGCTGGAGTGGCGCCTGGACCCTCAGGGAAGCCACCGTGCCGCGCAGGCCGTGAGCCACGACCTGCGGGTCGTCGTGATCTGCAACGAGGGGTACGCGTCGAGTCTCGCGGCCCTCTCGCTGCGGCAGTTGGGGCTGCGGCACGCGACCGACCTCACCGGCGGTTTCCAGGCGTGGAAGGCCGCCGGGCTTCCTGTCGACACCGGCCTTCCTGCCGGGGGCTGAGCACATTCACTCCTTGGCCGTCGCCACCGTGACGGGGCGGGGCTTCAGGGCGGCGCGGCCAGGAAGCGCGGTCGCGGTGCGGGCGAGCAGAGCCGCGACGGCCACCACGCAGACGTACACCAAGTGCGTGATCGAGGGCGCGGCGCTGCCCGTCATGCCGACGCTGAAGGCCGACAGGACGGCGAGCGTCTTCAGCGGGGGTAACCCCACCCTCGGGCCGGGCAGGGGAGTTGAGGCATGGCGCGCCTAAGGAGCGAGACCTGTCCCGCGGAACGCAGAAGGGCCGGGCCGCGGTTCGCACCGCGCTGCCCGGCCCTGACCTGAGCCCCACCCCCGCGAGGGCCCTGGTCGGCTCAACCCCCGTCGTACCCCAAGTCCCCCGCGTCCTCGCCCTCTTCCTCCAGGGCCTGCCGGACGATCCGGAGTGCCAGGCCTTCCGAGTAGCCCTTGCGGGCGAGCATGCCCGCGAGGCGGCGCAGCCGCTTGTCGCGGTCGAGGCCCCGCGTGGCACGGAGCTTGCGGGCGACGAGCTCGCGTGCGGTCGCCTCCTCCTGCTCCGAGTCCAGCTGCCCCACGGCCTCCTCGATCAGCGTGGCGTCCACGCCCTTCGTACGCAGCTCCTGCGCGAGCGCTCGTCGGGCCAGACCCCGGCCGTGGTGCCGGGACTCCACCCACGCGCCCGCGAAGGCGCCGTCGTTGATCAGACCGACCTCTTCGAAGCGGGTGAGTACCTCGTCCGCCACGTCCTCCGGGATGTCCCGCTTGCGCAGCGCGTCCGCCAGCTGTTTGCGCGTGCGCGGGGTCCCGGTGAGCAGACGCAGACAGATCGCCCGCGCCCGCTCACCCGGATCCCCCGTCGGCGGATCCCCCTTCTCGGCCCTCGACGAGGAAGGGGGGCCGCTGTCCTGTGAACCGTCACCTCGACCTTCACCGAAGCCGCCACGCCGTCGGCGGCCCCTCCGGCCGCCGCCCCCGCGGAGGCCGGTGCCGTCACCGGCCCGGTCGGCGCCGCCCTGATCCGCACCGTCCGCGAGGCCTCGGCCCGCGGGGTCGGTGTGGTGCTCGGGAGCGATCTGGTCCGCCCAGTCCGTGCGCCGCGTCATGGATCAGCTCTTGGCCGCGGCGGCCTTGGGCTTGGTGACCTTGGCCGCCGGTGCGGGCACCGTCTTGGCGGCGTCCTCGGCCGCGCCCGTCACACCTGCCTCGTCCTTGCCGGGCTCGGCGGTCGGCTCCTCCGGCTTCGGCTTCACGCCGACGCCCAGCTTCTCCTTGATCTTCCTCTCGATCTCGTTGGCGAGGTCGGGGTTGTCCTTGAGGAAGTTGCGGGCGTTCTCCTTGCCCTGGCCGAGCTGGTCGCCCTCGTAGGTGTACCAGGCGCCTGCCTTGCGGACGAAGCCGTTCTCCACGCCCATGTCGATCAGGCCGCCCTCGCGGCTGATGCCCTGGCCGTAGAGGATGTCGAACTCGGCCTGCTTGAAGGGCGGCGCGACCTTGTTCTTGACGACCTTGACGCGGGTGCGGTTGCCGACCGCGTCCGTGCCGTCCTTCAGGGTCTCGATGCGGCGGATGTCGAGACGCACGGAGGCGTAGAACTTCAGCGCGCGGCCACCGGTCGTGGTCTCCGGGGAGCCGAACATCACACCGATCTTCTCGCGGAGCTGGTTGATGAAGATCGCGGTGGTCTTGGACTGGTTGAGCGCGCTGGTGATCTTCCGGAGCGCCTGGCTCATCAGACGGGCCTGCAGACCCACGTGCGAGTCGCCCATCTCGCCCTCGATTTCCGCGCGCGGCACCAGGGCCGCGACGGAGTCGATGACGATCAGGTCGAGCGCGCCGGAGCGGACCAGCATGTCGACGATCTCCAGCGCCTGCTCGCCGTTGTCCGGCTGGGACAGGATCAGGTTGTCGATGTCGACGCCCAGCTTCTTCGCGTACTCGGGGTCGAGTGCGTGCTCGGCGTCCACGAAGGCGACGGCGCCGCCCGCGCGCTGTGCGTTCGCCACGGCGTGCAGCGTCAGCGTCGTCTTACCGGAGGATTCCGGTCCGTACACCTCCACCACACGGCCGCGCGGGATGCCGCCGACGCCGAGCGCGACGTCGAGCGCGGTCGACCCGGTGGGGATGACCTCGATGGGGTCGTTCGGCCGCTCGCCCATGCGCATCACTGCGCCCTTGCCGAACTGCCGTTCAATCTGTGCGAGCGCGGCTTCGAGCGCCTTCTCGCGGTCGGTTCCTGCCATGGGTTCCACCCGATTTGCTTGTGTCGATCGCTTCACGTCAATGACGCTAGCGCCTGCCACTGACAATCCGCCCCGACGGCCGTCCGGCCTGTGGATAACTCGGGGCGATCGCCCCGCCGGAATCCGCCGGAGCCCCAGGGATCCCCCCGCGAAAACCCCGGGAAAACGCCGCCAGGCCATCCATGAGAATGGATGTTCGATTTTGGTGTCAAGCGCACCACGCGGCCCCACCGAGGGTACGGAAGGGTCCGGTCCGCCGGGCGCACATCGCCCCCGCGAGCCTCCGTGCCGCGGCTCTGTCCCTCAGAAACACCCCGGGGAATCCGGGGGACGGTGGCCTACAGACGCTCGCTGCCTACTGACGTTCGCCCGGGCCCGCACCGGAAGCCGGGTCCGCCCCGGACTCCGGGCCCGCACCAGAATCCGGGCCCGCACCGGAGTCCGGGCCCGCACCTGAAGCGGCCTCGTCCGCCGCCACCTCGGCCTCCGATGCCGCCCCCGGATGGTTCGGCCCGCGCAGAGCACGCCGCATGCGCGTGAGCAGCGACGTTCCGCCCCTGCGCCGGTGCCCGTGGACGCGCGGGTCGTCCGTGACGTCGTACCGCTTCACGTACGCCCCCAGGAAGGCCTGCAGGGTCGCGATCGCCGGGATGGAGATCAGGGCGCCGACCGCGCCGAGGAGTGCCGTGCCCGCGATGACCGACCCGAAGGCGACCGCCGGGTGGATGTCCACGCTCTTGGCGGTGAGCTTGGGCTGCAGGACGTAGTTCTCGAACTGCTGGTAGACCACCACGAAGATCAGCACCCACAGCGCGTACCAGGGATCGACCGTGAAAGCGATCAGCATCGGCAGCGCGCCCGCCAGATACGTGCCGATGGTGGGGATGAACTGGGAGACCAGGCCGACCCACACAGCGAGCACGGGCGCGTACGGCACGCCGAGTGCCTGCAGCAGGATGTAGTGCGCGACTCCGGAGATCAGCGCCATCAGGCCGCGCGAGTAGAGATAGCCGCCGGTCTTGTCGACCGCGATCTCCCAGGCCCGGAGCACCTCGGCCTGCCGGGCGGGCGGGAGCACGGAGCAGAGCGCTCGCCGCAGACGCGGGCCGTCGGCCGCGAAGTAGAACGAGAACAGCAGGACCGTCAGGAGCTGGAAGAGACCGCCGAGGACCTGCCCCGACACGTCGAGGACGCCGCTGGCGCTGTTCTGCACGTACTTCTGCAGCCAGTCCGAGTGGACCAGGCTGTCCTGGATCTCGACCCGGGAGAGCTCCGTGTGGAAGGTCTGGTTGATCCAGCTGATGACCTTGTCGAGGTAATCGGGGAAGTCGTCGACCATGTCCACGATCTGGCCCGCGAGCATCGAGCCCATGAGCGTGACGAAGCCCGCGCTCGCGATCAGGACACCGAGGAAGACCAGGAAGGTCGCGAAGCCCCTGCGCAGCCCGCGCGCGGCCATCCAGCTCACCGCGGGCTCGACCGCGAGCGCCAGGAAGAACGCGATCAAAATGTTGATCAGGAGCCCGGTCAGCTGATGGAAGGCCCAACTGCCCAACTGGAAACAGGCGATGAGCGCGAGGGCCAGCACCATGGCGCGTGGCAGCCAGCGCGGCATGCTGGCGCCCCGCCCCGTCCCCGCCCCGTTCGGGGGCTGTGCGGGCGGCGTCGTGCCGAGCGGAGCTACATCCTGGGTGACCTGCGCGGTCTCGTCTGTCGATGCCACGAGCCCAGTCTCGCCCACGCCACCGGCATTCAGCCGCCGCCCCCCACATCTTCGTGCCCACCAGAACCCGGGGAGGGCCCGCCCGCGGACGGCGCTGCCCGCCGTCAGCGCCTGGCGGCCGGTACGTCCATCGCCGCGCACACGGCGCGCCAGACGTCCTTGGCGTCCCAGCCCGCGTCCAGCGCCTGATGCACCGTGCGCCCGCCGAGCTCCGCCATCACGTGATCGCGAGCGAACGAGTCGGCGTACCCCTGTCCGAAGTGGTCCGCCATCCGCTCCCAGAAAATCGTCAACCGCATGCCTCCAGTATCACGCCCCTGAGAGTGCAGCCGGACGCAGAGGGCTTACCGAAGGCGCTTTCCGGCCTACGGTCTGTGCATGGCCGAAACCGGAGCATCCCCGCACGCCGTGCCCTCGCCGGTGGCACGCGCCGAGCACTTCGTCTGGCTCACCGCGCGCGTCCTCGAGCAGCGGCGTTTCGCGTACCACTTCCTGAGCGGCACGGGCGGCGGTGGAGCCGACCCGCTGGCCGACGCGGTCGAGTCCGCCCTGGCCGCTTACGACACCGAGGACGGCGGGTACGGATATGCGCTCGAACCGGATCTGCGCGGCCCCGTGAGCCAGCCCCTGCACGTCGGGCACGCGCTGCGCGTCCTGGACTCGATCCGGCGTTGCGGTGGGCAGCGGGTGGAGCGCGTGTGCCGTTATCTGACCTCGGTCTCCACGTCCGACGGCGCCCTTCCCGCGATCCATCCGAGCCAACGCGGCTACCCCTCGGCTCCGTTCGTGCCCGTGGTGGACGATCCGCCGAGCGAACTCCTCACCACCGGCCCCGTAGTGGGCCTGTTGCACCGCAACGAGGTGTGGCACGCCTGGCTGTTCAGGGCCACCGACTTCTGCTGGGCCGCCGTCGAGTCCCTCGAGAAGTCTCATCCGTACGAGATCCAGGCGGCCGTCGCCTTTCTCGACGGGGCGCCCGACCGCCCGCGCGCGCAGGCGGCCGCCGACCGGCTCGGCAGGCTCACCCGGGAGCAGCGCCTCGTCGCGCTCGACCCCGGACGGCTCGACGGGTATCCCGTGGCACCCGGATACGCACCGGATGAGCACCACTTCGCCCACGACTACGCGAAGACGCCCGAGTCGCTCGCGCGCGCGTGGTTCACCGACGAGGAGATGGCACGCTCCCTGGACTTCCTCGAACAGGAGCAGCAGGAGGACGGTGGCTGGCCGATCCGCTGGCGGCAGTGGGCGCCGGGCAGCGCCCTCGAATCGCGCCCGATCGTCACCGTGGAGGCGCTGCGCACGCTACGGGCGCATGGACGCCCCATCGCCTGACGGTGCTTCCTCCGCCTCCCTCAGGAGCAGCGCCGCGATGGCGAGTGCCGTGCCGCGCGGTGCCGACAGGTCGATGCCGGTGCGTTCGCCGATCTTCGCGAGGCGGTTGTCGACGGTGTTGGGATGCAGACCGAGGGCGGCGGCGGTCGCCCTGCGCTCCTGCTGATGGGCGAGGTGGGTGCGCAGCGTCTCCAGGAGTTCGGGGTGGTCGGCCACCGGGTCGAGCAGCGCGGAGATGAGGTGGCTGCTCTCGTTGCGGCGGGAGAGGTGGTACTCAAGGAGCACGTCCTCCATGCGGTGCAGGCCCGGAGGCATCCCGCACGCGCGCGTGATGCGCAGTATCTCGGTCGCGGTGCGGGCCGCGCCGGTCACGGCCTCGGGCCCGGCGGCGTCCACCGCGGCCACGCGCACCGGAAGGTCGCAGGCCTTGCCGAGACGGCGCGGCAGGTCATCGGGCGGCCCGCACTCCTTGGGCACGATGACCCGCCCGCCGCCGGCCTCCAGGAGCGCGAGCACCTCCACGTCGAAGGCGTGGTCCAGGGCGGTCTGCACACGCCGCAGCCGCCGCCGTACCGCCACGGGGCCTTCGGCCGGCGCCCCGTCGAAGCCGACCGCGAGGACGAGCGCGGGCCCCGCCAGACCCAGTTGGCCGAGAAGCACGTGGCCGGGCGGCACCATGCCGTCGAGCAGGCCGCGGATCAGGGAACCGCGCTGGGCGCGCTGCTCGGCCTCCAGTGCGGAGCGCTCGTCCAGGTAGGTCTCGGCCACGGTCCCGACGATGGCGGGGTGCGACTGCAGCAGCACGTCCACGAGTTCGATCAGGGCCGCTTCCTCTCCGGGGCGTGCCACGTCGCGCAGCGCCTGCCACAGGACGTAGACCCCCAGGGCGTGCGTACGCAGCAACAGGTGCAGCGGCATGCCTTCTTCCGCGCGCTGTGCCGCTCGCTCACGGAAGACCCGGTGGCTGCCGGGCTGATCGGTGACGCGACGCAGGAAGAGGCGCACTCCGTGGCGTGCGGTCGCGGCTATCTCCAGGTCCTTCACGTCGTCGGGGAGCTCCGCGTATCCGGGCAGTTCCTCGAACGACTCACGGGCCATCCTGCGGGCCAGTTCATTGACCCTGGGCTCGCAGCGCGCCGCGAGGGATCTGGCTTCGGAGGACAGCGCCACGGTGTCTCCTCTCCGGGGGCGGTCGCAAGGGGCGGGGCCGCGGTGGTGACGCGTCACATTACCCACGGGGCCCGTGTACGAAGGGATGGGGTGTTCGAGGCTGCGGGGACGGCGGCAGCGGTCAGCCCGTGAGCGCCCGCACCCCCGCGGTGACGACCACGGCCGCCCCGATGACGACCAGGAACGGGGCGCGCAGCAGCAGCGCCACGGCTGCCGCCACGAGCCCCAGGGCCTTGGCGTCGAGCTGTAGGACCCGCCCTTCGGCGAAGGCCTGCTGGGCCGTGAGCGCGGCGAGCAGCGCCACGGGCAGCAGGGCGGCCATGCGCCTGACGAGCGGGCGCTCCAGAGCGCCGACGGGCACCAGCAGGCCCGCGAGTTTCACGAGGTAACAACCGACGAAGGTCACGCCGATCGCGATCCAGATGTTCAACGGTCTTCCTTGTGAGTGTTGTGGGTGTTGGGAGCGTGGTGGGTGTGGGGAGCGTGGTGGGTGCCGTCGGGGCGCGCGCCCTCCCTGGCGGCGGTCCTGCGGCCCTCTACGTAGAGCACGGCCGGCGCGGCGAGCGCGGCCACCAGGACCGGCACGCCCGCGGGCAGTACGGGCAGCAGGCCGAGCCCCAGGACGACCGCGATCCCCGCCACGGCCCGCTCCGTAGGCGTACGCAGCATCGGCGCGAGGAGCGCGAGGAAGACCGCGGGTCCCGCGGCGTCGAGCCCCCACGCGTCGGTGTCACCGATGGCCTCGGCGCCGAGAGCGCCGAGCAGCGTGGTGATGTTCCACAGCACGTAGAGGCTCAGCCCGGTGACGGTGAAGCCGATGCGGGCGGCGCGCCGTGTCGGTTGGGCGAGGGAGACGGCGGTGGTCTCGTCGATGACCCAGTGGGCCGCGAACGGGCGCAGCGCGCGCGGCAGGGACAGGAGCTGCGAGAGCCGCAGTCCGTAGAACGCGTTGCGTACGCCGAGGAAGAAGGCGCCCGCCGCGGCCGTGAACGGATTCCCGCCGCCCGCGAGCGCCCCGACCAGCGCGAACTGCGAGGCGCCGGTGAAGACCAGCAGACTGAGCGCGCAGGTCTGCGGCACGGTGAGGCCGCTGCCCGCCGAGGTCACTCCGAAGGCGAAGCCGGAGAGGCCGACGGCGATCCCGACGCCGAGGGCGTCGCGGACGACGGCGGAGTCGGGTTTCCTCGGTGTGCGGTCGCCTGTCATGTCTGCCCGGGGGTCGGCTTCTACGTCTGCGGGTGTCGTCTGTTCTGCCACACGCCGGACGGTACGAGCAGGGCCGATTCCCCGTCTTGTACGTTCTTGCGCTCGCGCTGGTAGGCCCCGGGCGGTACCCCGACGATCCGCGCGAAGTGCCGGTTCAGGTGTGGTTGGTCGGTGAACCCCACGGCGACGGCCGCCTCCGCGGGCGCCGCCCCCGCGTCCAGAAGGCGCCGTGCGGCGCGCACACGCGCGTCGGTGAGCCACGTGTGCGGCGGCATCCCGTACGCGTCGCGGAAGGCCCGCAGCAGGGCGAAGGGGCCGACTCCCAGATCGGCTGCGAGCCGCTCCAGGCTCGGCGGGTCGGCGAGACGCTCCTGGAGGACGTCACGCGCGCGTGCCGCGACCCTGGCACCCGCCGTGCGCACGGCACGCTGCGGAACGGGTCCGCCGTTCAGCCGAAGCAGCCGGGTCGCGGCCACCCGCAGCAGAGTATCGGCGGCGAGCGCGTTGCCCTCCTCCGCGGCACGCAGCACCCGGTGGACGAGAGTCACGGCGTACGGGTCTTCGAGGACCGGACGGACGAAGCCGGGGGTCCCGCGGACGTTGGTGGTCTCGGCGGCGATGGCCGCGACCAGATCAGGCGACGGATAGACCACCCCGTACCGCCACCCCTCGGGCACACCGGCCCGGCCCGTGTGCATGGTGTCGGGGTTGATCAGGGCGACGGTTCCGGGCCCGGCGTGCTGCTCGGCGCCGCCGTGGTGGAAGACGTCGACGCCCTCGGCGATCGCGGCGATCACGAAGTGCTCGTGGGTGTGCCGCACGAAGGTCTTGCTGATGTAGTGGGCACGCAGCAGATCGACGCCTGGCAGCTCCGCGTACCGCCAGTGCCGGGCCTGCTCCGACGAACCTGCCATGACTCCATTCTGCGACAGCCACGCAAGCCCTTTTCCGCAGGTCGGGGCAGTTGTCAGTGGCGGGGTGCACGATGGGGTCATGGTCAGGTCCGCCTCCAGCGCCCTCGGCGCTCTCGATGAGTTCTCCCCCGCGACCCGCAGCTGGTTCACGGGTGCCTTCTCCGCGCCCACGTCCGCGCAGGCCGGGGCGTGGAAGGCCATCGGCGAGGGCTCGGACGTGCTGGTCGTCGCGCCCACCGGCTCGGGCAAGACGCTCGCCGCGTTCCTCGCGGCCCTCGACCAGCTGGCCTCGACCCCGCCGCCCGCCGACCCCAAGAAGCGCTGCCGGGTGCTGTACGTGTCTCCGCTGAAAGCCCTGGCGGTCGATGTGGAGCGCAACCTGCGCAGCCCGCTGACCGGCATCCGGCAGGAGTCCGTCCGCCTCGGGCTCCCCGAGCCGGAAGTGCGGGTCGGTATCCGCTCGGGCGACACCCCGCCCGCCGAGCGCCGCGCCCTGTCCACCCGCCCGCCGGACATCCTGATCACCACACCCGAGTCGCTCTTCCTGATGCTCACCTCCGCCGCGCGGGACGCCCTGACGGGCATCGAGACGGTGATCCTGGACGAGGTGCACGCCGTCGCGGGCACCAAGCGCGGCGCCCATCTCGCCCTCTCCCTGGAGCGGCTGGACGAGCTCCTTCCCCGGCCCGCCCGCCGCATCGGCCTGTCGGCGACGGTCCGTCCTGTGGACGAGGTGGCGCGCTATCTGTCCCCGCAGCGCAGGGTGGAGATCGTCCAGCCGCCGTCCGGCAAGGAGTTCGACCTGTCCGTGGTCGTGCCGGTCGAGGACCTCGCCGAGCTGGGCGGTTCACCGGTCGCCGACTCGGACCAGGGCGCGGAGCGCCCCTCGATCTGGCCGCACGTCGAGGAACGCATCACCGACCTGGTCCAGGCGCACCGCTCGACGATCGTGTTCGCCAACTCACGCCGTCTCGCGGAGCGCCTGTGCAACAGGCTCAACGAGATCGCGTACGAACGCGCGACGGGAGAGCCTCTCCCCGAGGACCACTCCCCCGCCGAGCTGATGGCCGAGTCGGGCGCGGCCAAGGGCGCCCCTCCGGTCCTCGCACGGGCCCACCACGGCTCGGTCTCCAAGGAGCAGCGCGCACTCGTCGAAGAAGATCTGAAGGCGGGCCGCCTGCCCGCCGTCGTCGCCACCTCCAGCCTGGAACTGGGCATCGACATGGGCGCGGTCGACCTGGTCGTCCAGGTCGAGTCACCGCCCTCCGTGGCCTCCGGCCTGCAGCGGGTCGGCCGGGCAGGGCACCAGGTGGGCGCGGTCTCCACCGGCGTCGTCTTCCCCAAGTACCGAGGGGACCTGGTGCAGGCCGCCGTGGTCACCGAGCGGATGCGGACCGGCTCCATCGAGTCGTTGCGCATCCCGGCCAACCCCCTGGACGTCCTGGCACAGCAGCTCGTCGCGACGGTCTCCCTCGACACCTGGCAGGTCGACGACCTGCTTGCCCTGGTCCGCCGCGCCGCATCCTTCGCCTCGCTCCCGGAGTCGGCGTTCACGGCCGTCCTGGACATGCTCGCGGGCCGCTATCCCTCGGACGCCTTCGCGGAGCTGCGCCCCCGAGTGGTCTGGGACCGCGTCGCAGGCACCGTCACCGGGCGCCCCGGGGCGCAGCGCCTCGCGGTCACCTCCGGAGGCACGATCCCCGACCGCGGCCTCTTCGGGGTCTTCCTGGCCGGCGCCGACCCGAAGAAGGGCGGAGGCCGCGTCGGAGAGCTCGACGAGGAGATGGTCTACGAATCCCGGGTGGGCGACGTCTTCACACTCGGCACCAGTTCCTGGCGCATCGAGGACATCACGCGCGATCGCGTGCTCGTCTCCCCCGCGCCCGGTGTCCCTGGACGGCTCCCCTTCTGGAAGGGCGACCAGCTGGGCCGCCCGCTCGAACTGGGCCGTGCGGTGGGCGCGTTCCTGCGGGAGGTCGGCTCCCTGTCGCGCGACGACGCACGCGTGCGGCTGCGGGCCGCGGGCCTGGACGACTGGGCGGCCGACAACATCCTGACGTACCTCGCCGAGCAGCGTGAGGCCTGCGGCCACATCCCGGACGACCGCACGATCGTGGTCGAGCGCTTCCGCGACGAGCTGGGCGACTGGCGGGTCGTGGTGCACTCCCCGTTCGGCGCGCAGGTGCACGCGCCCTGGGCTCTGGCGCTCGCCTCCAGGCTGACCGAGCGGTACGGCATGGACGCCCAGGTCATGCACGCCGACGACGGCATCGTGCTGCGCCTGCCGGACGCCGATCTGATGAGCCTGGACCTGCTCGACCAGGAACCCACCGACCAGCATCTGGAGTACGAGAACTTCGACAATGAGAAAGCCCCCGTAGGGGCTGCGGACGTCGCCTTCGACAAGGGCGAGGTCAACCAGATCGTCACCGACCAGGTGGGCGGCTCGGCCCTGTTCGCCTCGCGGTTCCGTGAGTGCGCCGCCCGCGCGCTGCTGCTGCCGCGCCGCAGCCCCGGCAAACGCACGCCCCTGTGGCAGCAGCGCCAGCGTGCCGCGCAACTGCTCCAGGTGGCGAGCGAGTTCGGATCGTTCCCCATCGTCCTGGAAGCGATCAGGGAGTGCCTCCAGGACGTCTTCGACGTCCCCGGCCTCACAGAACTGATGGGCGACATCGAGTCCCGCAAGGTCCGGCTCGTCGAGGTCACCACCCCCGAGCCGTCCCCCTTCGCGCGCTCGCTCCTGTTCGGCTACGTGGCGCAGTTCCTGTACGAGGGCGACTCACCGCTGGCCGAGCGGCGCGCGGCGGCCCTCTCCCTGGACTCCCGGCTGCTCTCCGAGCTCCTCGGCCAGGCCGAGCTGCGCGAGCTGCTCGACGCGGACGTCCTGGCGGAACTGGAGCAGGAGCTCCAGTGGCGCACGGAGGACCGCCGCGTCAAGGACGTCGAAGGCGTCGCCGACCTGCTGCGCCTCCTGGGGCCGCTCACCGAGGCCGAGTTGGCCGAGCGCGGCGGCGACCCGGAGTGGGCGCGGGAGCTGGCCTCCGCCCGCCGCGCGATCCGCGTCCGCATCGCCGGGGCCGATCACTGGGCGGCGATCGAGGACGCGGGCCGCCTGCGTGACGCGCTGGGCACAGCGCTGCCGGTCGGTGTCCCCGAGGCGTTCACCGAGCCCGTCAAAGACCCCCTCGGTGACCTCATCGCGCGGTTCGCCCGCACCCACGGCCCCTTCACCTCCGCCACCGCCGCCGCCCGCTTCGGCCTGGGCGCGGCGGTCACCGAGGGCGCGCTGCAGCGCCTCGCCGCGGGCGGACGTGTCGTACAAGGAGAGTTCCATCCGGCGGGCATCGGCCAGGAGTGGTGTGACGCGGCCGTCCTGCGCCGCCTTCGTCGCCGCTCCCTGGCCGCCCTGCGGCATGAGCTGGAGCCGGTGCCGCCCGCCGCGCTCGCCCAGTTCCTGCCGCAGTGGCAGCACTTGAGCGGGCACGGGCTGAGGGGCGTGGACGGCCTTGTGCGCGCCATCGAGCAGTTGCAGGGGGCGACCGTGCCCGCGTCCGCCCTCGAAAAGCTCGTCCTGCCCTCCCGCGTAACCGGGTACGCACCGGCGATGCTCGACGAACTCACCGCCGCCGGAGAGGTGGTGTGGGCCGGGTCCGGATCCCTGCCGGGCAAGGACGGCTGGGTCTCCCTGTATCTGGCCGACGCCGCACCCCTGCTCCTGCCGCCGGCCCATCCCCTGGAACTCACCGCGCTCCATCAATCGGTCCTTGACACCCTCTCCGGCGGGTACGGCCTGTTCTTCCGGCAGATCGCCGACCAGGTCCGCGCCACCACACACCCCGAGGCCTCCGATACCCAACTGGCCGACGTGATCTGGGATCTCGCCTGGTCCGGACGGCTCACGAACGACACCCTCGCCCCGATGCGCTCGCTCCTGGGCTCGGGCCGCACCGCGGGCTCCACGGCCCACCGCGCCAAGCGCTCCGCCCCGCGCGGTCGCTACGGCACACTGACGGCCGCCGCCCGCCCCACCTCGCGCACGGGACCGCCGACCGTCGCGGGCCGCTGGTCGCTGCTCCCCGCCCGCGAACCCGACCCCACCCTGCGCGCCCATGCCCTGGCCCGCACTCTCCTGGACCGGCACGGCGTGGTGACCCGCGGGGCCGTCGCGGCCGAGGGGGTCGAGGGCGGCTTCTCGGCGACGTATCGCGTCCTGTCCGCCTTCGAGGACAGTGGTCAGGCGCGGCGCGGCTATGTCGTCGAGGGGCTCGGCGCCGCGCAGTTCGCCATGGACGGCGCGGTGGACCGGCTCCGCGCGGCGGCGAACGCCCGCGACCGCACGGACAGCTCGCCGTCGGCCATGAACTACTCCCCACGCTCCTCGGAGACCCAGGCCCTCGTTCTGGCCGCCGCCGACCCGGCCAACGCCTACGGAGCAGCGCTCCCCTGGCCCGATCCGCCCACCGACGCGGGCCACAAGCCGGGCCGCAAGGCAGGCTCCCTGGTCGTCCTCGTCGACGGCGAACTGACCCTCTATATGGAGCGCGGCGGCAAGACCCTCCTTGCCTGGCCATCGGCCCCGCAGGACGACGCCCCCGCCACCGAGGACGCCCGCCTGCACGCGGCCGCCGAAGCCCTCGCCGCCGCGGCCCGAGCGGGCTCACTCGGCACGGTCACGGTCGAGCGCATCAACGGAGGCTCCTCCCTGACCTCGCCCTTCGCCCCACTCCTGGAAGGAGCGGGCTTCCACGCCACCCCACGGGGCCTACGCCTGCGCGCGTGACGCCCAGCGCATGAGGCCACCAAGCGCACCCACAGCCGCGCCCGAAGCCCCTCGCCTCGCCCTCGCCCCGCGACCGACATGCCACCCTGGACCTCATGCCCGAAGGGGACACCATCCACCAGGCAGCCCGGCGGCTGCACACCGCTCTCGCCGGGCACGTGGTCACGCGCTCCGACCTCCGCGTACCGAAGCTCGCGACCGTCGACCTCACCGGGCGCACCGTCCTGGACGTCACCCCGCGCGGCAAACACCTCCTCACCCGCATCGAGGGCGGGCTCACCCTGCACTCCCACCTCCGCATGGAAGGCTCCTGGCGGCTGTACGCCCCCGGCGAGCGCTGGAGCGGCGGCCCCGGCTACCAGATCAGGGCGATCCTGGGCACCGCCGAGCGCACAGCCGTCGGCTACCGCCTGCCCGTACTCGAACTCATGCGCACCGCCGACGAGCACAAGGCCGTAGGACACCTCGGCCCCGACCTCCTGGGCCCGGACTGGGACCCCGGCAGAGCGCTCGACAACCTCCTCGCGACCCCCGAGCGCCCCCTCGGCGAGGCCCTGCTCGACCAGCGCAACCTCGCGGGCATCGGCAACGTCTTCAAGAGCGAGATCTGCTTCCTCCTGGGCACCACACCGTGGCTCCCCATCGGCGAGCTCTCCGCCGAGACGGCCGCACGCCTCCCCGCCCTCTCCAAGAAGCTCCTGGAAGCCAACCGCGACCGCCCCTCGCGCACCACCACGGGCCGCGACCTCCCTGGCCGGCGCCTGTACGTCTACGGTCGCGCGCCCCACCCCTGCCTGCGTTGCGGCACCCCGATCCGCAAGGCACAGCAGGGCGACGGCTCCCGCGACCGCCCCACGTACTGGTGCCCCACCTGCCAACGGGGCCCGGCCCCCTGAATCCGGCCCCCAAGCACCGCACCCGGCGCACAGCACCCCACACCCGCACACCAGTTGACGCCCCGTCAGATTCGGCCGTACCGTCCCGTCATGCCCATAACGGCGTACGACCTCAGCGGACGCACCGCATTCGTCACCGGCGCGGCAAGCGGCATCGGCAGGGCCTCGGCCGTACTGCTCGCGGAAGCAGGCGCCACCGTCCACTGTGCCGACCGCGACACCCAGGGGCTCCACGAGACGGCCACGCTCATCAAGGACGCGGGCGGCGCCGCGCACACCCACCCCTTGGACGTGGCGGACAGAACCCAGGTCGACCAGGCCGTCGCAAGCGCCACGGCAGCCACGGGCCGCCTGGATGTCATGGCCGCCATCGCCGGGATCATGCACAACAGCCCGGTACTGGAGACCCGCGACGAGGACCTCGACCGGGTCCTGAACATCAACTTCAAGGGCGTCCTGTACGCCTGCCAGGCCGCGGCCCGCGCGATGATCGCCGCAAACGCCGACGAGACCAACGACACCCGCCGCCGCCACCCCGGAAGCAGCTGCGGCAGCATCATCACCATGGCCTCAGGAGCCGTGGACACCGGCGGCCCCGGCCTCCTCTGCTACGGCGCCGCGAAAGCCGCCGTCGTCCAGCTCACCAAGACCCTCGCCACCGAGGTGGGCCCGCACGGCATCCGCGTCAATGCCGTCGCTCCGGGCTGGATCCGCACCCCCATGACCGACCGCCACGACAGCGACGCCCAAACGCACACCGAAGGCCTGATGGTCCGCATGTCCCCGCTGGGCCGCGTCGGCGAACCGGAGGACATCGCGCACGCCGTCCTGCATCTGGCTTCGGACGCGTCCGCCTTCACGACGGGCCAGATTCTCCGCCCGAACGGCGGCGTCGCCATGCCTTGGTGACGGCACCGGCAGCGGCCCGAGCGGCACCCCTGGCCGTACGCTCCTCGGACCACCGCGGCGCACGCCCGCCGGGCCACCGCGCACCATCCGTTCGCGGAGTGCGCGCTCTGGCCAGGGACGCGGCGCGCACCGCCCGGGACTGCGGCACGCAGTGCACCGGCAGCAGACTCAGCCCCCACCCTCCGGCGGCGACGGCCCCCTCCAGAACACCCGCATCAGGAGCCAGCGCCAGCCGCAGCACGCCCCACCACCAGAGCGCCCCGAACGCCAGAGCCGGCGTCCACCGCACGACTTTCCATGCCACGGCCACCACCTCCGCACGAGGCCCGCTCGATATCCGACGCCGGACGCCCCCCCCCGGACGCCCCCTGGGTGCACGCTAGACGCCCCGCTTCACCGAGCGGGAGGGCGCACCACAGAGCACACGAGGCACAGCCACCGCCCCGTTCAGCCCCGCCCCGCCCTGATCAACCGTTCCTTGCTCACTCGGCAGCTCTCGACTCGCTCGACTCGCTCGACTCGCTCGGCAGCTCTCGGTGGCTCTCGGTGGCTCTCGGTGCTTCTCGGCATCAGCCGCTCTCCGCCTGGAACATCCAGTGATGCTTCTCCAGATCGGCCGTGATCCCGATGAGGATGTCCTGGCTCACCGGATCCGCCTCACCGGTCGCCTGGACCCGCTCCCGCATCCGCGTGATCACCGCACCGAGCGCGTCCACGAGCGTTCCGACCGCGTCCGTGTCCTTGACCCAGCCACCGGCGACCTCGCCGATGCCGCTGCTCCGCCCCACGGTCGCCGCACGGCCGTCGGGCGAGACCCCGAGCGTGGAAGCCCGCTCGGCCACCGTGTCGGAGTGCGTCCGTGCCGTGTCCACGACCTCGTCGAGCTGCAGGTGGACGGAGCGGAAGCGCGGGCCGACCACGTTCCAGTGGATCTGCTTGGCCACCAGGGAGAGGTCGACCAGGTCCACGAGCGCCCCCTGCAGGGCATCCGAGACCGTTTTCAGATCCGCTTCGGACAGGGGGCTCTTCACGACGTTCATCCAACCTCCAAAGATCATGGGATCGCGTAAGCGAAAATCCCCACCAACCATGACACGAGTGCACCAATAGGGACATCTCACAGTCGGTTCAGCAGATGAACGAGTCACCTCAAATCGCAGCTTTAGACAGCTCTCTTTCAGCGGCTCTCGAACGCGAACCGGACGTCAGAACGCACGAAGCCCCGGCCGGTAACCCGGCCGGGGCTTCGTCACGTCTGAGCGCTCAAGCAGTGTGCGCAGTCAGCGCGGCATCACGCGGCGACGACGTCCACCGCCTCCGCAGGCGCCTTGATGGTCACCCGTTCCGGCGGCACACCGCTCACCGAGACGGAATTGAGCATGGGGCGAACCGGTGCACGCACCGGTTCCGTAGCCGCTGCCGACGCAGCCAGTTCGGCGAGAGAGAGCTCATCGCTCACCTCGCGCATGAGCTCGGACATCCGTACGTCAAGCGCGTCGCAGATCGCGGAAAGCAGCTCGGAGGATGCCTCCTTCTGCCCCCGCTCTACCTCGGAAAGATAGCCGAGCGAGACTCGGGCGGACGAGGAGACTTCGCGCAGAGTACGGCCCTGGCGCTGGCGCTGCCGACGCAGCACGTCACCCAGCAGGCGACGGAGCAGAATCATCGGTGGCTCCCTCCTCGGACCGCGTAGCCGCATCCTTCACGCCCCACCGTACCGCCTCGCGCCGCGGCCGTGCGGGGAGCGATGTCGTGTTCACTCAGGGCTGCAAACATCAAGTCCCCCCGTTCTGTTCCGTATCCTGTGCCCGCCCATTCCCAGCACGTTCGCCGGACAGCCGCTCGATCAGCAGCCTGAGCACGCTCCGTGCACTCTCCATACGAATGTCCGAACGCTCACCGTTCAACCGCAGTGCCGCCACTTTCCCCTCAGAGCGAAGCGCGTACCCAGGCCCGCCGACCGCGGAAACCGGCCCGCCGACCGCTGAATCCGGCCCGTCGAGCGCCACGAAAACGGTTCCGACCGGCTGCCCGTCCTGCGGATCCGGCCCCGCGACGCCCGTGGTCGCGATTCCCCAGTCCGCCCCCATGACTTTGCGCACACCGGCCGCCATCTGCAGCGCCACCTCGGCATCCACGGCTCCACGCTCGGCCAGAAGAGTGCCGTCGACTCCGAGCACCTGATGCTTCAGCTCGGTCGCGTACGCCGTCACGGACCCCCTGAAGACCCGCGAGGCCCCCGGCACCGCCGTCAGCTCGGCGGCCACAAGACCCCCGGTGAGCGACTCGGCGACGGCAAGCGTCTCACCCCGGGCCTGAAGAAGCCGCAGAACCTCCGCGGCCGGCTCGGCGGCGAGGTCGGCGGACGGATCGGTGGAAAGACCGGCGAAAGGATCGGCGGACATCAGGTCGCCGACTCCCGGGCTCCCTCGCCGGAGGCCGCAGCGGAAGCGGCTGCCGCTTCCCGCGCCTCCGCGAGGCCGAGGCGGCGCAGCACGACCGCCTGCCGCACGTAGTCGAGCCCGGTCAGGACCGTCAGGACGACGGCGACCGCCATCACCCAGAACCGCAGCGTGGCCAGTGGTCCCGTGAGCGCCAGGACGTACATCCCGGCCGCCACGCCCTGCCAGAGCGTCTTCATCTTGCCGCCACGACTGGCCGGAATGACACCGAAGCGGATCACCCAGAACCTCAGCAGTGTGATCCCGAGCTCACGCCCGAGAATGACGCCCGTCACCCACCACGGCAGATCGCCGAGGTAGGAGAGGCAGACCAGCGCGGCGCCCATGATCGCCTTGTCGGCGATGGGGTCGGCGATCTTCCCGAAGTCCGTGACCAGGTTGTACGTGCGTGCCAGGTGTCCGTCGAACAGGTCGGTGATCATGGCGACGGCGAAGGCCGCCCAGGCCCACGCCCGCCAGGCCGGGTCGTACCCGCCTTCGGCGAGCAGGAGCATCACGAAGCCCGGCACGAGCAGCAGCCGGATCACCGTCAACAAGTTGGCGACGTTCCACACGCTGGCCTGATTGACGGCCGCAGCGCCCAACTTTCCACCGCGCACCGGCTTGGCGCCCTGCGCGCCGGAGCCGCCCGCCGCGGATGCCGGGACTCCGGTCATCTGCGCGCCTCCTCGGCCGGGATCCGGGGCGGGTCCCCCAGAATTTCGCTGTACTCAGCCACCAGGTCCACGCCTTCCGTGCCGACCACCTTTGCCACGACCATACGGCCGACCTGCAGGCCGTCCCCACCCGTGGCGCCCGTGAAGCGGATCTGGCCGTCCGTCTCGGGCGCCTGGTGAGCCGCCCGGCCGATCGCGCCGTCCTCCTCGTCCACGGACTCCACGAGCACCTCGACGGTCTCACCGAGACGGTCGTCGGCGCGCTGCGAGGTCAGTTCCTCGGCGAGCCGCGAGATACGCGCGAGCCGCTCGTCGACGACGTCCTGATCCAGCTTCTTGTCGTACGTCGCCGCTTCCGTGCCCTCCTCGTCGGAGTACCCGAAGACGCCGATGGCGTCCAGCCGCGCACCCGTGAGGAACCGCTCGAGCTCGGTGACGTCGGCCTCGGTCTCCCCGGGGAAGCCCACGATGAAGTTGGACCGGACACCGGCCTGCGGTGCCTTCGTCCGAATGGTGTCGAGGAGCTCGAGGAACCGGTCGGTGTCCCCGAAGCGCCGCATCGCCCGCAGCACACCGGGCGCGGAGTGCTGGAAGGACAGGTCGAAGTAGGGGGCGACCTTCTCCGTGGAGGTCAGTACGTCGATGAGCCCGGGGCGCATCTCGGCGGGCTGGAGGTAGCTGACCCGCACCCGCTCGATCCCGTCGACGGCGGCCAGCTCGGGCAGCAGCGTCTCCAGGAGCCTGATGTCCCCGAGGTCCTTGCCGTACGAGGTGTTGTTCTCGGAGACGAGCATGACCTCCTTGACGCCCTGCTCGGCCAGCCAGCGCGTCTCGCCGAGGACATCGGAGGGGCGCCGCGAGATGAAGGAGCCGCGGAAGGAGGGGATGGCGCAGAACGAGCAGCGCCGGTCGCAGCCGGAGGCCAGCTTCACCGAGGCGACGGGGTTGGTGCCCAGACGCCGCCGCAGCGGGGCGCGCGGCCCCGAGGCGGGTGCGAGGCCGTCGGGCAGGTCCACGGGCGCGTGCCCGGGAAGCGCGACGTCGGAGCCCGCCTCCTGCCGCTCGGCAGGGCTGATCGGAAGGAGCTTGCGCCGGTCGCGCGGGGTGTGGGCCTCGACACTGCCACCGCTCAGGATGGTGTTCAGGCGGGAGGAGATGTCGGAGTAGTCGTCGAAGCCGAGGACACCGTCGGCTTCGGGCAGGGCTTCGGCGAGCTCCTTGCCGTACCGCTCGGCCATGCAGCCGACGGCCACGACGGCCTGGGTCTTGCCATGACCCTTGAGGTCATTGGCTTCCAGGAGGGCGTCGACGGAGTCCTTCTTGGCGGCTTCGACGAATCCACAGGTGTTGACTACGGCGACGTCCGCGTCTTCGGCGGCCTCGACGAGCTGCCAGCCGTCCGCCTCCAAGCGGCCTGCGAGCTCCTCCGAGTCCACCTCGTTGCGGGCGCAGCCAAGAGTGACAAGGGCGACGGTGCGGCGTTCAGGCATGCTCTCAAGACTACTTTGTCCCTGCCCGGGCCCCCGCCGCGAGGGTCCGGGCCCTCACCACAAGGCCTTACACGGCTCGCGGAGCTGACGCGGCTGACGCACCTGACGCAGCTCAGCCGACCTCGGGATCGCCCTTGGTGTAGGTGAGCCGCTCGACCTGGCCGGGGTCGAACTCGTTCTGGACCGCCTTGCCGTTCACGTACAGCTTGATCGCGCCCGCGTCACCGAGGACCAGGTCGATCTTCTGCTTGTCCTGGAAGGTCTTCGACTTGCCCTCCTCCAGGACGCCGTCGAAGAGCGTCCGGCCGCTGTGGTCCTTGGCCGAGATCCAACTGCGGCCGTCCGATGCGTTGACCTTGACCGTGACCTTGTCCCGGGGGGCGCCGGCGATCGCGCTGTCCGAGGGGTCCGGCTTGGGGTCGGCGGGCTTGTCGGGCGCGGGCTTCTTCGTGGCGGGCTTGGTGGTGGCGGGCGTGGAACCCTCGGCGACCTGCGACTTCGACCCGTTGCTGTCGTCGCCCCCGCTGAACGCGGTGAAGCCGACGAAACCGATGACGGCGACGATCGCGGCGACCATGGCGGCGGTCCAGTTGGGACGGCGCGGATCGGACCTGATCCGCTCGGCCTCGAAGAGCGGCGCCGCCGGGGTCGGCGCGGGCGGCCGGCCGCCGTGCGCCTCGTCGTACTGGGCAAGGAGCAGGGCGGGATCGAGCCCCACGGCGCGTGCGAGCGTCCGGATGTGACCGCGGGCGTACACATCTCCGCCACATCGGGAGAAGTCGTCCTGTTCGATCGCGTGCACGATCGGGATCCGCACCCGGGTGGACGTGCTGATCTCGTCGACGGTCAGGCCCGCGTCGACGCGGGCCTGCTGCAGCATACGGCCGATCGAGGGCCGGTCCTCCGCCGGCGCGGGCCGGTCGTCTGCCGGACTCTCAGCTGCCGGAAGGCTCTCGGCAGGCTGGTCGTCGGTGGGTCGGTGGTCTGAAGGGCGGTCGTCTTCAGGGGAGTTGCCGATGGACACGGGGGCGCCTTTCGAGCGTGTAGCCACCTGCCGGATGTTCAGTCTAGGGGGGTTCGCGAAGGGTGGGGCAACTGGGCGACGGACTTTGTACGCCATCGGAATGGCGGCACATCCTGATGGTGGGGCATGGTGCTGTCCCTCCCCTCAACTTGACGTATGTCGAAGGGAAACGGTTGCCTGCCGCACCCTTATGGGTGAGCCTCCCCGCGGATCACGGCCAGCACGCCATCCAGCTCATCAGGTTTCACAAGAACGTCACGGGCCTTGGAGCCCTCGCTCGGCCCCACGATGCCGCGCGACTCCATCAGGTCCATGAGCCGTCCGGCCTTCGCGAAGCCGACGCGCAGCTTGCGCTGGAGCATCGACGTGGACCCGAACTGAGTGGAAACCACCAGCTCAGCGGCCTGGCAGAGCAGATCGAGATCGTCGCCGATGTCCTCGTCGATCTCCTTCTTCTGCTTGGTGGCCACGGTGACGTCCTCCCGGAAGACGGGCGCCATCTGGTCCTTGCAGTGCTGGACGACCGCGTGGATCTCGTCCTCGGTGACGAAGGCGCCCTGCATTCGGGTGGGCTTGTTCGCGCCCATCGGCAGGAAGAGCCCGTCACCCTTGCCGATCAGCTTCTCGGCACCCGGCTGGTCGAGGATGACGCGGCTGTCGGCGAGCGAGGAGGTCGCGAAGGCGAGCCGTGAGGGCACGTTCGCCTTGATCAGACCGGTCACGACGTCCACGGACGGCCGCTGCGTGGCAAGCACCAGGTGGATGCCCGCCGCGCGCGCCAGCTGCGTGATGCGCACGATCGAGTCCTCGACGTCGCGCGGGGCGACCATCATCAGGTCGGCGAGCTCGTCGACGATCACCAGTAGGTACGGATACGGGGTGAGCTCCCGCTCACTGCCCTCGGGCGTCTTGAGCTTGCCCTCGCGGACGGCCTGGTTGAAGTCGTCGATGTGCCGGTAGCCGAACGCCGCGAGGTCGTCGTAGCGCAGGTCCATCTCGCGCACGACCCACTGGAGCGCCTCGGCGGCCCGCTTGGGGTTGGTGATGATCGGCGTGATCAGGTGCGGGATGCCCTCGTACGCGGTGAGCTCGACGCGCTTGGGGTCGACGAGGACCATCCGCACGTCCTCGGGGGTGGCCCGCATCATGATCGACGTGATCAGGCAGTTGATGCAGGACGACTTTCCGGAGCCGGTGGCTCCGGCGACCAGGATGTGCGGCATCTTCGCCATGTTGGCCATGACGAAGCCGCCCTCGACGTCCTTGCCGAGCGCGACCAGCATGGGGTGGTCGTCCTCGGCGGCGTCCGCGAGCCGCAGCACGTCGCCCACGTTGACCATCTCGCGGTCGGAGTTCGGGATCTCGATGCCGACCGCGGATTTGCCGGGGATGGGGCTGATGATGCGGACGTCGGGGCTCGCGACCGCGTACGCGATGTTCTTGGCCAGAGCCGTGATCTTCTCGACCTTCACGGCCGGGCCCAGCTCGATCTCATACCGCGTGACCGTCGGGCCGCGCGTGAAGCCGGTGACGTCGGCGTCGACCTTGAACTCACTGAAGACAGTGCTGAGCGAGGCGACGACCGCGTCGTTGGCGGCGCTGCGGGACTTGCCGGGGCCACCGCGCTCGAGCAGGTCGAGCGTGGGCAGCGAGTACGTGATGTCCCCCGCGAGCTGCAGCTGCTCGGCGCGCGGCGGCAGGTCCCGGGGCTTGTCCGACGGGGCCTTGGTCAGGTCCGGCACTCCGGAGTCGTCGGACTCACCGGGCTTCTTGCGACGTACGCCGGGCGGCGGGCCGTCCTTGGCGCGGGCGGGACTGTCCGTGGCGCGCGCGGTCGGCACCGGCGCGGAGGTCTCCGCGGGCTGCTCATCGCGTTCGCGCTCCCCGGAGACGCCCTGCGTGAGGTCGGCTACCAGCGGCGAGGGCGGCATGCCGTGCAGGACTGCGCCGTCCAGGGCGGCGGCAGCGGCGGCGGCCACGTCCACCGCGTCCATCGGCCGGTCCAGAGAGGGCTGGGACGCCCTGCGGGGCCTGCGCCGCCGGGTGAGCGCCTCCTCCTCCGCCTGGTCCGGGTCGTACGCCTCAGGGGCCTCGGAGCGCCTGCGCGAGCGGGCGGGCAGCGCCTCGCGCCACTGCTCCTCGTACCGCTCGTCGTCCCCGTAGTCCCCGTGCGCCTCTTCCGGTGCCGCCTGGACGACGCCGAGCTTGGTGCCGAGCAGCCGCAGCCGCTGCGGGATGGCGTTGACGGGCGTCGCCGTGACCACGAGGAGTCCGAAGACGGTCAGCAGGACGAGCAGCGGTACGGCAAGGACCTCGCCCATGGTGAAGATCAGCGGAGTGGACGTGGCCCAGCCGATGAGGCCGCCGGCGTCCCTTATGGCCTCCATGCCGTCCGCACGGGCGGGCGAACCGCACGCGATGTGCACCTGGCCGAGCACGCCGATGACGAGGGCGGACAGGCCGATCACGATGCGGCCGTTCGCCTCGGGCTTCTCGGGGTGCCGGATGAGGCGTACGCCGATGACCGCGAGCAGTATCGGGAGCAGCAGATCGAGGCGGCCGAAGGCGCCGGTCACCAGCATCTCGACGAGGTCACCGACGGGGCCGCGCAGATTCGACCACGTACCCGCGGCGACGATCAGGGCGACACCGAGCAGCAGCAGCGCGACGCCGTCCTTGCGGTGCGCCGGGTCGAGCCCCTTCGCGCCACGCCCTATGCCACGGAACAGGGCACCCACGCTGTGCGCGAGACCCAGCCAGAGGGCGCGCGCGAGGCGGTAGACGCCGCCCGTGGGACTGGGCGCGGGCTTGGGTGCGGGCTTCTTGGCCACGGCTTTCTTGGCGGGCGCCTTCTTCGCCGGAGCCTTCTTGGGCGGCGGCTTCTTGGCGGCGGCCTTCTTCGCCGGAGCCTTTGTGGGCGCGGCCGCCTTCTTCGCGGGCGTCTTCTTGGCTGCGGACGGACGTGAGGCCATGGGTCCGAGGTTACCGGTGGAGACCACTGCGGACACGTGTGCCCACCGCTTCACCCGTTTGTGTCGCCCTTGCGGAGGCGGTGAACTGACGGATGTTCACCGCCTCCGGTCCTGAAGATTCCGGATGTTCACCACCCCCGGCACCGCTCCGCCCGGTGTCCGCGCCGCACTCAGCTCTGCGAGGACACCGAAGGAGCACCGCTGCCGGTGCCCGGCTCCAAGGCGTCAAGAGCCCGCCGCAAACCGGTGAGTTTGCGTTCGAGATGAGCCGCGGTGGCGACCGCGGCGGCATCCGCCGAGTCCTCGTCGAGCTGCTTGGAGAGCGCCTCCGCCTGTTCCTCGACGGCCGCCAGGCGCGCGGAGAGCTCCGCGAGAAGCCCTGCGGGCTCCTTGGCGTCACCCGCCGCGGACTTGCCGCCGCCTTCGAGCTGGAGACGCAGCAGGGCCGCCTGCTCCCGCAGTTGGCAGTTCTTCATGTACAGCTCGACGAACACCGAGACCTTCGCGCGCAACACCCACGGATCGAAGGGCTTGGAGATGTAGTCCACCGCACCCGCCGCGTAACCCCGGAACGTGTGGTGCGGACCGTGGTTGATGGCGGTGAGGAAGATGATCGGGATGTCCCGGGTCCGTTCCCGCCGCTTGATGTGCGCGGCGGTCTCGAAACCGTCCATGCCCGGCATCTGGACATCCAGCAGGATGACCGCGAAGTCATCCGTCAGTAGTGCCTTGAGCGCTTCCTCCCCGGACGATGCCCGCACCAGGGTCTGATCGAGCGCAGAGAGGATGGCCTCCAGCGCCAGCAGATTCTCCGGCCGGTCATCGACCAGGAGGATCTTGGCCTTCTGCACCATGGCCCGCCCTCCTCGCCCCGGCGGTACACCGGGCGCCGCCCCAGGGGACGACTCCCTTACGCCGTCCGTCCTTGTGCCGGTCATGGTAGCCGCACCCCGCCTGTCGCCACACCCTGTCACCGCGATGTCACTGTGCACGTAGCAGAAACGCGGTGGGAGACCAGAAGGTTCCCCGAATACCGTGGTTCTACACGACTTCGGCCACACTCTGTCAGCAACTCCGCGTAATGGAGCCTCTTCTCGGTCACTCCCCTCGCATCCACTGCTCCATCACCGACAGCAGATGATCCGGGTCGACCGGCTTCGTAACGTAATCGGATGCGCCGGAGTCGATGGCCTTCTCCCGATCACCCTTCATGGCCTTCGCCGTGAGCGCGATGATCGGGAGCCCGGCGAACTGCGGCATCCTGCGGATCGCCGTCGTCGTCGCGTACCCGTCCATCTCCGGCATCATGATGTCCATCAGGACGACCGTCACGTCGTCGTGCTGTTCCAGGACCTCGATGCCCTCACGGCCGTTCTCCGCGTAGAGGACCGAGAGCCCGTGCTGCTCCAGGACGCTGGTGAGCGCGAACACATTGCGGATGTCGTCGTCGACGATGAGAACCTTCTCACCGCCGAAGTGATAGCCGGGACGGGCCTCGGACCTCTCCTGCCCCGCGGTCGGCCACTGCTCCTGCGAGCGCGCCTCCGCGGGCTCCGGGACGCCCTGCCCGGGCAGCACGGGCGGCTGCTCCGACGAGGCGTGCGCGGCACGGCGGCGGCGCCTGAAGAGCGTGCCTGCCCCGGGCATCTCCTCCGCCCTCGGCGGCGGGGCCGCTTCGCTCTGGGGCGGCTGCTCGGCCGCGGGTGCGGCCGTGGACGCCCCCTCCTCCAGGGCGGGCCGCGCGGGGGTTCCCGGCAGGGGTGCCAGCTGCGTGTAGCCCTGGGGCGGCAGTTCGCTCGGGTGCAGCGGCAAATAGAGCGTGAACGTCGAGCCGCGGCCCGGTTCGCTCGCCGCGTGGATCTCTCCGCCGAGGAGACGCGCGATCTCCCGGCTGATGGAGAGCCCGAGTCCCGTACCGCCGTACTTCCTGCTCGTCGTGCCGTCGGCCTGCTTGAACGCCTCGAAGATCACCCGCATCTTGCTGCCCGCGATCCCGATGCCGGTGTCGCTCACCGAGAAGGCGATCAGATCCGCGTCCGCGTCCCGCAGCGAACCCGCCTCCAGGAGCTGTTCGCGGATGGCGTTGGGCACATCGGCGTTCGCGTGCCGGATCACCAGCTCGACCGCTCCGGAGTCGGTGAACTTCACCGCGTTGGACAGGAGGTTGCGAAGCACCTGAAGGAGCCGCTGCTCGTCCGTGTGCAGGGTCGCCGGCAGCTCCGGAGACACGCGTACGGAGAAGTCGAGCCCCTTCTCCGCGGTCAACGGCCGGAAAGTGGCCTCTACGTAGTCCACGAGTTGGACGAGGGCGATGCGCGTCGGGGAGACGTCCATCTTGCCGGCCTCGACCTTGGACAGGTCGAGGATGTCGTTGATCAGCTGCAGCAGGTCCGAGCCCGCCCCGTGGATCGTCTCGGCGAACTCCACCTGCTTGGGGGTGAGGTTCGCGTCGGCGTTGTCGGCGAGCAACTTGGCCAGGATCAGCAGCGAGTTGAGCGGCGTACGCAGCTCGTGCGACATGTTCGCCAGGAACTCGGACTTGTACCGCATCGACACGGCGAGCTGTTCGGCGCGCTCCTCCAGTACCTGCCTGGCCTCTTCGATCTCGGTGTTCTTGACCTCGATGTCGCGGTTCTGCTGGGCGAGCAGCTCGGCCTTCTCCTCCAGTTCGGCGTTGGAGTCCTGCAGTGCCTTCTGCCGGTTCTCCAACTCCGCCGACCGTTCCCGCAGTTGCTCGGTGAGTTCCTGCGACTGCCTGAGCAGCACCTCGGTCTTCGTGTTGACGCTGATGGTGTTGACGCTCGTCGCGATCATCTCGGCGATCTGGCTGAGGAAGTCCTTCTGGATCTGCGTGAAGGGCTGGAAGGCGGCCAGCTCGATCACACCGAGGACGGTCCCTTCGAAGAGCACCGGAAGGACGATCACCTGGGCGGGCGGTGCCTCGCCGAGACCGGAGGCGATCCGCAGATAGCCGGACGGCGCGTTCTCCACGAGGATCGTGCGCCGCTCCTGTGCCGCCGTGCCGATGAGCGTCTCGCCGGGCCGGAAGGACGTCGGCATGGATCCCATGGAGTAGCCGTAACTGCCCATCATGCGCAGTTCGTACGCGTCTCCTTGCTCGGCGCCGGGCTCCGGGGCGTCCTCCGTGGGCAGCGCCAGGAAGAAGGCGCCGTGCTGCGCGGAGACCACCGGCGTCAGCTCGCTCATGATCAGCGAGGCGACGTCGTCCAGGTCGCGGCGGCCCTGCATCAGGCCGGAGATGCGGGCCAGGTTGCCCTTGAGCCAGTCCTGTTCCTTGTTGGCCAGGGTGGTGTCGCGGAGGTTGGCGATCATCGAGTTGATGTTGTCCTGAAGGACCTGGATCTCGCCCGCCGCGTCGACGTCGATCTTCAGGTTCAGGTCGCCGCGCGTCACCGCGGTGGCGACCTCGGCGATGGCGCGCACCTGACGCGTCAGGTTCCCCGCCATCTCGTTCACGGACTCGGTGAGGTCGCGCCACGTGCCGTCGACGTCCCGCACCCGTGCCTGACCGCCCAGCTGCCCTTCCGTGCCCACCTCGCGGGCCACCCGCGTGACCTGCTCGGCGAAGGACGACAGCTGATCGACCATGGTGTTGATGGTGGTCTTCAGCTCCAGGATCTCGCCCCGGGCGTCGATGTCGATCTTCTTGGTCAGGTCGCCCTTGGCGATCGCGGTGGTGACCATCGCGATGTTGCGGACCTGGCCGGTGAGATTGGAGGCCATGCCGTTCACGGACTCCGTCAGGTCCTTCCACGTACCCGAGACTCCGGGCACACGGGCCTGACCGCCGAGGATGCCGTCCGTGCCCACCTCGCGGGCCACCCGGGTCACCTCGTCCGCGAACGAACTCAGTGTCTTCACCATCGTGTTGACGGTGTCGGCGAGCTGCGCGACCTCACCGCGCGCCTCGACGGTGACCTTCTTGGTGAGGTCTCCGTTGGCGACCGCCGCCGCGACCTGGGAGATGTTGCGCACCTGGCCGGTCAGGTTGTTCGCCATCAGGTTGACGTTGTCGCTGAGGTCCTTCCAGGTACCGGTGACGCCCGGGACCCGCGCCTGGCCGCCCAGGTTGCCCTCCGTGCCCACCTCGCGGGCCACGCGGTTCACCTGCTCGGCGAAGTTGGAGAGCTGGTCGACCATCGTGTTCACGGTGGTGACGAGTTCGAGGATCTCGCCCTTGGCGTCGACGGTGATCTTCTTGGAGAGGTCGCCCATGGCGACGGCCGTGGTGACCTCGGCGATGTTGCGGACCTGAAGGGTCAGGTTGTTCGCCATGCCGTTCACGGACTGCGTGAGGTCCTTCCAGGTGCCGGAGACACCCTGCACCTCGGCCTGACCGCCCAGGATGCCGTCGGTGCCCACCTCACGGGCCACCCGCGTCACCTGCTCGGCGAAGGCGGAGAGCTGGTCCACCATCGTGTTGAGGGTGTTCTTCAGCTCCAGGATCTCGCCACGCGCGTCCACGTCGATCTTCTGCGACAGATCACCCCGCGCCACCGCGGTCGCGACCTGAGCGATGTTGCGGACCTGAGCGGTGAGGTTGCCGGCCATGCCGTTCACCGAGTCGGTCAGATCACGCCATACTCCGGCCACGCCCGGCACCTGCGCCTGACCGCCGAGGCGGCCTTCCGTGCCCACCTCGCGGGCCACCCGGGTCACCTGGTCGGCGAAGGCGGAGAGCTGGTCGACCATCGTGTTGATGGTGTTCTTCAGCTCCAGGATCTCGCCACGCGCGTCCACGTCGATCTTCTGCGACAGATCGCCCCGGGCCACCGCCGTCGTGACCTGGGCGATCTGACGCACCTGCGACGTCAGGTTCCCGGCCATGAAGTTGACGGAGTCGGTGAGTTCCTTCCACGTGCCACTGACACCGTCCACGCGCGCCTGACCGCCGAGGCGGCCTTCGGTGCCCACGTCGCGCGCCATCCGCGTGACCTGATCGGCGAAGGACGACAGCTGGTCCACCATCGTGTTCACGGTGTTCTTCAACTGAAGCATCTCGCCGGAAACGTCGACGGTGACCTTCTGCGACAGATCACCGTTGGCGACCGCCGTCGTCACCTGCGCGATGTTGCGGACCTGGCCCGTGAGGTTGCGGAAGGCGGTGTTGACCGAGTCCGTGAGGTCCTTCCACGTACCGGCCGCACCCTGCACCTGCGCCTGGCCGCCCAGCTCACCCTCGACGCCGATCTCCCGCGCCACACGTGTCACTTCGGCACCGAAGGCGGAGAGCTGGTCCACCATGGTGTTCACGGTGTTCTTCAGCTCGAGCATCTCGCCCGCGACATCGACGGTGACCTTCTGCGAGAGATCACCGTTGGCGACCGCCGTCGTCACCGTGGCGATGTCCCGCACCTGCGTGGTGAGGTTCCGGAAGACCGTGTTCACCGAGTCGGTGAGGTCCTTCCACGTCCCCGCCGCGCCCGGCACATTCGCCTGACCGCCCAGCTGCCCCTCGGCGCCGACCTCGTTCGCCACCCGGGTGACCTCGTCGGCGAACGTACGCAGCGTCTCGGTCATCTGGTTGATGGTCTCGGCGAGTTGGGCGACTTCGCCGCGCGCGCTGACCGTCACCTTCTGGGACAGATCGCCGTTCGCGACGGCCGTCGTGACCTGGGCGATCCCACGCACCTGTGCGGTGAGGTTGCCGGCCATGAGATTCACCGAATCGGTGAGGTCCTTCCACACTCCCGCCACACCGGGCACCTGCGCCTGGCCGCCGAGCTCGCCCTCCGTGCCGACCTCGCGCGCGACACGGGTCACCTCGGAGGAGAACGACGAGAGCTGGTCCACCATCGTGTTGACGGTGTTCTTCAGCTCCAGCATCTCGCCCGCGACGTGAACCGTCACCTTCCGGGACAAGTCACCCTTGGCGACCGCCGTCGTGACGAGAGCAATGTCACGCACCTGCGCGGTGAGCCGGTACGCCATGGTGTTCACCGAATCCGTGAGATCCTTCCACGAACCGGACATTCCACGTACCCGCGCCTGACCGCCCAGCTTGCCCTCGGTGCCCACCTCGCTGGCCACCCGCGTGACCTCGTCGGTGAACGTCGAGAGCTGATCGACCAGATTGTTGACCGTCCGGCCGACCTTCAGGAACTCCCCGCGCAGCGGGTGGCCGTTCCCCTCGTCCGCCTGCGCCCGCAGCTCCATCCGCTGCTCCAGGTCGCCGTCCGCGACAGCGGAGAGCACCCTTCCGACTTCGGAGACCGGACGTACGAGATCGTCGACGAGCGCGTTGGACGCATCGATCGCATGTGCCCACGAGCCCTCACTGGCGCCGGTCTCGAGCCGCTCCGTGAGCTTTCCCTCACGACCGACCATGCGACGCACCCGGGAGATCTCACCCGTCAGATGCAGATTGCGATCGGCCACCTCGTTGAAGACGGCGGCGATCTCGGACATGACGTCGTCACCGGAGACCGTGAGCCGCTTGCGGAAGTTTCCGTCCCGCATGGCCGCGAGCGCCGCGAGCAGTCTGTTCAGGGCCGCCGTGTCCACAGACGTAGTCGCCCCGTGGCGCGGTTTGCGCTGTTTGCTCGTGGACTGTCCGTCTTTCGCACGCGTTTTAGTGCCCCGCGTCGCTGCGCCAGACTCCACTGTGTCCCTCCCGCAAGGGTCGACCGTACTGCTCGGGTTACCTGGGCTCTCTCCAAGAAGCTTGCCCAGTGTTTCACCATGGCTGAACCAGGCCATAACAGTTCGGCAGCTTCGCACACCGTCCGCACACCCTCCGGGCGGAAAACACTGACGACCGGCATCAGCTTGGACGGCGAAGGTAAGTAACCTGGCATCCGGCTGTCCAACCACCCCGGTCCTGCCCGGCCTGGGCGGTGGCACACGTACAAGCGGGCATCGGAGGGGCGGCCGCACCATGGTGGGAGATCTGGGCGTCGATACTCGTACGAGGAGTTCTGTGATCACCGCGCGCGCGGCTGCGACTTTCGACCCCGTCGGGCGTTCCGTCGCGACGGCACGCTCCTTTGTCCGCGACACCCTCCAGGGCTGGGGGTTCACGGACATCGTCGACGACGCCGTCGTCCTCACCAGCGAGCTGGTCACCAACGCGGTGGTGCACGCCGGAACCGCCGCGGACGTCCTCTGCCTGCGCAGCGACGACGCCGTACGCATCGAGGTGTCGGACCACTATCCGGAGCGCGAGATCCCGCTCCAGCAGTCCGCAGCGAACATGGGCAGCCCCGACCGCGAGGGCGGCCGCGGCCTCCAGCTGTGCGCGGCACTCGCCACCCGCTGGGGCGTCGACTACACCCCCGAGCACAAGCAGGTCTGGTTCCAACTCGACCTCCCCGACCGCTCGGTGGGCACCCGCGCCGCCGGCCCCGCGCTGCCGGCCGAGATGCTCCCGGTCACCGACGGCAGAGTCCGCGTCGCCGTCGTCCAGATCGACCGGGTCGGCGCGATCTCCGCCTGGAACGAAGACGCGGAAGAGCTCTTCGGGTACGTCGCCGAACAGGTCACCGGCAAACCCCTCACCGACCTGGCCGCCTGGCCGCACACCCCCGGCACGAGCACCGGCATCGTGGAGGCCCTGCGGCTCTCCCGCTGGGAGGGCAGCTACGGCATCCGCGGCTCCGACGGCCGCGTGACCCCCGTCTACGCCTCGCACCTGCGCGTCCGCGACGCCGACGGCGAACCGTCCACGGTCTGTCTGCTCGTCCGCGACGACGAGCGCGCCGTCCTGCAGACACCGCTGCGCGGCCCCGCCCCCGAGCCCGGGGTGCTCGCCGAGTCGCACACCGCCGACCCCTTCGAGGTCTTCATCGGCTCCCCGGCGCCGGACGACCTCGACGGTCTGCTCCAGCGCACGGTCGAGCGCGCCCGCGACATGCTCGACGGCGACGCCGCCTTCCTGCTCCTCGCCACGGACGACGAGACGGAGCTGGAGGTCCGCGCCTCCACAGGCCTTCCGTCGGCCCGCCAGCGCTTCGCCCGCGTCCCCGTGGAGGCGGGCCCCGGACGCTACGGCTCCGCCCGCATGCCGGCCGTACACGAGGACCTCACGGTCGTTCCCGGCGCCGTCCCGCTCCTCAACGGCACGGGCATGCGCTCCGTGGTCACAGTCCCCCTCAAGGTCGAAGGCCGCCTCACGGGCTCCCTCGGCGTCGCCGCCGAGTCCCCCGACCGCTACTCGAACGAAGAGGCCCTGCGCCTGCAGTTCGCCGCCGACCGCATCGCCCTGGCCGTCGAGTCCGCGCGCCTCGGCGAGCTCGAACGCCTGCGCCGCGGCTCGCTCTCCTTCCTCGTCGAGGCCTCCGATCTCCTCGCCGGCACCCTGGACCGCGACCAGACCCTGGCCCTCATGGCCCAGATGACCGTCCCGACCCTCGCCACCTGGTGCGCCGTCTACACCATCGCCGACCAGGCGTCCGAGCCCTATCTCTCGTACGTCCTCCATGAGGACGAGGAGCGCATCGACGGCCTGAAGGCCCTCCTCTCCAAGATCGCCCCTCCCGACCCCGTGCCGACCCCCGGAGCCCGCGTCTGGGCCGCACCCTCGGAAGCGGCCCACCAGGCCGCCCTGCGCACCTCCATGCGCAGCCTCGGCCTCGGTGAGCCCATGAGCCTGGGCTCCGGCATCGGCACGACGCTCTCCACGGCATCCGCGGTGGGCGGCGAGACGGTCGTCCTGCCCCTGGTCGCCCGGAACCGCGTCATCGGCATGCTCACGCTGGGCAAGCCCTCCGACGAACACTTCCGCCAAGAGATCCTGGAATTGGCCGAGGATCTGTCCCGCCGAGCGGCCCTCGCCCTGGACAACGCCCGCCTCTACTCCGAGCGCATGGCCATCAGCCAGTCCCTCCAGCGCAGCCTGCTGCCGCCGGGGCTCCCGCAGATCCCGGGCGTCGAGGTCGACGTCATCTACCGCGCGGCAGGCGAGGGCAATGAGGTCGGCGGCGACTTCTACGACCTCTTCCCCATCCGCGACGGCGCGTACGGCTTCGCGATCGGCGACGTCTGCGGAACGGGCCCGGAGGCCGCCGCGGTCACCGGCCTGGCCCGCCACGCCCTGCGCCTGCTCGCCCGCGAGGGCTTCGGCGGCCCGGCGGTCCTGGAGCGCCTGAACGCCGCGATCCTCGACGAGGGCGCCCGAAGCCGCTTCCTCACCCTCCTCTACGGGGAGTTGTGGCCGCAGGAGGACGGCTCGGCGGTCCTGAAGATCGTCTGCGCGGGACACCCGCTCCCGCTGCGCCTGCGCCAGGACGGCACGGTCGAGCCGTACGCGGAGCCGCAGCCGCTCCTGGGCGTCATGGACGACCTGGAGCTCTACGAACAGACGATGACGCTCGACCCAGGTGACGTCCTGCTCTGTGTGACGGACGGAGTCACCGAACGCCGCGAGGGCACACGCATGCTCGGCGACGACGGTCTCGCGGACGTCCTCACCACATGCACGGGCCTCACGGCGGGCGCGGTCGCGGCCCGCATCATGCGCGCGGTGGAGCGCTTCGCGACGGACGCCCCGTCGGACGACATGGCGATCCTCGCGATGCGGGTCCCCGGCATTCAGAAGGACTGAGAATTCCGCCCCGGGGGCCTACGGGCCCCCGGGAAACAAAAAATTCCCCGCCCAACTGGGCGGGGAATTTCCCGACTTACTCTCTGAGCCCCCAAGCGGAATCGAACCGCTGACCTTCTCCTTACCATGGAGACGCTCTACCGACTGAGCTATAGGGGCCTGTTGCGCTTTTGCGGTTTCCCGCTTCGCAACGGAATAAAGCATACCCCGAACTCGCGCCCGATCCGAACCGCGGTGAGCGCCCCTCAGAAGGCAGGCTGCAACAAACCTCCGAGCGCGTTGCACGCCGATACGACCCGCTGCAGTTCGCGCCGCGACATCGAAGCGCCGACCGGCAGCGACAGCGTCTCGTCCGCGGCACGCTCGGTCTCCGGCAGATACACGTCCCGCCAGAACTTCGGCGTGCGGTGGACGGGCGTCTTCACCGGCACCCGGCAGTCAACTCCCTTGGCCCGCACGGCACGCGCGAACGCGTCCCGGTCCGGCCGCCCGTTGCCGGGCACACGCACGACGTACTGCTGATAGCTGTGCCCCTCGACACCGTCCGGGGTGATCACACCGCCGAGCCGCCCACTCAGGTAGGTCGCGTGCCCACGCCGCTGCGCGAGCTCGTCGTAGGGTGCGTCCGACTCGCACTCCTCCAGCACGAGGATGCCGTGTCGCTGCCCGATGTCCCGAAGCCGCCTGACGTCGGCCGGGTGCCCGAAGCGGTGCACGACGGCCACAGCGGCCGTACGGGAGGTCACGGCGGCGTTCACCGCGTCAGGATCCAGGCAGTACGTCGCCCGGTCGATGTCCGCGAACACGGGCACGGCCCCTGCCAGGACCACGGCCTCGGCGATCTCGACGTTTCCGTATGCCGGCACGATGACCTCGTCACCTGCACCGACACCTGCGGCTCGCAACATGCCAACTGTCCCCATGCCTCAGATGCTGGCTGCGGAACGTGAACGGCAAGTGTCGCAAAACAAAAAAGAGCTGGTCCCTGAACCGAAGTTCAGGGACCAGCTCTTCTAATAATAGTTCGGCGGCGTCCTACTCTCCCACAGGGTCCCCCCTGCAGTACCATCGGCGCTGTGAGGCTTAGCTTCCGGGTTCGGAATGTAACC
>NZ_JBHVXJ010000020.1:0-170261 GCF_042881845.1 Streptomyces sp. NPDC058257
GGCGCGGCGGGGTACGGGGGCGCTTGCGCCGTGCCCCCCCCCGCCCCCGCGCGCGGGCCCCCCCCCCCGCCGGCCCGGCGTCCGAGGGCATCTTGTACGGGGGCCAGGAGGCGGAGCCCCATGGTTTCGGGAAGCCCCGATGTTCCAGACTGATAGGTCTGGAGTGGTCGGGTCATGGCGGCGTCGTCGCAGGTCAAGGGCGCCGGATCGGTACGTGGGAATGCGTCGGTCTCTACAGGCAGTGTGGAGACGAAGCGGGCGGTAGCGGTCACGGGCGGGGACGACGCGATTTTCCTGGCCCCCACCGACGGCATGAGGGCAAACGAAACAGCGGCGGTCGCGGGGCGGGAGATCCTGCGGGGCGTGCGGTGCATCCGCCTGTCCGTCCGTGCGGACGAGACGACCAGCCCCGAGCGGCAACGCGAGGCCGACGACATAGCAGCGGCATCCCTCGGTATCGAGTTCGGCGAGGGCAACCAACTCCGCGAAGCGGTGGACCTTGACGTTAGCGCGTCGAAGATCGGCCCGTTCGACCGTCCGCAGCTCGGCGGATGGCTCGCCCGGCCCAACGAGTTCGATGCCCTGGTGTGGTGGCGCTTTGACCGTGCTATCCGGTCCATGAGCGACATGCACGAACTCGCCAAGTGGGCGAAGCAGCACCGCAAGATGCTCGTCTTTGCCGAGGGCATGGGCGGGGGGTCGGCTGGTGTTCGACCCGCAACCCCATGGACCGGATGTCCGAGCTCATGATGATGATGCTCGCCTTTGCCGCACAGGTGGAGTCACAGAGCACCAGCGACCAAGTCACCGGGGCACAGACAGCCGCTCGCGCTCGAGGGTGAGGACACGGACACCAACGTTCAACCCCTCTGCCATAACTGCCACTTGGCCAAGACCGCCGAGGACTTCACCGCGATGTGAACCACGCTGCGAGCCCGCTTCCGGTTGCCGTGGCGAGGGCTGCCACCAGCCAGCCGGGGACGCGCTGGACGGTTACCCGCAGTCCCCCGCAGCGAAGTTCGAAGGCGGGGGGTGCGGTGTGGCTGTCCGTTCTGTAGCTCATGTGGGTGCCCTCTATCTGCTGGGTGTTGTGCTTGGCCTTCATGACCTCTGGCTCCTGTCGCGCGCCGTTGCGTGACGTAAGTGGGGAAGGTGACGTAACGCCGCGACTCGGGTTCTCCGGTCGGGGTCGGCACTATGCCGTGCGGAGAGATGCCCGGGTCGTTAGCGGCCGCTTCTCAGGCAGCAAGTTCGGAATACGCGGGGCCAGTCACGACACGCACGCGAAGCTGATCCGGTTGCAGACCAGGGGGCTTGGTGCCCCGCGTCGTATCGCGCTGATCGCGGGTTCAGGCTATCTGCCCGCCCCCCCAGGACGTCATGAGCGGTATGTGTACAAAACCGGGGGTGGGACTTTGACACTCTGGCCGCCGCGGCATTCCCGAGCGCAGATTCGAGACCCACTCACTTGCTGAGCTGGCGGAAGGCGGCCGGAGGACGGGGCGCTGTGCAGGTAGTAGCGCTGGAGGCATCCGAACCCTATGGACCGGTATCGGCGTGCGCTCAACGGATGGTCGAAGGCGGCGACTGAGCGGATGTGTTCGCCAAGCAGGGGCCTGGCTGCCCCCGCGGAGTACCGCGCTGATGACGTCATGGCGGACGGTGACCTGCGGATGGATGACTACACGGATGCCGTGGCCCTGCCGGTGTTGCTCGTTGCGCCAAGGGTCAGGGGAACGTACACGGCCATGCCTCACAACTTTCATGTCGCGTGAGCCCTGCCCTGCCTGGCATGTGATCGGTGACGACCTCCACGACGGAGTGACTGCACGGTCCGCGCCAAGACTCTGATCGTCACAGGCGACGCGCCGACGTCACGACCCATCCAAGACCCCGACCAGGGAGGGAGTGGTCGTGCCTCGCGCGATCCTCGCCGAGCCCGATTGGAGTGAGGTCTTCACAGTGTCGCCGCTCGCCGAAGTGGAAGCCGCGAACGCGCGTTGCCGGAAAGTCGCATCCGCGGAGTGGCGGCGCGTGGTGCCGGTACTCGAAGTATCCGCCGGTATCGGCGAAGCAGACCACGCCACCGTCGAGGATCTGTGCGTCTGCGTGGCCCGGATCGATCAGGCAGAGTGGGCCCTTTCGGAGCGCGGACTCATGGTGACCGCCGAGCGAGGCACGGCGAGGAATGGCGCAGCCACCTTAGCCGGGCAGTACCGAACCCAACTGTCCCGATATATATGGGAGTTGGGACTGCCTCCGAGTGCCAGAACCGCGATCACGTTGCCGGAGTCGGACGATGACGACTCGGACGTGTGGGACTGACCCACAGCACCGCAGAGCCCTCGCGGTCGCCACTTCCCAAGTTGGCGGCACGTGGGCTTGCTGTTGTGTGAGGCCAGTTTCCCGTTTCGGAAAGTTATGTCTCTTGCCCTGAGTGCGTCCGGACCGGAAGGATCGCGTGGCAGACCAGGGACCACGGGAAGGGGAACGCTCGTGAAGGTGACCATGCTGGCAACAACGTGCGACAAGAAGGACTGCCCCACCATCTACAAGACCGATCGGGGCACGATCCTGGTACAGGGCGAGACGCCCACCCATCATGGCCTTGACATTCCCGCTCACGAAAACCTGGTCGAGATCCCCATGGACCTCATCGTGAAGGCATTCGGTGATCAGCTTGGCTAGGTCCCTCGGAGAGCTGTTCGACACCTTCGAGCACGAAGCCTTTCGACTGGAAACTCTGGCTGACTACAGCCGTTCGGGCAACACGGACGCGTATCAGGAATTTGCCGAGGGTCGAGACAAGCCCGCTGACTACAACGCCGATTGGCTGACAGAAGTCCGGGACTATGTTGACTCGGGCCGGCGCTTGTACCGGGTGCATGTACTGACCAGGCCCCTGACTTCGTATCTCCGATTCGAGCTGGGGTGGGGATACGCGACGAACGCCACGGCCGGTGAAGAGTTCTTCATTCTGGACGTGACCGGGCGTGCAAATCCCCTGCCGGGCGACATCGGTGACTTCTGGCTGTTCGACTCGACCACACCAGCAACCATGCGCTACGACCCGGATGGAAGGTTCCTCGGGGCCGACGTGCTGCCGGACGATCAATCCGCCGAGTTCGTCTCCTGCAGAGACACCGCCCTTGCTCACGCTGTGCCATTCGCCGACTGGTGGGCAAAGTACGGAGAGTGAACCGCTCGGAGTTGGGTGCCGCGCTGCGGGCACTGCGGGACGCTTCCGGGAAGGAAGCCAAGGCAGTGGCCCGTGGCGCTGTCATGTCAGCAAGCAAGCTCAGCAAGATCGAGACAGGGAAGCTCAGCCCCCATGCCGACGATGTAGAGCGAATTCTGACGGCTATAGGCGTCTCGGACGACGTGAAGTCCGAATACATGGACGCCGCGCGAGCTGCCGCGACGGAGGCGACCGCATGGCGACTGATTCAACGCGCAGGCCTCCATAAAGCACAACGGCAACTGAAGGCCGTAGACGCCAACATGAAGCTCCTGCGCCTCTTCCAGCCCGCGCTGGTTCCGGGATTGCTCCAGACGCCCGAGTACATGCGCACCATCCTCTCTCGGCACGAGGATCTGAGCGCGGAGACCGTACGAGAAACTGTCAGCGCACGTCTCGAACGCCAGTCCGTGCTCTACGACGAGAGCAAGCGACTCCGGTTCGTCATCACAGAGCCGGTATTGCGGTGGCTCATCGTTCCGCCGCTGGTCATGGCGGGGCAGTTGGACCGACTCATCAGCCTGTCTCGGCTCCCGCATCTGGACATGCGTGTTGTGCCGCTGAACAGAAGGCAGCACGACATACCCAATCACGCATTCGTCATCCGTGACGACCGGGCAGTGACGGTGGAAACCGTGCATGCTGAAGTAATCGTGACGGACCCCCGCGACGTAGCCCTGTACGTAGCCAAATTCGATGGATTCGCCGCTACCGCTCTGCACGGCGACCCTATGCGATCTCAGCTTGAGAGCATCCGGGACGACATGTTGCAGCAACGGGAAATGCCGTAGCGGGAGTTGCACCAAGCGGACGAGTATCGCGTCATACAGCATTCCCCACGGAGGGACGATGGCGCGTATGGCGACGACGACCGATACGGACGCGACCAAGAACGAGTACGAAACTTTTGCCCCGGCGGGCGAGACATGCCCCGCGTGCATGAAGCCGATCAAGTCACTCGATTCCGTGCGCCGCGGAGTGCGGGAACGTCAGTCGGGGGCGCCGGTAGTCGTCTACCGGCACACCGCATGTGTACAAAAAGCGGAACGGTGAGGACAACCCATGATTCCGATGAACGAGTACAAGAGCGCTCGCAGAGAAGCCGAGCACGTGGCTGCGCTTCTTCGCGCCGCGCTGACGCGGACCGGAGTATCAGAACGGGAAGTGATGCAGGTTCGGCCCCTCGTGACTCCTAGCGGGGGCGCCTACGTGCAGTTGGGAGCCCTGCGGATTCGCGATGCGGTCATGTTGCTGGAGGCACTTCCGCTGAGCCAGCCGCCACCCGACGCATCTACAGCGGCCAGTCACGCATGAGCCGCGCCCACTAGAACCCCGGCAGGCTGAACGACGGCCAGCGAGACCGCTCGGCGTGCCGGTGCCAGCCCCGCCCATACGCTGCCCCCCGTGGCGCTTGGGCGGGGCTACTTTGCGTTCTGACCCTCGCCGCTGCGATCCCGGACGTACGTACCGCGCTGCGGCACGGTGTAGACGTACCCGAGTTCCCGCAGGTGCCGCACCGCTCGGCGGGCGGTGTCCCGAGCAACGCCCCACCGCTGAGTGATCGCGGACTCGGACGGGACCGGACGATCCACGGCAAGAGTTCCGGACTCGATATCCCGAATGATCTCCGCTGCGATCCGCTGATACGGCGGTGTCGGTGCTTCGTAGTCAATGCTCGGGCCCCAGAACACCTGCTTACGAACATCGGGAAGGGGCGGGGTGGGGGTAAGCCGCCCCAGGCCCTACCTGCGCCACAGCGAATGCTCCCGCTCCGCCCACTCCGGGTCCACGGACCCGGTCCGCATCCCCCGCCTCGCCTCCGGGTCCGCCCACGCCATCCCCACGTGGCCCGCGATCACCACACCCAACGCCAGCGCGAGCCAGTCGTGGACGAACGTGCTTCCCGTGCGCCAGGCCAGGGGGGCGAGGTGCGTGAACCACATCAGCAGGCCCGTGCCCAGCATCACCAGGACCGCTCCCGCGAGCCAGCCCGCGTACAGCTTCTGGCCCGCGTTGAACTTTCCCGCCTGTCGGCGCCGGGCGCCGCGTCGCAGCCAGGCCCTGTCGTGCGGGCCGAAGCGGTTCAGGAGGCGCAGGTCGCCGCGGAACGCGCGGGACGCGAGGCCCGCTAGGAACGGAGCCGGGAGCAGCAGGCCCGACCATTCGTGGACGGTCACCACCAGCGCGCGGCGCCCCACGAGCTCGGCCAGCTGAGGAACGTACAGACACGCGGCGGTGCCGACGCACACGCCCATCAGCAGCGCCGTCATCCGGTGCACCCACCGCTCCGCCGGGCTGAACCTGCGCACCCGCGCCGCAGCCGCCTCAAGCCGTGGGCTCGTCGTCCCTGCCATTCGAATCACCCACCCACGCGTCGACGTCGTAGCCCCGCTTCTCCCAGTACCCCGGCTCCACCTCGTCGGTGAGCGTGATCCCGGAGAGCCACTTCGCCGACTTGTAGAAGTACATGGGGGCGGCGTAAAGGCGGGCCGGGCCGCCGTGGCTGTGGCCCAGGTCCTTGTCCTGCATGCGCAGGGCCACCAGGACGTCCTTCCGCCGCGCCTGCCGCAGCGTCAGGCTCTCGCTGTACGTGCCGTCGAAGCACGTGAAGCGGATGGCGCGGGCGGTCGGACGTACCCCCGCCGCGTCCAGGAGGCGGGAGAGGCGTACGCCTTCGAAGGGTGTGCCCGGCACGCGCCAGCCCGTCACGCACTGGACGTCACGCACCAGACGGGTCTGCGGCAGGGCGCGCAGTTCGGTGAGGGAGTACGTAGCGGGGCGGTCGACCAGTCCGTCGATCTTCAGGCGGTACGTCGACGCGCTCTTGCGCGGGACGGACGCGGCCACCGAGTAGTAGCGGAAGCCGCCGCCGTTCGGGAGCAGGTCCGTCAGGCCCGTGGGGTCCTTGTCGGACGCGGCGCCCAGGAAGGATTCCAGGCCCCGCTGGAGCGGCTGCGCGGCGGCCACGCCCACAGCGCCGAGACCGATCATGCCGAGGACCAGACGGCGGCCGACCGGCCTGCCGCCACCGTCCGTGCCGTCCATGCCGTCCGCGCTGTCCTGCGCGGCCCTGCGGGAAGAGGGAGTTGTCACCCCCCGATTCGAGCACCCGCGGCCCCCGGGGTACAGGGGCCGCGGCAATCCGTCAGCGTTCCGTCATACCTTGTTCTGCCATACCTTGTTCTGCCATACCTTGTTCTGCCATACCTTGTTCCGTCACACCTTGTTCCGTCATACCTTGCCGGACGGTTCCTCGGACGCCTTCTCCAGTTGGAACGCCTCGTTGCCAAGGCCGATCCGCGCGTGCGCCTGAGGCTTGGTCGAGCGCAGGATCGCGCCGTAGACCACGCCGATCACCGCGGCGAGCAGGATGATGCCGGGAAGGACCCAGCTGAGCGCCGAGCCGGGTCCCGCGCCGACCAGGACGTCGAAGTCCTTGACGGTGAAGCCCGCGATGACGAGCAGGCCGACCGCGGCGAGCGCCGACGCGGCGATGCGCCAGGCCTGCGTACGCGCGGCCCCGCGGCGCACGAAGAACACGATGACCGCGACGGAAGCCGTGGCCATCAGGAGGATGACGCCGAGCGCGCCGATGTTGCCGCCCCAGGTGAACAGGTGCAGGACCGGCGCGGTCGGGTCGCCGAACTCGCCGTCGTCGGTCACCGCGAAGGCCACCACGATGACGACGGAGACGACCGTCTGGAGCAGGGAGCCGGTGCCGGGTGCGCCGGTCGAGGTGTTGGTCCTGCCGAACGTGGCGGGCAGCAGATTCTCTCGGCCCATGGCGAAGGCGTAGCGCGCGACCACGTTGTGGAAGGAGAGGATCGCCGCGAACATGCCGGTCACGAACAGGACGTGGAGTACGTCGGTGAAGGTTCCGCCGAGCCGGGACTCGGTGAGCCCGAAGAGCAGCCCGGCGCTCTGTTCCTTTGCCGCCGGGACGATTCCGGAGGGGCCCGCCGCGACCGTGAGCGCCCACGAGCTGATCGCGAAGAAGAGGGCGACGAAGCCCACAGCGAAGAACATCACGCGGGCGACGACGACCTGCGGGCGGCTGGTCTCCTCCGCGTACACGGGAGCCTGCTCGAAGCCGGTGAAGGCGGCGATGCAGAAACAGAGCGAGGTGGCGACGCCCGCACCCGTGAGGGTGTCCGGGTTGAACGCGTGCAGGGACAGGCCCTCCTTGGCCGGGTCCGCGATGGCCGCGATGTCGAAGATGACGACGAGCGCCACCTCGATGAGCAGCAGCACGCCGAGCACGCGCGCGTTCAGGTCGATCTTCAGCCAGGCGAGTACGGCGACGACGGCGACCGTGACAAGTGCCGGTATCCACCAGGCGACTTCGACGTCGAAGTACGTGTTGAGCAGCCCGGAGACCTCGAATCCGAGGAGCCCGTAGAGGCCGGCCTGCAGCACGCTGTAGGCGACGAGCGCGACCAGCGAGGCACCCGCGCCCGCAGTACCGCCAAGGCCCCTCGATATGTACGCGTAGAAGGCGCCCGCGTTGTGGACGTGACGGCTCATCTCGGCGTAGCCGAAGCTGAACAGGCCGAGGACCACGCCGAGGATGAGGAAGAGCAGCGGCTGTCCGACGACGCCCATCACGCCGTATGTGGTGGGCATGACACCCGCGACCACCATGAGCGGGCCGGTCGCCGCGAGCACGGACAGGAGGAGGCCCGCCGTGCCGAGACGGCCGGCGCGCAGTGCCGTCTCCTGGCCCTTGTAGGTACTGATCCCGCTGCCGTCGGCGGCTTCGCTCGCGGATCTCGTGCTGCTCGAACTGCCCGTCGCCATGGCGCGGTTGTCCTTTCGGGTGGGGGGTTGGTGCGGTGGGTCAGGCGGAGCCGAGCGCGGCGCCGCGCGCGGCGGTGAACGCCTTGTACGGGTCCCGGTCCGGGTACGACCAGGGGGCCGGGGTAGCGTGCCGCCCGATGCGGTGGAAGAGGGCGGCCGACTCGGCCGCTCTGCCCTCGCAGAATTTGGCGTGGGCGAGGAAGTTGAGGTCGACGCGACAGCGCGGGTGGCCCCTGCTCTGAGGCATCTCCCACTCCAGCCACCAGTCGAAGGCGGCCTTCATGACCTGGCGGGCCCGGCGTCCCGTCCAGTGCCCGGAGGCCACCGGGTCGGCGGGCTCGCTGCCCGCGGTGGCCAGGACGCGGTAGCGCTCGGCGTGCGCGACGACGGGCAGGACCGCCAACGGCGAATCCGCGGGCGCCTGTTCGGCCGACCAGGCGGCGAAGTCGTACACCTCGTGCAGCGGATCCTGGCCCGCGCCGGGGCGCCGCTCGGCGAGCCTCGCCACCATCAGGTGGTGGGCGTGGTGGTGCTCGGGGTGCCGGTGACGGACCTCGTCGAAGAGCCGGACCACGTCCTCCTCCAGGCCGAGGGAACGCTCAAGGGTCAGCAGCGCGAGCCACGGCGTGGGGTCGGCGGGAAGCAGCGCGGCGGCTTCGCGGCAGGCGTCCCGCGCCTTCTCCGAGCGCCCCTTGCCGCGCAGCGCGAGGTACACGGAGGCGTGGGCGAGCAGCAGGACGGCGTCGGCGCTCTCGGGCTCGGCGAGGCGCCAGTCACGGGCCCAGGCGGTGGTGGTGTGCTCCTGCGCGAGTACGTCGAACCGGTGGCCCCTGCGGTCCCAGTCGTCGCCGGTGCCGGCGAGCAGCGCGCGGACCTCGGTCCAGCGGCCCTGGGCCAGTGCGGTCCTGGCGGCGGCGAGTTCGGCGTCGTCGAGCGCGGGGTCGAAGGCGTGGGCCGCCCGCTTGCGGGAACGGCCCAAGGGGGGTGGAGGTGGTGACACCGCGGGACTTCCTCCCCGGCGCGGTTCGCTTACGGATGATCACACACAGCAAACCGGTACGTAGCCGTCCAGTCAAGGCGCACCCGCGTCCGGGGCCTTCACCAACTCGTTTCAGAATCTGCGGAATTCGCCCCCGACCTGCGCAGTCGCAGGACGGGACACGAATCGGACAAGCGGCGACGATCATGCCGCGATACGACGAACACGCCTGTCAGCTCACCGACTTGGCGGCGGCACGGCCCGCCGCACGTCCCGAGAAGAGGCAGCCGCCGAGGAACGTGCCTTCGAGCGAGCGGTAGCCGTGCACTCCCCCGCCGCCGAATCCGGCGGCTTCGCCCGCCGCGAACACGCCGGGAAGCGGCTGACCGCCCTCGGTCAGGACGCGCGAGGACAGGTCGGTCTCCAGGCCGCCGAGGGTCTTGCGGGTGAGGATGTTGAGCCGCACCGCGACGAGCGGGCCCGCCTTGGGGTCGAGGATCCGGTGCGGGGCGGCGGCCCGGATGAGCCGGTCGCCGAGGAACTTGCGGGCGCCGTTGATGGCGGTGACCTGGAGGTCCTTGGTGAAGGGGTTGCTGACTTCCCGGTCGCGCGCGGTGATCGTGCGGCGCAGCGCCGCCTCGTCGATGAGGGGCTCCTTGGTGAGCGCGTTCATACCGCGCACGAGGGAGGAGAGGTCCTTCTCCACGACGAAGTCGGCGCCGTTGTCCATGAACGCCTTCACCGGGGCGGGCACGTCGGCGCGCGCCCGGTCCAGGACGCCGCGCACGGACTTGCCGGTGAGATCGGGGTTCTGCTCCGAGCCGCTGAGCGTGAACTCCTTGCCGATGATGCGCTGGTTGAGCACGAACCACGTGTACTCGTACCCGGACTTCATGATGTGTTCGAGCGTGCCGAGGGTGTCGAAGCCGGGGAAGAGCGGCACGGGAAGACGGTCGCCGCGCGCGTCGAGCCAGAGCGACGAGGGGCCCGGCAGGATGCGGATGCCGTGGTTGTCCCAGATGGGGTTCCAGTTCTGGATGCCCTCGGTGTAGTGCCACATGCGGTCGCGGTTGATCAGGCGCGCTCCGGCGTCCTCGGTGATGCCGAGCATCCGTCCGTCGACGTGCGCGGGCACGCCGGCGACCATCCGCTCCGGTGGAGTGCCGAGCCGCTCGGGCCAGTTGGCGCGTACGAGATCGTGGTTGCCGCCGATGCCGCCGGAGGTGACGATCACCGCCTGGGCCCTGAACTCGAAGGACCCGGCGACCTCGCGGCTGCTCGCCGTGCCGCGCACGGCGTCGGAGGGTTCGAGGATCTCGCCGGTGACCGTGTCGACACTGCCCGCGCTGCGGGAGAGCCCCGAGACCCGGTGGCGGAACTTGAGCTGGACGAGACCGCGGGCGACGCCTTCACGGACGCGGCGCTCGAAGGGGGCGACGAGGCCCGGGCCCGTGCCCCAGGTGATGTGGAAGCGCGGCACGGAGTTGCCGTGCCCCTGCGCGTCGTAGCCACCGCGCTCGGCCCATCCCACCACCGGGAAGAACCGCACGCCCTGCCCGTGCAGCCAGGACCGCTTCTCGCCCGCGGCGAAGTCGACGTACGCCTCGGCCCATTTGCGGGGCCAGTGGTCCTCGGGGCGGTCGAAGGCGGCCGTGCCCATCCAGTCCTGCATGGCCAGAGCGTGCGAGTCCTTGATGCGCAGCCTGCGCTGCTCCGGGGAGTCGACGAAGAAGAGACCGCCGAAGGACCAGTGCGCCTGGCCGCCGAGCGACTGCTCGGGCTCCTGGTCGACGAGGATGACCCGGCGGCCCGCGTCGACGAGTTCCGCGGTGGCCGCGAGACCGGCGAGACCGGCGCCGATCACGATGACGTCTGCGTCGTGGGCCATCCGGGGGTTCCTCCTCAGCAGGGACTTACTGGTGAGTTCAGATCCTGAGTAACCACGGGGTCGGCGTCAACCGTCTGGCTCGCTGAACAGCGCCTCGCTTTTAATAATGGCCAGCATTACAATGACGCCATGGCCAGGACCTCAGGACCCGGGACCCGGGAGAAACTGCTTCGCGCGGGCGAGGAAGTCTTCGCCGCGCAGGGTGTGCACGGCGCGCAGCTGCGGGACATAGTCCGGCTCGCGGGGCAGAGCAATCCCTCAGCCGTGCAATACCACTTCGGGAGCCGGGCCGGACTGCTCGACGCCGTCATGGCCGAGCGCCAGACCCGCACGGAGAAGGTGCTCACGGCGGAGCTGGAGCAGGCCCCTGACGGACTCCGCGGACTCCTGCGCGCCCTTGTCGCCGCGGAGGCCACCGAGCTGCGTACCGAGCGGGGCCGCCGCTGTCTGCGCATCTCGACCCAGCTCAGCCACGAGAGCGGCGTGCGCACCCGCACCCCGCACCCCACGATCGACGGCACCGTCTACTGGGACCTGATCGGCCGCGTCGAGGAGTGCCTCACCGCGCTGCCTGAGCCACTGCGCCTCGAGCGCCTCGACCTGGCCCTCACCCTCGTCGGCGCCGCCATGGCCGACCGCGCGGGTCAGTACCTGGCCAAGGCCACCCCTCTGACCGGCGAGGACCTCTTCCTCGCGGACCTGGTGGAGACCACCGCGGCCCTTCTGCACGCCCCTCACCACGCACTTGGAGAAACCTCATGACCGACTCGAACCCGCACGACCTCACCGGCAGGACCGTCGTCATCACCGGCGCCGCGCGCGGCCTCGGCGCCGAGGCCGCGCGCCAGGCCGTCGCCGCCGGCGCGAACGTCGTCCTCACCGACGTCCTCGACAAGGAGGGCGAGGCCACCGCCGCCGAGCTCGGCGAGCACGCACGCTTCGCGCACCACGACGTGACGTCGGAGGAGGACTGGCAGCGTGTCGTGGAGTTCGCGATCACCGAGTTCGGTGGGATCCACGGGCTGGTCAACAACGCCGGTATATCCACCGGCCAGTTCCTGGAGTCGGAGTCGGTCGAGCACTTCCGCAAGGTGCTCGACATCAACCTCACGGGTGTCTTCATCGGCATGAAGAGCGTCATTCCGGCCATGAAGGAGGCGGGTGGCGGCTCCATCGTCAACATCTCCTCCGCGGCCGGACTCATGGGCCTCGCGCTCACCGCCGGTTACGGCGCGTCCAAGTGGGGCGTGCGCGGTCTCACCAAGACCGGCGCCGTGGAGCTCGGCACCGCCCGCATCCGCGTCAACTCCGTCCACCCGGGCATGACGTACACCCCGATGACCGCTCAGGTCGGCATCGAGAAGGGCGAGGGCAAGTACCCCAACACCCCGATGGGCCGGGTGGGCGAGCCGCACGAGATCGCGGGCGCCATGATCTTCCTGCTCTCGGACGCCGCCTCGTACGTGACCGGCGCGGAACTCGCCGTCGACGGCGGCTGGACCGCGGGACCCACCGTGAAGTACGTCATGGGCCAGTGAGGCCGAAGGGGCGGTACGACGGTGAGGTTGGATGGTCGGCATGACGACGAACGACCAGCCCGCGCCCGACCCCAGTGAAGAGATCCTGGACATCGTCGACGAGAACGACGAGGTGGTCGGCGAGGCCCCGCGCGGTGAGGCGTACGCGCGCGGCCTGCGCCACCGTTGCGTGTTCATCCAGGCGCGGGACGCCGAAGGCCGCGTCTTCGTGCACCGGCGTACGCCGATCAAGCTGGTCTACCCCTCGATGTACGACATGTTCGTCGGCGGTGTGGTCGGGGCGGGCGAGTCGTACGACGACGCCGCACTGCGCGAGGCCCAGGAGGAACTCGGGGTCCAGCGGCTCCCGCAGCCCACACCGCTGTTCAAGTTCCTGTACGACGACGGCTCGGGGCACACCTGGTGGTCGCACCTCTACGAAGTGCGCTGCGACCTGCCGGTGAACCCACAGGTCGAGGAGGTCGCCTGGCACACCTTCCTCACCGACGCGGAGCTGGCGCAACGGCTCGGCGCGTGGGCGTGGGTGCCGGACGGGCTCGCCGCGTACGAGCGGCTGCGGGAGTTCCGTGCGGGTTAGGGCCGCCGGTTAGGGTGCGACGAGTGAGCAACTTCGTACAGAGCCTGCGCCTGTGGTTCGCGCCCGAGCGGATCCGCGACGAGGGCGACACCCCCGACTACCGCTTCTCCCTGGCCAACGAACGCACCTTCCTCGCCTGGCTGCGCACCGCGCTCGCCCTCATCGGCGGCGGTTTCGCGGTGGACCAGTTCCTGCCGGACCTGCGCTGGGGGTGGCGTATCGGGCTGGCCCTCGCTCTGCTGGCCGCGGGTGTGCTCAGTTCGCTGCGCGCGGTCAACCACTGGGTGCGCTGCGAGCGGGCCATGCGGCGCGGCGCCGATCTGCCCGTCTCACGCTTCCCGACCGTCCTGAGCCTGGCCGTCGCGGTCGTGGCGCTCGCCATGGTCGTCGTCGTGCTCTTCGGGTGGGAAGGGTGACGGACCAGGCGCAGGGGGCCGAGGGACGGGCGCCGGACCGCGATCCGGGGCTGCAGCCGGAGCGTACGAGGCTCGCGTGGCGGCGTACGACCCTGTCCTGCACCGTCGCCGCGGTCCTGGCGGCGCGGGCCGCCCTGCAGGAGGGTACGACCGCGGTGGGCGTCGTCGCCTGCGCCTTCTGCCTGCTCCTGTGGCTCGGCTTCCTGGGCGTGGCGCACCGCAGGATGACCGAGCTCGCCGCCAGCAACAGGCCGCTGCGGCTTCCGGCGCGGGCCGCGGCGACGGCGGCGCTGTGCACGATGGCGCTCGCCGCGTGCGCGACGGTCATGGTGTTCTGAGCGTCCTGAAAGGTGCTCTGAGCGTCCTGAAAGGCTTGAGCGTGCCGGGCCCTCAGTCCGTCGCGGGCCCGTCCTCCGTCGTCCACTCCACCGTGACGACGATCTTGCCCCGCGTGCGGCCCTCCGCGTTCAGGCGGTACGCGTCCGCCGCCCGCTCCAGCGGGAACGTGTCGGAGACGTGCACCGTGACGACGTCCTGCTCCGCGAGCCGCGTCAGGTGCTCGAGGTCGTCGGCGTCGGGACGTACGAAGCAGTAGTGGCCGCCGAGGCCGATCACCGCGCCGTCCGCGATCGACGCGAGACGGCCGTCGGGCGCGAGGAGTTCGGCGGACACCTTGAGGGTGTCGCCGCCGACCGTGTCGAAGGCGGCGTCCACGCCCTCGGGCGCGAGGGCACGAACGCGTCCGGCCAGACCGTCGCCGTAGGTGACCGGTTCCGCGCCGAGTCCGCGCAGGTAGTCGTGGTTGCGCTCGCTCGCGGTGCCGATGACGCGGGCGCCCGCGTGCCGGGCCAGCTGGACGGCGATCGAGCCGACGCCGCCGGCCGCCGCGTGCACGAGGACGACGTCGCCCGCCTTCACCGCGAGCGCCTTGGTGATCACCTGGTAGGCGGTGAGTCCGGCGAGCGGCAGGCCCGACGCCTCGGCGAAGCCGAGGTTGCGCGGCTTACGGGCGAGGGTGCGCACGGGGGCGGCGACGTACTCGGCGAAGGTGCCGCGCGAGAGGAAGTCCTCGCGCACGTAGCCGATGACCTCGTCCCCCACCGCGAACTCCGGCACGGAGGCGCCCGGCTGCACCACGACGCCCGCGACGTCCCAGCCGGGAATCACCGGGTAGACGGGGTCGAGGATGCCGTCGAGGTGGCCGCCCATGCACTTCCAGTCGACGGGGTTGACCGACGCGGCGCGGACTTTCACCAGGACGGAGTCGGGACCGACCTTGGGGTCGCGCACATCGCCGTACTCAAGGACTTCGGGTCCGCCGTACCGGCGGTAGCTGATCGCCTTCATGGGGTCGGCTTCCTGGGAGTACGCAGTGGGGAAAGCTGAAACATCAACAAGGCTTCCATATCCCCACCAAACGGGCATCGAGTACTAGCCTGAGAGGGTCACTCCCCTCCCTCGGCTCCCACAGAAGGTGCACGCGCCATGACCACGCTCCACCACGAACATCCCGTACACGAGCACGTCCACGGCCCGGCCTGCGGGCACCCGGAGGTGCCGCACGGCGACCACGTCGACTACGCGCACGACGGACACATGCACCGCCTGCACTCCGGCCACTGGGACGAGTGCGAGCCCGCCGAGCACGCCGTCCACGAGGCGCACGAGCACAAGCACGGCGAGGGCTGCGGGCACAGCTCGGTGCTGCACGGCGACCACGTCGACTACGTCCACGACGGGCACCGGCACGCGGCGCACGACGGCCACTGGGACGATCACTGAGATTCACCGCCGCCTTCCCCCGCGCGGACGCCGAGTGGCAGTCTGTGGCGGGGGATCGCCATGTCCGGGGCTCCGGGGGCGCCGCGATCCCGATCACGTTCCCACCGCGCTCTGGACTACATACCGACTGGTCGGCATCATGAACGTCAGCGCAACGCAGCGCGGCATTCGACGACGACCGTCCGACCAGGAGCGAAGATGAGCTCAGACCATCCACCAGGCCTCGATCTCGACCAGTTGCGCGGCCATCTGGACAGCGTGCGGCCTGGCCTCGTGGTCGGGCCGCTCTCCGCCCGCCTGATCGAGGGCGGCCGGTCGAACCTCACGTACGCGGTGACGGACGGCGCCTCGCGCTGGGTCGTACGGCGGCCACCGCTCGGGCACGTGCTCGCGACCGCGCACGACATGAAGCGCGAGCACCGGGTGATCAGCGCGCTGCACGGGACCGCCGTGCCGGTGCCGACGCCGCTGCTGCTCTGCGAGGACGACGCCGTGATCGGTACGCCGTTCTACGTCATGGAATTCGTGGACGGCACCCCGTTCCGCACCGCCGAGGAGCTGGCACCGCTGGGCGCCGAGCGCACCCGGGCCGCGGTCCTCGGGCTCGTCGACACCCTCGTCGACCTGCATTCCGTGGACCCACAAGCGGTCGGCCTCGGTGACTTCGGGCGGCCCGACGGCTTCCTCGACCGGCAGCTGCGCCGCTGGGGCAAGCAACTGGACGCCTCGCGGGGCCGCGACCTGGCGGGGATCGACGAGCTGCACGCCGCCCTGGGACGGCAGCTGCCCGACTCCCCCGCGGCCACCGTCGTGCACGGCGACTACCGTCTCGACAACGTCCTGATCGGCGAGGACGACCAGATCAAGGCGATCCTCGACTGGGAGATGTCCACCCTCGGTGATCCGCTCACCGACCTGGGCCTGCTCGTCATGTACAGCACCAAGCTTGAGCTGCCCGGCTCCCCCATCAGCACCACGGCGGGCGCGGCCGGACATCCGCGGGCCGCCGAGCTTGTCGAGCGGTACGCCGCGCGCTCGGGGCGCGACGTCTCCGCGGTCGCCTGGTACACGGCGTTCGCGTGGTTCAAGCTCGCCGTGATCCTGGAGGGCATCCACTACCGGTACACGCTCGGCCAGACGGTCGGAGCGGGCTTCGACCGCATCGGGGAGCTGGTCCCCGTCTTCATCGAGCACGGCCTCACCACCCTCCAGGGACGACAGGAAGGCTGAGACAGCCATGGACTTCGCATTCGACGCCCGCACCGAAGAGCTGCGCGACAGGCTCCTCGCCTTCATGGACGAGCACGTCTACCCGGCGGAGAAGACCGCCGACGAGCAGCGCGCCCTCCTCGCGTCGCCCTGGGACACCCCGGCGATCGTCGGCGAGCTCAAGACCGAGGCCCGCAAGCAGGGCCTCTGGAACCTCTTCCTGCCGGACGCCGAGCACGGCGCCGGGCTCACCAACCTCCAGTACGCCCCGCTCGCCGAGATCACAGGGCGCTCCCCGCACCTGGCGCCCACCGCGCTGAACTGCGCGGCCCCGGACACCGGCAACATGGAGGTGCTCGCCCAGTTCGGGAACGACGAGCAGAAGAAGCGGTGGCTGGAGCCCCTGCTCGCCGGTGAGATCCGCTCGGCGTTCGCGATGACCGAGCCCGAGGTGGCCTCGTCCGACGCCACGAACATCACGACGCTCATCGAGCGCGAGGGCGACGAGTACGTCATCACCGGGCGCAAGTGGTACATCTCCGGGGCGATGAACCCGCACTGCCAGATCTTCATCCTGATGGGCAAGACGGACCCCGAGGGCGCCGACCCGCGCCGCCAGCAGTCCATGGTGCTCGTGCCGCGCGACACCCCGGGTGTCGAAGTACGGCGCGCCATGCAGGTGTACGGCTACGAGGACCACTCCCACGGAGGCCACGCCGAGGTGGTCTTCGACCGGGCCCGGGTCCCCGTGAGCAACCTGATCGGCGAGGAGGGCGGCGGTTTCGCCATCGCCCAGGCGCGCCTGGGTCCGGGCCGCATCCACCACTGCATGCGCCTGATCGGCATGGCCGAGCGGGCCATCGAGCTGATGTGTCAGCGTGCGGTGGCGCGTACCGCCTTCGGTAAGCCCCTCGCGCAGCAGGGCGTCGTCCAGGAGTGGATCGCGGACGCCCGCGTCGCGGTGGAGCAGCTGCGGCTGCTCGTCCTGAAGACCGCCTGGCTGATGGACACCGTCGGCAACAAGGGCGCGCACACGGAGATCCAGTCCATCAAGATCGCGACCCCGCGTACGGTCGTCGGCATCCTCGACCAGGCGGTCCAGCTGCACGGGGCGGGTGGCGTGAGTCAGGACTTCCCGCTCGCCGAGCTGTGGGCCGCGGCGCGTACGCTGCGGCTGGCCGACGGGCCTGATGAGGTGCATCAGCGCTCGCTGGCTCGGCGGGAGCTGAAGAAGTACCTGTAGGGGCGGCCCTCCGGGGGCTGTGCGTCGCTGCGGGTACTTAGCGGCTGGTCGCGCGCTTCCCCGCGCCTACTTAGCGGCTGGTCGCGCGGTTCCCCGCGCCCCTTCGGGGCGCTCGGACTTACGGCCGCAGCGCTCTCAGCAGCAGGTCCGCCAAGTGGTCCGCCACCTGCTGCGGGGTGAGCGGGCCGCCCGGGCGGTACCACGTGGACAGGTGGTGGACCGAGCCGAAGTGGTAGTCCACCACCAGGTCCGCCGGGGTCGCCTCGGAGAAGACGCCGGCCTTCTGGCCCTCCTCGATCAGCGCGCGGAACCGCTCGTGGTAGCGGCGGCGCTCCGCACGCACCTGCTTGTTCTTCTCCGGGCTCAGGTGGTGCATGGAGCGGAAGAAGATCGAGGCGTCGTCGAGGTTGTCGATCGTCGTGACGACCACGTCCGCCGCCGCGTCCCGCACCCGCTGCTCGATGGGCGCGTCGGCGTCCGCGAAGGCGTCAAGACGCTCCTGCTGCACGCGCAGGACGCGGGCGTACACCTCGTGCAGGAGATCGTCCTTGGAGCCGAAGTAGTGGTAGAGCGCGCCCTTGGTGACACCTGCCGACTCCACGATCTCCTGCACCGATGTGCGGTCGTAGCCGCGGTCGGCGAAGAGCCGCGTGGCGGCGGCGAGCAGCCGCTGAGGGACGGGCGTGCCGTCACCGTCCGTCGTCCTGGCCACTGCCGCCACCTGCCTTTCGAGTTTGGCTAGCTCTCGTCTTGCCGAGAACCCGTGTTGGTGTGGGAACGCAGTTCCCGCCGGAGGATCTTCCCACTTGTGGTCTTCGGGAGCTCCGGCAGGATCTCGACCGCACGCGGGTATTTGTAGGCGGCCAGCCGCTCCTTGCAGTACGCGGCCAGCTCGTCCGGTGCCGCCCGAGCACCCGGACGGAGACTGACGTAGGCCTTGACCGTCTCGCCGCGGTAGCTGTCGGGGACACCGATGACCGCCGCCTCACGGACCGCCGCGTGACCGTAGAGGACGTCCTCCACCTCGCGCGGCCAGACCTTGAAACCGGACGCGTTGATCATGTCCTTCTTGCGGTCGACCACGTAGAGCCAGCCGTCGGCGTCCATGAAGCCGATGTCGCCGGTGCGCAGCTCGCCGCCGGGGAACGCCTCATCGGTGGCGTCGGGGCGCTTCCAGTACCCGGGCACGACCTGCGGGCCGCGCACGGTGATCTCGCCCTGCTCCCCGAAGGGCACGTCCGCGCCGTGGTCGTCGACGATCCTGACGACCGTCTCCGGTCCTGGGACGCCCACGGCCAGCGTGCCGGACACCGGGTCGACGGGCGCCTCCTGGCCCGGCGGCACGGAGGCGCAGGGCGCGGTGCACTCGGTGAGGCCGTAGCCGTTGTGGAGGTAGGGGCCAAGACTCGCGCGGAACTTCTCCACCAGGGCGGGCGGCAGCGGCGCGCCGCCCGAGGAGATCATCTCGAAGGAGTCGAAGTGCTCCCGCGTCACGTCAGGGTGGGCGGCGAGCGCCATGAAGGCCGTGGACGGGCCCACGGTGTACGCGGGCCGGTGCTCGGCGAAGGCGTCGAGCACCACCCCGGCCTCGAAGCGGTAGGCGAGCGCGAGGGTGCCCGCGTTGGTCAGGGCGCCCGCGACCTGCGCGACCATGCCCGTGATGTGGAAGAGCGGCGCCATCGCGAAGTAGCAGGCGCCTTCCGGGATGCCGGAGCCCGTGCGCTGCCGCTCGGCGTTGTAGGTGATGTTGCCGTGGGTGTTCATGGCGCCCTTGGGGGTGCCGCTCGTACCCGACGTATAGCTGATCAGGGCGATGTCACTAGGGCCGAGCCTGCGGTCTCCCGGTGCGGGCAGTCCCTGCTGTGCGACCGTCACCAGGTCATCGGCGTCGGCGGCCTGCGGGAGGCGTTCGAAGTCGAGGACGCGTGTGTCGCCGCGGGTCTGGAGGTCGAGCTGGCACGCGGTGAGCACGATGCGTACGGGCGAGGGCGCGGCGCTCTCGCGCAGATACGTCTCCCATGCGCGGTCCGAGCAGATCAGCGCGGTCACGTCGGCGTCCGCGAGGACGTGACCGACCTCCGCCGACTTGTACATCGGGTTCACCGGCACGACCGTGGCGCCCGCCTTCCACGCGCCGAGCAGCGCGATCACGAAGTGCGGGGTGTTCTGCAGGAGGATCGCGACCCGCTCGCCCCGCGCGAGCCCGCGGGCGGCCAGGTGCCCGGCGACGGAGTCGGTGAGGGCGTCCACCTCGCGGTAGCTCAGGCGGCCGTCGAAGTAGGCGAGGGCGGTGTGCTCGGGGGCTCTGAGCACCGAGGCGCGGAAGGCATGCACCACGGACTCGGCCGGTTCGACGGGGGCGCGCTGGGCCTCGTTGAGGCGGGCGAGCCAGGGCTTGGCGGCGTATATGGACGCGGTCGGGGTCGCGTCGCTCACCGCTCCGTCGCCTCCCACTTCTGCTGGATGTGGTTCATCCCGGTGAGCCATTTGTCCGGTTCGGCGGAGCGGATCCGGTAGTACTCGGCGACCTCGGGGTGCGGCAGGATCAGGAAGCGGTTCTCCTCGATCCCGGCGAAGAGCGCGTCGGCGACGTCGTCGGGCTCGATCGCGGTCGGAGTGAGCACGAGGTCGCCCGCGCTGCCGGTGGCGGCGAGCATGTCGGTGCGCACGCCCTGGGGACAGATCGCGTGGACGTCGATCCCGCGGTGCCGGTAGGTGAGCGAGAGCCACTCGGCGAAGGCGTACGCGCCGTGCTTGGTGACGCTGTAGGGCGCCGCGCCGATCATGGTGAGCAGGCCGGCCGCCGAGACCGTGGAGACGAAGCGGCCGCTGCCGCGCTCCAGCCACTCGGGCAGCAGCGCGTGGGCCGCGCGGACGTGGGCCATGACGTTGACGTCCCAGGCCGCGGCCCAGACCTCCTCGGGGGCGGCCTCGGAGCCGCCCGAGCCGAGGCCCGCGTTGGCGCAGTACACGTCGACGGTGCCGCTGAGGGCCTCTCTCGCCTCCGGCACGATCGTGGACGCGTCGCCCGGCACGGCGACGGCGCCGATCTCGTCGGCCACCGCCCTGGCCTTGGCGGCGTCCAGGTCGTTGACCACGACGCGCGCCCCGGCGGCGGCGAACCGGCGGGCCAGCGCGGCCCCGATCCCGCCTCCGGCGCCGGTGACGACAACTCCCTTGTCCTGCAGGGTCTCCACGATCAGTCTCCTTCGACTGCGGCTCCGCTGTGATCGCAGACTAACCAGTCGGTATGTAGCTAGGGAAGGGGGCCGGGCAGCCAGGTTCGTTCCCCGGCGGGGGTCCGCGCGCTAGCGTGCGTGGCCATGACAGCCACCGCGCTCACGGAGGTCTCTGCATGAACCTGTCCCGACGCAGCCTGTCCAGGCGGGGCCTGCTCGCGGCCACCACCGCCTCGGCCCTCACCACGTCAGCGACCGCCGCTGCCGAGGGCGGCGGCGGATCGGGCACGGGGCGACGGCTGCGCACCGGCTTCGAGCGGCTCGCCGCCGACGGGTACGCGCTCCTGGACGGGGAGCGGGTCGGGATCGTCACGAACCCGACCGGCGTCACCAGGGACGTACGCCACATCGTCGACGTCATGCACGCGGACGAGCGCGTGAACCTGGTCGCGGTGTTCGGCCCCGAGCACGGCTTCCGCGGGACGGCTCAGGCGGGCGGCTCCGAAGGGCGCCACGACGACCCGGCAACCGGACTTCCGGTCTACGACACGTATCAGAAGAGCGGCAAGGCGCTCGCCGACATCTTCACGGCCGCCCACGTCGACACCATCGTCTTCGACATCCAGGACGCGGGGGCGCGCTTCTACACGTACATCTGGACGCTCTTCGACTGCATGGAGTCGGCCGAGCTGGCGGGCAAGCGGTTCGTGGTCCTCGACCGGCCGAATCCGGTGACGGGGCGCGGCGCTTACGGACCCGTCCTGCACAAGGAGTTCGCGACGTTCGTCGGCCGGCAGCCGATAGCGCAGGCGCACGGGATGACGGTGACGGAGCTCGCGCTGCTGTTCAACGGCGAGTTCCTTGAGCGCCCTGTCCACCTGGAGACCGTACGGATGACGGGGTGGCAGCGCTCGGACTTCTACGACGCCTCCGAGCTCCCGTGGGTGCCGCCGAGCCCCAACATGCCCACGCCCGACACCGCCCTGGTCTACAGCGGCACCTGCCTCTTCGAGGGCACGAACCTCTCCGAGGGACGCGGCACCACCCGCCCCTTCGAACTGCTCGGCGCGGAGGGCATCGACCGGAAGTGGGCCGCCGCCGCCAATGACGTGGGCCTGCGCGGGGTCCACTTCAGGGAGGCCTACTTCGCGCCGACGTTCTCCAAGTTCCAGGGCAGGACGATCGGCGGCGTCCAGCTCCACGTGCACGACCGCGACGCCTGCGACCCGGTGCGCACCGGCATCGCGCTCCTGGTGACCGCCAAGAAGGTGTGGAGCGGTTTCGCCTGGCGCTCCGACAACTGGATCGACAAGCTGACGGGCTCGACGCGGGTGCGCACCATGATCGACGCGGGCGCGGGCACGGACGAGGTGGTGGCCGCCTGGCAGGAGGACCTCGCGCGTTTCCGAGCCGTGCGCAGGCGGTATCTGCGCTATCCGTGAGCGCCCCCTGGGGGGGGGAAGGCCCCACCCGCGAGAGGGGTGCCCGCCGGATGGCAGGCACCCCTGGCGGACCGGGATCGTGATCTTCAGCTCCGTACACCCGAGTTGAGGAGATCCCGCATGACACGGACGGCACGCCGCACGGTTCCCCTGGTACTGGCCGGCACGCTCGGCCTTGGGGCGCTGGTGGCTCCCCAAGCGGCCCTTGCCGACCAGGCAGCACCCGTGGACCCGGTCCCGGCGATCGAGCGCGCGGCCCACCCCCTGCGCTCGACCGACCCGGGCGGCTCCACGAAGGACCTGCGGGCGATGGGCCGGATGGTGGGTGACGCCAAAGTGGTGGGTCTGGGGGAGGCTACACATGGTTCGCACGAGTTCTTCACGATGAAGGACCGCGTGTTCCGCTATCTCGTCGAGGAGAAGGGGTTCACCACCTTCGCCCAGGAGGTCAGCTGGACGACGGGTCTGCGTTTCGACGCGTACGTCCACGGGGGCGCGTCGGACGTGCGCGAGCTCGTCCACAAGGAGCTGGCGAAGACGCCCTGGGACACCGATGAGTACGTCGATCTCCTGACCTGGATGCGCGCGTACAACGACAAGCACCCGGACCGTCAGGTGCGCTTCATGGGCGACGACCTCAACTACCCGGAGCTCGGGCATGAGCTGTTCGACGGGGTGGAGGACTACGTCCGCGCGAACGACCCCGATCTGCTGCCGAGGATCACCGAGCTGTACGCGCCGATCCGCCGTCTCGCGGACGGGGACGCGTACATGGCCAGACCTCTGGCGGAGCGACGGAAGCTGGCGGGCAACGCGCGGGAGGCGCTGAAGCTCCTGAAGAATCTCCAACCGCTCGCGAACGACCGGGAGTTCACCTTCGTGCTCCAACACGCCCGGTCCATCTCGCAGACCGCCACGATCTACGCCTTCCCCTTCGACACTCCCGAGGGGATCAAGGACGGCATGCTCTACCGCGACCGCCTGATGGCACAGAACACCGCCTGGTGGCAGCGGCGCACCGGCGACAAGGTGCTTCTGTCGGCCCACAACGCCCATGTGGGGTACGAGAGTTACGATCCCCGGTACCCGAAGATGCAGGGCGCCTTCCTGCGGGACAGGCTCGGTGAGCGGTACGTCAGCATCGGGTTCACCTTCGACCGGGGGTCGCTCATGGCACAGAGCGAGGACTCCGAGGTGTGGAAGCCCCGCTCCGTGGGCGCGGCCACACGCGGCATGAACGAGTACACGCTCGACAAGGTGCGCCACGACGACTATTTCCTCGACATGCGGACCGCCCCCGCTGCCGCCAGGAAGTGGCTGGGCAAGGGCCGGCTCACCCAGAGCATCGGGACGGCGTTCCCGGACGGACCCCACAAGATCCGGCTCGCGCCCACGCACGACATCCTCATCCATCTGCACCGCGTCACCGCAGCTCACCGCCAGTCTCAATGACCGAGACGAGCCGTTCGAGGTATTGACTGGTCCCTACATCCACCGTGAGAGTGCCGCTCGTGCACAGCGACGCGATCTCACCAGACAAGCCCCCGCGGGACGCCGCGCCTCAGCCGGACACCGGCCCTCAGCCGGACACCGGCCCTCAGCCGGATGCCGGCCCCCGCCCGGACGGGAGCTCCGAGAGCCTGCGCCGGGTGGCCGTCGCGTCGTTCATCGGGACGGCCATCGAGTTCTACGACTTCTACATCTACGGCACGGCGGCCGCCCTCGTCCTGAACGAGGCGTTCTTCCCGACCCTGGACCCGGTCAACGCCACCCTCGCCTCGTTCTCCACCTACGCGGTGGCGTTCGCGGCCCGGCCCATCGGCTCGGTGGTCTTCGGGCACTTCGGCGACCGGGTCGGGCGCAAGTCGGTGCTCGTGGCCTCGCTGCTGCTCATGGGCCTCTCGACGGCGCTCGTCGGCCTTCTGCCCGGCTACGGCACGCTGGGGATCTGGGCGCCGGTCCTGCTGATCCTGCTGCGTTTCCTGCAAGGCATCGGGCTCGGCGGCGAGTGGGGCGGGGCCGCGCTGCTCGCGGTGGAGCACGCGCCGAAGAAGAAGCGGGGTCTCTACGCGGCCTTCCCCCAACTCGGCCCGTCCGTCGGGTTCTTCGCGGCGACCGGTGTCTTCTGGCTGCTCTCCGCCGTCCTGTCCGACGACGCGTTCCGGTCCTGGGGCTGGCGCGTGCCCTTCCTGCTCTCCTTCCTCCTTGTCGGCGTCGGACTCTTCGTCCGCATGCGCATCAGTGAGACGCCGGTCTTCGCGAAGGTCATGGACGCGCAGGAGGCGAGCAAGGTCCCCACGCTCGACGTGCTGCGGCGCTATCCGCGCGAACTGCTGCTCGGCGCGGGCGGGATGATCGTCGCGTACGGCCTCTTCTACACGGCGACGACGTACTGCCTCGCCTACTCCACCGGCACCCTGGGCGTCTCCCGCGACACCATGCTGGGCCTCTCGCTGGTCGCCTGCCTCTTTCTCGCGGCCGGTACGTGGCTCGCCGCGACCCGCTCCGACGGGGCGGGCCGCCGCAAGCTGATCATCGTGGGCGCCGGGCTCGCGGTGGTGTGGGGCCTGGTGCTCTTCCCGCTCCTGGACACCGAGCAGCCGGTGCTCATGGCGCTTGCGATCGGCGGCGCGCTGTTCTGCATGGGCGTGGTGTACGGGCCGATGGGCGCGTATCTGCCGGAGCTTTTCGGTACGAACGTGCGCTACTCGGGTGCCTCGCTCGCCTACAACCTGGGCGGCGTGCTGGGCGGCGCGGTCTCCCCGCTGGTGGCGACGCGCCTGCAGTCCGCGTTCGGCTCCTCGTCGGTGGGCTGGTACGTGAGCGCGATGGCGGTCGTCTCCCTGGCGTGTGTTCTCGCGCTGCCGGAGACGCGCGAGCGCGAGCTGGCGTAGCTTCCCCCTGCGAGACATCTGGTCAGTACACCGGGGCCGCGCGACGATGGTCGTGTGGAGCCCTACTGGGAACTGACCTTCGACGCCGACGGGGACGTCGACACCACGCAGCGCGATCGCCTCCTCGCCGAGGTGCCCCGTGAGCGCGTCACCGATCTCCTCGTCCTCGCGCACGGCTGGAACAACGACCACGACATGGCAACCGACCTCTACCGGCGTTTCTTCACGCCGTGCCAGGAGCTCGCGGGACCGCGGGTACGGCTGGGATACGTGGGCGTGCTCTGGCCCGCCATCCGCTTCCCCGACGAGCGGATCCCGAACTTCGAGCCCTCGGTCCAGGCGACCGGGGCGGGCCCGCCACCAGGCGCGGGACCCCTGCTCGACGAGCCGACCATGCGCCTCCTGTCCGGCACGTTCCCCGACCACGACGCCGACCTCGACCGGATCGGGGCGCTGTTGGCGGAACGATCCGAGGTGCCGACGCGCCTCTACGAGTACGGACGCCTCGTACGCGACCTGGTGGCCGTTCATCAGAACAGCGCCGCCCACCGCTTCGCCGACGACACCTGGACGGGCGTGCCCGCCATGCTGACCGACGACGCGGTCGAGGTCTGCCAGATGTTCGCCGCGGCGATGGAGGGCACAGGGCAGCAGGAACTCTTCGGCAGCCTGCGCAAACGGCTCTGGAACGGGGCGCACGAACTCCTGCGCCAGGCCAGCTACTACGCCATGAAACGCCGGGCGGGATCGGTCGGCCAGCTGGGTCTCGGCCCAGCGATCGGACTGCTGGCCCGTGAGGCGCCGGACGTGCGGGTGCATCTCATCGGGCACAGCTTCGGCGCGCGCCTCGTGGCGTACGCGCTGCGCGGTATGCCCGCGTCGGTGCGGACCGTGAAGTCCACCACGCTGCTCCAAGGGGCCTTCTCGCACTACGCGTTCTCCAAACGGCTTCCGCACGCCCCCTCACGCGGCGGCGCGCTGGGCGGGATGCAGCGGCGGATCGACGGCCCCCTGGTCGCCTGCTACTCCCGCCACGACGACGCCCTGGGCAAGATCTATCCCCTGGCGTCGAAGCTGGCCGGTGACTCCTCGACCTTCCTCGGCATCTGGGAGCGCTGGGGCGCCGTCGGATACGACGGCATCCGGGCGGTGGACGGCGCCAAGCGCGTCAAGCTGGGCCGGGCGATCCCCGCCAAGGGGTGCGTGAGCGTGGACGCGTCGGCGGTGGTGCGGCGGGGCGGTCCGCCCTCCGGCGCGCACAGCGACATCTGCCACGAGGAGCTGGCGCGTGTCGTGTTCGCCGCAGGGCGGATCCCCAGGACGTGACTCTCCTTGGTCAGCGGTGCTTGGGGAACTCCACGACCTGCTGGTACGTGGGCCGGTTCTGCCACTGGATCGGCCCGTGCGTGATGCCGCCCAGCGCCCGGTGGATGATCGAGTCCGCGCACCACTGGTCGCCAGCCGAGCAGCTCGCGTCGCCGGGGTAGACCTCGGTCGCGGGCTTGGCGGCTGCCTGCGTGAGGGTGGTCAGGAGCGCGTCACGGCAGGCGTCCAGCTTCCCCTCGCCGCAGTACTTCTCGCCGAGCTCGCCCTTCACGGGCTCTCCGAGCACCGCCCGCAGATCCTTGTCCGCGAAGCCCCACCAGCCGTACTGGAAGGCCGATCCGGCGTGCGCCCCGGTCGGGCCGTGCCCGGCGGAGGGTGACTCGTCGGTAGCGAGCTGTGCCGTCAGCGCGTCGTAGAGGTCCTTGCCCATGCCCGGCTTGAACTCGGCCTCGACGAGCAGGGGCCACCAGGCGTCCATGACGCGCACGGCGTCGGCGTGTGCGTACGTCTTGGAGCCCGCCGCCGTCTGGTTGCGCTGCGACCCGGCCTTCTGCCACGCCTCCAGCTGCTGTACTGCCTTGGACTGCTGGGGGTCGGTGACGGGCTTGCTCCGCACCACCTTGAGCAGCTCGGGAAGCACCTGTTCGCCGCGCAGGTCGGTGACCGCGGCCTGAGACATGGCCTGGGTCAGCGATGCCCGTGTGACGCCGCCCTTCTCGGTGAGCTTCTTCACCCGCCCGTCGAGCAGGTCGGCACGGTGCACGGCGCTGATGCCGAAGCCCGCCGTGCTGAAGTCCTTGGCCTGTTTGTTGTTCCAGGAGATGTAGTAGTCCTGGTTGACGGACTGCGGGTGCTCAGCGGGCGGGGTCTGCTTCGAGGTGTTGTTCTCCGGGTCGAAGTCCTGCCATTCGTTTGCCTGTTGGGCCTTGACGGGCAGGGCGGGGTCGATGTCCTTGGCGCGCTCCGGGTTGGCGCCGCTGTTGTAGTACGCGGTGTCGCGCGAGTCGGCGTAGAACCAGTTGAAGGCGTAGCTGATGCTCTGGGCGGCCTTCTTGAAGGTCGACGCGTCCTTGACGTACGTCGGATCGTTGAGCATCTGGAAGCCGATGATCGAGTCGGCCTCGTGGCGGTAGGTGGAGCGCAGCGAGACGTAGGCGACCGGTTTGCCCTCGACGCTCGCGCGGTGCGTCACGACGCCGTACTTCGTGCGGAACACCTGCATGCGGTAGGAGCCCGCCGCCGTGGAGTCGGCGACGGTCGGCTTCCAGGCGTTCTTGCGCTCCAGCTTCTCCATGGGCGTGCAGGTGCCGCGGTGGAGGTAGTGGGTGGACTGCTTGGTGGGCGCGGCGCCGCCCGGTTCGCACAGCTCGACGGCGTACGTGTCCGTGATGTCCTGCCCGGCGGACGTGGCCGACCAGGCGTAGTCCTGGCCGCGGCCCAGCTGGACGTACATGCCGACGCCCGCGAAGGAGACACCGCGTGCGCTGATGCCGGGCCCCTGGAGCTCCTGCTGCATGAGGAGCTGGGGGGCGAAGTAGCCGGTCTGCGGGCCGAAGACGGCGACCGGGTTGCCGCTCGCGGTGTGCTTCGCGGAGACGACGAGCGCGTTCGACATGCCCTTCTTCTGGCCGTCCTTCTTGAACAGGTCGGCGGGCAGCACTCCGTCGTCGTACATCCCCTGGAGCGGTTTGAGCTTCCTGGGCGCCTTCACCGGGTCCTTGGCGGCGGTCCTGGCGCCGCCCTCACGGTCGAAGACGAGCTGTTCGCGCTCGACCGAACCGGGGTCGGGAAGGGCGGTGCCGCGCGCGTTCGCGGGCTTGCCCGCGTACGGGAAGCTCGTGCCGTCGTGGATGGTCTGGACGGCCTCGGGGTCGTTGCGGGCGCGGAAGGACTCCCAGACCTTCGTGCCCTTCTCGACGCCGTACTTCTCCTGTGACTTGAGCAGGGAGAGGGCCGCGTCGACCTCTCCGCCGCCGCCGTTGCCGAAGAGCCCGCCGACGACGGACGCGAGCGCGATCATGTCGGTGATCTTGAAGGGCGCGATCTCGCCGATGTTGGTGATCGCGTCGATCTTGCCGGTCAGGACGTACTCGCCCGGGAAGTAGCGGCCGTTCTTGGACTTCACGCGGTAGGAGTTGAGCCCGTCGATGTAGGCCTGGGCGTCCTCCATGGCCTGTTTGCCGCGCTCGCCCTGGGACGTTCTGATGTATTCGACCTGCTTCTCCAGGTCCTTCTCCTCGTACGGGGCCTGTGGCCAGAACTGTTGCTCAAGACCCTGGTTCGCGAGCGCGCCGCCCGCGAACGAGGTCAGCTCGCCGCGGCCGATGTGCCGGAAGAGGTCGATGAGCCAGAGCCGGTCCTGCCCGGCCGCGAAGCCCGCGCCGAACTCGGTGCCGTAACGCGTGCTGCCCTTGATGTGCGGGATGCCGTACTTCTTGTCCCGGGTGATCGTCACGTCGTCGCGCGGCTTGGTGACGGAGGCGGCCTGGCCGTCGCGGACACCGAAGGAGGCGTCGTTGAAGAACTCCGTCAGCTTGTCGTCGGTGAGCGACGGATAGCCGGAGGAGAGCTTGTCGTACGGCCCCAACTGGTCTTCCGCATGTGCGGGTTGCGTGCCGAAGACGCGGTGACTGAGTATCTCGGCGAGTGTGGCGTTGCCGTTCGCGCCGGGCGGAAGGACGTCCGCGCACTGCCCCTCGCAGTAGTCGGTGGCCGGTGGGGGCTCGTCGGCGGCCGAGCCCGGCTGCGGCGTGAGGAGGGACGCGGCCAGTGCTAGGGCCGCGCTGGCGGTGAGGGTTCTGAGCCGGACGATGCGTCGTCGCATGTGTGCTCCTCTGGGCTCCGCTTGTGCTCCTGTGGGGAGAAGGTGAGGCGGAGGTTACTGGCGGGTTGCCGATCCCGGAAGATGAACATGCGTCGCCTTTTCAGAAACAGCACATAGCTCCAGTTCACCGCCGTCTTATGTCTGCCATCGAAAATCAGATGGAAGTCGAGGGAGCCGAATCGCGTGTCGATACGTCTACTCGGCAACGTCCGAGAACGTGCGACGGAGGTGCAGGGCGATGGCCGGATTCCGGAGTCTCGCGAGACAGGTGCGTGATCCGCTGAGCGATATGGCGCTGCGACGGTACTCGCTGCGCAAGTGCCTGGAGAGGTTCGCCCCTTACGGCCACCGGGCGACCTGGGACCATCTGAGCTCCCGAGCGGGCTTCGGGCCCGAGGACCGGTCGCCCGACCCGGCGCGGCTCGTGGCCGCGCTCGATGAACTGGAAGCGGCGCGGGCGGTCTGGCTCGCCTACGAGGAGGGCTTCGCGGAGCGCCGCCGCAAGGAGAAGCACGACGGCCTTCGCCGGCCCGGCAGCGTCGACGACTGGCACCGGTGCACCTGGGGAGGATTCGGGGTCGCCTGGTGCGACAACCCCGGCGTCCACCCCTCCGAATCACTCGCCGAGGTACTGCGCCGGCTGATCGCGGCGCTTGAGCGGGATCCGGGCACGGGCTGCCCGGTGTGCGCCCGCTCCGACCTCGTCTGGACACACGGCCTGGCGCACGAGCCCTCAGCGGGCGCCGTCTGCACGGGCTGCGGAATAGTGGTGCCCGACCCGGTGCTCACACCCGCCGCCATGGCACGGGCGCGGGCACGACGGGAACGGCCGCTGGTCTCGGCGTGACGTCCTGCCGCCTCAGGGCGCGGGCGTCGAGACGTCCCACTGGATGGCCAGTTTGAACTCGGCGAGCATGAGCGGCGCGGCGATCTTCACGTCGCCCGCGCCGCGTGCCGATATCTTCAGGCCGACCGGTGTCTGCGGATGCACGAACATCTGCCAGGTGTGGGTCCGGTACTGCCCGCCCCTGGTGGGCACCCAGTCGGTGGTGGCCGTCGAGTCGTACCCCGTGGAGCCGCCGAGCGGATCGCGCACGTAGCGTGCGCGGTACTCGGTGGACCGGTCGTTCGGCTGCCAGAAGATCATCGCCGACAGGGTGCCCCAGCCGTCGTGGCTCGGCCAGATGAGCCCGGACCGGGCGTCCGGGAACCGGGACGGGGTCGTGGACCCCTTGCCGGGGTCGTGCATGCGCCACGGGTCGTACGACTCCTCGGCGTCCTGGTACGGAAACCGCACGAGGTGGTAGCCGTCGCTGTCGTACGTGATCTTCTGTGGCCCCGTCCGGGCGGCGTCCCACTTCAACGAACAGATGGCGATTCCCATCGGCCCTCCCCCTGTATGTCGTCGTCTGTGCTGTCCTGTGGTGATGCAGGTATGTGTGAACGGCGCCCGCGGCGCGGGCGATGGCGCGCTGATCCCCATGTCGCCCGATGCGATGGCCGAGTCCGTGACCCAGGCCGTCACGGCGGGCGCCGGGGATGTTCATGTACACCCCAAGTCCCCTTGTGGGCAAGACACATTGGCGCCAAGTGCGGTTGCGGCCACGCTGGAAGCGATCCGCGCGGTGACGTCCGTACCCGTCGGGGTGACCACGGGTTCCTGGGCCGAACCGGACCCGGGCAAGCGGGTGGCGGACATCCGGGCCTGGACGGTCCTTCCCGACCACGCGTCGGTCAACTGGCACGAGCCGGGCGCGGAGGCGGTGGCCGAGGCGCTGCTCGAACGGGGCGTGGGTGTCGAGGCGGGCATCTGGTCGGGGACGGACGGCGGGGAACGCTTTACCGCGTCCGCGCTCGGCCCCCACGTCCTGCGGGTCCTCGCGGAGGTGACGGACCCGGACCCCGGCACGGCCCGCGACTCGGCCCGGGCCCTCCTCGCCGTGATAGGCGAGGCACACGGCCGCCCCGTGCTCCTGCACGGGGAGGAGGGCGGCACATGGCCGGTACTGCGCCTCTCGGGGCGCCTGGGGCTCGCGACGCGCATCGGCCTGGAGGACACGCTGGTCCTGCCGGACGGTGAACGGGCCTCTTCCAACGCGCAGTTGGTCGCGGCGGCGCTGTCCGTGCTGAGCACGCCGTCCCCGTAGGGCCTGGGCCGGGACGAAAGAGCGGGTGATCGCGTACCCACGAGGTACGCAGCGCCCAGGAGCCCGTTCCACGTCGACGCCGCGCGTCACCGCCGAAGTGCCGAAATGCCGACCGTCCATGAGCATCCCGGCGCCGACGCACTCGAACCGGCCCAGATGGGCCCGCACCGCGCGCCGCGGCCAAGGGCGCGTACCGCCCCGGCGTGACCCCGCCACCGCAACGGCCCCGCACCGCACCCGGCGGCTCAGCCGCCCCCTGCGTCCGTCACCCGGACCCCGTCCGCGATCCCCACCACCAGCACTCGCGTCCCCGCCTCCAACGGCCGCCACCGGTGCGGCAGTTCGGCCGCGCAGTACAGCGTGTCGCCCCGGTCGAGGCGGTACACCGACCCGTCCGCCTCCACCTCGGCCGAGCCGTCGGCGACGTAAAGGATCTCGTCGCCCCGGTGGCGGTACTCGCGGCCCCAGTCGTGGTCCCCGGTGAACTCCAGCGCGTGCAGCCGCTGATGACCCCGGACCAGCGGTCGCATCCGCGCCTCGCGCACGCCCTCCCCCTCGCTCACGGACGCCGACCCCCCGCGCACCACATCCACCGGGCGCGGCGGATCCGCGGAGGCCAGGAGCTGGACGGCCGTGGTGTCCAGGGCGTCGGCGATGCGCTGGAGGGATCCCATGCTGGGGCGGGAGCGGCCGTTCTCCACCTGACTGAGGAAGGGCGCCGACACCCCCGCCCGCGCCGCCACATCGGCCAGCGTCAGATCCAGGGCGCGGCGGAGCCTGCGGATCCCGGGACCGACCTGCGGGGCGTCCGCATCACTCGTACCCATGTCGCGAAGCCTATCTCCTGGGTTAACGTCTTCCGCACTGCTTAATAAAGTTAAGCAACGGAGACTACGAGAGGACGGCCCTCATGCCCCCCATGACGCCCACAACCCCCGTGGACCAGAATCAGCGCCGCCGTCGCGGCACCGGCCTGATGGCCCTGGACGAGGACGCCAGTTACGGCGGCTACACCCTCTTCGCGCCGCTCACCGGCGGCGGCGAGGTCTACCTGATCGACGCCCACGGCGAGATCGCCCACCGGTGGGACCTCCCGCACCGCCCGGGCCGCCACGCCCGGATCCTGCCGAACGGGAACCTCGCCTACAACGGCGTGCTCCCCGACGAGCCCGCGCTCTTCCCCATGTGGCACAAGTACCGCGGCGGGATCATGCAGGAGATCGCCCCGGACGGCACGGTCCTGCGCGAGCACCGCGACCGCTTCCAGCACCACGACGCCCACCACTACGGCGACGGGCGGATCCTCTACACCGCCATCGAGCCCCTGACCGGCCCGGAAGCCGCGGCCGTACGCGGCGGCGTACCCGGATCCGAGGCCGCCTCCGAGGGGGCCGATGGCGCCACCGTGTGGGCGGACACCATCGTCGAGGTGGACGCCGAGGGGAACACCACCTGGGAGTGGAAGGTCTCCGAGCGGCTCGGCCGCGCGGACTTCCCCCTCCATCCGGACTACGCCCGCGAGCACTACCCCCTGATCAACAGCGTCCTGCCGACCAGCGACGGCAACATCCTCGCCAGCTTCCGCTCGGTCTCCGCCGTCGTCGTCATATCCCGCGAGACCGGCGACATCATCTGGCGCTCCGAACCCGGCGTCGTCTCCCAGCAGCACTGCCCCACCGAACTGCCCGACGGCAATTTCCTCGTCTTCGACAACGGCGTGTTCCGGCCGCACTGGGACGTGCCGTTCAGCCGCGTCGTGGAGATCGAGCGGACGAGCGGCAAGGTCGTCTGGGAGTACCACGACCCGGCCCGCGAGTCGTTCTTCGCGCCCTTCATGGGCAGCGCCCAGCGCCTACCGAACGGCAACACCCTGGTCACCGACTCCCCCGCGGGCCGCCTCTTCGAGGTCACCGCGGACGGCTATCTGTGCTGGGAGTACGTCGTGCCGTTCTTCGGCGGCTACGAGGAGGAAGAGGTCCGCAAGCTCTTCCCGTCCGAGCCGAACGCCGTGTTCCGCGCCTACCGCTACGCCGCGTCCGAACTGCCCTGGCTCACCCCGGCGCCCGCACCAGCGAAGGGCTGAGCCCGTGGTGGCCGCCGTCGACGAACGCCTTCCGCTGCCGCGCCTCGCACCGCTCGCCCTCCAGCACCTGCTCGCCGGGATCGCGGCTCCCGTCTCCTCGGTGATCCTGATCGGCACGACACTGCGCCTGACCACCGCTCAGACCGCCTCGCTGCTCAGTGCCACCCTGGTCCTGTGCGGCATCGGGGCACTGCTCCAGTCCCTCGGGGTGCGGGCACTGCGCGTCGGCGCCCGACTGCCGTTCCTGATGCTGCCGGGCGGGGCCGCGGTGGCGATCTTCCTGCAGATCGGGAAGGAGTACGGGGCCGCCACGGCGTCCGGCTCCGTACTGGTCGCCGCCGTCTTCCTGATCTGCGTACTGCCCTTCTACGCAAGGGTGGTGCGGCTGTTCCCGCCGCTCGTGATGGGGACGACGGTCGTCCTGATCGGCATCAACATGATCAAGGTGACCGCGCCGATGGTGGCGTCGGGCCCCGGCGCCGGCTTCGCGACGCTCGGCGTCATCGCGGTCCTCTTCCTCGTCCTGCGCGGCGTATGGCGGCAGATGGCGGTGCTCTTCGGCCTCGCGGGCGGCACGCTCATCGCGCTCCTGCTCGGCACGGACATCCATCTCGCGTCCGGCGCCCCGTTCGCCCTGCCGGACCCGTTCCCCTACGGCGCCCCGCACTTCGACCTGCTCGCCGCGATCCCGCTGCTCGTCTTCTCGCTCGCCTCGCTCGCCGAGGCCACCGGCCAGACGGTGCTCAACAGCGAGGCGGTCGGCCGCACCCCGGACGCGGGCCGGGACGTGCCGCGCATCGCCCGCGCCGACGCCCTCGTCTCCCTGGGCGCGGGCGTCTTCGGCACGTCCCTGATGGTGACCAGCGCCGAGAACATAGGCATCGTCCAACTGACGCGCGTACGCAGCCGGTTCGTCACGGCGGGCGCGGGCGTACTGCTCGTCGTCTGCGGCCTCCTGACACCGCTGACCCGGCTGCTCGCCGCCATCCCCGAGCCGGTGGTGGGCGCCGCCGGCCTGGTGATCTACGCGGTGATCGCCGTACTCGGCTTCAGCATGCTGTCCCGGGTCGACCTCGCGCACGGCTCCGACAGCGTGGTCGTCGCCCTGGCCCTGGTCGTGGGGCTGCTGCCGGTGATGACCCCCGAGCTGTACGCGCCGCTGCCGTCCTGGGCGCACACGATCCTCGGCAGCGGAGTGGCGGCGGGCGCGCTCGCCGCGGTGCTCCTGAGCCTGGCCTTCCGCCATCTGGGGCCGAAGGAACGGGCCGACGTCACGACCGACGTCACGACCCAGGTCACCACCGACGTCACGACCGGGGCCGGCGGTCCGCCAACAGACGGGAGCCGGTGAGGCGTTCACCGAAGACGTCGTCCGGGTTGGAGAGCACGCAGTTCTCCAGGGAGAGACAGCCGCAGCCGATGCAGTCCGTGAGGTGATCGCGCAGACGGCCCAACTGCGCGATGCGGTTGTCCAGTTCGGAGCGCCAGGCCTCCGAGAGGCGCGCCCAGTCCTCGCGGTTGGGAGTGCGCTCCTCGGGGAGCGAGTCGAGCGCCTGACGGATCGTGGCGAGCGGAATGCCGACGCGCTGGGCGGCACGGATGAAGGCGACGCGGCGCAGCGCGTCACGGTGGTAGCGGCGCTGGTTGCCCGACGTGCGGCGACTGGAGATCAGGCCCTTGGTCTCGTAGAAGTGCAGGGCGGACACGGCCGCGCCGCTGCGGGCCGAGAGCTGGCCGACCGTGAGCTCGTGGATCTTCTCTGGGATCTGGGGCACCCCTCACACCCTAATGGCAGGTCCGCCACCCTCCGCCGACCGGTCCGTTGACACACGTCGGCGTACACCGCATGCTGAGCAAGCGCTTAGTTCGATACTTTGAGGAGGCCAGGGACATGGCAGAGCCGAGGATCTTCGCGTCGGCCGACGACCTGCGTGCCGGAATCGGCGAGCAGCTCGGACACAGCGAGTGGCTCGAGGTCGACCAGAAACGGATCGACCTGTTCGCCGACGCCACGGGCGACCACCAGTGGATCCACGTGGACGCGGAGAAGGCGGCGCAGGGGCCCTTCAAGACGACCATCGCGCACGGCTATCTGACGCTTTCGCTGCTGCCGAGCCTGGTGCCGCAGGTCATGCGGGTCGAGGGCATGAAGATGGGTGTCAACTACGGCACCAACAAGGTCCGCTTCCCCTCGCCGGTGCCCTCGGGCTCCCGGGTGCGGGCGACCGCCGTGCTCACGGAGGTCGAGCAGACCAAGGACGGCGGCGTACAGATCACGGCCAAGGTCACCGTCGAGCGCGAGGGCGGCGACAAGCCCGCCTGCGTCGCCGAGTCGGTCTCCCGCTACTACTTCTGAGCCACCCGGCAGCCGAGGAGCTCAGGAGGCCTGTTCCCGGGCCCCCACCATCCGCAGCACGAGGTCGGCGTAGAGCGCGCCGACCTCGTCGGGCGTCCGCTGTCCCGCGACGTTGAACCAGCGGGCCACGTCGATGCAGAGCGAGAGCACGGCCAGCGTGGTGCCGGGCACGTCGGAGACGTCGAACTCCCCCGCCCGCACCCCTTCGTTGATCATTTCCCGCACGGCGGCGTCCGACTGGCGGCGCAGCGCGATGATCTCCGTGCGGTGCTCGTCGCCGAGCGCGTCCAGCTCGTACTGGACCACGCGTGCGGTGGTGTGGTGGTCGGCATGCCAGCGGACGAAGGAGCGTACGGCGTCGGCGAGCCGCTGTGCCGCGCTGCCAGGGCCGTCGGCCGCGGTGCGCAGGACCCGCAGGGCCTTGTCGTGGCCGATCCTGCTGATGCGGTGGAGCAGCTCTTCCTTGGTCTTGTAGTGGATGTAGAGCGCCGCCGGGCTCATGCCGGCGCGGCCGGCGATGTCCCGGGTCGTCGTCGCGTGGTAGCCACGCTCGGCGAAGGCCTCGACGGCGGCGATCAGCAGCCGCCGTGCCGCATCAGGCGTGACCTCGCCCCATGGCAGGTCCTCGCCCTCGGTCTGCTCCGCCGTGCTCATCGTCCACGCTCCTTCCGCCCGTCGGGAGGACACCATACCCCTGACGGTGAGCAAGCGCTTAGGACGCCGGTCAGGCCACCGGCTTGAACGGGTCGTGTTCGGCGAGGATCTTCTCCAGACGCGCCTGGTCGACACGGCTGACGAGCTGGTCCGCCTCCTGCCGATCCCGGACCACCTTGGCGAGAGTGAACGCGGATGTCGTCAGGTACAGGACGGAAACGGCGAGGAACGCGCGGATCCAGCCGCTGACGTCGAGGCTGTAGATGCCGACCGCCGTCGCGCCGAGCGCCACGGCGAACGACGCGACCGCCTGACCGAAGTAGGCGGTGGTGCTCTGCTGCTTGACCGGTGTCTCACTCATGATCAGAGCATCGCCCGGCAGCGGCCACACCACATCCGCTCCGCTACTCAGCTCCCGTACTCAGAACGCGCCTTCAGAACGCGCGTTCAGAACGCCGAGACCCCGGTCAGCGCCCGCCCGATGACCAGCTTCTGGATCTGGCTAGTGCCTTCGTAGAGCGTCATCACGCGGGCGTCGCGCAGCAGCTTGCCCGCCGGGTACTCGTCGATGTAGCCGTAGCCGCCGAAGACCTGGAGCGCGTTGTTGGCGGCACGCACGGCAGCCTCGGACGCGAACAGCTTGGCCTTGGAGGACTCCGTGGTGAAGGGCTGCCCGCGGTCGATGAGGTCGGCGACCCGCCAGGTCAGCAGGCGTGCGGCGTCCACGTCCACCGCGATGTCGCTGATCAGCTCCTGCACCAGCTGGTGCCCCGCGATGGACTTGCCGAACTGCTCGCGCTCACTCGCGTACGTCACCGCCGCGTCGAGGGCGGCCTGGGCGATGCCCACGCATCCGGCGGCGACCGACATCCGCCCCTTGGCGAGCGCCGACATGGCGACGGAGAAGCCCTTGCCCTCGGGCGCCATCATGGCCGACGCCGGGACGCGGACGTCCTGAAGGACGAGCTCGGCGGTGGCCTGGCCGCGCAGGCCGAGCTTGCCGTGGATGGTGCGGCGGCTCAGACCGGGGGTGTCGGTCGGCACGAGGAAGGCGGAGACGCCCTTGTGCCCGGGGGCGTCGTTCGTCCGCGCGAAGAGCAGCACGACATCGGCCCAGCTGCCGTTCGTGATGAACATCTTGGAGCCGTTGATGACGTAGTCGTCGCCGTCGCGCACGGCCTTCGTCGAGAGGTTCCCCGCGTCGGACCCGGTGCCCGGCTCGGTGAGCCCGAAGCAGCCGACGTACTCGCCGGAGGTGAGCCCCGGCAGCCACTGCCGCTTCTGCTCCTCGCTCCCCCAGTACGCGATGGTCTTGGCCACGAGCCCGAGCGAGACCGACACGATGCCGCGCACGGACGAGTCGCCGCGCCCCAGCTCCTCGGTCACCAGGCAGTAGGCGAGATGGTCGCCGCCCGAGCCGCCGTACTCCTCGTCGACGGTGAGCCCGAGAAAGCCGACCTCGCCGAGCTTCTTCACGATTTCGCGGTCCACGCTCTCGGCGCGGTCCCACTCGATGACGTGCGGGGCGATCTCGCGGGCCACGAAGTCCTTGGCCAGCTGCCGTACGGCGGACTGCTCCTCGCTGAGCTCCAGATTCATCGCGGGGCACCTCTTCGGGTCGACTCTTGGGACCACGTTCGGGTCAGATTTAAATTAGCACTGCTAGTTTCTTGCGGCAGCCCTACTATGTGCCGCATGGCCCGACCGCGCAAGCCCCTCCTCAGCAGAGATCGCATCGTCGAGACGGCGCGCGCGCTCGTGGACGCCGAGGGCCTCGCCGCCGTCTCGACGCGCCGCCTCGCCGCCGAACTCGGGGTCAGCGGGCCTTCGCTCTACAACCACTTCCGCACGAAGGACGAGATCCTGGAGGCGGTCGCGGACTCGGTGAGCGCGCAGGTCGATCTGTCGATGTTCGAGGCCGCCGACGAGCGCGACTGGCGCACGTCACTGCACGACTGGGCCGTCTCCTACCGCGCGGCGCTCACCCTGCACCCCAACATCGTTCCGGTGCTCGCCTCGGGGCCCGGCCGCCGCCCGGCAGGGCTGCGGCTCGCGGACGCGGTGTTCGGGGCGATGGTCGACGCGGGCTGGCCTGCGGCGCAGGCCACCTCGATCGGCGCGCTGATGCGGTACTTCATCATGGGCTCGGCGCTCGGCTCCTTCGCCGGTGGATTCGTGGACGACCGGACCGCGTACGACCCGGCCGACTACCCGCACCTCGGCCAGGCCCACCTCCTGGCCGACCGCCAGCAGGAGATCGACGAGCGGGCCTTCGAGACGGGCCTTCGGGCGCTGCTCGACGGCCTCGCGCTCCAGTACCCGCAGGTGGCGGCGCCCGCCGGATGACCGTTCGGCGGGCACCGAACGGTTCCCGGCGCATCTTTGGGCCATGACGGGCCCCGCGGATCGGTTCGCAGCGGGCGGTCAAGGTGACGCCGAAGGGGGCCCGGGCGCTGGAGACGCACCTCGACATCACCGCCGGTATCGCCGCGCCCCATAAATGCATGTAGGGTGCATTCGTCTTGCCGGACGAAACATGGACGTAACACGGGAGCGAGCCGTGCGGCACTCAACGGATGTCAAGAGCCAGCCACTTGGGGCCTTGTCCTTCGCCACCCACGTCCTGCGCGGCCAAGCGCAGGTCACCTTCCTGCCGAGCACGGCGGCGGGTGCCCTCTTCTGCGTGGCGCTCTTCGCGGCGGGCTGGGAGTACGGCATCTACGGCCTGGCGGGAACGGCCGTCGGTACGGCCACCGCGCGGCTGCTCGGGGCGGCGCACGACCGCGTCTCGACGGGGCTCGAAGGCTTCAACGCCTGCCTGACCGCCCTGTGTTTCGCCGTGTTCCTCGGCGCCGGGCACCTGTCCACGGCCGCACTCGCCCTCGCGGGCTGTGTGGTGGTCACGGTCGTGACGGCGGCGGCGGTCAACGTCCTCGCCGCCTGGGACCTGCCCTCGCTCACCCTCCCCTACTGCCTGCTCGCGAGCGCGATGACCATCGCGGCGCCCGGCTTCGAGCGCGTCTGGCACCACGGGGACGCCCTGGCCGCGCTGACCCGCGCGGCGACGGGCCCGACCTCGCTCCAACCCGCCGACCTGGCAAAGGCGTTCTTCGCCGACTTCGCCCAGATCTTCTTCATGCCGCAGTGGTACGTCGGTGCGGTACTGCTCGTGGGCCTCTTCGTCGCGAGCCGCCGCGCGGGGGCCGTCGCGTGCCTCGGCAGTGCGGTCGGGATCTGTTCGGCATGGGCGCTGGGGGCACCGGCCGCGCAGATCGCGGACGGCACGATGGGATACAACTCGGTGCTCGTCGCGCTCGCGCTCTGCGGCGTCTTCCTTCCCGCGCGGGGTGCGACGATCGCGTACGCGATCATGGGCGCCGCCACGGCGACCGCCGTCAGCTCGGCGATATCGGCGCTCCTGGCTCCGTCCGGCGGGCACACCTTCACCTGGCCGTTCGTCCTGACGACGCTCGCGTTCCTGGCGGCGGCCAAGTCCTTCTCCCGGCTGCGTACGACGGCTCCGGCGCCGTCGGACGTGACGGCGCCGGAGCCGGACGTACCGCCTGCGGCCACTGCCACTGCCACTGCCCTCCCGGCCGCGGTCAGCGAGAGCTCGCCCGCCCCGCAGGCATCTTGACGGAGATCGGGGCGATCACGGCGAAGCCGATGCCCTGACCGCCGCCGGCACCGGCTTCGCCGAGTCCGTCCTCGAACGCCGGAGTGGCTGGAGCACCCGGCCACTCCGGCGTCGATGGCATCTCGCAGTGGCCCCTAGAACACCACCAGCGCCCGGCCTCCCTTACCCGCGACCATGTTCTCGAAGGCCGCCGGGATGCCGTCCAGGGCGATGCGATCGGTCACCAGACCGCTCAGGTCGAAGCGCCCGGCGCGGATGTGGTCCGCCAGGACCGGCAGGTCCACCGCAGGGTCGGAGTTCCCGTACACGCACCCCGAGAGCGTCCGGCCCCAGTGGAAGATCTCCAGGGCGTTGAAGGCGACCTGCTGGTCCTTGCCGCCGATGCCGACCACCGTCGTACGCCCACCGCGCCGCGTGGACTCCCAGGCCCCGCGGATCGTCACCGCACGCCCCACGCACTCCACCGCGACGTCCACGCCCTGTCCGCCCGTCAGCTTGCGGATGTCCTTCGCGGTCTTCTCCGAGGCGACCACGTACTCCGTCGCACCGGCCGACCGCGCCAACTCCTCCTTCTCCGGGGACACATCGACCGCGATGATCTGCGAGGCACCGGCGATCCGGGCCGCCTGCAGCGTCGCGAGGCCCACTCCCCCGACGCCGAAGACGGCAACCGTCTCGCCCTCGCGGACCTTCGCGGAGTGGTGCACGGCGCCGTACCCGGTGAGCACGGCGCAGCCCAGGAGCGCCGCGTCCGTCAGCGGAACGCCGGCCGGGGACGGCAGCACGCAGTTGCCCGCCACCACCGTCTCCTCCGCGAACGCGGCGACGTTCAGGCCGGGATGGAGGTCGGCGCCGTCCGAGGCGCGGTGGGCGTACACATCGGCCGCACCGGCAAGGGCGTTCACGCACAGCCACACCTCGCCGAGCGAGCAGGCATGACAGCTTCCGCAGGACGGAGCCCAGTTGAGAACCACCTCGTCGCCCGGCGCGACGTGCGTGACCCCCTCACCCACGGACACCACCGTTCCCGCGCCCTCGTGCCCGAGCACGGCGGGCACGGGCACCCGCATCGTGCCGTTGGTCAGGGACAGGTCGGAATGGCAGACCCCGGCGGCGGCGAGGCGCACCCGCACCTGGCCCGGGCCCGGCTCGGGCAGGTCGATCTCGGTGATCTCCAGGGGAGAGCCGACGGCGGGCAGAACAGCGGCGCGGACCACGGTGACGTACTCCTTAGAGGGCTGGCATCAGGCTGGCGTCAGAAGGGGGAGGCAGGAGGGGGGGAGGCAGGAGGGTTCAGAACTGGAGGGACTTCGTCTGGAGGTACTCCGCGAGCCCGTGCGGGCCCAGTTCCCGGCCGACGCCCGACTGCTTGTAACCGCCGAACGGCGCGGAAGGGTTGAAGCTGCCGCCGTTGATGTCGACCTGTCCCGTGTCCATGCGGCGGGCGAACGCGATCGCCTCCGCATCGTCGGCCGCCCAGACCGCTCCCGCGAGCCCGTACACGGTGCCGTTCGCGATCCGCAGGGCCTCGTCCTCGTCCTCGTACCTGATGATCGAGACGACCGGGCCGAAGATCTCCTCCTGGGCGATCGTCATGTCGGGGGTGACGTCGGCGAAGACGGTCGGCTGGACGTAGTAGCCCTGGTCGCGCGGCACTTCCGAGCCGCCCGCGACCACGCGGGCGCCCTCTTCGACGCCCTTGTCGATGTAACCGCGCACGCGTGCGTGCTGCTTGGCGTTGACGACAGGGCCGATGCGGGTGCCGTACTTGGCCGCGGCTTCCGCCGCGAGCGAGACCGCCTCGTCGTACCGCGCGGAATCCACCAGCATGCGGGTCCACGCGCTGCACGTCTGGCCCGAGTTGGACATGACGTTGGCGACACCGGCCTTGACCGCCTTGGTCAGGTCGGCGCTCGGCAGGATCACGTTGGCGGACTTGCCGCCGAGCTCCAGGGCGACGCGCTTGACGGCCGCGCCCGCGGTCGCGCCGATCTGCTTGCCGACCGCGGTCGAGCCGGTGAAGGAGACAAGGTCGACGCCCTCGTGCTCGGCGAGCGCCTGCCCCGCGACCGGACCGAGCCCGGTGACCAGGTTGAAGACACCGGCGGGGATGCCCGCCTCGTGTGCGGCCTCGGCGAAGAGCTGGGCGGTGAGCGGGGTGTCCTCCGCGGGCTTCAGGACCACCGTGCAGCCCGCGGCGAGCGCGGGGGCCACCTTGTTCACGATCTGGTGGAGGGGGTAGTTCCAGGGCGTGATCGCACCGACCACACCGACCGGCTCCAGGTAGACCGTGGAGTTTCCGATCTTCTCCTCGAAGGCGTACGTCGCCGCAAGCTCGGCATAGGAACCGGAGACCAGGATCGGCACGCCCGCGTGCACCATCTGCGAGAACGGGAGCGGGGAGCCGAGCTCCGCGGTCACCGTCTCGGCGATCTCGTCCTTACGGGCGACCAGCTGGTCACGGAGCGCCCCGATGAGCGCGGCCCGCTCGGCGGGCGGGGTCGCGGCCCAGGCCGGGAAGGCCTCGCGGGCGGCCCCGACCGCCGCGTCGATGTCCTGCGCCGTACCGGCGGGGACCTGGCCGATCGGCTGCTCGTCGGCCGGGTTCAGGACCGTGATCGTGTCCGTGCCGACGGCGGGCCGCCAGGCGCCGCCGATGTACATGCCGTCGTGGGCCTTCATCGCACTCCTCAAGTCGTCGTCTCGTCTCAGGTGGGCCGCAGGCGGTTCCGGTGGCCGCAGGAGGTTCCGGTGGCCGCAGGCGGTCGTCCCGCCCTGTCGTCCGCACCCCGCCCGCACCCCAAACTAGCGCTGATAGTTTTTCTCCACCAGGGGTGTCCGGGCGAGGGACATTCCCCCCGGTCCGGCACCTACCCCCCAAGGGTTTCCCCGAAGTTCGATTTCGTGCATGTGACAGACACATGTCATGACGCCAACTCCCTTGATCTACGCCCGTAGAGCCGACAGTCTGCTGTTCGCGCCGGGAGCGGAACACTCCACTCCTGGCTGTGTGTGCGATCACGCACACGCCCCCACAGTTGCGGCGCCCGACCCAGGGCGCACGCCGCCTATGAGGAGGACTCCCTCGTAATGGCAATGCTGCGCAGCAAGAAGACTGTGATCGCCGCGGCGATCTCGACCGCGACCGCCGCCACTCTGTTCGGTGCGGTCACCGCCCTTCCGGCCCAGGCCGCCCCCGCCGAGGGCACCGTGATCGGCGCCGGTTCGGCCGACGCCGTCAAGGGCAGCTACATCGTCACCCTGAAGAAGAACTCGGGCTTCAGCGCCGCCTCGACCCAGGGCAAGGGTCTGATATCCGAGTACGGCGGGTCGGTGAAGAAGACCTTCAAGTCCGCGCTCAAGGGCTACACCGTCGAGCTGAGCGCGGCGGAGGCGAGACAGCTGGCCGCCGACCCCGCCGTCGCCTCGGTCGAGCAGAACCAGCGGGTCCAGGCCGACGCGACCCAGAGCAACGCCCCCTGGGGTCTGGACCGCATCGACCAGACGAGTCTGCCGCTGTCCGGCACCTACACCTACCCGGACACCGCGGGTTCGGGCGTCACCGCGTACGTGATCGACACCGGCGTGCGCATCACGCACTCCGAGATCAGCGGACACGCGGTGAACGGCTACGACGCCGTGGACGGCGACAACACCGCCCAGGACGGCAACGGCCACGGCACGCACGTGGCCACCACCATCGCGGGCAAGACCTACGGCGTCGCCAAGAAGGCCAAGATCGTGGCCGTCCGCGTGCTCGACAACAACGGCTCCGGCACGACCGCCGGCGTCATCGCGGGCATCGACTGGGTGACGAGCAACCATGCGGCGGGCGCCCCCGCCGTGGCCAACATGTCGCTCGGCGGCGGCGCCTCCACCACGCTGGACAACGCGGTGAAGAACTCCATCGCCGACGGCGTCAGCTACGCGGTAGCCGCGGGCAACGAGGGCGTCAACGCCTCATCGTCGTCCCCGGCGCGGGTCCCGGCGGCCATCACGGTCGGCGCCACCAGCAACACGGACGCCAAGGCCAGCTGGTCCAACTACGGCTCGATCCTCGACATCTTCGCGCCGGGCGTCTCGATCACGGCGGGCTGGAACACCAGCGACACCGCCACGAACACCATCTCCGGCACGTCGATGGCCACTCCGCATGTCGCGGGTGCCGCGGCGGTCTACCTGGCGGGCCACACCTCGGCCACGCCGGCGCAGGTCTCCACGGCCCTGGTGAACGGGGCCACGTCGGGCAAGGTCACGACCCCGGGCTCCGGTTCGCCGAACAAGCTGCTCAAGATCGTCCAGTGACAACAGGAGTAACCGAGTACCAGTAGTGACCGGGTAACACCCGAGCAACACCCCGTTCCCCGGAGGCAGCCGGCGCCTCCGGGGAACATCAGCTCGTCAGCTCGCTCAGCGGCGGCCTGACCGGCCCAGCGCCTCGGCGATGCGTACAACGACCTGGACGGCCTCCCGGCCCACGCCCACCAGCCGCTGCTCACCCACCTCCTGCGCGAGGACTGGGGGTTCACGGGGACGGTCGTCTCCGACCACTTCGGGGTGTCCTTCCTGGAATCGGCACACGGGGTCACGGACTCCAGGGCGGTCGCGGCGGCGCTCGCCCTGTCGGCGGGCGCGGACATCGAACCTCCGGCGGTGCGGTGCTTCGCACGACGCACGGATAGCCGTGGTGGGTGCGCTCGCCGACGACCCGGCGGCGATGCTCGGCTGCTACACCTTTGCGCGCCATGTGGGCGTGGAACACCCGCGGTTGCCGATGGGCGCCGCCGTGCCGACGCTGCTCCAGGCGCTGCTCCAGGCGCTGCTCCAGGCGCTGCGAGCGGAGTTCCCGGGGGCCACGTTCGTCGAGGATCCGTCGGACGCGGAGGTGTGCGTGGCCATGGTCGGGGACCGCCCGGGGCTCTTCGGGCGAGGCACGTCGGGCGAGGGGTGCGATGCGTCCGACCTGGAACTCCCGGACGGCCAGGGCGACTTCATGGACGCGGTTCTCGCCTCGGGCACGCCCACGATGCTGGTCCTCCTGTCCGGCCGCCCTTACGCGCTCGGGCGCTGGGCGGACCGTCTCGCCGGGGTGGCGCAGGCGTTCTTCCCCGGCGAGGAGGGCGGGGGCGCGGTCGCGGGTGTGCTTTCGGGTCGGGTCAATCCGTCGGGGCGGCTCCCGGTCGGCGTGCCCCGCGAGCCGTCGGGCCAGCCCGTGACGCGCAGGGTCGTCTCGCCGTCCGTGGGCAGTTCGACGGGGGTTCCCCCAGGAACAGGGGACACGTCCCAAGTGAGTGGCGGGGTGATCTTTTAGCCCCTCCGGCGTTTGAGGAGCGGGGGTCTGGGGGCAGAGCCCTCAGTTTCGGGAAGGGGCGGGATCGGGGAAGGCCCCGCGGGGCTGCGCCTCAGCCCCAGCCCCGCCGCCACCAGCAACAGTCCCCCGAGCATCACGAAGGGAGCGGCAACCCCCGCCACCCCGGCGATCAACCCCGCCCCCGCAGGCGCGGCAACCTGCCCAAGGCGATTCCCGGTCAACCGCAACGCGAGAGCCGTGGACCGCGCCCCGTCCGGCGCGGCCTGCACGACCGTCGTCATCGACAACGGCTGCCCGACCCCAAGACAGAACCCCAGCAGAACAAGCATCACCCCCAGCCCCCAGACGGGAACCGGCAACGCGACGCCCGCGCACAACACCGCGGCCAGCAGACACGTGACGACGATCAGCACCGTACGACCGAGCAGATTGATCAACGGCGTCATCACGAGCCGGCAGGCGATCGTCGCGGCGGCCCGGAGCGAGAGGAGCACCCCGACCGTCGCGGGCGCGATGCCCCGGTGCTCACCGACCACCGGCAGATAGGCCGTGAGGATGTCCGTCGCGGAGAGCACCGCGAGGCTGATGAAGATCCCCGCGGGGACACCCCGGGTACGCAGGATGCCGAGCACCGGGACCTTGTCCCCCCGCTTCGGCGAGGCACGGGCAGGACGGACGTGCTCGATACGCCACAGCGAGGTGAAGGAGACAGCGGCGACCCCCGCCGAGACGAGCAGGGCGAAGGCACTCGTACGCCCCATGTCACCGCCGATGAGAGACCCCGCGGCGATCGGCCCGACCAGTTGCCCGAGCGAGGCGCCGATCGTGAAGTGCCCGAAGTTGCGGTCCTGTTCGTCGGGGGCGGACTGCCGCGCGACGATCGACTGTGCGCCGATCACGAAGCAGAGGTGGCCGAGGCCCATCACTCCGCTCCAGGCGGCGAGCGACCCGAGCGACCCCGCCGTACCGCTGAGGGCGCACCCGCCGAAGATCAGGACGACACCGAGCGGGAGGAGCGGCGCGCACCGCCCGTGGTCCGTCCTGCGCCCGAGGGGTACGGCGGCGAAGAGCGGAAGCAGGGCGTACACGCCCGCGATGACGCCGATCGCCCGCTCGTCGGCGCCCAGCGAGAGGGCCCGGTAGGAGACGGCCGGACGCGCCATCGACACCGCCCCCTGCGCGAAGCTGAAGGCGATGACGAGGCGCAGCAACCAGGCGCGGCCCGGTGTCGATGGCATCAGATGATGCCGAAGAGGATTCCGGAGCCGAGCACCACGAGCGAGGTGAGCACGGCCCATTTCACGGTGAACTTGGTGTGGTCGCCGAACTCGACCTTGGCCATGCCGACGAGGACGTACACGGCGGGCACCAGCGGGCTCGACATGTGCAGGGCCTGACCGGCGATCGAGGCGCGGGCGATCTCCAGGGTGCCGACGCCGTGCGCCTGGCCCGCCTCGGCGAGGACCGGCAGGACGCCGAAGTAGAAGCCGTCGTTCGACATGAAGTAGGTGAGCGGAAGCGACAGGAGGCCGGTCACCAGGCCCATCTGCGGGCCCATGCCCTCCGGGATCGCGTCGACGAGCCACTTGGCCATGCTGTCGACCATGCCGGTGCCCTGGAGGACGCCGGTGAAGACGGCGGCCGCGAAGACCATGCCGGTGACGTTGAGGACGTTCTCCGCGTGGGCGCCGATGCGGGCCTTCTGGTCGGGCATGTGCGGGAAGTTGACCGTCAGGGCGAGCGCGGCGCCGAGCAGGAAGAGGACCGGGATCGGCAGCCACTCCATGATCATGGCGGTGAGCAGGACCACGGTGAGACCGGCGTTGAACCAGTAGAGCTTGGGGCGCAGCGTGGAACGGTTGGGGTCGAGCCCCTGGAAGCCGTCGTCGTCATCGGCGTCGCCCGAGGCACCGGCGTCGCCGGAGGCGTCAAAAGCGCCCGTGCCGGAACCCGCTCCCGCTCCCCCGGTGGCCTTCTTGATGAGCGACGTACGACCGCCGGTGCCGGCGGAGCCACCCGCGCCCACCAGAACCGTCTCGCTTGCCGTCTCCTTCTCCAGGACCTCGTCCAGGGAGAGCGTTCCGAGCCGCTTGCGCTCCCGCAGTCCGAGTACGTAGGAGAGCAGGAAGACCGCCACGAGGCCCATGGCGAGCGCCGGGATCATGGGGACGAAGATATCGGCCGCGTCGACCTTGAGCGCGGTCGCGGCGCGGGCCGTCGGGCCGCCCCAGGGCAGGGTGTTCATGACGCCGTTGGCGGTGGCCGCGACACCCGTCATGACGACGAGGCTCATCTTGAGGCGTTTGTAGAGCGGATACATCGCCGAGACCGTGATCATGAAGGTCGTCGACCCGTCGCCGTCGAGCGAGACGATCGCGGCGAGCAGCGCGGTGCCGACCACGATGCGCACCGGGTCCGCCTTGCAGAAGCGCAGGATGCCCCGGACGATCGGGTCGAAGAGGCCGACGTCGATCATGACGCCGAAGTACACGATGGCGAACATGAGCATGGCCGCCGTGGGCGCCAGATTGCCGACGCCTTCGAGGACGTAGTCCCCGAGATGAGCTCCCTTTCCTACGAATACACAGAAGAGTGCGGGGATCAGGACCAGTGCCGCGATCGGCGACATCTTCTTCATCATGATCAGCACCAGGAAGGTGGCGATCATGACGAATCCGAGGATTGTCAGCATGGGGGCTACCTAACGTTCACCATCGAACTCCCGCCAGGTCTGGCGGTCCGGTTGACGTTAGGACCCGCTCTCCAGCGTTAACAAGATGTTGACGTGCGAGCAATAAGCGCAAAACTCCAGGTCAACGACTTGCTGTCGCAGCCGCTGCCGGAGCGAGGGCCGTAAGGGTCACCGGGAAGCCGTTGAGCACGGACGTCCCGGAGAGCGGGTCGAGGAGCGTGCCGTCCAGGAGCTGGTTCACATTGGCCCCGGGGTTCTCCGCCGCGACGGCGAGGCGTGTGCCGGGGCGGTCGTGGCCCCAGCCGTGCGGCAGGCTGACCACTCCGGGGCGCACGGTGTCGGTCACCTCCACGGGGACGGTGAGCGAGCCGCCGGCGGCGGCCACGCGCGCGTGGCCGCCGTTCTCCAGGCCGACGCGGGCCGCGTCCTCGGGGTGGACGTGCAGGGTGCAGCGGTTGGAACCGCCGGTGAGGGTGCGGACGTTGTGCATCCAGCTGTTGTTGGAGCGCAGATGGCGGCGTCCTACGAGGACGAGCTCGTCCGGGGTGGCACGCAGCGCGCTCGTGAGGCGCGGAAGGTCGTCGGCGATCGGCCCCGGGAGGAGTTCCACGCGTCCGCTGCGGGTTCTGAGGACCTGCGGGAGGCGGGGTTCCAGCGGCCCGAGGTCGATGCCGTGCGGGTGGGCCAGGAGCCGGTCGAGGGTGAGGCCGTCCTCGCGCGCGCCGAATCCGTCGCCGTAGGGGCCAAGGCGCAGCATCAGGTCGAGCCGGCGCTCGGGGCCGCTCTCGCCGGTGAGCTGAGCGGCGAGTTCCTTGGGGTCACGGCCGTACACGGCCGAGTGCGGCTCGGTGACGGCCTTGCCGAGGGTCCGCTCGACGACCGTCGTGTCGACGGCCGCCGGGTCGGCGCCGTGCATCCCGCTCGCGGCGAGGACGAGCCGGGCGAGGATCTCCGTCTCGGCCATCATGCCGTCGAGAAGGGGCAGTGCGGCGGGGGTGTGGCGGACCTGGTTGCGTACGGCGAGCGCGTTGAAGACGAAGTCGAAGTGGGCGCTCTGGGACGGCGGGGGCGGCGGCAGGACCACGTGGGCGTGGCGGGAGGTCTCGTTCAGATAGGGGTCGACGCTCACCATGAAGTCGAGTGAGGCCAGGGCCTTGTCGAGGCGGTCGCCGTCCGGCGCCGAGAGGACCGGGTTGGCCGCGACGGCCACCACGGCGCGGATCGCTTCGTCGCCGGGGGTGTCGATCTCCTCGGCGAGCGCGGCGATCGGCAGTTCTCCCTTGGCCTCCGGGTGTCCGCTCACGCGGCTGTGCCAGCGGCCGAGCGCGAAGCCCTTGCCGGGTCCTGCCGGGCGGGGCTCGCGGTCGGTCGCCGAGAGCGGGAAGAGGGCGCCGCCCGGCCGGTCGAGGTTGCCGGTGAGCACGTTCAGTACGTCGACCAGCCAGTTGGTGAGCGTGCCGTAGGCGACGGTGCTCGCGCCCACACGGGCGTAGACGGCGGCGGTGGGCGCGGCCGCCAGTTCGCGGGCGAGGGCGCGGATGGTGTCGGCGGGCACGTCGCAGGCCGCCGTCACGGCGTCGGGGGTGAGGTGACGTACGGCCTCCCGCACGTCATCGACCCCCTCCACCTGCTCGTCGAGCGCGCCGAGGTCGGTCAGCTTCTCCTCGAAGAGGACCTGCACCATGGCCGCGAGCAGCAGGGCGTCCGCGCCGGGCCGGATCGCGAGGTGGCGGTCGGCGAGCTTCGCGGTACGGGTGCGGCGCGGGTCGACGACGGTGAGCGTGCCGCCCCGCGCACGCAGCGCCTTCAGCTTGCCCGGGAAGTCGGGGGCGGTGCACAGGCTCCCGTTGGAGTCCAGGGGGTTGGCGCCGAGCAGGAGCAGATGGTCGGTGCGGTCGAGGTCGGGCACGGGGATGGCGAACGCGTCGCCGAAGAGGAGCCCGCTGGAGACGTGCTTGGGCATCTGGTCGACGGTGCTCGCGGTGAAGACGTTGCGGGTGCCGAGGGAGTTGAGGAGCACGGGCGGGTAGAGGCCGCCCGCCATGGTGTGCACGTTCGGGTTGCCGAGCACCACGCCGACCGCTTGCGGCCCGTACCGCTCGATCAAGGGGCGCAGACCAGCGGCGACGGCGTCGAAGGCCTCGTCCCAGCTCGCCTCCCGAAGTACGCCGTCCTTGCGTACGAGCGGCCCCTTCAGGCGGTCGGGGTCGGAGTCGGCCTCTCCGAAGGAGGCGCCTTTGGGGCAGATGAAGCCGTGACTGAACACGTCGTCCCGGTCGCCGCGCGCACCGGTGACCCGGCTGCCTTCGACGGTGAGCGTGAGCCCGCAGGTGGCTTCGCAGAGGGGGCAGATACGCAGGGCGGTGCTGGGCATGGAGAACCCTCCAGGGTCCAGGGCGGCGGCTACGACGCACGTGCCCACTCACCATACCGACCGGTATGCATGGCGTCAGGACCCTGCGGGGGTCACGTCGTGAATCCGCGAGCCCCGCCCCCCCCTGATTCAGTCCAGCGAACCCGCGAAGTAGGAGTGCAACAGGGTCCGCGTCTCGTCGATCAGGTCGGGATCGCCCGACGGGCGCACGCAGAAGGCGAGTTGGAGGACCGCGTCCACCGCTTCGACGCCGACGAGCACGGTGCGGCTCAGCCTCTTGTCCAGCGGCCGGTCCAGGTGCGCCGCGAGCAGTCCCGCCACCCGCTCGGCGACGTCCGAGTTGGCGTCGGGCATCGCGCCGGGCGCCGAGGGGATGCCGAAGTCGACCAGGCCGAAGCCGGGGACGGTGCGCTTCATGGCGAGGTACTCGTCGAAGGCCGCGTCGACGGCGCCGCGCCAGTCGCCGCGCTGCACCCCGGCCATGCGCGCCGCCACGCGTTCGCCGTAGGCGTCGAGGTTGCGGTGGGCCAGGGCGTCCGCCATGGCCCTCTTGTTGCCGAAGAAGCGGTAGACCGAGCCGATCGGCACACCCGCGCGCAGGGCGACGGCACGGGTGCTCAGTTCCTCGTAGCCGACCTCGTCAAGGACGTCGGCGCAGGCGTCGAGGATGCGGGTCAGACGCTCGGCGCTGCGCTCCTGCACGGGCACGCGGCGCAGGGTCTTCGGGGGCGGCGGGGGCTTCTGCTGATCACTACGGGCAGCACGGCGGGGGTCACGGTGGGGCATCCCGGGAGAGTAGAGCATTGTTCACATCCATGGATCCCCCTTGCGGAAGGAAAACGTGAATCCTACGGTGTCCTATAGGAATCGTTGACGAGGGAGCGATGATGAGCCGGGAACACACCACCGACGCGCGCCGTGCGGACGCGGACGGCGCGCGCAAGACGGCGGAGGCACTGACGTACCTCTCCGGCTTCGGTAACGAACACAGCTCCGAAGCAGTGCCCGGCGCCCTGCCGCACGGCCGCAATTCGCCCCAGCGCGCACCCTTGGGGCTCTACGCGGAGCAGCTGAGCGGCACCGCCTTCACCGAGCCCCGCGCGCACAACCGCCGCTCGTGGCTCTACCGCATCCGCCCGTCGGCCGCGCACCCGGCGTTCACCCGCGTCGACAACGGCGCTCTGCGCACAGCGCCCTTCACCGAGACGCCCGACCCCAACCGCCTGCGCTGGAATCCCCTCCCCGAGCCCGCCCCCGGCACGGACTTCCTCGCGGGCCTGTGGACCCTGGGCGGCAACGGAGACGCCACCCAGCGCACCGGCATGGCCGTGCACCTCTACCACGCCAACTCCTCCATGACGGACCGCGTGTTCAGCGACGCGGACGGCGAACTCCTCGTCGTCCCCGAGCAGGGCGGCCTGCTCCTTCGTACCGAGTTCGGGCTGCTGCGCGCGGAGCCGGGCGAGGTGGCGCTGATCCCGCGCGGGGTGCGCTTCCGTGTGGAGCTGCTCGACGACACCGCTCGCGGGTACGTGTGCGAGAACTACGGAGCGGCCTTCCAGCTCCCCGACCTGGGCCCGATCGGCGCGAACGGCCTCGCCAACGCACGGGACTTCAGGGCTCCGGTCGCCTCGTACGAGGCGGACGAGCGGCCGGTGGAGGTGGTGAACAAATTCTGCGGAAATCTGTGGAAGGCGACCTACGGCCACTCTCCGCTCGACGTCGTCGCCTGGCACGGCAACCACGTCCCGTACGTGTACGACCTGCGCCGCTTCAACGTCCTCGGCACCATCAGCTACGACCACCCGGACCCGTCGATCTTCACGGTGCTCACCTCGCCGTCCGACACCCCGGGCCTTGCGGGCGTCGACTTCGTGGTGTTCGCGCCGCGCTGGCTGGTCGGCGAGGACACCTTCCGGCCGCCGTACTTCCACCGGAACGTGATGAGCGAGTACATGGGCCTGATCGAGGGCGCGTACGACGCGAAAGCGGAGGGATTCGTGCCCGGCGGCGGCTCGCTGCACAACATGATGTCGGCGCACGGCCCCGACCACGACACCTTCGAGAAGGCATCGGCCGCCGAGCTGAAGCCGCAGAAGATCGACGACGGGCTTGCCTTCATGTTCGAGACACGCTGGCCGGTGACGGCGACCGAACAGGCAGCTCAGGCCTCCCATCTGCAGCGCGGATACGACGATGTGTGGGAGGGTCTGGAGCGCCATTTTCGAAACTGATCCGGCAACCGACCCGGTAACCGATCAGGCAACTGATCCCGTTTCGAAGCCGCTGCGGACTGATTCGGAGAGACCGTGACCGCTTTCGCCCCGGACTCGATCGTCCTGAATCGCAAACTGCCGCTCTGGTATCAGGTGTCGCAGTCCCTGCGCGCCTCGATACTCGGCCGCACGCCCGAGGCCCCGCTCCGGCTGCCCACCGAGGAGCAGCTCGCGGGGCACTACGGCGTGAGTGTCCTGACCATGCGCCAGGCACTCAAGGAGCTGGAGGACGAGGGCCTGATCACCCGGCACCGGCGGCGCGGCACGTTCATCGAGCCCAGCGCCCGGCGCGGCTCCCCGGTCCGGCTGCTCGGATCGGTCGACGCGATCGTGGCCCAGCAGTCGGGCATGAGCACCGAGCTGCTCGCGCACGGCACGGCTCCGGTCTCCGGCGAACTCGCCGAGCACTTCCCGGATCTGGCCGAGGTGGCGACGTACCACCGGCTGCGCAGTGACGACAAGACGGGCGAACCGACCAATCACGCCCATAACTTCGTCCGCCCCGAACTCGCGGAGCGCGTCGACCTCGACGATCTGGCGCGCTGGCCCATGACGAAGGTCCTGCGCGACGTCGTGGGCGTCCGCATCAGCCGCATCACCGACACCGTCGAGGCCACGCTCGCCGACCCGGAGACGGCCCGCCTCCTCGAAGTGCCGCTGCTCAGCCCGATCCTGCACTACACGGGCATCACGTACGACACCGACGGCCGCGCCCTGGACGTGGCACGCATCCACTACCGCGGGGACCGCTTCTCCTTCACGGTCACCCTCGACGCGACGTAAGGGTCTCGACGTACGATGCCGGGCGTGACGCACGACGAAGCGGCGCTGCTCGCCGACCTGATGCCGTGGTCCGTCGCACCGCTCCGGCCGGGCCGCGGGTGGCCGATGGGACCGGACGCCGCATCCCTCAGATCCCGCTGGGCCACGTTCGTGCGGGCGCAGGCGGCCGAGCGCGAACGGCTCTTCGGCCCCTCGCGCTCACGCACCCTGCACACCGCGGTCGCCCAACTCCCCGGCCACCGGGGTGCGACGGTCCCACTGGCCGCCGAGTCGGGCCCCTGCCCCGATCCGGTGCGCGTCCTGCACGGCCCCTTCGACGAGCAGTGGCTGATCCCCGACCACCGGCTCATCGACACCGCACGCCCCGAACTGTGGCGAGTCGCGGGCGAGGGACAGCTGTTCCTCGTCGAACAGGGTTACGTCACCGGCTCCACGGGCCCTGCGGTGCTCGCCTCCGCCGTACTGCCGGACGGCCGCTCCCCCGCCGGGCGGCCGGGGCGGATCCGCCCGCTGTTCCGCCGCCCCGGCGGGCTCGAACCCAATGTGGCGCCGGGGCTGCTCGCCCACCTCTCCGCGGAGCTCGGCCAAGATGTCGGCGCCGGGGATCTGCTCGCCTGGACGCTGGCCGTGGCGAGCGCTTCCGTGACCGGGTGCCGGGTGCCGCTGACGTCCGACGCCGGAGTCTGGGAACGGGGTACGGAACTGGGGCGCCGCATGCTCGCGCTCCAGGCGCGCGGCGACGGAACGCGGCCCAAGCTGCCCGGCGGACGGCGCCCCTACGTACGGGCGCCGCTGCCCGCCCGCCCCGCGGAGCTCTCGTACGACGCCGACGAGGAGGCGCTGTGCGTGGACGCGGGCCGCATCTCGCCGGTGCCGCGAGCGGCGTGGGAATTCGAGGTGAGCGGGGTACGGGTGCTCGAGCTGTGGTTCGAGCGGCGCATGGCGGCCGGCGAGGCGGGTTCCCTGGAGGCGATCCGGCCCGTGGAGTGGCCGCAGACGTGGACGTCCGAACTCCTTGAGCTGATCACGGTCCTTGCGCTGCTCGCGGAACTCCGGCCCGAGCGAGCCGAGCTGACCGCGGATCTCGGCCTGCGCGTCACGGCGGAAGCGCTGCGTCGTGCGGGCGTGCTCCCCGCGCCCGATGCCGCGCGGCGCCCCGCGTCGGTGCTCGACCACCCCGAGGAGGGGCCCGGCGGCCAGTTCGCCCTTCTCTGAGCCGCGTGACACCGGCTGACACCCTTCGAACCGCTCGCGTCGCCGCCGTGGGCCGAGCGGGCCCGCGCCGGGCTGCGGGCCACCGGCGAGAGCCGGGCGCGGCGCGCCGGCGACACGGCGCCGATCGAGCGGCTCACCCCGCAGGAGCGGCAGGTCGTACGGCTCGCGGCGACCGGGATGCCCCACCGGGACATCGGCGCCCAGCTCTTCCTGTCGCCGCGCACGGTGGGCTACCACCTCTACAACGCCTGTCCGAAGCTCGGCGTGGCATCACGCGGCGAACTGGCCCGCCTTGAGCCCCGCGACGAGGAGGAGACCCCGGCCTGAGAGAGAGCGCGCCGGGTACCGCTCAGGCGAACGAATCCAGAAGCCGGTTCAGCATGCGGTCGAAGAGCTCGTCCCCGTCGTCCGGCGCGGGCGCCTCCGCGAGCGCCTGCGCGAGCCTCGGGTAGGCCCCGGTGCCCACCTGACCGGCGAGGTAGGCGAACCGCACCTGCTGTTCCTGCTCCTTTGACCACGGCAGTGAGCGCGCGCGCTCGGCCATGCCGAGCTCGTTGGCGACGTACGTCATGACCGAGCCGTTGACCATCCCGATGAGTTCCATCTTGGTGCCGTAGGACGCGTCGAGCCCTTCCAGAGCGCCGAGGCAGTGCTCCAGGTAGCGCAGGGCGTTCGGGCTGAAGCCGTAGAGCGCCGACATGATTCGCGGCAGCCACGGGTGGCGCCGCATGATCTCGCGCGTCTGGCGGGCGAGCGCCAGCGTCTCCGCGCGCCAGTCGCCGTCCGGCGGCCCCGCCGACAGCACGTACTCGCCGCTCACCGCGTCGACCATCAGTTCGTGCAGGTCTTCTTTGCGCGGTACGTAGTTGTAGAGCGACATGGTGCCGCAGCCGAGCTCGCCCGCGACCCTCCGCATGGAGAGCGCGTCGATGCCGTCCGCGTCAGCGATGCGGACGGCCGCCGCCGCGATGTCCGCCCTGCTGTACGCGGGCTTCGGGCCACGGCCCGCACGCTCGGGACGCGCCCAGATCACTTCCGGTTCGGCCGCTCGGCCCGCCATTGATCATCACCTCGCCCCCATCTTAGTTACGTACAGCGTACGTAGTGAGATACCGTGCGGACATGACTTCTACGTACGCTGTACTTAGTGAGGGTCTGGAAAAGCGCTACGGCTCTGTCCACGCCCTGCGAGGACTCGATCTCGCCGTCCCCGAAGGCACCGTCTGCGGGCTGCTCGGCCCCAACGGCGCGGGCAAGACGACGGCGGTGCGGCTGCTCACCACGCTCCAGACACCGGACGCCGGGACAGCGCTCGTCGCGGGCCACGACGTGGTGCGCGAGGCCGCCGCGGTGCGTCGGCTCATCGGCGTGACCGGACAGTACGCATCCGTCGACGGAGATCTGACCGGGCGGGAGAACCTGCGGCTCTTCGCGCGGCTGCTGCGGGCCCCACGGGGGCGGGGCGACGAGTTGCTGGAGCGGTTCGGCCTCGCGGACGCCGCCGACCGGCCCGCCCGCACCTACTCCGGGGGCATGCGGCGGCGGCTCGACCTCGCGGCCAGCCTGCTCGTGCGGCCACGCGTCCTCTTCCTCGACGAGCCGACCACCGGGCTCGACCCGCACAGCAGGAACGGCATCTGGGACGCCGTACGGGAGTTGGCCACAGAAGGGACGACCGTACTGCTGACCACGCAGTATCTGGAGGAGGCGGATCAGCTTGCCGACGAGGTCGTTCTGATCGACGGGGGGCTTGCCGCGCACCGGGGGACGCCGGCCGCGCTGAAGGCGCAGATCGGGACCTACGTCGAGGTCGTCCTGCCGCGGGACACCGCGACGCGGGCGCTGCACGCCGCCGCGGCCGTCCTCGACCAGCTCACCGGGGCTGAGCCGGTCCTCGACACCGAGCGGCGCACCGCCGGGGTCGTCTCTCTCGACGTGGATCTCACGCTGCCGCGGGTCGTCCGTGAGCTGGACGCCGCCGGGGTTCCCGTCGTCGACGCCACTCTTCGGGCGCCGACTCTCGACGAGGTCTTTCTGCGGCTCGTCTCTCGCGTCTCCTCCTGAACCGCCGCCTCACGGCGGGAGTTTCCCGCCCCCACCCAACCGATCACCCCACATGGAGGTCCCTTTGAACGCCATCCTCTACGACGACACCGCCGTCCTCGGCCGGCATCTGCGGCGCATCAAGCACGCGCCCGCCATCCTCGTCATGACGCAGACGATGCCCATCGTCTTCCTGCTCTTCTTCGGCTACGTCTTCGGCAGCGCCCTCGCCATGTCCGGCGGCGACTACCGCGCCTACCTCGTCCCGGGCATGCTCGTCGCGACCGCCGCGAACGGCATCATGACCGGCATGTTCACCGCCGCCCAGGACTCCCACCGGGGCGTCATGGACCGCTTCCGCACGATGCCGATGAGTCGCTCGGCGGTCCCGCTCGGGCAGGCGGCCGCCGATCTGCTGACCACCGCCGTGGGCCTTGTGCCGCTGATGCTCGTCGGGTTCGCCATGGGCTGGCGGATCGAGGGCGGGCCGCTCCAAGCCCTGGGCGCCTTCGCGCTGTTGCTCCTCTTCCGGTTCGCCATGACCTGGATCGGCATCCTGCTCGGGCTCGCCTCGCGGAGCGAGGAGGCCGCGGGGCAGCTGGGCGGCGCGACCTTCATGCTGCCGCTGCTCTCGAACGCGTACATCCCCACCGACGGGCTCCCCGGGTGGCTGCGCACCGTCGCCGAGTGGAATCCGATCAGCGCGGTGGCGACGGCGGTGCGTGATCTGTTCGGCAACGCGCCCGTCCCCGCGGACGCCGCCTGGCCGGTGGCGCATCCCGTGGCCGGGGCCATCGTCTGGTCCCTCGTACTGCTCGGCGTGTGCGTACCGCTCGCCGTCCGCCGGTACACGCACGGGGGACGGTGAGCGGGCGTCCTTGCGGCGCTCCCCGCACGCCCGCACGCCCGCACGCCTGCATGCCCGCACGCCTACGCCTGGAGGTCGGCGGGACGGCCCTCCGCGCGCCGATTCGGCCGGTGAGACGTCCTTACGGGGAGTTCTTGCGTGATCGCATGTGGAGCCGACCGGCACTCATTACCTGGTAGCCGCAAGGACTGCCGCGAGGCCCTCTTGTAGATCCTTGACGAAATACTCGGGAACCTCCAGCGACGGGAAATGTCCCCCGGCTTCGGGCGTGCTCCATCGGACGATCTGTCGGTACCGCTCCCGCGCCCAGGGGCGCGGACACTTCTCGACGTCGCGGGGATACATGGTGAGTGCTGAGGGGACGTCGACCCGGAGTTCGGGATCGAGCGAGTTGTGGCTCTCGTAGTAGATGCGGGCCGCCGACGCGCCGGTCCGCGTCAGCCAGTACAGGGTGACGTCGTCGAGAACGCGGTCTCTGGAAATCGTCTCGAACGGGCTGTCCTCGGTGTCCGACCACTCGGCGAACTTGTCGAGGATCCAGGCGAGAAGCCCGACCGGTGAGTCGACGAGCGAGTAGCCGATGGTCTGCGGGCGGGTCGCCTGCTGCTTCGCGTACGCCGCGCGGTGGCGCCAGAAGTCGCTGGTTTCCTCGGTCCACTCGCGCTCTACCGCCGTCAGTCCGTCCGTGGTCAACCCGGGCGGCCCCTCCGCGAACGTGGTGTGGATGCCGAGAACGTGCGCCGGGAACCTGCCGCCGAGGACCGTGGTGATATTGCCTCCCCAGTCGCCGCCGTGGGCTGCGAACTTGCCGTAGCCGAGCCTTCCCATCAGTTCCACCCACGCGGCGGCGATCTTCTCGGTTCCCCACCCCGTGGTGGTCGGCTTGTCGCTGTAGCCGAAGCCTGGAAGCGACGGGACCACGACGTGGAACGCGGGCGCGTCCGCGTCTTTCGGATCTGCCAGCTCGTCCACTGCATCGGTGAACCGGGCGATGCTGTCCGGCCAGCCGTGCGTCAAGAGCAGAGGAGTGGCATCCGCGCGCGCGGACCGGCGGTGCAGGAAGTGGATTCCCAGACCATCAATGGTCGTGCGGAACTGGCCGATCCGGTTGAGGCGCTCTTCGAACGACCGCCAGTCGTACCCGGTGCGCCAGTAGTTCACGACATCGACGAGGTCGGCGAGCGGAACGCCCTGTTCCCATCGGCGAGGGCCGGGCACGGCGCGATGGACCGTCTCAGCTTCCGGTAGCCGCGCCGCGGCCAGTCGCGCGCGCAGATCGTCGAGGTCGGCGTCGGTCGCGTGGGCTTCAAATGCTTGCACGTCGCTGGTGGGACGGGGCATGAGACCTCCTGGCCATCGTGGAACCGGCTACGAACTATCGAGAACCGTCTAAGCCGGTTCTACTATGCCTTCCTGCCGGTGCGCAACCTGCTAAGGTGGTTCCATGCGTGTTGAGTTCCCTGAATTCCGCCTCGGCAGCGTGCTGGCGACCAGCTTCACGGGGACCCTGTCGGAGCGTCACGGCAACCCCGTGGAGCGCATTCCCGCGCCGCACCGGCTCATCGACTGGCTGACAGTGAACGGCCTCGCCGTGGACTCCTGCAGCACAGCCCAGCTCGACCTCGCCCGGGAACTGAGGGAGTCGATTCACGCCGCCGCGACAGCGGCCGCACTCCAGGACGCTCTGCCCGCAACCGCCGTCCACGTCATCAATGACCGCAGCGTCCAGGGTCGGGCCGCGGCGTTCCTGACGCCCGAGGGCGAGCGGCAATGGCGGCTCAGCTCGGCTTCCCGCGTGGAGGATGCCCTCGGCGTGATCGCCGCCGACGCGATCAGCGTCATCGCGGGCGAACGAGACGGAAAATTGGCCCTGTGCGCGTCACCGACCTGCCAAGCCGCCTTCTTCGACACCAGCCAGAGCCGCACTCGCAAATGGTGCGACATGAACACGTGCGGGAATCGTCAGAAGAAGGCGCGCTTCATTGCCAATCAGCGGAAAAACCCCAGATCGGCCAAGTGACCGTCAGCTCGGCGCATCCACGCCGACGGTGACATCGGCCGCGCCGAGGAGCCGCGTGGTGTGGTGTGGCGGCGGCTCAGGGCCGGGCCGCTCGCGGGGAGTGCTGCATGCTCACGCTGATCGCGCAGGGGTGCGTCGGCCCGCACATCAGCCACATCGGGGCTGGAAAGTTGCGGCGTCAACAGGTGCGCATGACACGGGTGTTAAGGCAGGGGTGTGGTGAGTGATGTGCGGTGGGGAAGGGGCGGGTGGATGGGAGCAATCCGCCGCTGGCGACGGCCGAACCCCCGACCACCCGTGGTCAGCGACCCCCAAAGAGCGACCGCCGCAGCCTGCGCAAGGGAGCGAAGAGGGAGACCCTTCGCACACGTGCACCTCGGCCACTGTGGTCATGCGCACCCCGTGAGGTCAGCTCACGCATCAGCAACGTCGCCTCCGCCGTCTCACGCTGCGGAACGGCGGGGCCGCCCAGCACTGCGAGATGGCGGTCGAGACGCGAGCTGGTCGCGCTGCTCCCGCAGGTGATCGCAGGGACACGCGCCCTGCTGCGCACCGTTATCTGTTCCATGTCACTCCCCACCCGTACGAGGGCACCCGGCCCAGGGCAGGTTAACTCTATCGCTCCCTCACCACACTCGCGTATCCCGGTCGCATGATTCACCTTCTGCGTAAGGAGGTTGACGATTACTCTCCGAATCCAACTGATTCCAGGGCGAGTTGGACAAGAAGGGCAGAAGCGGGCCTCTTCGAGCCCCTATCGGACCCGGTCGTCACTGCCAGTGACTTGTCGAGCGCACTCAGACCTGTCGCGATCAACGGCGTTTCGCCGTCGAGCAGACTCGGAGGACGGGGCGCCGAGGCGGGCCGCCCCAGCCACAGTTGGTGCGCGCCCCCCGAGGCGGCGCCCCGAGCCCCGTGACGCTCACCACGGCGCGCCGCCTGGACTCCGACGCGACGACGTAGCTGCCACGCCCCCACGCGTCCCTCTCCCCGGCCGACCGGGCGTCAGGAGCCGCCAGGACGTGGGCCATCTCACGTACCTCGGCACGCTCGCGGCCAGGTCGAAGCCGGTGAGGGCCGCGGCAGGAAGAAGCACGCGGGAGCGTGGGGGCGCGTTCGGAGCATCGGGCGCCCGCCGGGGCGGCTCCTGCTCCGTCGTACGTACGGCGGTCAGCACCCGCGTACGTACGGCGGTCAGCTCCCGCTCTCGCGGGGCGGGCGGCGGAGTGGTCACCGCCGCCCCCGCCGGGCGTACCTCTTCCTCGGCTTCGCGGGCGGCCTGGTACCCACCCCTGCGCCGTCGTCGTGCTCGTCGGCGCCGCCGCCCTGGGCGGGGCCTCGTTCGGATTGCTGCTCGTCCTCGCGTACGGCGCGGGGCGCGCCGTCACACTGACGGCCGCCGGGTTCCTCGTGGTGCGGGTCGGCTCCCTCGCCGTACGGCGGGTCCGCGGGCCCCGGTGGCCGCACCGGGTCACGCACCGGTTCCTGCCGCTCGGTTCCGCCTGTGTCGTATTCGCCCTTGGGTGTGGATTGGTGTTCAAAGGGGCGGCAACAGCACTCGGTTGAGGTAATTTTGTGGAGAATCGCACGGCTGCCGATGGGGGACGCCCGTGAGCGGGAACGAGCGTGTGATCGCGGGGCGCTACCGCCTCCTCGCCCCCTTGGGCGAAGGCGGTATGGGCACGGTCTGGCGGGCCCGCGACGAAGTCCTCGGCCGCGAGGTCGCGGTCAAAGAAGTGCGCGCCCCCGTGGGGATCCCGGCCAGTGAGGTCGACCGGCTGTACGCCCGCCTGGAGCGCGAGGCCTGGGCCGCCGCCCGTATCCCGCACCGCAATGTGGTGACGGTCTATGACGTGGCGAGCGAGGACGGCCGCCCGTGGATCGTCATGGAGATCGTGCGCGGGCTCTCGCTGTCCGACGTCCTCGACTCCGAGGGGCCGATGGGGCCTCGGCACGCCGCCCGCATCGGCGCCGAGGTGCTCGCAGCCCTGCGCGCCGCCCACGAGGCCGGGGTCCTGCATCGCGACGTCAAGCCCGGCAACGTACTCATCGCGAACGACGGGCGGGTGGTCCTCACCGACTTCGGGATCGCCATGGTGGAGGGCAGTTCGGCGCTCACCATGACGGGCGAAGTGGTGGGGTCGCCCGAATTCCTCGCCCCGGAGCGGGCGTTGGGGCGGCATCCAGGGCCGGAGTCCGATCTGTGGTCGCTCGGCGTGCTGCTCTACGCGGCCGTCGAGGGCAGCTCGCCGTTCCGGCAGGACACCCCGCTCAGTACGTTGCGTGCGGTCGTCGACGAGGAGTTGCCGCCGCCCCGGAACGCGGGGCCGCTGGCCCCGGTCATCGAGGGGCTGCTGCGGAAGGACCCCGCCGCCCGGATCTCCGCCGCGGAGGCCGAGAACCAGCTGCGGCTCATCGCCGCGGGCGGCACTCCCAGTGTCCAGGCGCCCCTCCCGTACACCCCGACCATCACGTCACAACAGCAACAGCAACAGCAACACCAGTCGCCCCCGCCGCTTCCGCCACCACCGAATCAGCAGCGAGAACCCGTCGTCGCCACGACCACCACCACCGCTGCGACCCGTTCGCGCCGCACGGTCCTCGTCCTCACCGCGGGCCTGGTCGCCCTCGCGCTCGCTCTGGGCGGGCTCGCCTACTCCCTGCTCAATCGCGACAGCGGTGGCGGTGGCGGGAACGGAAGCAGCAGCGGCTCCTCCGAGAGCGGAGGCGGGAACGGCAGCGGCGGGAGTGGCAGCGGCTCCGACGGGGGCAAGAGCGGCGGCAACAGCACGTCGGGCGGAGGCGACGGCAGCGGGTCGAGCACCGGCGACGGCAGCGACGGCGGTTCCAAAGGCGGCGGCTCCACGACCGGCGGAGGCGGCGGCAACGGCGGCGGGACGACCACTCCCCCGGCGCAGAGCGTCAAGGTCTCGGTCGTCGGCGCGTACACCCAGTACAGCGGTGCCTGCCCGCCGGCCGCGGGGCAGGTGCCTTCGTTCACCGCGACGTTCACCGTGGGACGAGTTCCGGTCACCGTCGACTACCGCTGGGTGACCAAGTCCGGGACGCCGAGCGACCCCGGCTGGAAGACCCTCAGCTTCGCCTCCGGAGGCGGGAAGACCAAGCAGGTGCAGCACACGGAGACGGTCGCCGGGGAGCCGGGGTCGACGTATGCGAACGCGATCAGCGTGGAGGTGCGCAGCCCGGTGAGGACCACCTCCAACACTGTCGCGTACTCGGTGACATGCGAGAAGGAGACCCCGACGGACGGGGCCTCCTCCTATGCGCCGAACTGAGTCGCGCCGGACCGAGTGGGTCAGGACGCCGCGGCGCTGAACACGGGGAGGTAGCCGCCGGACTGGCCCGCGGCCTTGGGGTGGTAGGACTCGCCGATGTTGGTCCAGTTCACGCTGTGCAGCCAGGCGTCGCCCGAGCAGATCTCGTGCCCGCTGAACTTGGAGGCCACATCGCCGAAGGCGAAGCCGTGGTCGGCGGCGCGCTTGGCCGTGGTGGAGTTGAGGAAGTCGGACGCGCTGTTGATGGCGCTGCGTTCCTTCTCGGAGAGACCGGCGACGCAGCCGCCGCCGAGCTTGTAGAAGCGGGGGTATCCGAGCACGACGACCTTGGCGGCCGGTGCCTTGGCGCTGATCGCCGAGTAGACCTTGTCGAGGTTGCCGGGCAGCGTCGACTCGACGTAGCTGCGTGCCGTCGCGATCCGCGCGAGACAGTTGCTCTCTGACTGCAGGACGCAGGTCGTCATGACGTCGGAGAAGCCGGCGTCGTTGCCGCCGATGGAGAGACTGACCAGACCCGTTCCGGAGCCGAGCGGGCCGAGTTGGCCCGCCACAACATCACCCGTACGAGCACCCGAGCAAGCCGTGAAATTGAAGCTGGAGGGTGAGTGCGCGGCTGCCCAGAGCGCGGGGTACGCGCGCGGCGTGCGCTTGCAGTCGCCGCTTCCGCTGTCGTAGGCGCCGGATCCGACGCCGGAAGAGTAGGAGTCGCCGAGCGCCACATAGCCGGTGGCCGCGGCCTGTTGGTCGCTCTGTTGGTCTGCTTGCGCCGCGGTTGCCCCGGTGAGGGCGAAGGCGGTGGCGAGGAGGAGTGAGGATACGTATGCCGTGATTCGGGACAATCTCATGGAACCTCCCTTAGCAGGATGTCTGCCACGACTGTGGTACCACCCCCCTCCCGCCACCGGTAGTGCCCATGTCAACAAGTTCGCCGCCAATTCCCCCGCACTCGCGGCGAGTTCTCCTCCGGTTCAAGGACCTCAGGGCGAACATCTCCACACAGCCTCCGCATCTTGACGCGCCGCCGTCGACTGCGCGACATTGAAGCCCGGCATCCGGCGCTTCGGGGGGCAAAGTCGCCAATGCAGACCATCAGGATCAAGGCACCGTCATCAGACACCGGGCGCGGCCCCGGGGATCCGCCGAGCCGCCACGAAGAGGCGCTGCCGTTGCTCGCGGGCATGGCTGTGGCTGTCGGCGCGGTCGGCGCGGTTCTCGCGCTCACGGACATCGAATCGCCCCTGCGTGCACCCTTCACACTGTTCTTCCTGCTTGCCGCCCCGGGCTGTGCGATCGGTGCCGCGCTCGGCGGACTTGAGCCATGGGGCCGGATCGTGGCTTCCGTTTCCGGCGCCGTCGCGGTCAACCTGTTGGTGGCCCAGGGAATGCTCGCCCTGCACATGTGGTCGGTGCGCGGCGGAGTCGTCGCCATCACCGTGATCGGCTCACTCATCTATCTGCTGGTACTGGTACGGCGACTGCGACGTCGTACCCCGACGAGGCGGACCTCCTGACGTGGACATCACCGTGCACCGCCCTGGAGAACTCACCGCTGCGGACCGGGTGGCCTGGACAGCGATGCAGTCCAAGGCGCACCTCAACGGCTCCCCGGAGATGGGCAATCCCTTCCTCTCCCCGGAGTTCACCCTCGCGGTGGGCCACTGGAGACGCGGCGTGCGCATCGCGGTCGTACACGAGGACGGTGAGCCCGCGGCGTTCTTCCCGTTCCAGAGATCCATCACCGGCGTCGGCCGGGCCATCGGCCTGGGCGTCTCCGACTGCCAGGGCCTGGTGCATCGGCCCGGCTTCACCTGGGACGCGCGGGAACTGTTACGGGCCTGCGGGCTCGCGATGTACGAGTTCGACCATCTGGCCGCCGGCCAGCAGCCGTTCGAGGCAGGCGTCTCCGGCTCCTTCGCCTCCCCCGTCATGGACATCGACCAGGGGTACGAGGCATATCTCGGCCAGCTCAAGGCGAAGTCGCCGAAGTTCACCCGCACGACCCTTGCCAAGGAGCGCAGGCTCGGGCGCCACCACGGCGTCGTTCGCTATGTGCACGACGAGCGCGACCCCAAGGTCCTGCACACCCTGATGGAGTGGAAGTCGGCCCAGTACCGCAGGACCGGCCGCAGCGACCGCTTCGCGTCCGCCTGGATCAAGCAGCTCGTGCGCCAGCTCTTCCACACCAGGTCCGATGAGTTCACCGGCCTGCTCTCCGTCCTCTACGTCGACGAGGCGCCGGTGGCAGCGCACTTCGGGCTCTGCTCCGAGCGGATCTTCGCCCAGTGGTTCCCGGCCTACGACCCGGCCTTCGCCAAATACTCGCCCGGCCTGATCCTGCATCTGCGCATGGCCGAGGCGGCCGCCGCCGACGGCATCGCGTATCTCGATCTCGGACGGGGCCAGAAGCAGTACAAGGACTCCCTGAAGACACGTGAACTCACCGTGTCCGAGGGGTGGGTGGCTCTGCGCCATCCTGCGGCGATCGGTCACCGGGCGCGGCGCGCTCCGGTAAGGGCCCTGCGCAACACCGTCTTGTCACGGCCGGAGCTCTTCGAACCGGCCGACAAGCTGCTGAAACGCATGGGTCAAATTCGATCAAGAAAGCAGGAATAGAGGAGAGAAGGCAGGAACGGGGCGCTCCATATGTGCCCACCAAGACCGGCCAAATCATCAAAAACGTGAGGCCTCGTTCCAGGCCTTGCCATAAGGTCTCAATCATCAATACCGTCGTACATCCACCCGCATCGACCCATCACGCAATGCGATCTAGGGGAGGGCTCAAGATCGCGGTGGTTCCGGTGCGGGGCGCGGTAGGGGGGTGCCGTGCTCGGCTGTTGAATTCGTGCCGAGTTACGTCCCGCGCAATGCCAGCTCACTTTGGCGTGCACGGAGATCCATTTCGGCATGTGTAAGTGAGAACCCCCCTTTCGAACCGGATACATAGCCGGACTGCCCGGGGGTGGGCGGTCCACCGGACGAGAGGGATCAGACTCGTGAGTTCTTTTGTGCGCCCGGCCGCCGAGCCGGACCAAGGTCCATTAAACAAGCCGACACTGTCCGGCAACTACCGACCGATATCGACGCACTTGGCGATCACACCGCCGGTGAGCGTCGTGATTCCCGCGATGAACGAAGCGGAGAATCTTCCCTATGTCTTCAAGTCGCTGCCCGACTGGATCCACGAGGTCGTCCTCGTGGACGGCAATTCCACCGATGACACGGTGGCGGTCGCGCGGGAACTGTGGCCGGACGTGAAGGTCGTCCGACAGCTCGGCAAGGGCAAGGGCGACGCCCTGATCACCGGATTCGAGGCGTGCACCGGCGACATCATCGTCATGGTCGACGCGGACGGCTCGGCCGACGGTCACGAGATCGTCAGCTACGTCTCAGCGCTGGTCTCCGGCGCGGACTTCGCCAAGGGCTCGCGGTTCGCCAACGGCGGCGCCACGGACGACATGACGCCGATCCGCAAGCTCGGCAACCACGTCCTGTGCTCCGTGGTGAACGCCAAGTTCGGCGCCCGCTACACCGACCTCTGCTACGGCTACAACGCCTTCTGGAAGCACTGCCTGGACAAGATCGACCTCGACTGCACGGGCTTCGAGGTCGAGACCCTGATGAACATCAGGGTCGTCAAGGCCGGGCTCAAGGTGCAGGAGATCCCCAGCCACGAGTATCTGCGCATCCACGGCGTCAGCAATCTCAGGGCCGTGCGCGACGGTCTGCGGGTCCTGAAGGTGATCCTCACGGAGCGCTCCAACCGCCGCGGGCAGCGGCGCCGCACGCGTGGTGTCCCCTTCCGCACGCGTCAGGGAGAGGTGTCTTGAGCGTTTCCGGACGCCACGGGGGACGCACGGTCACGGGCATCTCCGTCGTCATCTGCGTCTACACCGAGGACCGCTGGGAGGACATCCTCGCGGCGGTCGCCTCGGTGCGGGCGCAGTCCCTCGCGGCGCTCGAGACGCTTCTCGTGGTGGACCACAACGCCTCGCTCCTGGACCGGCTCGCCAAGGAGTACAAGGAGACCGAAGGGGTGCGGGTGCTCGCCAACGCGGGCCCCCGCGGTCTCTCCGCGGGCCGCAACACCGGCATCGCCGCGTCCGGCGGCGAGATCATCGCGTTCCTCGACGACGACGCCGTCGCAGAGCGGGACTGGCTGCGCCACTTCGCCGAGGGATACGCCGACCCGCGGGTCTTCGCCGTGGGCGGGCGCACCATGCCGATCTGGGAGTCCCGGCGCAGGCCCGCCTGGTTCCCCGAGGAATTCGACTGGGTCGTCGGCTGTACGTACAAGGGGCTGCCCGAGGGCCGTGTGCGGGTGCGCAACGTCCTGGGCGGCAACGCGTCCTTCCGCCGCAGCGCCTTCGAGGTGGCGGGCGGCTTCGCGACCGGCATCGGGCGCGACGGCGACAAGCGTCCGCTGGGCTGCGAGGAGACGGAGCTGTGCATCCGTCTCACCCGGGCGAGGCCGGACGCGATCCTGCTCATCGACGATCGCGCGGTGATCCACCACCGCGTCCCCGCGGCCCGCGAGCGCTTCCACTACTTCCGTACGCGGACGTACGCGGAAGGCCTGTCCAAGGCGCTCGTCGCCCGAAGTGTCGGCACGGACAAGGGGCTTGAGTCCGAGCGGCGCTATGCCACGCGTGTCCTGCCCGCGGGTGTCGGGCGGGGGCTGCGTGACGCGCTGCTCGCCCGTCCCGGCGGCGCGGGCCGCGCGGGAGCCATTGTGGCGGGCGTGGTCACGGCGGCCGGGGGGTACGTCCTCGGCAGTGTCCGCGCGCGCAGGGCGGGCGCCACTTTCTCGGTCGTGGAGATCGCGAAGGACGCGGAAGGCGGGGAGGGGGCTGCCGCATGATCACGGCACCGATCGGCCGAGGGGGACCGCCATGACCGCTCCCGTGCCGATCCTCATGTATCACTCGATCGCCCATGAACCCACTCTGGACACACGGCAGTTGTCCGTGCGTCCAGGGGCGTTCGCCGAGCAGCTCGAACTGCTCGGCGAGCGGGGTTTCACACCGATCACCACGGCCGATCTCGCCGCGGTCTGGCGCGCTCCCGGCCGGTCACTGCCGAGAAAGCCCGTCCTGATCACCTTCGACGACGGCTACGAAGGCGTGCACCGGCACGCGCTGCCCGCGCTCGCCGAGCACGGCTTCGCGTCGACGCTGTTCGTCTCCACGGGCTGGCTGCGCGGAGCGCACGACACCGGGGGCGGTCTCGACCTGATGCTCGACTGGGACCAGGTGCGCCAACTGGCTTCGGTGGGGACGGAGATCGGCGGGCACAGTCATACGCACCCGCAGCTCGACCAGTTGGACGACGAGGATCTCTGGTTCGAGCTGCTGCGCTGCAGGGAGATCCTCACCGACGAACTGGGCATCCGCCCTGCCTCTTTCGCCTACCCGTACGGCTATTCGAGCCGCCGGGTGCGCCGTACGGTGCGCGGCGCCGGATTCGCCCAGTCGCTCGCGGTCGGCAACGGCCTCGCGCGGCGCGCCCAGGGTCCGTTCGCCCTGCAGCGGGTGACCGTGCGCCGCTCCACCGGCATCGAGGAGTTCGAGCGGCTCGTCGAGGGCCGCTCGATCGCCCGCAATTTCGCCAGGGACCGTGCCCACACCAAGGGGTACGCCGTGGTCCGCAGAGCCCGACAGGCCCGCCGGAAGGCAACTCGTACCCGTGTCTGACACGTCGACCGCCCAGGCGGACGTCTCTGGGACTCCCGCCACCGAACAGCAGCCGCCGTCCGGCAAGTCGGGCAGGCCGCGCAGAATGCGCCTGCCCGGCAGGGGCGGCTCCGGCGGCGGCAACAGCAGTAGTCCCCTGTTCCGCAACGCCTACGCGCTGATGCTGAACACCGGCATCTCCGGGGTGCTCGGCCTCGGCTTCTGGCTCGCCGCCGCTCGGTACTACTCCGAGTCGGCGGTCGGCCAGGGCTCGGCGGCGATCGCCGCCATGAAGTTCCTGGCGGGCCTCACCGCCCTCACCCTGATGGGGGCCCTCGCCCGCTTCATCCCCGTCGCGGGACGCGCCACGGGCAAGCTCATCTTCCGTACCTACGCGACCAGTTCGCTGGTCGTGTCGTTCGCCGCGCTGATCTTCCTGCTCACGCTCGACCTGTGGGGTCCCTCGTACAGATTCCTGCACGGCCCGCTGAACGGCCTCGGCTTCATCGCCGCGGTCGTCGCCTGGTCGCTGCTCACCCTCCAGGACGGGGTGCTCACGGGGCTGCGCAACGCGCTGTGGGTGCCGGTCGGCAACACCATCTTCTCGGTCGTCAAGCTGGGGCTGCTCATCGCGGTGGCCGCGGCGATCCCGACGGCGGGCGTGTTCGTGTCGTGGGTCGCCGCGATCGCCGTGTCGGTCCTGCCGCTCGGCTGGCTGGTGTTCCGGCGGCTCGTGCCACGGCACATCGAGGCGACCCACGACAAGACGCAGCCTCCGACGCTGCGCGAGATGGGCCGCTTCCTGGCCGGCGACTACACCGGCTCGCTCTTCTCGCTCGCCGTGGTCTATCTCGTACCGGTGATCGTCGCCTCGCAGGTCAGCTCGGTCGACAACGCGTACTTCTACATCACCACCACGATCGGCGGCACGGTCAACCTGCTCGCCATCAACATGGGCGCGTCGCTGACCGTCGAGGGCGCGCACGACCCGGCGCGGCTCGCGGCGAACACCCGGGCCGCGCTGCGCCGCATGGCACGCATCATGCTGCCGGTGTGCGGTCTGCTCTTCGTCTGCGCGCCCTTCATCCTGCGGGTCTTCGGCCAGGCGTACGCGGACGCGGCGACGCCGCTGCTGCGCTGGTTCGCGGTGGGCGCGGCGCTGCGGGTCGTCATGGAGACGTACTTCGCGGTGCAGCGCGCGCAGAGCCGCACGTCCGGGATCGCCTGGATGCAGGGTCTGCTGTGCTTCCTGGTGCTCGGCCTGACCCTCCTGCTGCTGCCGCGCATGGGTCTGACGGGGGCGGGCGTCGCGGAGATCTCCAGCCTCGCCGTGATCGTGGCGATCGCGGCGCCGAAGCTGTACCGGGTGGCGCGGGGGGCTCCCTCCTCCGCGCCGGCCGACGCGGCACCGGACGGCGATCTCGCCGACCTGGGGACACCTGAGGCGCCGCCCCCGCCCGCCGACAAGGTGCCGGGCCATGAGAAGGAGCGGCGCGGGCCCGCCTGGGCGCTGCGCGAGACACTGGACTCGAACACCCTGCAACTGGCCGTGCAGATGGACTTCGAGCATCCGGAGCGCAGGCCCGACATGCGCCCCGGGCCGGGGACGCCCGCGTACGGGACGCGGACACCGGCTTTCGGGAGGGCCACGTTCTCCGCGAAGCCCGTGTCCCAGAAGCCCGCTCCCGAGAAGCCAGCGGGCACGGGGGCGGAGCGGGACGAGCGGGCCGAGCGGGACGAGGGGGACGACATGGAGCACCGGCCGACCTGGGCGCTGAGAACGCCGCTCAAGCCCCGCGAGCCGGTGCCGCCCTCGGCGGTTCCCGCCTCGGTGTCCTCAGCCGTCACGGCGCCCGCCGAGGAACCGGGCACTGTCTCACGCGTGCCCCAGTCCCCGCCCGAACCCGTCGTCCCCGAACCGCTCCCCCGCCGACGCGCCCTCTTCATGGCGCTGTTCCTCGCCTTCGCGCTCGCCCTCTACTGGCTGCCCGCCCTCGGCATCACGGAGGCGGACCTGGACAAGATGGGCGGGCTCGGGCTCATCTCCGTCCTGCCCACGCCGACCCTGCTCGGGGCCGCGCTGCTCGTCGTCGTCTTCGCCTCGCTGCTCTGGATGGAACGGCCGCATCAGGCCCTGCTCCTCGCGACGCTGATCGCCACGGTGGTGTGCCTGCACGCGCTGCCCGCCGTCCTGGAGGACGAGCCGCGGTTCGCGACGGCCTGGCAGCACCTCGGCTTCATGGAGTACATCGACAGGACCGGCTCCGCGGTGCCCGACCTGGACGCGCGCTGGAGCTGGCCCGGGTTCTTCGCGGCGGCCACGTTCGTGGCGAAGGCGTGCGGCGTCTCGGACATGACCGAGGTCATCCGCTGGTGGCCGCTGGCCATGCAACTGCTCTACCTGGCACCGATGCTGCTGCTCACGCGCTCCATGCGGGCGGGCTGGCGCGCCAAGTGGACCGGCCTGTGGATCTTCGCCCTGAGCGGCTGGGTCGGCCAGGACTACTTCTCGCCGCAGGGCTTCACGTATCTGCTCTATCTGGTGTTCGTCGCGGTGCTCCTCGTGTGGTTCCGCGCGCCGCACGTCCTGTGGGCCAAGCGCCGCCCCGGCGAGCTCGACGTCGAACCCGCCGACCGGCGCCAGCGCGCGGTGCTGCTCGTGGTCCTGATCGCCCTGTTCGCGGCGACGGTCCCGGCACACCAGCTCACGCCGTTCGTGATGCTCGGCGTCCTTGCCGCGCTCGTCCTGGTGGGCCGCTCGGAGCTGCGCGGCCTGCCGATCCTCTTCGCCGTCTTCGTCGCCGTCTGGCTGGGCTTCCTCGCGGAGCCCTACTGGTCGGGACACTTCAACGAGCTGTTCGGTGGGATCGGCGGCGTCGGCGGCAATGTGTCGTCGTCGGTGTCCGGGCGGATCGAGGGCGGCAGCTCGACCCACCAGCTCGTCCTCTACGCACGCGTGGCCCTGGCCGGCGGCGTCATGGCCCTCGCCTGCTGGGGCTGGTGGCGACGGCGCGACCACAAGTACACGGAGCGCTCGCTGCTCGTCCTGACCTTCGTGCCGTTCCTGGGCTTCGGCATGCAGTCGTACGGCGGCGAGATGGCACTCCGCGTCTTCATGTTCGCACTGCCGGGCGCCGCGCTCCTGGCCGGACTCGCGCTGTTCCCGCGCGCGGGGATCACCGCGAAGGAGCGCGACCGCGACCGGGTGAGCCTCGCGCCCGTCGCCGCTCTGATGGCGGGGCTCATCCTGATGGGCGGCTTCCTGGTCGCGCGCTGGGGCAACGAACCCTTCGAGCGGACCCGGGTCGGCGAGGTCGCCGCGATGGACTACGTGTACGAGCACGACGATCCGACGGTGCGGCTGCTGTGGATGAGCGACGACACGGTCAACAACGTGACGCCCGCGATGCCGTGGGGCACACGCGACATGGAGAAGGTCCAGTACGTCCCGACCCTCGCACCGGCCGACCCCGTCCTGGTCTCCAGCCTGGTGAAGGCGCTCAAGGACGCGGGCCCCAACTCGTATCTGATGATCAACAAGAGCCAGACGGTGTATCTCCAGATGGACGTGGGCTACCCCATGACCTGGGATTCCCGGCTGATCACGAACCTCGACAACCGCCAGGAACTGAAGAAGGTCCTCACGAACGACGACGCGACCCTCTACACGCTGCGCGAGCAGCCGAACGGCAAGGTCGAGAAGGCCGATCCGGGCCCGATCGGCCCACAGATCACCTGGACTCCCTGGTCGGTGATCGGCGCGCTCGCGGCGATCGCCGTGATCCTGCTGCTCGTCACCCGTGAGGTCGCGCGGGTGGCGTTGGAGCCGAGCGTGCGGCAGCTGCGCTGGCTGCAGAGCAGCTTCTGGTTCTCGCTGCCGCTGCTCGCGGTGCTGTTCGCCTCGCTGATCCAGCGGTTCCTGACGATGGCGTGACGGTGGGGGCCGGTGGGGGCGGGTGGCCGCGGCGGATCACCGCTGCAGCCACTTCACCCCGTACCCCTTCATCGTGAACCGCTGCCCGTCGACCTTCGCGTCGATCTCACGGTCGAGGGTGTTCACGACGAGCACCGTCTTCTTGTCGGCGAGCACACGTACGTTCGGTACGTCGTCGGGGGCGACGGAGACCTTCTCGTACTCCGTGCCGGGCGGGAACGCGTCGCTGAACCGGGAGAGCATCTCCAGCATCGGCAACTCCGTTCCACCGTCGGAGAGTTGCGTGGAGCGCCACAGGCAGCCCGCACAGTCCTCGCCCTTGTTCTGCGGGTTCCAGTAGAAGCCGCTGCTCGCGCCGCCGCGCGCCATCGCCATCAGACCGGATGCCTGGACGGCGACGCGGTGCGGCTCGGACCAGCCGTCGCGGGCGTCGTCACTGTCGCCCGGTTCCACGTAGTACTCGGCCCACCACAGCGGCAGGTCGCCGGTACGCGCGCGCACCCACTTGCCGACCGCCGTGAGCTTGTCGGTGGCCTTGAACTCGTCGGGGAGCATGTCGTCGTCGACGGTGTAGCTGGATCCGTCCACGACCACGAAGTCCGCGCCCGCCTTGTTCTTGTTCCAGTAGTCGAAGGCGTCGAGAACCCGCTGGTCCATGCGGCCCCAGGCGCCCTTGACCTCATGCGACGCCTCCTCGGTCTGACGCGGGTCGACACTGTCCATGACGAGGTAGGGGCCGCCGACCATGATGTCCTTGTTGACCTTCTTGAGCGCCTTGTAGACCAGGTTGTACAGCTCGGTGTAGCCCTCGTAGTCCCAGCGGGACTTCTCGCTGTTCCAGAAGCCCTTGAACTCGTTCCAGACGATGAAGTGCCGTACGTCCGGATAGCGCTTGGCGACGGTCGCCGCGAGCTTGGCGAAGTCCTTGTAGTGCTCGCGCTCCGGGGCGGTCTCCAGGGACTGCTGGCTCCAGTCGGTGTTGCCCGAACCGGGCTTGCCGCCCTTCATCCAGTCCGGGGAGCAGCACAGGGTGACGACCGGCGTGCCGTCGGTGGCGCGGATGAAGTCCATCCGCTTGTCCATCGCCTCGAAGTCGTAACGCCCCTTGACCGGCTCGGGATTGCTCGCGCCCCAGCCCATGATGTGCTGGTTCTGCGGCAGCGGGCTCGGCAGGCCGGCGAGCATCGTCCCGGCACGCCGCGTGGCGGCGTCCTCGCCCTCGTCCGCGCTGTACTGGGTGTGGGTGAAGCCCCAGCCGACGGCTGGTTTCGCCTCGTCGGGCGGGACGGCGGGGGTGCCGTGCACCTTGTCACCGTCGCGCGTGGTGCCCTCGGTGCCCGTGCCGCCGCCGGGGAGCGTGGTGATGACGGTCAGGATCAGGGCCAGTGCGGCCACAGCAACGCCGAGCAGCGCGGTGAGTCGCCACCGCTGTGCCCCCGATTTCCACTCATGACGTCCCATCAGGGGCAATCGTAACGGGGCCGGTTGGCGGTGGCACAGGTTCCGCACCACAGGTTTGCCACGGCCCCGTGGTCCGTTCCGCGCCGTTCGCGCCGGTCCGCACCTGAACGGAGTACGGCGAAGTACGTAAACCGGGATGCACAAGGGCACTTGCGTGCCGGATCATGGCGGCATGTCTGCGAACCCTCAGGACACCCTGCCGATCCGGCTCAACGTCGACGACAGCGACTCTCCGTCGGACGTCGTGGACGCCCTCTTCCTGGGCCGCTTCGCCACCGGCGAGCAGCCCTTCTCGCACAGCTCCAACATCGACCGTGTCAAGTCAGGATCCACGCTGCTCCCACCGGGTGCGACGGTGCTGCGCGCGGCCCGCGACGACGACCGCAGCGCGACGCTCGCCGAGGGCGACGGCTGGACGCTCCTGATCTCCCGCTGGAACCGCGGCGCGGACATCACGGTGACGGCGACGAGCGCCGACCTCGCGGAGAAGGTCCTGAAGCAGGCGACGGACGGCGCGCAGGACGAGCCCGAGCCTCAGCCGGACAACGTGACCATGGGGTTCTGGTACGTGTCTCCCAGGCGCGGCCCGCACCGCACCACACGGCAGATCGCCGCCGGTACGTGGGAGGAGGTGCGGCAGAACTACACCGCGCCGGTGGCCGAGGCCATGGACTCCCTGATGAAGACGGGCCCCGAGGACATCTCGGGCCGCCTCCTGCTCCTGCACGGCCCGCCGGGCACGGGCAAGACGTCGGCGCTGCGGACGCTCGCGCGGTCCTGGCGCGACTGGTGCCAGGTGGACTGTGTCCTGGACCCGGAGCGCCTGTTCAGCGACGTCGGCTACCTGATGGACATCGCGATCGGCGAGGACGACGGCACGGCGAAGGGACGCTGGCGGCTGCTGCTTCTGGAGGACTGCGACGAGCTGATCCGCGGGGAGGCGAAGCACACCGCCGGGCAGGCGTTGTCGCGGTTGCTGAACCTGACGGACGGGCTGCTGGGGCAGGGCCGCAATGTCCTGGTCGGCGTGACGACCAACGAGGACCTGGAGCGGCTGCACCCCGCGGTGGTCCGGCCGGGGCGGTGCCTCGCCCGGATCGAGGTCGGGAACCTGACCCGCGCCGAGTCGACCGACTGGCTCGGCACGGACGAGGGAGTCTCGCGCGAGGGCGCGACATTGGCGGAGCTGTACGCGTTGCGGCGCGGCACGTCCCCCACGTCGGTCCCGGACCCCCGCGAGGGTGCGGACGCCGGGCTCTATCTGTAGCCCGGCGGCGGGGCAGGAGTCACCCCGACTCCCCGTAAGCCGCGCGCACCGCGTCCCGCGCGGCGGAAAGAGCCGCCGCCTCGGAGAGGCCGAGCCGCTGAGCCCGCTCGGCGAAAGCCTGGGCCGCGGCCGACGCCTCCCGCGCCGCCGCGTCACCGGCCGCGGCCACGAACGTCCCGTGACGCCCCCGCGTCTCAATCACCCCGTCCGCCTCAAGGGCCCGATACGCCTTGGCCACCGTGTTCGCGGCAAGCCCAAGGTCCTGGGCGAGCCCCCGCACGGTCGGCAACTTGTACCCCACCGGCAGCGCCCCGCCCCGCGCCTGCTCGGCGATCTGGGCCCGCACCTGCTCGTAGGGCGGCACGCCACTCGCACCGGCGCCGCCCCCGGCACCACCGTCGATCTCGATCTCGATCTTCAAAGTCACCCGGCGATTGTCCCGCACCCCCGGAAAATAAGAGGCATCCCGACGCGCCACGCGCGTAGCGTGCGGCTCCATGACCGTCCTAGTCCGCGCCCTGCGCTCCGGTGACAGAGCCGATGCCGAAGCCTTCGCCGCGGTCCGCCGCGCCTGCGTACCCGCCATGCTCGCCACAGCCGATTCGGTCCTGTTCGACCTGGCGCACGCCCATCCCGACTCCCGCTACCTCCAGTTGGCTGCCGAGACCGACGGGAAGATCATCGGCACGGCTCAGGTGGGCATCGCCCACGACAGCCCCCACCCGGGCCAGGGCTTCGCCAACGTCTACGTACTCCCTCAGCGGCGCGGGCTCGGCGCGGGTTCGCTGATCCTGCGGACGGCGCAGGATCACCTGACGGACAACGGCGCCACCACGGTCTTCTCCTGGGTCCTCGACGAGCCCGCGAACCGCGCCTTCGCCGCCGACCGGGGCTACCGCGCGAGCCGCTCGGCCCACTTCCTCCGCCTCGACCTGGCGTCCGGCACGCTACCGCCCCGCCAAGAGCCGCCGCAGGACGTCGAGTTGCGCACAGGGGAGGCGTTCGGGGACGACCCGCGCGCCCTCTTCGACCTGGACGCGGAGGCCGTCGCGGACGAACCGAGCGACGTGGCGGCGGAGTTCACGGACTACGAGCACTGGCTCGCCGAGACGTGGAACCACCCCTTGGTGAACCGTGAACTGACCTCGGTGGCAATGGTGGACGGCCGCCCTGCCGCCTTCACCCTGGCCCGCACGGACGACGCGTCACGCTACTCGAGCGGCATGACCGGCACCGCACGCGCGTTCCGCGGGCGCGGTCTTGCCAAGCTGGCCAAGAACGACTCCCTGCACCGGGCACGGGCGGCCGGCTGCACCGAGGCGTTCACCGGCAACGACGCGGGCAACGAGCCGATGCTGGCGATCAACAAGTGGTTCGGTTACGAGATCTGCGCCACGGAGGTACGCCATGTCCGAAGCCTCGGCTGATACATCGTCCGGAACGCCGGCCGACAAGGTGGACGTCATCTTGATGAAGAGGGGCCGCACGAAGATCCGCTACCCGGCGGAGGTGGTCGCGGACGACGGCACAGTGGTGACGGTCCGCGCGCCGTGGGCGGCCGACGGAGTGCGGGACTTCGGCTTCGTACGCTTCGAACCGGGCGACGTCTTCACGGAGCACTACTGGCGGGACCGCTGGTACGCCGTGAAGGAGGTCCGCACGTCAACGGGCATCCTGAAGGGCTGGTACTGCGACGTGACGCGCCCGGCGGTAAGGGAGGGCGCCACGCTCACAGTGGAAGACCTGGACCTCGACCTGTGGTGCTCGGCGGACGGCGACACGGTCATCCGCCTCGACGAGGACGAGTTCGCCGAGAGCGGCATCAAGGAGCGCGACCCCGCCGCCGCGGCGGCGGCTGAGTCCGCCCTTGACGATCTGGAACGTCTGGCGCGCGGCGGAGGCCCGCTCTCCCCGCCGCTTCCTGGAGCGGCCTCGGACTGAGAACTCAGCCCCCGGCCCCCGACCTCGGGCGGGCAAGGACAACCGTCCGCCCATCCCCACCCTCCTCATATCTCACCGCATCGCCCTCCTCCTGCCAGTGCAGGGCGAATCTCTCCCCCGCGCGCCACGCCTCGAGTGCCGCCCTGCAGTACGCCACCATGTCGTCCGGCAGCGTGGCCGCACGGTGCCAGCTCAGTTCGTCGCACTTGTGGGGCTCCGCGTTGAAGGGCTCGCCGCCCGTGCCGTACGTCGCTTCGAAGAACCAGCCGATGCGGGGTTCTCCGCCCGGGCCCCGGTGCTGGAGGACCAGCTCGGCGCTCACGTCCTCGGGGGTGAGAGTGAGGCCGATCTCCTCGTGGGCCTCGCGGAGCACGGCCGTGCGGACGTCCTCGCCGGGTTCGACGTGGCCGGAGGGGACGTTGAACAAGCCGTCGCCGTAGCCGGTGTTGGCGCGGCGGGCGAGAAGCACCTCGTCGCCGCGGCGGAGGATGAGGTGGACGTCCACCACCTCCTTGTGGCGGCTGACCTCCTCGTGGCGGCTGACCTCCTCGTGGCGGCGGAGTGCGGGGAGAGTCGCCACCACCGCGTAACGCTCGTCCTCCACCCTCCTCCCCCACAGCCGCTCGTCGCCCGAGAGGCGCTCGGAGTGGAGACGGGCGGCCAGGGGCGTCAGCGCGCTGATCAAGCGGTCCATGGGGATGCCGGTGGGGTTCGTCGTGCCCCATACGCCCTCGATGAGGATCAGGCGTCCTTCCGGCCGCAGCAGCCCGCACCAGTGCCGCAGCACCGCTGCCGGATCCGGCACCATCCACAGCACGTGCCGGGCCAGGATCACGTCGAAACGGCGTCCCCGCACCGGAGGCTCCCAGGCGTCTGCGACCAGCACCTCCGCCTCGTGCCCCGACAGCTTCTCGCGGGCCCGTTCCACCATGTTCGGGGACCGGTCCACCGCCGTGACGCGGTGCCCACGCTCGGCCGCCAGCAAGGACAGGCTTCCGGTGCCGCAGCCCAGGTCAAGGACGTCGCCCGTGGTATCCGGCAACCAGTCCCGCAGCCGCCGCGCCCACGCGTCCCGCACCACCGTGTCCCGCAGCCCGTGGTCCGGCTCGTCGTCGAACGTGGCCGCCTCGATGTCCCAGTCGATCGTCATGTCCCGAGGGTGACACCCGCCACTGACAATCCGACTCGGATGAGAAACCCTCCCCGCAGAGGTCTACAGACGTCCCACCTTGGACATCGGTAGTACAGGGAGGCAGCCATGCGCCGTGTGACCGTGCACAAGACCGTCGGTAAGCCCACCAATCGACAAGTCCGGGAGAAGCACGAAGCCGAGGACCGGACCCGTGAACGCCCCGAGGTCCGCAAGGACATCCAGCGGACCTGGTGGCCCGACGGGTGAGAGCCGGCGCCCGCAGGGCATGAGCCGCCCCCGACAGGGCCCGAAGCGTTAGAGGCTCTTCTTGTAGTGGTAGCGGTCGTAGGGCCCGTCCACCCTGCGCTCCACCATCTCGTAGCCGTACCGCGGGTAGAGCCTTCGGTTCTCCCACATCATCGCGTTCGTGTAGAGCCGGACCTCCGACAGTCCGAGCTCACGCGCCCGGTCGTCGACGAAGGCGAGCAGGCGGCGGCCCACACCGTGGCCCGCCGCCTCGGGGTGGACCGCGACGCTGTCCAGGAACAGGTGGTCCTCGTGCGGGACGAGGACCAGGACGCCCACCACCGGGTCGCCGGTGACATACACCCGCCCCGCCGCCACGTCCGCCGCGTGGTCCGCCTCCATGGGGACGGGCACGACACCGATGCGCTCGATGTAGGGGTGGTAGGCCGCGTCCGTCACCGCCTTCACGGCGGGGACGTCGGCGGCGGTGGCGCGCCGGATGGCTGCGCCGGTGTGGCGGATGTCGTCGGTCATGCCTCTACGTCTACGTCACTGCTCCTGCCCCGCACCAGCAGTTTCTTCGCGAGCGGCCAGAGCACGATCAACGCGATGATCACGTACACGGTGATCGAGAAGGGCGTGTCGAACAGACCGCTGACGCTGCCGTCACTGATCTGCAGGGCGCGGCGCAGCTGTTGCTCGGCGTTCGGGCCGAGGATGACGCCGATGACGGCCGGTAGGACGGGCAGTCCGTAGCGGCGCATCCCGAAGCCGATCAGGCCGATGATCAGCAGGATCACCAGGTCGAGGGCCTCGCCGCCCACCGCGTACGCGCCCACCGCCGCGAAGAAGAGAATCCCCGCGTAGAGGTAGGGCCTCGGGATGCGAAGGAGCTTCGCCCAGACCGGGGCGAGGGGCAGGTTCAGGGCCAGGAGCAGGATCATGCCCACGAAGAGGGACGCGATCAGGCCCCACACCAGGTCCGGTTCGCGCTCGAAGAGGAGCGGTCCGGGCTGGATCCCGTACTGCTGGAAGGCGGCGAGCATCACCGCCGCCACCGCCGTCGTGGGCAGGCCCAGGGTCAGCATGGAGACGAGCGTTCCGGCCGCCGACGCCGACGACGCCGACTCGGGGCCCGCCACTCCCTCGATCGCGCCCTTGCCCCACTCGTCCTTGTGCTTGGACAGGCGCTTCTCGGTGACGTACGAGAGGAAGGTGGGGATCTCCGCGCCCCCGGCCGGGATCGCGCCGAACGGGAAGCCGATGAGCGGGCCGCGCAGCCAGGACTTCCAGGTGCGCTTGAGGTCTGCCCTGCCCAGCCAGGGGCGGCCGACCGGGATCGCCTCGCCGCTCGTGCGCCGCAGGTGGGCCGCGACCCACAAGGCCTCGCCGATGGCGAAGAGGCCCACCGCGACGATCACCACGTCGACGCCGTCGGCGAGTTGGAGCGAGCCGAAGGTCAGGCGCTGCTGTCCGGTCATCTGGTCGAGGCCGACCAGGCCGATGGTGAGACCGATGAGGAGCGAGGCGATTCCTCGTACGCGCGAGGAGCCGAGGACGGACGTCACGGCGATGAACGCGAGCACCATGATGGCGAAGTAGTCGGGCGCCCCGATGTCGACCGCGAGCTTCGCGACCGTCGGCGCGAGCGCCACCAGGAGGGTCGTGCCGATGATGCCGCCCGCGAAGTGGCCGATGGCCGCGGCGGCGAGCGCCTGTGCGCCGCGCCCCGCCTTGGCCATCGGGTTGCCTTCCATCGCCGCCACCACCGCGGCGCTCTCACCCGGGGTGTTCAGGAGGATCGAGGTCGTCGAGCCGCCGAACATCGCCCCGTAGTAGATGCCCGCGAACATGATGAACGCGCCGGTCGGCTCCAGGCCGTACGTCACGGGCAGGAGCAGCGCCACCGCCATCGCGGGACCGATGCCGGGCAGGACGCCGATCGCGGTGCCCAGGAGCACGCCGACGGCGGCCCAGAGCAGGTTCATGGGGGTGAGGGCCGTACCGAAGCCGTCCATCAGGGAGTTGAAGGCGTTCATGTCACAGCACTCCCATCAGTGGTCCGCCGGGCAGCGGCACCCCGAGCAGGTTGTTGAAGACGACGTACGTGAGGAGGGAGAGCCCTGCCGCGATGAGCGGATCGCGGTCCAGGTGACGGCTGCCGAGCGCGTACGCGGCGCCCCAGAAGAGCAGGGCCCCCGCGACGGGGAAGCCGAGCGGTTCGATGAGGACGGCGGCGCCGAGGAAGACGCCGGCGAGGAGCAGCACGGTGCGCCAGTCGGCGGGTTCGGACAGGTCGATGTCCTCGCCGCCCTCGGCCTCGCCGCGGCCGCCGCGCAGGACGTCGATCGCGAGGATCACGGCGACGACCAGGAGCCCGACGCCCACGACGATCGGTACCGTCCTGGGGCCTATAGGGCCGCGCTGGGCGATCTCGACGTCCATGGTGAGCGCGTCGGTGAGGACGAGCGCGCCGAGGGCCAACAGCATGACGCAGACGCCGAGTTCGGAGTGCTCGCGCAGCCAGGTACGGCGGTCGCCGCCGCGCTCGTCGGGCGGGGTTTCGGTGGTCGTCGTCACAGTCCCAGCTCCTTCAGCACGGACACCACGCTCTTGTCCTGTTCGGCCAGGAAGTCACCGAACTTGTCGCCGGTGAGGAAGGCGTCGTCCCAGCCGTTGGTCTTGAGGGACTCGCGCCACTGTGGAGAGTCGTGGAGCTTCTTGACCAGGCCGGTGAGCTTCTTGCGTTCGGCGTCGGAGAGGCCGGGCGGGGCGACGATGCCGCGCCAGTTGGTGAAGTCCACGTCGTAGCCGGACTCCTTGAGGGTCGGCCCGTCCAGGCCCTTGGCCCGCTTGGGTCCGGTGGTCGCGAGGAGGCGCAGCTCGCCCGACTTGATCTGGTCCAGGTACTCGCCGACGCCCGAGACGCCGAAGGCGACCTTCTTGCCGAGGATCGAGGCGAGGAGTTCACCGCCGCCGTCGAAGGGAACGTAATTGACCTTCTTCGGGTCGATGCCCGCGGCGCGCGCCATCAGCATGGGGGCGAGGTGGTCGGGTCCGCCGGGGGAAGAGCCGCCGCCGACCGGGAGCTTGCCCGGGTTCTTCTTCCAGGCGGTGACCAGCTGATCGATGTTCTTGTACGGCGAGTCCTTGGAGACCACGACGACGTCCGGCTCCTCGGTGAGGCGGGCGATCGGGGTGGTGTCGGCGAGGGTCTTGGGCGAGTCGTTGGAGCGTGCGGCGCCCACGACGCCAAGCCCCATGGACATCGCGAGCTTGCCGTTGCCGTGCTCGCCGACGAGGCGGCTCAGCCCTACGGTGCCGCCGGCACCGGGGAGGTTGAACACCTCGATGTTGTGGGTGAGTCCGGCGTCCTCGGCGTTCTTAGCCGCGGTGCGGGCGGTGATGTCGTAGCCGCCGCCCGGCGTGTTGGGGACCATGAGGCGCAGGCCGGGGATCTGTGTGCCGGTCTCGGAGCCGCTGCCCGTGGAGAGCAGCGGCGGCCCTGCGAGCACGAGCAGCGCGGCCCCGAGCAGGGCAAGGGGTGTGCGCAGACGCACGGGTGCCACCACCTGTCGGTACGTAGTCGTTGCTGGGGAATTGATGCGGCCGGGTTCCCCGTGGGGGCGGGAACCCGGCCACTGTCCGCGGGGACGGGGATACTTGTGAGGTGGCCCACATGTTGCCTGCGCGTTAAGAAGCTGTCTCTCTTCCGGAATCAACGGACGTTGTGGTCGTTGTGGTATCGCCCATAGCCTGCGGCGATGACAAGGGTGCTGGTCGTGGACGACGACTTCATGGTCGCCAAACTGCACAGCCGTTATGTGTCCGCGGTGGACGGGTTCTCGGTGGTGGGAGTGGCGCACAGCGGTACGGAGGCGCTGGCGGCGGTGGAGCGGCTGCGCCCCGATCTCGTACTCCTTGACATCTATCTGCCCGATATGGACGGCATCGCGGTGCTACGGGAGGTGCGGGCCGTTGAGGAGCGCGACCGGGACCGCCAGCCGCTGGACGCGCTGTTCATCACGGCGGCGCGGGACGCGGAGATCGTGCGGGCGGCGCTGCGGGCCGGCGCGCTGCACTATCTGATCAAGCCGTTCAACCAGGCGGCGCTGCGGGAGCAGTTGCTGCACGTGGCCGCGCTGCGGGCCCGCCTTGACGGCCTCGACGAAGCGCGCCAGGAGGACATCGACCAGCTCTTCGGCCCCCGCCCACCCGGCTCCCGCGAACTCCCGAAGGGCCTGGCGGCCCACACCGCGGACCTGGTCGAGCAGACGCTGCGGGGGCACCCGGGCGGCCTCTCCGCCTCGGAGTGCGCGCAGGAGGGGGCACTCTCCCGGGTCAGCGCCCGCCGCTATCTGGAGTTCTTCGCGGACACCCGGCGGGTGGAGGTGACGCTTCGGTACGGGGGGACGGGGCGGCCGGAGCGGCGGTATCGGTGGGTGCGGTGAGCCGTTTTGGGGGGCTGAGTCAGGCGTAAGCCGTTTTGGTGGGCGGAGTCAGGCGTGAACCGCTCCGGTGGGCGCAGTCGGGCGTGAGCCGTTCCGGTGGGCGCAGTCGGGCGTGAACCGCCCCGGCGTGCAAGGTCAGTCAGGGGCGGGTCGCGCCGGGCCGGTAGCCGGGGAAGCAGATCAGACAGGCGCCCAGCTTGGCCCTCGCCTCGGCGAGCGGCTTCCTTCGGGGAGTGTGGATCTCCTTGCCCTGACGACCGGCCTGCCGCTGCCCGTCGAGCAGCCCCGCACAGCGCGTCGTGCGATGGAAGACCTGTCCACCTGCGGTGACCAAGACGTGGGACGGCAACCCCTCGGGGACCGGAGCGCATTCCGTGCACTGCTCCACCAGCATTTCGTGAACGCATCTCTTGTCCGCTCTCTTGTCCGCCATGCGCTCATGCTGCCGTCGGGCACCTCACGCCACAAGAGTGGATCACGCCTTTCGCGCCGTCTGATGCCCTCGTGCGTCCGGGGGTGGCTCCGGGTGTCAGCCGCGTCGCGCGGCGCCCTCAGGCCATACGACATCAACCGCGAGACCCGCCTCGCGTGCTTCAAGGACGGTGTCGGCCGTACCCCCGCCCTTGCCCGACGGCGGAGCACCGTCCCACACCGCGACGAGCCGATCGCCGCGCCTCAGCAGTTCCGAGTTCGCTGCCTCGTACGCCGAGCGGTTCGCAGTCTCGTGCGGCATCACGACGACCTCGGCGGACGCCGCGACGAGTCGGTCGAAGGTCTCGGCGTGCTCGGGCTTCACCTTCGCCTGCCGGTAGTCGTGCGAAGGCAGCACGACCACGAGACGCCCGCCGGCCGCAAGCAGTTCCTCGGCGAAGATCGAATCGGAGCCGGCCGCGATGCACGACACTCCGACGAGCTCACCCTCCGCGTGCCGCACGAACACCTCGCGCAGCGCCGTCCGTACAAGCTCGACGCTCTCGTCGGTCAAGTCCATGTGCCCGGTTACGGCGTACGTGGCCACGCCCGCTCCCCAATTCGTCAGCTCGCCAACAGGGCGCGAATCCTATCCCGCGCCTCTCGCAGACCGCGGCTCACGTCGCGCCCCACCGTGTACGGGTACAGCACACCAAGCTGCGTCCGGACTCGACCCGACTGCGTACGCTCCGCGGCATCGACTGCGTGGTGTGCTTGCTCGACTCCGCCCGTGACGTCACCGGCATCGTCGCGGCCATCCCCGCGAGTTGAGTCGACTCCAGTTCATTGCACTCCCGTGCTCCGAGCCGCCCGCCGGGCAGTGCTACAGGCACTACCGCGGGATGGCCGTCCGGGGGCAGTAGCCATCCTTCGAGGGGTTCGAGCAGCGCAGCGCCGCCCACAGCAGCCGCGGCGATCGCTTTCGACGCCGCACGACGGTCCATCACAAGGCCACTCCTGGTCAGGCGTGCTGCCATGCTCACCGTAGCCTCGCACTGCCACGGCACATCCTCGACCGGCTCACCCTCGGGCAGCTCATCTGCCGAGCGTCTCGGGCTTGGCGCCAAGGCCTCACGATCACCGCACACACGCAACGCGTGTGGCTCGGGACTCCCGATGGGCCGGGCTGGAACTTGCCCGTCTGACCACGACGGCGCGTACCAGCGTAGCGATCACGTTGGGTGACACCCCTATGCGTGCCGCTACCTGCTCCAACTCGAGGTCACCGCAGCTCTTCGTTGCGAAGCTGGGCACCCATAGGTCACCGTCGCCGCTCATCGGTTGCACCTCAGTACTTCATCCCGAATATCTTGCCTAGCGAGCGATCAGGGAAACGACCCGCCCCGTACCCCCACGGGCTGTCCCGTAGCTCACGTACAGGTCAAACCGGGGCTCACAAGCGCCCAGCCTGAGCCCCCGGTTAGCCCTCCCTTAACCGCACCATAAAGATCGCCATCACCCCTCCCAGCAGGCGATTTCGGCGATTTCAGCGGCTAGTTTTCTCGTCGCCGGGCCGGTTACGAACCGTCGGCGCCGCACGTAATCGGGGGGGCGGCACCGGCCGTTCGCAACCGTCTCGGGTCCCCCGCCCCCCAGAACCGCCGCTGAGGAGAACCACTCATGACCGCACGTCGCAAGGTCGCCGCGATCGCCGCCGCCGGCATCGCCCCGCTCGCCCTGACCGCCCTTTCGGCCGCCCCCGCCGCCGCGCACGGTTCGATGACGGACCCGGTCAGCCGTGTCTCCGCGTGCTTCCAGGAGGGCCCGGAGTCCCCGACGTCGGCTGCCTGCAAGGCGGCTGTCGCGGCCAGTGGCGCGCAGGCCTTCTACGACTGGAACGGCGTGAACATCGCCAACGCCGCGGGCAAGTCGAAGGAGATCATCCCCGACGGGAAGCTGTGCAGCGCGGGCAACGACAAGTACAAGGGGCTCGACCTGCCGCGCGCCGACTGGCCGTCCAGCAAGATGTCCGGCGGCAACCACACCTTCCACTACAAGGGCACCGCCCCGCACAAGGGCTCCTTCGAGCTGTACATCACGAAGGACTCGTACGACCCGGCCAAGCCCCTGAAGTGGTCGGACCTGGAGGAGAAGCCCTTCGTGGACGTCGCCGACCCGAAGATGGAGAACGGCGACTACGTCTTCGACGGCAAGGTCCCCGCCAAGTCGGGCCGCCACCTGATCTACTCGGTCTGGCAGCGCTCGGACTCCCCCGAGGCCTTCTACACCTGCTCCGACGTCGTCTTCGGCAAGGACAGCGGCGGCGGCACGGCGACAGCACCGGCCCCGGCCGCCTCCGCGCCCTCCGAGAAGGACATCGCCGCGGGCGCGGACAAGTCCACCGTCGAGCACCACGGCCACGGCGACAGCGACGCCAAGACGGGCGCCGAGGCCTCCGAGGCGGCCCCGGCCGCGGGTGACGACACCGCCGCCAACCAGCCCGAGGTGAACAGCGGCGACCAGGAGCCCGTCGCGGCGGCCAACGAGAACCTCGCCGAGACCGGCGGGGACAGCACCACGCCGTACATCGCGATCGGCGGCGCCGCCGCGCTCGCCATCGGTGCCGCGGCCATGTTCGGCACGGCCCGCCGCCGCACGGCGCGCCACGGCCGCTGAGCCGCTGAGCCGCCGCAGAACCCGGTCGGCCGGATTCTGCGGCGTGAGGGCCGCCCTCTCCTCGTACGTCACGTCACGTCACGTCACGGGGAGGCGGCGGCCCTCTGTCCGTGCGGAGCCGTTCAGGAGAAGCACGTACTCGGCGTCGCGTGCGCCGGGTCGAGCGCGTTGGCGACCTCGTGGTGCGCGACGCGGTCGAGGATCCCTATCGCCACGTGCTCGGAGAGGTCCGCGGCGCACAGATCCTGGACGGTGACGTTGCGTACGCCGGGGCCGTTCAGGAATTGCGTGCGGTACGGGGTGACCACCTCGTCGTACTTGGTGGCGATGACGGTGTAGCGCACGCCCGGGACGGTGTCGCCGCCTTCGTTGAGCTTGGTCAGGAACGGTGATCCCGCCACCTGGTCGGCGAGGCCCGGGGTCTTGGTGGTGAGCAGGTCCTCGATGCCAGGGAAGTAGGGCAGCAGCTTGGTGAAGCCGAGCAGGGTGGTGCCGTGGTTGTCGGGCGCGAGGCCGACCAGGGCGTTCACCTTCTTCGCTCCGCCGAGGAACTTCAGGTAGTAGCGGGGCATCATGCCGCCCTGCGAGTGGCCCACGAGGTCCGTCTTCGCCGCGCCCGTAGAGGCCAGTACCTTGTCGACGAAGCCGTCGAGCTGCTCGGCCGACTTGTCGATCGGGCCGAGCCCGTTGAAGAGCGGCACGCCGGGCAGCTGGCCGTAGTCGAGGGAGAAGACGCAGTAGCCGCGCCTCACCAAGTAGGGCGCGAGGACGAGCCAGTTGTCGACGGAGTTGCCGAAGGTGCCGTGGACGAGGACCACGGGGCGCGGGTGGGCGGCGGACGGCTTGCAGCCGTAGTCGTTCCAGCCGCTCGACGAGGCAGCGGGGGCGGCGGGGGCGGCTGACGCGGTGGCGGTGGCGGTGGGGGCGGTGAGGGTGAGCGCGCCCGTCATGAGAAGGGCTGCGGTGAACGCTCTGAGCGCTCGTCTCCAGGGCAGCATCGGGTGATCTCCTTGCGGCTCAAGGGAGTTGTGATGGGTGAGCCCTGTGATCCGGATCACGAGGATGCCGTGCACACGACAAATTACGGGCGAGTAGCAAAAGTGTGAAGTTACGCGTCGGTAAAACTTCCAGCAGATACTGGCACGGTCGTCACCCCGCAGCGCCTGTCGCGAAGGCGCCTAGCGCGGGGGCGCCTAGCGCGGGGGCGTCACGAGCCCCACCTCGTACGCGATGATGACCAGTTGGACCCGGTCCCGGGAGTCGAGCTTGGTGAAGAGCCGCGCCACATGCGCCTTCACCGTGGCCACGGTGATGAAGAGTTCGGCCGCGATCTCCGCGTTGGACAGGCCGCGACCCACCAGCGTGAGCACCTCGCACTCCCGGTCGGTGATGCCCTCGACCGTCCGCCGGGCCCGCGGCGCCGGATCGGGCCGCGCGGCGAACTCCTCTATCAGGCGCCGGGTGACGCTCGGCGCGATCAGGCCGTCCCCCGCGGCCACCACGTGGATCGCCGCGAGGATGTCCTCGAGTGCCATGTCCTTGACGAGGAATCCGCTCGCGCCCGCGCGCAGCGCGCCGTAGACGTAATCGTCGTCGTCGAAGGTGGTGAGGACCAGGACGCGCGTCGTCCCGGCCTCCGCCGTGATCAGCCGGGTCGCCTCGATGCCGTCCATGCCGGGCATGCGGATGTCCATCACCACGACGTCGGGGCGTACGTCACGGGCCAGCCGGACCGCCTCCGCGCCCGTCCCGGCCTCCCCCACGACCTCGATGTCAGGGGTGTCGGCCATCAGGACGCGCAGGCCCGCGCGGACGAGGGGCTGGTCGTCGGCGAGTACGACGCTGACGGTGGGGCCGACGCGAACGGCGGGGCCGGTCATCGGACCTCCACCGGCGGCAGGGGAAGCAGGGCCGTCACCCGGAAGCCGCCCTCAGGACGCGGTCCCGCGGTGAACCTGCCGTGCAGCAGGGCGACTCGCTCGCGCATGCCGACCAGGCCGAACCCGGTGCCCGCGGGCAGGCGTCCGCCGCGACCGTCGTCCTCTATCCGGAGGGACAGCTTGCCGTCCCGCTGCTCGACGGTCACCCGGCAGGTGTCCGTTCCTGCGTGCCGTACGACATTGGTGAGGGCCTCCTGGAGGATGCGGAACGCGGCCAGGTCGATGTCGGGAGGCAGGGGTTCGCGCTCCCCCAGCCGACGGACCTCCGCGCGGACCCCGGCGTCCCGCGCCGACGCGGCGAGACGGTCGATGTCGGCGAGCCCCGGGGCGGGTTCGCGGGGCGGCCCGGACGCGTCGCGGCTGCCGGAGCCCGGCGCGCCATCGGCGGCCCCCGGCTCCGACTCCGGCCTGCGCAGCGCGACCAGCGTGCGGCGCAGCCCCGCGAGGGTCTCCCTGCTGGTGGCCTCGATGGTGGTGAGCGCGTTGCGGGCCTCCGCGGGCTGGGTGTCGATGACCCGGCTGCCCACGCCCGCCTGGATGGCGATGACGCCGATGCTGTGGGCGATCATGTCGTGCAACTCCCGTGCGATGCGCAGCCGTTCGGCGGTGACGGCGCGGTCTGTGGCCTGGGCGCGCAGCGCGTCCGCGTGCGTGCGGCGCTCCAGGACCGAACTGCCCGCCATCCAGGCGGCGATGAGGGCGACGGCGATGAGCGCCACGGTCTCGCCGTTGTTGCCGGCCCAGCCCGAGGTCTCGCAGCGGTTCGCCCGGTAGGTGGCGGGTTGGCAGCCGCCGTCGGGCGGGAAGGCGAAGAGGGTGACGGCCTGGGTGGTGAACGCCATGAGGGCGGCGGCGATCGAGGTGCGGCGCGGGCGGGTGGCGGCGAGGTAGCCGACGGCGCAGACCCCGGCAAGCGTCTGGAGATAGCTGACCTCGATCTTGCGCATCTCCATCGTGGCCGCCACCGCGCCCAGGAGCAGGAAGGCGAGGGCCGGCAGCGGCCTGCGCCTGAGGAGGGACGCGACCACGGCCGTCAGCGCGATCGACGCGAGGACCATCAGGATGTCGAAGCCGTGCTGCCCGTAGTCGAAGGTCACGTACGTGACGAACGGGTAGATGACGGCCCCGCTCCAGGCCAGGCCCGTGCGCGCCGACGGCCACAGGCGCCCGGGCACGCTTCGGCTCCGCCCCTCCTTGGCCCGCTCGGCCCCCTTGGCACCCTTGGCGCCCTTGGCCCGCTCGGCCCCCTCGACCTTTTCGGCCTCTTCGGGCGCGCGCTGACCTGGGTCGATGTCCATGCGCCGATCGTATGTGCCCTTCCCCCGTGGGGGTATTGGCCCGCGGTCGTACTCCCACGGGCTACCGGAGCCGCCCCGGGTGTGGCCGCCCCGCGACCTGTGGCCGCACGTGCGGCCATACCGGTAGCCGCGTCCGTAGCCACGGAGACCCGGTTACGCCGCCAGCGTTCCCGGCACGATCGCGCCAGGGCCGAACTTCGCCCGCGCCCGGTCGGCCACCGCCTCGATCCGCCGCGCCCGGTCGTCCACCGGGTCGAACATCAGCTGGTGGGCGGCCTGTTCGGCGGGCCCGAGCCCTTCGGCGCGCAGCGAGATGCCGCGCACTCGGGCCCGCTGGAGGCCGAGCGCCTCGTACATCCCGTACGCGGTCGTGGTCAGCGCGCCGGAGTGTGCGGTCGGTTCGGGCAGCGTACGGGTGCGGGTCGTCGTGGAGCGGTCCGCGTACCGCACGGTCAGGGTCAGGGAGCGGCACACCTGACCCTCGTCGCGCATCCGCGCACCGAGTTCATCGGTGAGTGAGAGCAGTGCCCTGCGGTGTCGCGCGGCGTCCAACTCGTCTCGGGGGAAGGGCCGTTCGGAGGCCAGGGAGCGGGCGGCGGCGTTCGGCACGACGTGCGCGCGGTCGACGCCGTGCGCCTTCTCGTACAGCTCGCGCCCCGCGCGGGCCCCCACGAGGCGCTGCAGCGTGGACAGCGGCGCGGCGGCCACCTTGCCGACGGAGTCGAGCCCGTACCCGCAGAGGGTGCGGGCGGTGGCGCGGCCGACCCCGGGCAGTTCGGCGACCGGCTTCGGCCCGAGGAAATCCGCGATGGCGCCGGGCTCCGGCCCCACGGCCCGGGTCACCCCCGGCGCGGCTCCCCGCACGGCCATCCGCGCCAGCATCGGCCCGGGCCCGGCACCGATCACGCAGTCCACCCCGTGGAGGGCGAGCGCCCGCACCCGGATCACCGAGGCGAGCTCGACGGCGTCGCGCCCGAAGTAGCGCATCGCTCCCCGCACGTCGACGAGCGCGGCGTCGGGCGGCAGGGCCTCGACGACGGGGCTGAACTCGCCGAGCAGCAGGAGCAGCCGGGGTACGGCGGCCTCGTACATGGGCGGCAGGAGAAATCGCACGCAAAGGGTACTCATCCCGCGCTCCCTGGACTCTGGTGCCACAACTTCCGCCCTGTCGCCGCCCGTTCGCCGGGTGGCTGGAGGTCGGCCCAGGGGTGCATCTCGTACCCCGTGGGCATCCGGATACGTCGGCCGTCGTCCGCCGGTGCCTCATCGGACCCGGGCGCCCCTTCTGGACCTGGCTCGGCGAGGCGCGCCCCCACCGCCTCCAGCCCGCCCTCCTGCCGCAGCTCCACCAGTTCCGCCAGATTCCATGCCGCCGCGCCGACCACACTGAGGCTGCGCGGCCCGCGCCGCTGCACCACTCCGCGGACCAGGAGCAGCCAGGAGTGGAAGACGGTGTGCGCGCACCGTTCGTGGGCGTCGTCGAAGAAGGCCAGGTCGACCAGGCCCGTACCGTCGTCCAGGGTGGTGAAGATGACCCGTTTCCCGGAGCGGATCGGCGGGGTCTGGGTGGCCGCCTTGGCGCCCGCGACAAGGACGGTCGCCCCGTGTTCGGCCTCCCGCAGACGGCGGGCCGTCAGCACGCCGAGCTCCCGGAGGAACTCCGCGTGGTCGCCCATGAGATGGCGCGACGAGTCCATGCCCAGGACGCCGAGTTCGGCGCTGAGCCGTTCCGCGTCGTCCAGGTCGGGCAGCCCCGCGGATGCCGTCTTCCGCCCGCCGGACAAGGGGAGTTGAGCCCCGGACGAGCCACCCGGGCCCCGCGAGCCCCGCCGGAGCTCCGTCAGGTGCAGCTGCAGATCGCGGCGGTTGGCGCCGAACGCGTCGAGCGCGCCGACCTGCGCGAGCCGCTGCGCGACCGGCTTTCCGGGTCTGGCCCGCTCCCAGAAGTCGAGGAGCGAGGCGTAGGGCTGCCCGTCCGCGATCCGCGCGGCCTCGGCCTCGCTGATGCCGTGGACGTCGCAGAGCGCGAGGCGCAGGCCCCACACCTCCCGGGATCCGGAGTTATCAGACACCAGTTCGATACGGTGAGCGACCGCGGACCGGTTCACGTCCAGCGGAAGAATCGGCACCCCCCGCCGCCGCGCGTCCGCGAGCAGCAGCCGCTTCGGGTACATGCCGGGGTCGTGCGTGAGCAACCCCGCGTAGAAGGCGGCCGGGTGATGGGCCTTCAGCCACGCCGACTGGTAGGTGGGCACGGCGAAGGCCACCGCGTGCGCCTTGCAGAAGCCGTACGAACCGAAGGCCTCGATGATTTCCCAGGTCCGGCCGATCGTCTCGGCGTCGTACCCCTTCGCCGCCGCCTGCTGCGCGAACCAGAACCGGATCCGCCCCTGCGACTCGGGGTCGGAGAGCCCGCGGCGTACCCGGTCCGCCTCGTCGCGCCCGCAGCCGGTCATGATGTTCACGATGTCGATGATCTGCTCGTGGAAGACGACGACGCCGTACGTCTCCTTGAGCGGCCCCGCGAGGTCCGGGTGCGGGTAGCGGATGGGCGCGCGGCCGTGCCGGGCCTCGATGAAGGGCCGCACCATGTCGGCGGCGACCGGTCCCGGCCGGAAGAGCGAGATGTCGACGACCAGGTCGTGGAAGGTCGCGGGCTGCAGCCGTCCGACCAGATCACGCTGGCCCGGCGACTCGATCTGGAAGCAGCCGAGCGTCTCGGCGGACTTGATGAGCTGATACGTCGCCGGGTCGCCCGGCGGCACCGCGTCCACGTCGACCCGCTCCCCCGTGGCCCGCTCGACCTCCCCCACCGCGTGCGCCATCGCCGACTGCATCCGCACGCCGAGCACGTCGAGCTTGAGCAGCCCGAGGTCCTCCACGTCCTCCTTGTCGAACTGGGACATGGGCAGGCCCTCGCCGCTGGTGGGCACGACGGGCGTACGCGCGAGCAGCGAGGCGTCGGAGAGGAGCACTCCGCACGGGTGCATGGCGACCCCGCGCGGCAGCGCGTCCAGGGCCTCGACCAGGTCCCACAGCCGTCCGTGTCTCTCCGTTTCTCCTGCCACCGCCCGCAGTTCGGGCAGCTCCTCCATCGCCGAGCGGGCGTCTCGCGCGCGAATGTGCGGGAAGGACTTGGCGATCTTGTCGATCTCGGCCGGGTCCATGGAGAGGGCGGCGCCCACATCGCGGATGGCGTGGCGGACCCGGTAGGTCTCGGGCATGGCGACGGTGGCGACCCGCTCGGTGCCGAAGCGGCCGATGATCGCGCGGTAGACCTCAAGACGGCGGGCCGACTCCACGTCGATGTCGATGTCCGGCAGAACGGCCCGCCGTGTGGACAGGAACCGCTCCATGAGCAGGCCGTGCTCGACGGGGTCGGCGTGCGCGATGCCGATGAGGTGGTTGACCAGGGACCCGGCGCCGGAGCCGCGCGCCGCGACACGGATGCCCAGGTCGCGTACGTCGTCGACCACTTGGGCCACGGTGAGGAAGTAGGAGGCGAAGCCGTGGTACGCGATGATGTCCAGCTCGTGGTGCATCCGCTCCCAGTACGCGCGATGCGTGCGGCGCCTGTCGTATCCCCGAAGGACCATCCCCGCCGCCGCCCGTGAGGCCAGCACGCGCTGCGCGGTGCGGTGCCCCGCACCGACGAGGTGCGGTTCGGGGAAGCGCACGGAGCCGATGCCGATGTCGTCCTCGGGGTCGACGAGGCACTCAGCGGCGACCGACCGGGTCTGCTCGACGAGGCGGTGGGCGGTGTCGCGGCGGAAACCGGCCGCCTCCACGATCCGCTCGGCGTTGCCCAGCATGGCGTCGGCGCCCTTCAACCACCGCTCTCCGCTGTCGAGTTCCTTGGTCGGGTCGACGGGGACGAGGCGGCGCGCGGCGTCGAGTACGTCGGCGACCGGGCCGAGCCCCGCGTCGGCGTAGCGGACGGCGTTGCTCAGGACGGGGCGGACGCCCTGCTCGGCGGCGAAGCCGACGGTGCGGGCGGCGAGGCGGAGCGAACCGGGTCCGGTGCCTTCGCGGCCGTGCCACACGGACTCAAGGCGCAGCGCGTCTCCGTAGCGCTCGCGCCAGGGGGCCAGGAGGCGGGCGGCCCGGTCGGGGCGCCCGGCGGCCAGAGCGCGGCCCACGTCGGAGGCGGGGCCGAGCAGCACGGTCATGCCGTCGCCGTGGTTCTCCTCCCACGGAAGCACGGGCTGCCCTTCGCCGCTCCGGTGCGCGGCGGTGATCAGGCCGCACAGCGCGGCCCAGCCCGTGGCGCCGTCGCGGGCGAGGAAGGTCACGCGCGGGGTCGACTCGTCGATGAAGGCACCTCCACGCACCGGGGTCCGCCGCCGCGCACCGGGCGCCGAGGCCGGCTCCCCCACCGCGAGCTCGGCCCCGAACAGCGGCCGGACCCCCGCCTTCGCGCAGGCCTTGGCGAACCGGACGGTTCCCGCGAGGGTGTCCCGGTCGGTGAGCGCGAGGGCGTCCATGCCCCGCTCGGCGGCGCGCTCGGCGAGAAGCTCCGGATGCGAGGCCCCGTACCGCGGGGAGAACCCGGAGACGGTGTGCAGATGCGTGAACCCGAGCACACGCACCTCCTGAAACCCTGAATCGATCCGTTCTCACATCCCCCGCCTCCACCATAGACCAAGTTTCGAACGTACGTACGACACCGGCGTACGGCACCCGTCCCGCCCCGCGCCTGCTTCGCCCATTCGGCCCCGCCCACCTGCGGGAACGGCAGGGGCCACGGAGCGTGGGGGGCATGAGTTTCACCGATGATGTGAAGAGCGCCGTCACCCCGCGAGCAGCCCTGCTGGTCATCGGCGTACTGGCCCTGCAACTGCTGTTCATCGCCTCCTACGTAGGGGCCCTGCACGACCCGAAGCCGAAAGACGTGCCCTTCGGAGTCGTCGCTCCGGGCCCCGCGGCGAAGGAGACCTCGGACAAGCTCGGAAAACTTCCCGGCGGCCCACTCGACCCGCGTGTGGTCAAGGACGAGGCCGCGGCCCGGCACCAGATCATGAACCGCGACATCGACGGCGCCCTGCTCCTCGACCCCCGGGGCACCGACGACACCCTCCTGGTCGGCTCGGGCGGCGGCACCGTCCTCGCCACCGCGCTGGAGAAGATCGCCACCCAGGTCGACGGCGCCGAGAAGCGCACGGTCAAGAGCGTGGATGTGGCCCCGGCGTCCGCCAAGGACTTCGACGGGCTCTCGTCCTTCTACCTGGTCGTCGGCTGGTGCGTAGGCGGCTATCTGTGCGCCTCGATCCTGGCGATCAGCGCGGGATCCCGGGCCTCCAACGGCGGGCGCGCGCTGATCAGGACCGGCGTCATGGCGCTCTACTCGATCGCGGGCGGCCTCGGCGGCGCGATCATCATCGGGCCGATCCTCGGCGCCCTGCCCGGCAGCATCATGGGGCTGTGGGGCCTGGGCTCCCTCGTCGTCTTCGGGGTCGGCATGATCACGCTCGCCCTCCAGTCGCTCACCGGCATCGTGGGCATCGGCCTCGCCGTCCTGCTCGTCGTGATCGCGGGCAACCCGAGCGCGGGCGGCGCCTTCCCGCTGCCGATGCTGCCGCCGTTCTGGAAGGAGATCGGCCCCTGGCTGCCGCCGGGCGCGGGCACCTGGGTGGCGCGCTCGATCGCGTACTTCAAGGGCAACGCGATCACCGGACCGATGCTGGTGCTCACCGCCTGGGCGGTCGTGGGCACCGCCGTCACCCTGGTCATGTCCGCACTGCGCGGAGACCGCCAGCCGGGCCGGCGGCCCGCGATGGAGGAGGACACGGGCGCCCACCGCCGCTGAGCCGGGCGAGCCGGGCACCCTGCCCGGCCCGCCCGCTACCGCTCCCTGCGCAAACTGATCGTCCCCCTGGACCGGCTGAACGGACCGAAGGCGGCGCTGACCGCCGCGGGGAGCTTCACCGGCAGGCAGGCAGGCAGGCAGGGCCGGGTGGACGCGGAAGGGCCGGGTGGACGCGGAAGGGCCGGTCCGCCACGAGCGGACCGGCCCCATCCTGCTGCCCCCGTCCGGGGGCACTCCTACCTCAGCCGATCTCCGCACCGACGGCGCTCAGCACCTCGGGTACCGGCTGGAAGAACGTCTCCCCGCCGGCGCTGCAGTCACCGCTGCCGCCCGAGGTCAGGCCGAGCGCGGTGTCACCCGCGAAGAGCGCGCCCCCGCTGTCGCCGGGCTCGGCGCAGACGTCGGTCTGGATGAGTCCGTTGACGACGTCGCCGTTGCCGTAGTTCACGGTGGCGTCGAGACCCTTGACCGTGCCGTCGTGCACCTGCGTGGTCGAGCCACTGCGCTGCACCTTCTGGCCGACGGTCGCGTCGCCCGCCTTGGCGATGGCCTGGGTCGAACCGTCGTAGAGGTCCACCTCGCTGGGGTGCGCGGTGTCACCGGTGTACTTGACCAGGCCGTAGTCGTTGTCGGGGAAGCTGGAGTCGGCGTTCTCACCGATCACAGGACCGCCCTGCTTCTCGGACCAGCTCTTGACGGCCTCGGTGCAGTGCCCGGCCGTGATGAAGTACGGAGCGCCGTCCTTGACCACGTTGAAGCCGAGCGAGCAGCGGCTGCCGTCGCCCCAGATGGCGTCGCCGCCCGCGATCAGGGGCTTGAACTCCCCCTTGCTGTGCTTGAGTTCGGCCTTGGAACCGAGCCCCTTCACGACCGAGCCGAGCTTGTCCAACGAGGCGCCCTTGACCGTGCGGTCCGCCGTGACGACGACCTTGTTGGTGGCCGGGTCGACCGCCCACGAGGTGCCGGGGATGGACGCCTTGTCGCTGAGCGTCGAACGGGCGCTCTTCAGCTGGGCGAGGGAGTTCTCGACGATTCTCGCCTTGGCGCCCGCCGACTCGACGGCGTCCGCCGCGCTCTTGTCGAGGACGTTCACGACGAGGTTCTTGGCCTTGGCGTCGTAGTAGGTACCCGCGGCGTCCGAACCGAGGTCCTTGCCGAGGGTCGAGGCGAGCTTTCCGGCCTTCGCTACCGAGAGGGTGTCCGGCGTGGGGGTCGGGGCACTCTCACTGGCGTTCGCAGTCTGGAAGGTGATTCCGGCGGCGATCAGTGCGGTGATGCCCGCACCTGCCACGGTGGCACGTCGCTTGGATATGCGTCGGTGCTTCAATTCACGTCCTCCTGTGGGGGGTCGGCCCGTTCGGTGTGGAGACCTGGGGACCGGAAGGCGTACCGGCACGGAGTCGCTCACGCTGGGAAAGCCGCGTCCATGCCAAATGGTGCGGCCCACTATCCCGATACCGCCTGGTAGCACACAAGGTCTACTTCAGGACGCGCACGTGACCAACACTGTGCGCCCCCTGTGTCTTCACCGGCGCCGGTCTCGCCACGTCGGTTCCCGTTGCAAACACCGCGCGCGAGCGGGTGATCGGCAGTGGGTAAGGTCTAGTCCTGTCCGATTCTCGACGCTCCCTGCGCGCCCGGAGCCCCGGCTTCCGAATCCGCCGCACCGAAATCCGGCAGCGCGGGAACGGGCTCGACAGGCGCGGGGACGGACCCGACAGGCGCGGCGGGGACGGACTCGGCGGACGCGAGGGCGGGCGCGAGGGCGGGCTCGGCAGGCGCGGCCGCGGGGGGCTGCTGCGCCGGCGGAGCCGGCTGAGCCCGCTCCAGGAAGCGCAACAGTTCGACGGGGAAGGGCAGCACCAGGGTCGAGTTCTTCTCGGCGGCGACCGCCACCACGGTCTGCAGGAGCCGCAGTTGGAGGGCGGCCGGCTCGTCCGCCATCTCGTGCGCGGCCTGGGCCAGCTTCTTGGATGCCTGCAGTTCCGCGTCCGCGTTGATCACGCGCGCCCGCCGCTCACGGTCGGCCTCGGCCTGCCGGGCCATGGACCGTTTCATCGTCTCCGGGAGCGATACGTCCTTGATCTCGACCCGGTCGATCTGCACGCCCCATCCGACGGCAGGAGAGTCGATCATCAACTCCAGGCCCTGGTTGAGCTTCTCGCGGTTGGAGAGCAGCTCGTCGAGTTCGCTCTTGCCGATGATCGAGCGCAATGACGTCTGCGCCATCTGCGAGACCGCGAAGCGGTAGTCCTCCACCTTGACGACGGCATCGGAGGCGTCGACCACCTTGAAGTAGATGACCGCGTCGACGCGCACCGTGACGTTGTCCCGGGTGATGCCGTCCTGCGCGGGGACCGGCATCGTCACGATCTGCATGTTCACCTTGCGGAGCCGGTCGACGAACGGCATGATCATCGTGAACCCGGGCCCCCGCACCCCGCTCTGCAGCCGTCCGAGCCGGAGCACCACACCTCGTTCGTACTGTTTGACGACCCGCGCCGCGGCCATCACATAGACCACTCCTGCACATCCGACGGCTACTCCCGCCGCCACCAGCTCCTCGACCATGCCGGCCCCCCAGGGTCCGAATTGGGCGTGTTGGGCGTGCACTTCGAAGGTAGCGCCGTACGGCGCACAAAGGGAGACGGGAGACAGGAGAGAGCCCCCGCCCGGACTTCCGGACGGGGGCTCTCCCGCTGCTGGCTGCAGACTTGCTGCCGTACGTGGATCAGTGGATCAGTGGATCAGCGATCAGTACACGCTCACGCCGTACGCGCTCAGCGCCTCGGTGACCGGCTGGAAGAAGGTCGTCCCGCCCGAGGAGCAGTTGCCGCTGCCGCCCGACGTGAGGCCCAGCGCCTTGGTCCCCGCGTAGAGCGGGCCACCGCTGTCGCCGGGTTCGGCGCAGACCGTGGTCTGGATCATGCCGTAGACGATGTCACCGTTGCCGTAGTTGACGGTCGCGTTCAGGCCGGTGACCTTGCCGCTGTGGATGCCGGTGGTCGAGCCGCGCCGGGTGACCGTCTGGTTCACGGTGGGGTTGCCCGCGCTGGTGATGTCCTGGCTGCCGACCGTGCCGGGAGGGGTGGCCGAACCGGCGGCGTACTTGACGATGCCGTAGTCGTTGGTCGGGAAGCTGGAACCCGTCGTGGACCCGATCGTCGTGGTGTGTCCGGAGTTGGACCACCAGGTGCCCGCGCCGTCGGTGCAGTGACCGGCGGTGACGAAGTAGTAGGTACTGCCGCTGCGGACGTTGAAGCCGAGCGAGCAGCGCCAGCTGGAGGCGTAGATCGCGTCGCCGCCGGAGACCAGCTTGCTGAACTTGCCGGGAGTGCGCTCGACCTTGAGGGCGTCCGCGTTGCTTCCCGCCGCCTCCTTGAGCTTGGCGATCTCGGCCTTGGAGACGGTGCTGTCGGCCGTGACGACCAGGCGGTTCGTCGCCTTGTCGACGCGCCATGCGGTGCCTGCGACATCCGCGTCGAGTACCGCGTCACTCGCGTTGGTGAGTTGCGCCGAGCTGAAGGTGGTGACGTCATTGGCGTTCGCAGCGGGTACGGCGAGCGCGCCGGCGGCCACAAGTCCGGTGGCCACGGCGAGCAGACGGGTGCGTCTCGCTATGCCGCTGCGGGGGGTGGTGCGCTTGTTCCTCACTTGTTGTTCCTCCCAGGGGGAAGTCAGTGGGCCGCGTGGGTTGAGGCCCGTGAGGCGCAGCCAATGAGCAAAAGGCAAGCCGGATTCCGGTTACGCCGTGCTCCTGACAAGCGCTGCTCGGGAGTATTCGGGCCACGGACAACGCGCACAAGAGCGGCTTTCGGCCGTAAGCCATATACATGCCGACCGGCCCCGGCGGCTGTCGTACCTGTCGTACGCCGCCGGGGCCAGGGTCATCGGCTCTGTTTCTGATGAGCCTGTGTCAGACGAGTCAGCTGTCGATACGGTTCCGCTCTCCCGCGGCGATTTCGGCGTCAAGAGTGTTGCCCGGCGGCGGGAAGGGGCAGATGAAGTGGTCGGCGAAGGCGCACGGCGGAAGCAGTGCGCGGTTGAAGTCGACCGTCGTGCGCCCCTCGGCGTCGGGCGCGGCGGGCCGCAGGAACCTGAACCGGTAGCTGGACACCCCTGCTGTCGCGTCGCCGAACACCGCCCAGAGCGACCCGTCGCCCTCCACCGACACCTGGAGCGTGTGCTCCTTTCCGGCCAGGCTGAAAGCCAGCTCTCCGCCGAGGCCGAGCCCCCGCTCCACCCCGTCCGCGTTGCCGACCTTGACGGTGCGTACCCCATCGACAGTGCTGTCGGCGGCGTACGGCGTGAAGTGCCCCCGCACCGCCCAGCGCGCGTCGTACTCGGTGGCCTCGATGCCCTGGAAGGCGCGGCGCGTGGCGGACTCCGGGTCGAAGTCGCGTACCGCCCAGAGCCCCTCGCGCCGCAGCACGATCAAGCGGCGGTCGCCGTGCCCGACGCGGGCCGCCGCGACCGGGCCGGGGTCGGCGCCGAGGCGGGCCTCGCCGTTGAAGAGCTGCCCGTCGAGAGTGAGCCCGTCGTCCACTTGGGCGGTCAGGACGATCTCGTCGCCCGCCTCGGTCCAGCGCCCCGGGATGCCCGGAAGCGATCCGTCCGGGTAGTCCGCGAGCCAGTGCGTGCCGGTGAGGGAGAGCGGGCCGTAGGGCGCCGACACCGTCTCCGTCCGCTGCTGGTGCCAGTGCTTCCAGTCGCGTACCGCGTCCGTCGTTGCGTCCGTCGTTGCGTCCGTCGTCATGTGATCAACCCTTCCATATGCGCATACGGCCGTCCCCTGACGGCTCTCCGTCGCCCGCCCATGGCCCACTACTCCTTGGGCAGGCCCTTGGGGTTGACCTCCGACTCCTTGACGGCCTCGTTCTTCAGACCCCAGCGCCCCAGGACCTTGGCGTAGCTTCCGTCCTTGATCACGTGGTTGAGCGCGGCGGCGTACGCGTCGACGAGTCCGCTGTCCTTCTTCGTGGTGGCGGCGATCTCGCCCTGAATGCTGGGGCCGCCGCCCGAAAGGGTTCCGATGATCTTCGTCTGTCCCGACGACGCGACGTGGTAGGCGGCCGAGGGATTGGGACCGAGATACGCGTCGATGCGCCCCGACTGGAGGGCCAGGTAGTAGTCGGAGTCCTTCTGGAAGTACTTGATGTTCACCGGCTCGCGCCCGGCCTTCTCGTTCTCCTCGCTCCAGTCGACGAGGATCTTCTCCTGGTTGGTGCCGGAGGAGACCGCGATGGTCCTGCCCGCCACGTCCGCCGGCTTCTTCGCCGTCCACTTCGCGTCCTTGCGCGCCTCGAAGGCGATGTTGTCGTGGCGGTAGGTCGCGAAGTCGTACTTCTCCTTGCGCTCCTCGGTCACCGTGACGTTCGAGAAGACCCCGTCGAACTTCCCGCTGTCCAGGCCGACGAAGAGGTTCTCCCAGGAGACCTGCTCGAACTTCGGCTTCAGGCCGAGCGTGTCGGCGACCAGGCTCGCGATGTCGACCTCGGAGCCGATCCGCGTCTTGTCGTCGGTGGCGAAGAAGCCGAGCGGCGCGACCGAGTCGGCGCTGCCGCCGAGCCGCAGCGTGCCGCGCTCGCGCACCTTCTCGGGCAGGAGCTTCGCGATCGCGTCCACCTTCTTGCCGCGTACGCGGTTCTGGTCGGGCCCGATGTTGATGTCGCCGACCTTCTTGGTGCCGGGCTCGCCGCCGCCGGTCGCGGCGTCGCTGTCCCCGCCGCAGGCGCTGAGCAGGGGCGCGAGGGCCAGGGCGGCGACGGAGGCGGCGAGGGTGGTGCGTCGGGAAAGCATGCGGGAGCTCCTGGAGAATCTCGGGCTGAAGAACCCTGAGCGGGCTAGAGAACCTTGGAAAGAAACGCGCGGGTGCGGTCGTGCCGCGGACGGTCCAGTACGTCGCCGGGGGCGCCCTGCTCGACGATGAGCCCCTCGTCCATGAAGACGACCGTGTCGGCGACCTCACGCGCGAAGCCGATCTCATGGGTGACGACGATCATCGTGGTGCCCTGGCTCGCCAGGTCCTTGATGACGTCGAGGACTTCACCGACCAGTTCGGGGTCGAGCGCCGACGTCGGCTCGTCGAAGAGCAGCAGCTTCGGTTCGAGGGCGAGCGCGCGGGCGATGGCGACACGCTGCTGCTGCCCGCCGGAGAGCTGCTTGGGGTAGGCGTCCGCCTTGTCGGCGAGCCCGACCCGGTCGAGAAGAACACCGGCGTCCAGGGCGGCTTCCTTGCGCGGCCGCTTCAGCGCCGATACGGGCGCCTCGACGATGTTCTCCAGGACGGTCAGATGCGGGAAGAGATTGAAGTTCTGGAAGACGAAGCCGATCTGGGTGCGCTGCTTGAGCACCTCGCGTTCGCGCAGCTCGTACAGCTTGTCGCCGGAGCGCCGGTAGCCGACGAGCGCGCCGTCGACGCTGATCCAGCCCTTGTCCACCTTCTCCAGGTGGTTGATGGCGCGCAGGAGGGTGGACTTGCCGGACCCGGAGGGCCCGAGGATGACGGTGACCTCGCCCTTGCGCACCTCCAGGTCCAGGCCCCGGAGGACCTCCAGAGACCCGAAGGACTTGTGTACGGCACGGAGTTCGACCATCGCGCTCATCGCGATACCCCCTTGGAGAAGTGACGTTCGACGTAGTGCTGGAGGACGGAGAGGCCGCTGGTGAGCAGGACGTACCAGGCGGTGGCGACCATCAGGAGCGGCACGACACGGCCGTTGCGGCCGTAGATGACCTGCACCTGGTAGAAGAGCTCGCCGATCGCCATCACGGAGACGATCGAGGTGCCCTTGAAGAGGGAGATGATCTCGTTGGCCGCGTTGGGCAGGATCGAGCGCATCGCCTGCGGCAGGATGATGCGGCGGATCTGCCGAAGTCGCGGGATGCCGAGCGCCGCCGCGGCCTCCAACTGGCCGCTGTCGACGGACAGTACGCCCGCGCGCACGATCTCGGCGGCGTACGCGGCCTGGTGCAGGGCGAGCCCGAGCACCGCCGCGCTCATCGCCCCGACCAGGCCCATCGTGTCGAAGGAGTAGAAGCCGGGCCCGAACGGGATCCCGAACTGCAACTCCTTGTAGAGATAGGCCAGGTTGAACCAGAACAGCAGTTGCACGATGAGCGGGATCGACCGGAACGCCCAGATGTAGGCGACGGCCACCGCCCGCAGGAAGGGGCTCACCGAGAGCCGCATGAAGGCGATCACGATGCCGAGCGCGAAGCCGAGGGCCGTGCCGTAGAAGGTGAGCTGGAGGGTGACCCAGACCGCTTTGAGGATCACGTCGGCGGTGAAGAACTCGGCGAACACCTCCCACTCCCAGCCGGAGTTGGTGGCGAGGCCGTGCACGAACTGGGCCAGCAGGACGGCCGTCGCGACGACGGCGGCCCAGCGCCAGGGGTGGCGCACGGGGACGACCTTCAGCGCGTCGTGGTCGTCCTTCCCGACGTCACTGGCCGGCTTGCTCTGCGTCACGCTCATCGGGTGCGCCCCGAACCGCGCGCGTAGTGGCGCTCCACGTAGTACTGGCCGACGCTGAGCAGCGAGGTGATCACGACGTACCAGATGGTGGCGACCAGGAGCAGCGGGATCACCTGGTAGGTGCGGTGGTAGACGAGCTGCACGGAGTAAAGGAGGTCCTGCACCGCGATCACGCTGACGATCGATGTGCCCTTGAGCGTGCCGATCAGCATGTTCCCCGCGGGCGGCACGATGGAGCGCATGGCCTGCGGGAGGACGATCCGCCGCCATCTGCGCCACCGGCTGAGCCCGAGCGCCTGCGCGGCCTCGATCTGTCCGCGGTCGACGGAGAGGATGCCGCCGCGCACCACCTCGGCGGCGTACGCGGCCTCGTGCAGGGTGAGTCCGATGACGGCGATGGCGATCGGCCCGAGGAGGTTCACCGTCTTCACGCCGAAGAGGTACGGGTACAGCGCCCCGATGTTGAACCAGAACAGCAGCTGCACCAGGATCGGCATCGACCTGAAGAGCCACACGTAGCCCCAACTGACCCCGCGCAGAACGGGGTTGGACGAGAGTCGTCCCATGGCGAGGATCGATCCGAGCGCGAAGCCGAGCACCATGACGACGGCGGTCAGCCAGAGCGTGAGCCACAGGCCGCGCAGCACGGACGCGGAGGTGAAGTAGTCGCCCACCACGTCCCACTGGAACGCGTCGTTGCGGACGACGGAATTGACGGCGAGCGCGAGGAGCACGAGGACAGCCGCGGCGGCCACCCACTGCCCGGCGCGGCGCTGCGGCACGATGCGCGGGACATCGGGTGGTGGGTCTTGAGGAGGGGCCGGTGCGGCTTTGGCGAGCGTGTCGGAAGACATGGCGAAGGCTCCGTGGTCATCGGAGATCTCCGGCGCACGACGAACGCTCTACGGAACGTCCGGCGGGGAGATCACACACGGGTGATGCCTTCACACGGACCGAGCCCCTCAGCACGATCCGCCTTGAGAGTACGGGGCGCTTTCGGCCCGCTGTCAAGAGTGTCCAGGATATGGGCGGTTGGTCTCACGGCAGTTGACGCGGAAACGGATGCCTGTTCCACTTGCCCCATGCATTCGCAGCAGTGGCTGGTCACGCGCTCCCACATCGACTTCGGTCGAGTGTGGTCGGCGTCGTGTTCGACGACTCTCTGAGCCGACCCCCTGCGCGCTGAGCCCCCTTGCCTTGCCGGGTCTCCTGCGCCTCGCATCTCCCGTGTGCCGCATCTTCTGTGCGTCCGCGCGCCCTTGACCTCGCCTTCACACGCGTACACCGCCGCCGCACCGCTGCTCTGAGCGACGGCACCCCTCCCTCGTCGTACGTCCGCCTCGCCCTGCCCTGCTGCCTGATGGAGAGCGTCACGCCATGAGCAAGTCCCCGCATTCCCGTCGTTACGCGCATTCCCGTCGTATCCCGGTGGCCTTCGCCCTGATCACCGCCACCGCACTCACGCTCACCGCCTGCGGCTCGGGCGACTCCGCCGACACCACGGGTGGCGCGGCGCCCGCGGGCAAGAGCGACGAGATCCCCACGCAGGACGTGGTCTCCTCGGTCGGGAAGAACGCGGCGGCCGCGAAGCTCCTGCCGACGGACGTACGCGAGCGGGGCACCCTCAATCTCGCGACCGCCGTCGGCGGCAGCCCGCCCGGCAACACCTACCTGGAGGACGGCAGGACGATCGTCGGCCAGGACGCCGACTTCGCGGCGGCCGTCGCCAAGGTGCTCGGCCTGAAGCTGAAGCGCGAGGCCGCGAGCTTCGAGGCGATCCTGCCCGCCCTCGACAGCGGGAAGTACGACCTGGGCACCGGAAACTTCGGCGTGACCGAGGAGCGGCGCAAGACCATCGACTTCGTCACGTACATCAACGACGGCCAGGGCTTCGCCGTCCGCGACGACAGCAAGCTGAAGAAGGTCACCGACTTCAAGCAACTGTGCGGTCTGAACGTGGCGACCGGCGCCGGCACCACCTTCGAGGTCACCCTGGAGGACAACAAGCACGTGTGCGAGGACGCGGGCAAGAAGCCGTACAGCGTGAAGACGTATGCCGAGCAGGGCGCGATCTGGGGCTCGCTCCAGCAGGGCCGCACCGACGTGGTGATGTCCACGATCAACGGCCTGCGCTACGCGGTCGACCAGCAGGAGGGGCTGAAGTTCCTCGGCGAGTACCACCGTCTCGACGTCGGCTTCGCCTTCAAGAAGGGCACGAAGCTGGCGCCCGCCTTCCAGGCGGCGGTGAACCAGTTGATCAAGGACGGAACGTACGACCGCATCCTGAAGAAATGGGGCACGAAGGACTCGGCGATCGAGGAGTCCCGGATCTCCCCGCCGGAGATCAAGGACTGATCTGTCATCCGCGGGTCCCTCGTGGCTGGTCGCGCCGTTCCCCGCGCGGGGTTTCCAACACCCGCAGTCACAGCACTGGCAGCACTCGCAGATGCCGCAGCAGCCACAGTCGTCGCAGTTGTTGCAGCAGCCCTCGCGCTTCTTGCGGGACCAGGGGCCCACGTAGGAATCGGCGCAGCACAGCTTGCAGGTGCAGCAGAGCCCGACGGCGACCGCGCACCCCGCCCAGAACCCCCGCTTGCCCGGCGGCTCCGGTTGCGGCCCGAACCCGGGCCCGCCACCGGAGCCGCCGGGCCCGCCCGGACCGCCAGGACCTCCTGGCCCACCGGGTACCCCGCCTCCGTACGGATTGCCACCTCCGTACGGGGACTGCGGGCCGTACGGACCGCTGGAGGGAGGTCCGTACGGCCCGCCCTGGTGCGGCGGACCACCCTACGGCGGCCCGAAGGCACCGCCCTGATGGGCCGTCACGCGGTGCGCATGCCGCGCAGCGGGCAGGGGCCCGCGGTACGGCGCCATCCGGTGGACTTCTGGGCCTGAGCCTCCGTCAGAACCGAGATGATCAGGCCGTCATAGTTCGTCACGACACGGGCGAACTGTCCGTGATCACCGCGAAGCGCGAGGCGGAGTCCGCACAGATGCGCCATCCACTGAGCCTTGAGTCCCTCGCCCAGGCGATGGCTGCGGGGCCTGACAATTCCGAATATACGACTCCCCCGTGAGCCTGCCGTCGATCAACTCGGGCATCGTATCGAGGGGTCCGTTCACCCGGACGCACCGGTCGTCACCCATACGCCGTGAAGAATCATATTTCACTCACTGTCAGCAGCCGTAAACAGCTGACCCCTTGGGGAGCCACGTGTCTCAGCGTGTTGACTCTGCACCAGTACCGTCACGAAAACCCCGCGCGGCGACTATCCACTTGGCGCACTATCAGCATCATGGACGAACATGGGGATGCGGAACGCAGAAAGCCCGCTGTGAGAGGAGGCGTCCATGGGATCGGTGCGCAAGGCGAGTGCCTGGCTTGGCCTCGTCGACGACAACAACAACGACGAGCGTTACTACGAGGGATATGACGACGACGCGGCCGAGGGACCCGGCGATGCCTGGGTGACCGACCCGCGGGTGCGGGTGGTGGCCGAGGCCGCCGAGGAAGAAGGGCGCCGGATCGGGACCGTGACCCCGGACAGTTTCCGGGACGCGCGCGGCATCGGCGAGCTCTTCCGGGACGGCGTCCCGGTCATCATCAACCTCACGTCGATGGAGCCCGGCGACGCCAAGCGCGTCGTGGACTTCGCGGCCGGACTGACCTTCGGCCTGCGTGGTTCCATCGAGCGCGTGGCGACGCGGGTCTTCCTGCTGACCCCCGCCGACACCCATATCGTCAACGGGGAGGCCGCGAGCCGTCCGACGGACGGCTTCTTCAACCAGAGCTAGCGGGCGAGGCCGCTCACCGGAAAGCGTCAAGGCCGGTGAGCGCCTTGCCCAACACGAGCTGATGCATCTCGACGGTGCCCTCATAGGTGAGCACCGATTCGAGGTTCGTCGCATGCCGCATGACGGGGTACTCGAGCGAGATCCCGTTCGCGCCCAGGATCGTCCGGGACGTGCGGCAGATCTCGATCGCTTCTCGTACGTTGTTGAGTTTGCCGAAGCTGACCTGTTCGGGACGGAGCCTGCCCGCGTCCAGACGCCGGCCGAGGTGGTGCGCGAGCAGGATGCCCTTGTGCAGCTCGACCGCCATGTCGGCGAGCTTGGCCTGGGTGAGCTGGAAGCCGCCGATGGGCCTGCCGAACTGCTCGCGAGTCCTGGAGTACTCGACGGCCGTCTCGAAGGAGGAGCGGGCGGCGCCCATGGCTCCCCAGACGATGCCGTAGCGCGCGTGGGAGAGACAGCTCAGGGGGCCCTTGAGCCCGGTGACCTCGGGAAGCACGGCGTCGGCGGGCAGCCGTACCTCGTCCATCACCAGCTCACTGGTGACACTCGCGCGCAGCGACCACTTGTGCTTGATCTCCGGCGCCGAGAAGCCGGGGGTGTCCGTGGGGACGACGAAGCCGCGGATCCCCTCGTCCGTCTGCGCCCAGACGACGGCGACACCGGCCACCGACCCGTTGGTGATCCACATCTTGCGTCCGGTGAGCACCCAGTCGGTGCCGTCCCTCTTCGCGTGCGTGCGCATGGCCGCCGGGTCGGAGCCGTGGTCGGGCTCGGTCAGGCCGAAGCAGCCGATGATCTCCCCGGCGGCCATCCCCGGCAGCCAGCGCTGCTTCTGCTCCTCGGAGCCGAAGCGGTGAATGGCGTACATGGCGAGGGAGCCCTGCACGGAGACGAGCGAGCGGATGCCGGAGTCGGCGGCCTCCAGCTCCAGACAGGCGAGACCGTACTGGACCGAGCTCGCCCCGGCGCAGCCGTAGCCCTCCAGGGACATGCCGAGCGCGCCGATCGAACCGAGCTCTCGGGCGAGATCGCGGATGCCGGGCAGCTCGCCCTTCTCGTACCAGTCGGCGATGTGCGGCAGGACGCGGTCGGCCGCCCAGGTGCGGACGGTCTCCCTGATCGCGAGGTCCTCCGGCTCCAGGAGGTCGTCGATGCCGAGGGGGTCGGCTGGGTCGAAGGGCGGCAGGGGCGTACGGGCGCTTGCGGACATGCGGGCCTCCGGCGACACGAAAACTAGCAGTGGTAGTTATCCAGGCTCGGCTGACGTTACGACGCAGCATCCCGCACGTCCAGAGCCGCCCGCCTCAGCCGCGGACGGCCTCCGCGGGCTCCGCGGGAGCCTCTGCCGCGCCCCGGGGCGCCGGAATCCCCTGCTCGGGCCGCTCCCCCGGCGTCCCGCACTCCATGGTCCGCGGCAGCTTCAGCGCCATCAGCGCGCCGAGCAGCAGCAGCCCCGCGCTGACCAGCAGGGTCACATGCAGCCCGTGCACAAAGGACTCGCGCGCGGCGTCGCGCAACGCCTCGCCCGCCCCGCTGCCGAGCCCCGAAGCCACTTCGTACGCCTCGCCGAGCGAGTGACTCGCGGCGGCGCTCTCCTTGGCCGGCACGCCGTGCACGGACGAGAGGCCCGGCGCGTACGCCGCGTTCATGACGCTGCCGAGCAGCGCGATGCCGATGCCGGCGCCCAGCTGGTACGAGGTCTCGCCGATCGCCGCGGCGCCGCCCGCCTGCGCCTGGGGCGCCTCGCTGAGCATCGACTCGTAACTGCCGAAGAGCGTGGTCTGCAGGCCGAGGCCGAGCAGCACGAAGCTGGTGATCATCAGCGGGTCGTTGATCCGCTCGCCCATCCCGGTGAGCACCACGACGGCCACCGCGGTCAGGGTGAAGCCCGAGGCGACCATCACGCGCGGGCCGAAGCGGTGCAGGAACTTCGATCCGGCGAGACCCGCGACCATCGCGGCGACGGTGAGCGGCACGAGCCGCAGGCCGGTCTGGAGCGGGGAGAGCCCGAGCACCAGCTGTAGATACTGCGCGGCGACCAGTTCGAGGCCCACCAGGGCGAGCATCGCCAGGACGATGCAGCCGAGCGAGGTGCTGAACGCGGGCCGCGCGAACATCGACAGATCGATGAGCGGAAACTTGCGCCGCCGCTGCCTGCGCACGAAGCCGATCAGGAGGGCCCCGCCCAGGAAGAACGAGAGGAGCGTCGTCATGCCGAACGGCGACTCTCCGCCACCGGCCCGCTTCACCGCGAACACGAGACCGAAGAGTCCGCCCGCGGCCATCAGCGCGCCGACCACGTCCCACGGCCCGTCGCGATCCCCCGTCGACTCGGGCAGGAGCAGTCGCCCGATGGGCAGGCTGACCAGCATCAGCGGGATGTTTATCAGGAAGACCGAGCCCCACCAGAAGTGCTCAAGGAGGAAACCACCGAGCAGCGGCCCGCCCGCGGCGCCGATTCCGGCCACCGCGCTCCACACACCGATGGCGACCGCGCGCTCACGCCGGTCGGGGAAGACCTGGCGCAGGATCGAGAGGGTCGCGGGCATGATCATCGCGCCGCCGACGCCGAGCAGGGCGCGGGCCGCGATCAGGATCTGGGCGTTGTCCGCCATGGCGGCCACGGCCGACGCCACGCCGAAGAGGGCGTAGCCGAGCAGCAGCACACGCCTGCGGCCCACCCGGTCACCGAGGGTGCCGAACAGGATGAGCAGCGAGGCGCAGACCAGGGGATAGACGTCCACGATCCACAGCAGCTCGATGCCGCCGGGCCTCAGGTCCTCCGTGACGGCGGGCACCGCCACATGCAGAACGGTGGCGTCGACGGCGACGAGCAGCAGGCTCACGCAGAGGACGACGAGCACCAGCCAGCGGTTGGCGCCGCCCTGCGACCCGGGTACCCGACGGCCGGAAGGAGCGGTGGCCGTGGTTGAACCCGACATGTGCGATACCTCCCAGTGATCCCTCGCATCGGCGGCCCCGCGGGACGTGATCTCCCAGCTGGCGGCGGCGATAGGCGAGTGAGCCGTCAGAGTACGCGAGTTCACGGCTGTGGCGCGTGGTGGACCTCTCATGGTTGATCGGAGAGAGTGTGGCGTACGCCACGCCGCACACGCCTGGACCACGCACCCGGCCGGGCGGCCGGTTCCCGCCTACGCCGATAATCGTGCCCGTGAACGACCTTGATCAGTGCATGCCGCCGCCCTCGTACGGCGCCCGTGCGAGCGCCGCGCTGCGCCGTGCGGCGCCCGCCCTGCTCGCCTACGCGGGCGTGCGGGCCCTGGGGGTCGCCGTGCTCGCGGCGTGGAGCGCGGCGGCGGACAAGAGCCCGCACACGCTCCTCACGGCACGCTGGGACTCGCTCTGGTACACCCGTGTCGCCGAGTTCGGCTACGGCTGGGAGGTGAAGCTGCCGGACGGCAGCGTGCACTCGAATCTGGCGTTCTTCCCGCTGCTGCCCTGGCTGGAGCGGCTCGTCTCGGCGATCAGCCCCCTTTCGTACGCCGACGCGGGCCTGGTGGTGAGCTGGCTCGCCTCGCTCTGCGCCGCCGCGGGGATCTTCGCGATCGCCGATCACCTCCACGGGCGCCGCGCGGGGGTCTGCGCGGTCGCGCTGTGGGCGGTCCTGCCCGTGGGGATCGTGCAGTCGATGGCGTACAGCGAGTCCCTCTTCACGGCGCTCGCGGCCTGGTCGCTGTACGCGGTGCTCACCGGGCGCTGGGTGTGGGCGGGTGTGCTCGCCTCCTGCGCGGGCCTGACCCGGCCCGTGGGCGCCGCGGTCGTCGCGGCGCTCTGGGTGACCGCGGCCGTCCGCGTCCACCGGGAGCGCGGCGCCTCCTGGCGCATGATCCTGGGGGTGGTCCTGGCGCCGCTCGGCGCCGCGGGCTACGTCCTGTGGGTCGGCCACCGCACCGGCGACGGCCTCCTCGGCTATCTCGACGTACAGGCCGGCTGGGGCAACGGCTTCGACTTCGGCTACGCCTTCGCCCGCTTCGTCGGCGACAAGTTCACCGCCTTCCCCGCGGCCCTGGCGGGGGTCGGCCTGATCGTCGGGGTCGCCCTGGTGATCTGGCTGTACGTCATCGGCGTACGACGGAGGCAGCCGCTGCCCCTGCTCGTCTACACCGGGATCGTCGTGGCGCTCGCCCTGTGCGCGGCAGGCTATTTCGGCTCGAAGCCGCGCCTCCTGCTGCCCGCCTTCCCCCTGCTCCTGCCCCTGGCGGTAGCGCTCGCCCGGCTGCGTACGTCCAGGTCGGCCCTTGTGCTCGGGGGTGTGGCCGCGGCGAGCGCGGTGTACGGGGCGTTCTGGCTGAACGGCTCGGGTCCGCCATGATCATTTCTGCGGCCCCGGTGAGCGCGGGGGAAATTCCACACCAGGCCACGGTGAACGAATTCATAAGCGTCATAAAACCGCCCCACTAATGATCAACAAATTAAGTAAGGGACTCGTGGCCGAATAAGTAATCGACAGGAATAAACCTCCGCCTGAGAGGAATGCCACATCACATCGTCATCACAAAGCCACTGATTCGGCCTAGTCGCGCACTCACTCGCTGTAACGTCGATTGGGTGCGTACCGAACGAAACCTCACCCGTCTGGACCGGGTCTTCGCCCGTCTCGACCGTGAACCGGAACGACCGGCCGGCCTCGATGTACCGAGGATGAGCAGGCACCGGATCGTGCTCTTCAGCGCGACCCTGGCCTTCTACCTCGCCATCGTGGTCGCCGTGCTCGCCACGACGTGGCTCGTGCGGTTCGACTGGCAGGTCATGTTCTTCCGGCCCTACCAGCAGTGGCCCGAGATCCACGCCTTCCTCGACTACTGGGTGGTCCTCGGCCAGCGCGGCCCGACGGCCGTGATGGTCGCGGCCTGGCTCGGCTGGCGCTCCTGGCGTCAGCACACCATCCGCCCGCTCCTGACGTTCGGTGCGGCGCTGCTGCTCCTGAACGTCACGGTCGGCGCCGCCAAGATCGGCATGGGCCGCCTCGGCCCCCACTACGCCACCACGATCGGCGCCAGCGAGATGGGTCTTGGCGGCGATATATTCCCCTCGGGTCACACCGCCAATGCCGTGGTGACCTGGGGAATCCTGGCCTACATGGCCTCCACCCCACGCACCCGCCGCTACCTCTCGGCGCTCTCGGCCGTGGTCTCCCTGAGCGTCGGCCTGACCACCGTGTACCTCGGCACCCACTGGCTGAGCGACGTCTTCCTCGGCTGGGCCGCCGGTCTGCTCGTCCTGCTCGCGCTGCCCTGGGTGGAGCCGCTGCTCACCCGGGTCGAGGGCTGGATCTTCAGCGTGCGGGACCTCTGGCGCGACCGCCGTGCGGGGGCGGGTGTCCCGGCCCCGGCCACCCCGGTGCCCGCGATGTCGCCGCAGGCCGCCTCCGTACCGGCCGACGGACCCCAGGTTCGCGAGCCGGTCGGCGTCGCGCGCCCCGCGCGCTCCCACCTCGCGCCGGGCCCGCACACACCGCGCTCCGAGCGCAGCCCGGTCACCCCGGCGGGCAGCCGCCGCCCGCCGCACTCCGAGCGCGCCTCACGCGCCTCCACGCCGGCCCGCCCGGTGGCGGGCGGCTAGCCCCAAGGCAGCGGGGGTCGGTACGCACAACCCATCCCCCGCATCGCGAAGGCCCCGGTTCCGTCTCGGAACCGGGGCCTTTCGCTTGTCCGCTCGCTTGTCCGCTCGCCTGTCCGCGCCGTACGCGCCAGAGGGTCAGCCCTTCCAGCAGCGGATCACGACGCCTTCCTTGACCTCGAAGTTGAGCCGCCCCGCGAGGTACTCCATGGTGATGATCGCGCCCGGCGGCAGCGACCTGACAGGGGACCAGCCGCGCTCGCGGGCCTGCTGCTCGGCGGCCTCGGCCGCGAGGCCCACGTAGGCGTCCAAGCTGTCCTGGGGTTCGGCGGGAGGGGTCGGAATAGGTGCCATGACCGCCACGGTAGGCGGCGTGGCCCGACCGGGGAAGGCCGTAGCCGGACACCATGGGTCACCGGTCCCTCTCCGGTCACGCTTTTGTCACAGGATCACGACGCCCGTTTCCTCTTAACTCCGTCACACGTACGGGCGGTTCCGGACTTGTTCAGACGTGATTCCTGTATTCACCGCGGACCCGCAGACGGCGACCGGAAACGACCGTAACGACCCGGCCGAAAGGTGGCCCGAGTACCTTTTCACTCCCCCGCAATTCCGGAATCCTGGACGCTCCGGGGGATGTGACGGCGCATAGGAAATTCACGGTTCCAGCACAGCGGGCTCGTACGCCCCCTGTCGGAGTCGGGGTGACGCGAGCATCATGGCCCCGGTTGGCAGGCCCACGGTGCGCGACGGCGAAGGGGCGGGCGTATGGGGACCGAGACCGAGGCACCACAGGCGCGATCCGTCCGGCAGAAGAGCCCGGGCCGGATCCTCGTGGACTGGCTGACCACCACCGACCACAAGAAGATCGGTCACCTGTACCTGATCACGGCCTTCGCGTTCTTCCTCGTCGCGGGCCTGATGGCCATGATGATGCGGGCCGAGCTCGCCCGCCCCGGGCTGCAGCTGATGACGAACACCCAGTTCAACCAGATGTTCACCATGCACGGCACGATCATGCTGCTGCTCTTCGCGACGCCGACCTTCGCGGGTTTCGCCAACGAGATCATGCCGCTGCAGATCGGCGCGCCCGACGTCGCCTTCCCGCGGCTCAACATGCTCTCGTACTGGCTGTTCCTCTTCGGCGGCCTGATGGTGCTCGGCTCGCTCCTGGTGCCCGGCGGCCCGGCCGACTTCGGCTGGTTCGCCTACGCGCCCCTCAACAGCATGGAGCGCTCACCGGGGGTCGGCGCCGACCTGTGGATCATGGGGCTCGCGCTCTCCGGGTTCGGCACGATCCTCGGCTCGGTGAACTTCCTGACGACCATCATCGGGATGCGGGCGCCCGGGATGACGATGTTCCGGATGCCCGTCTTCACCTGGAACGTCCTGTTCACCTCGATCCTGGTCCTGCTCGCGTTCCCCGTACTCGCCGCCGCGCTGCTCGTCCTGGAGGCGGACCGGCGGTTCGGATCCATGGTCTTCGCCCCGGAGAACGGCGGTGCGCTGCTGTGGCAGCACCTCTTCTGGTTCTTCGGGCATCCGGAGGTCTACATCATCGCGCTGCCGTTCTTCGGGATCATCTCCGAGATCATCCCGGTGTTCAGCAGGAAGCCGATCTTCGGTTATCTGCCCCTGATCGGCGCGACGATGGCCATCACCGGGCTCTCGGTCGTCGTATGGGCGCACCACATGTTCGCGACGGGCGCGGTGCTCCTGCCCTTCTTCTCCTTCATGTCCTTCCTCATCGCGATCCCCACCGGCGTGAAGTTCTTCAACTGGACGGGGACGATGCTCAAGGGCTCGCTGTCGTTCGAGACACCGATGCTGTGGGCCATCGGCTTCCTGGTGAGCTTCCTCTTCGGCGGGCTCACCGGCGTCATCCTGGCCTCGCCGCCGCTCGACTTCCACGTCACCGACTCGTACTTCGTCGTGGCGCACTTCCACTACGTCGTGTTCGGCACCGTCGTCTTCGCGACCTTCGGCGGCTTCTACTTCTGGTGGCCGAAGCTCACCGGCAAGATGCTCGACGAACGGCTCGGCAAGATCCACTTCTGGACGCTCTTCGTCGGCTTCCACACCACGTTCCTCGTCCAGCACTGGCTGGGCGCGGAAGGCATGCCACGGCGTTACGCGGACTATCTGGCGGCGGACGGCTTCACGGTGCTCAACACCGTCTCGTCCATCGGGGCGTTCCTGCTCGGCATGTCCACGCTGCCGTTCCTCTACAACATCTGGAAGACCGCCAAGTACGGCAAGAAGGTCGACGTCGACGATCCCTGGGGTTTCGGCCGCTCCCTGGAGTGGGCCACCGCCTGCCCGGCGCCGCGCCACAACTTCGTCACGCTGCCCCGGATCCGCTCCGAGTCCCCGGCGTTCGATCTGCACCATCCCGAGTACGCGGCGTTCCAGCCGCCGGGGCCGTCGGGGGCACAGCACCCGGATCCGCAGACCGAACACCCCGGTCCAGGGCCCGGCTCAGGAGATCCCGCGCCGAGCTGAGCCGCTCGGTGAAGTCCGCCGGCTCGACCACCTCGAACTCGAAGCCCATCAGCAGCACATGGATCACCATGACGTCCAGACTCGTGGCGCCCGTGCGCAGCAGACAGCTGTGCCCCGTCTCGGCCTCAAGGGTGCCGTCGGACGGGGTGACCCGCTGGGCCGCCTCCTCCAGGGGCACCAGGAGCCGGAACACCGCCCGGGCGGCGTACGCGCGCGTGGAGATGCCCTTGGAGACGTAGGCGGCGAGATCGTCGGCGGGCGGGGTGCGCGGTTCGAAGCGCGGTCCGTGCGGCGGCCTCGGCGTGACGCGGTCCGCGCGGAAGGTCCGCCAGTCGTCGCGCTCGACGTCCCAGGCGACCAGGTACCAGCGGCGCTCGGTGCAGACGAGGCGGTGCGGTTCGACGGTACGGCGGGTCGAACTGCCGCCGTGGTCGCGGTAGTCGAAGCGCACGCGCTCCGAGTCCCGGCAGGCGTGGGCGAGCTCGGTCAGGACCGAGGGGTCCACGGCCTGCTGCTGCGGAGTGCGGAACATCGGCACGGTGAACGCCGTCAGCGCGCCGACCCGGCGCCGCAGCCTGCTCGGCAGGACCTGCTCCAGCTTGGTCAGGGCGCGTACGGAGGTCTCGCCGATGCCCTCGATGCCCTGTCCGGCCGCGGCGCGCAGACCGACGGCCACCGCGACCGCCTCGTCGTCGTCAAGGAGCAGCGGCGGCAGCTCGGCGCCCGCGCCGAGCTGGTAGCCGCCGCCCGTGCCGGGGCTCGCGTTGACGGGGTAGCCGAGCTCACGGAGCCGGTCCACGTCACGCCGCACGGTGCGCGGGGTGACGCCGAGCCGGTCGGCAAGGTCCGCGCCCGACCAGTCCCGGTGGGCCTGCAGGAGCGAGAGCAGGCGGAGCAGTCGTGCGGAGGTCTCCAACATGGGGCTGATTGTGCCCGGCGTCGCGGACAGCCACGGTCCGCGACGGCGTCAGTCCTCGATCGCGTCCGTCTCGCGGATCCGCACCGAGAGGTCGTTGTCGTTCGTGTAGTACGCCCCCGCGTCCAGCGGGCCGTGCGCCGCGGTGTCGAGCCGCACCGACGGATAGGTGAAGATCTGCTTCTTGTCCGGTACGTCGTCCAGGAGCCGGGCGAGCCGGATCCGCGGCCCGCTGTCCCCCGCGGGGCGCAGCCAGAGGTCCCAGGGCCCCGGGCCGCTCTCGGCGAGCACGTCGCAGTGCAGCTCGAAGCTGAACTCCACGCCGTCCGCCGCGAGTTCGTAGCGCTCGATGCGCTCGGGCTCGGCGCGCAGGGACGCCTCGGCGAACGCGCTGCCGGTCAGCGCGGTGCCGTACACGCGGCCCTGCGCACTCACCGACGTGCCGTCGATCCTCAGCTCGCCGGTCTCGGCGTGCGGGGCGCGCAGCCAGCTGCGTACGGAGAGGTTGCCCTGCTTGGTCGCGTACGGGATACGGACGGCGATGTAGCCGCGGGCCCCGCTGGGGGCACGGTCGACGAGGGAGCGCAGGTCGTTCACGCCGGGCGCGAGGCGGCGCGGTGTGCCGCCCCCGACCTCCGCGTAGGCGTTCCAGCGTCCCTCGGCCAGCTCGACGCTGCTGGGCAGCGCGGCCCGCAGCCTGCCGTCGGCGGCCGGGGACAGCGGCAGGCGCACATCCTCATCGGTGGACGCGGCATCACGGCGGCGCAGCAGCAGGTAGGCGGCGCCCTCGCCACCGGGGTCGGTGACGTCGAAGGTGAGACCGCCCGCGGAATCGGCGATGCAGTCGGCTCGCGGTGCCGCGCGGACGTCCTGGTCTCCGCCGGTGTCGCAGGGCGATGAGGCGTCCGGGGTGGCCAAGGCCGTCATGCGGTGAATCCTTTCGTCTGTATGCCGCTGGTCGGTACCCCATGTCCGATGTCCCGTACCGCGTAGGCGCCGTTGAGCAGCGCCCCACGGGTGCGGTGCAGTGAGCCGCGCATCCGGCCGCCGAAGGAGCTGCCGCGGGCGAGCATCCCGGTGAACATCGCGTCGTAGCGCTCGGCGATGTGGGCCGGGTCGAAGCGCTTGGAGTCCTCGAGCGCGGCGCCCGCCATCCGTTGGCGCAGCGTGTCGTCGTTGATCAGTTCGAGCAGGCCACCCGCGATCGCGTCGGGGTTGCCGACCTCGACGAGGCGCCCGTCGACACCGTTGTCGATGATCTCGCCGGGCCCGTGCGGGCAGTCGGTGGCGACGACCGGCAAGCCGCAGCGCATCGCCTCGACGATCGTCATGCCGAAGGACTCGAGGCTGGAGGTGACGGCCGCGATGGAGCCCTTGGCCCACTCGGGCTCGATGGGGTGGGCGGGCCCCATCAGGAAGACGTGGTTGTAGAGGCCGAGCTCATCGATCAGGGCGCGCAGCTTGTCCTTCTGCTTGCCGCCGCCGTAGATCCGAAGGCGCCAGTCGGGGCGCTCGGCGCGTACCTGGTCGAAGGCCCGTATCAGCAGGTCGTACCGCTTGACGGGGGCGAGCCGCCCTGCCGCGACCACCCACTTCTGGGTGCCGTCGGCGGGCTCGATGCCGGGCGCGGGCACCGGGTTGGGCACGGCCTGGACGTGGACGCCGGGCAGTCGCATCATGCGGCGGTAGGCGCGGGCGTCGGCCTCGGTCGTCGTGGTCAGGACGTCGAGGCGGGGATAGACGCTGCGGAGCTGACGGCGCAGTTCCTTGGAGTGGCTGTCGAGCGTGAGGTGCTCCTGGCCGACCCGCAGCGGGCCGCGCGCCGCCTCACGGGCGATGTGCACGTTCAGACCGGGCCGCGTACCGACCACCACGTCGGAGCTGAGCGAGGAGAGGTGCGTGGCGATACGCCGGTCGGTGAGGGCGCTGTACTGGCCGTAGCGGCCTTCCGCGGTGGGGAACGTCCTGGCGGGCCGCAGGGCGTCGGCGCTCTCCCCCTCGTAGCCGGGGCTGTCCTTGCGCGTGTCGACGAGGTGGCTGAGCCTGACGCGGGAGTCAGCGGAGAAAACGGGCTCGTCACGGTGCCGGAAGACGGAGACGATCTCGACGTCGTGCTGCTCGGCGAGAGTGTTCGCCAAGTTGTACGTCGTCCGGATCGTCCCGCCGATTCCGTACGCGTTATGAATAAGGAAAGAGATGTGCATGCGTCCCCGTATCCCACGCTTCCCCGCGGACAGTCCCTCTCGTCCGCCTACCGCAGGGTTAGACGGGGATTACGGGACCAGGGTTGGGTTTCATCATCGTCTTGTTCCTGAAGCGATGCGCCATCGATACCCCGATTCGGGAACTTTCCTCCCGTCTATCCGCATCATGGCTGGTAGGAGAGCTGCGGCACGTCGAAGCAGTTTTTGCTCATGTCTCCCTGTGTGACCCACCCCTCACCGTCCTTCCAGCGGGCCACCGACATACAGCTCATACGGGTCTCCGGCGGATCGGCCCGTTCCTCATACGTCACCGGGAGAAGCAGCCCCTGGGCGGTGTACGGCTTCCCCCGGTTCATAAAGCGGTCGACGCACGCGCGCGTGAGGTCCCCCCGGCACGACTTCGCCGCGTCCGTGAACCACATGGCGGCGGCCCAGCCCTCCAGCTGCCACTGGGAGAGCACCTTGTGCCCCTTCATGGCGTCGCGGAAATCGCGTACGGCCGGATGGTCCGTGTCCTCGTAGCTGCGGCTCGCCCCGGTGACCCACAGAGCGTTGCGGCAGCGCGGTGCGTCCTTGTAGTCGTCGGCCACGGAAGAGGTCCAGTTCTGGACGTTGGTGACCTTGGCGGTCACCTTCGCTCCGACCGCGTCCATGGCCTCGCACAGCTGGACGTTGCCGTGGGTGTCCATCGCGTCGAAGACCAGGTCGGCGCCCTGCTCCTTCAGGTCGGCCGCCGCCGCGCGGAAATTGGGCAGCGCGAAGTCGACCTGCTCGGTGACCACCTTGTAGCCCTCGGCCTTCAGGCCCCGGGTGACGAGACGGGCGTACGCGGCGGACGCCGCCTGGTTGTAGGAGACGACGGCGGCGGTCCGCGCGCCCTGCTCCCGCTTGAAGTAGCGGTAGACCTCGGTCCCGCCGACCAGCTTGCCGCCCCAGCCCGGCGTCCCGTTCCGTGGGGCGAGGCTGCCGTAGATCCCGTAGAGATGCGGATAGGTGTCGTACGCGGACCCGATCGGCTGCCCGCCGACGTCGGGCACGCCCGCGCGGGAGACGCGGGAGGCCCCGGCGTAGTCGAGGGAGCTGGTCGCGACGAGCGCGACGACGTGCTCCTCGTCCACCAGCTTGTCCACGCATTCGTTGTTGCCGACGCCGCTGCCGCCGTCGTCGCACGTACGCACCTCGACCGTGCGCCCGTCGATCCCGCCGCGCGCGTTCAGCCGCTCGAAGTACGCCTTGGCCCCGTCGCGCGGCCCGGTGAACGCGGAGCCGCCGACGGGGCTCGTCGCACTGGTGATGACGCCGACCCGGACCGGCGCCCCGGCCGGGGCGGGCGCCGTGCTCCGCCCCTCGAAGTCGCTCTCGGGGAGCCGGCTGCCGCACCCGGCCACCGCCACCGCCACCGCCACCGCCACGAGCAGCGCGGCCACGGCCGGGGCCAGGGCCTCAACAGCCCGGACCGGGCGACTCATTGCCGCTCAGCTTCACCAGTGCGCAGAGAGTCTTGACGGACACCTTCCAGGTGTCGTCCTGGTTGACGGAGGTGCCCGAGGCGTCGGGCAGCGCGGTGGCACCCTTCAGCTTCAGCGCGTACGTCACGTCCGCCTCGGTCGCCGAGCTGAAAGCGACCTTGGTGACGTCGGCGCTGACCTGCGTGCCGCGTTTGTCGCCGCTGAAGCTCTCCAGGACGCCCCGCATCTTCGCCCCGTTCTCCAGGACGGCCTCCTTCTCCTTCACGGGGACGGCGGGATCGAAGAACTTCTCGAAGTTCTTCTTGACCTGTTTCTCGGCCGCCGCGGGATCCGAGGGCGCGGTGGCGGTCGCACTCGCCGTCGCGCTCGCGCCGTCCGAGGGGACGTCCTTGGTCGATTTCGCGGCGGACGGCTTCGGCGGATCGCTCTCGCCGCCACCGCCGCTGTCGTCGCCGCACGCCACGGCGGCCGGAGCGACGAGCAGGACCGCGGCAGCCGCCATCGCCGCGCTCCGCGCCCTTCCCCGCTTGAGATCGCTCCCCCGCCTGGGCCTTGTCCAGAGAACCATCTGGTTCACCGCCGGGTATCGGCCGAGCCGTCAGGCCCGGAGCTTTCAGGGTCAGCTTCCAGAAGGCATAGTGCAATCCATTGACTGACATGGACAGCCCATCGACGTGACTGACGTGTTCCAGGGGGCCCTTATGCGGGCGGCTCGACCGGATCAGACAGCTCGTTCGGCTCGGCTCAGCGCGGTGCGCCCCGTCCTCTGGGCGGCCTTCGCCGCCCTCGCCACCGGTGCGGTGCTCTGCGTGATCGGCTGGTACGGCATGTCCGGCGAACGCTTCGCCGAGCGGCAGCTCCCGTATCTGGCGTCGTGCACGGTGCCGGGGGCGGCACTGATCATCGCCGGGGCCGTGCTCTTCGCCCACGGCAGGAGTGTTCTGGCCACGGCCCGTGTGGAGGAGTTGTACGAGCTCCTGGTGACGGCGGGCTCGCCTCCGGCCACCACGAGGTCCCCGGCCGCGGTGGCGACGAGTGACGACATCCTGACGATCCCCGGCGGAACCCTCTGGCACCGGGCGGACTGCCCCCTGGCGGCGGGGAAACCGGAGGCGGTCCCCCCGGACGCCCACGTCCTCGCGACCGGTGGCCTGAGCCCGTGCCCCATCTGCGAACCGCAGCCGCCCCCAAGCGCCCCGCCGCCGGAGCGATGACCCGGTGGCCTCCCTGAGCTACGACCTGACCCTTGCGGGGCTCGCGGTCGGCAGCGCGGCCGCCCTCACCGGCATCGGCCTGATCGTCACGTACCGCGCGACCGGTGTCCTCAACTTCGCGCACGGCGCGATCGCGATGGTCTGCGCGTACGTCCTGCGCCAGCTGACGGTGGAGTGGCACTGGCCGCTGCCCCTCGCCACGGCGTTCACGCTCCTGCTCGTCGCCCCGGCCATCGGCCTGCTCCTGGAGAAGGCGGTGTTCCGCCCGTTGTCGGTCCTGGGCGATGATCCGGCCCAGACCTTGGTGGCGTCCATCGGCGTCTTCGTCCTCCTGGTCGGAGGCGCCACGCTGATCTGGGGACCGGGCGCGAAGGCGGACGCGCCGGCCCTCGTACCGGCGGACCCCTGGGCCCAGTTGGGGGTGACGGCCGTCCTCGCCGCTTCGGTGTGGGCGGTCACCCGCTGGACCCGCTTCGGCAGCGAACTGCGGGCGGTGGTCGACAATCGGCCTCTCGCCGTCCTCGGCGGCATCGACGCGGACCGGGTGGCGTCGGCGGGCTGGGCGTTCGGCGCGTTCACGGCCGGCCTCACCGGCGTACTGCTCGCCCCTTTCGTACGCCTCGATCCGTACGGCATGCCACTCCTGGTCATGGAGGTGGTGGCCGTCGCGGTGGCGGCGCGCATGCGGAGCATGTCGGTCGCGGTGGTGGTGGCGCTCGGCGTCGGCGTGGCCCAGAGCCAACTGACCCGCCTCCACCCCTCGTCGGGCTGGGCGGAGCCTCTCCTCCAGGCAGTGGGAGCGAACCTCTTCGTGGTGGCCCTGTTGATCGCGGCCCTCGTGCTCCCGGGCATCGGCTCGCAGACCACGCTTGTGCGCACGGCGACGGCGCGCGTTCCGACGCCACCGGGCGCGTGGATCGTGGCGGCGGTCCTCTTCCTCATACCGCTCGGCTTCGCGGGCTCGGACCTGACCACCTCGGTCCAGGTCCCGGCGCTGGCCGTCGTCCTCCTCTCCCTGGTGATCGTCACCGGCAGGGGCGGCCAGATCTCCCTGGGCCAGGCGGCGTACGCGGGTCTTGGCGCGCTCTTCACCGCGCTCCTGACGGCGGGCCGCTTCCCTGGCCTGCCCGAACTCCCCCACCTCCCCGCCCTGGCCCTGGCCGTCCTGCTCGTGGCGCCCCTCGGCCTCCTCACCGGCTGGCCCGCGTTGCGTCGCCGCGGCCTCGCGCTCGCCCTGGCGACGTTCGCCGTCGGCGTCGGTGTCAGCCGCTTCGTCTTCGCGCAGCCGTACGCGACGTCGGGCCTGGCCCTGGACCGTCCGGCGGGCTTCGACGGCGACCGCGCGTATTACGTCCTCGAACTGGTCCTGCTCGCGGCGGCGTTGCTCTTCGCGACCACCATGCGCCGGGGCCGCATGGGGCGTGCGCTGGCCGCGATGCGGGACCACGAGGCGGGGGCGGGCGCGGCGGGGGTCCCGGTGCGCACCCTGAAACTCACGGCCTTCGTGGCAGGGGCGGCGCTCGCCGCGCTGGGGGGCGGGATGCTGGGCATGGGCCTACGGGCCTTCGACCCCGCCGCGTACGACCCCGTGCGGGGGCTTCTCTGGTTCGCGGCGGTGGTGGTCTTCGGCGCGGACAGCCTGCTGGGCTCGCTGGTCGCGGCGGCGCTACTGGTGGGCCTGGACGCGGGCACGCGGGGTGGCGTGGCCGCAGCGGTGATCGGTGTCCTCGCGGTGCTGGTGGGGCGCTTTCCCGGGGGCCCGTACGAGGCACTGCGTGCGGCCACCGCGAGCTTGAACCGCCGCCCCTTTCTGACACCCCTCGGCATACGTGCCCGCACCGCCCTGACCTCTCCCGCCCACCCGCCCACTCGATGGCCCCGCGTCCCCACCACCACGAACAAGCCCTTCCACCCACCCGCCCGATTGCCCGGCGTCGAGCGGGTGGGCAACGAGCAGGAGGAGAGCCAGAGCCCGGAAGACCGTCGTACCGGGCCGCAGGCGCCGGTCCGACCCGAGGGGACGGTTCGGTATGTCCGCCCGGAGCACGGTTCGCGGCACTCCGGATCCGAAGCAGCCCCACCCCCGACCAAACCCCACCGCGCACCCCCACACCCCCACCCCCTCACCGCCCACCACGTCACCGCCACCTACGACGGCTTCACCGCCCTGGATCGTGTGGATCTCTCCGTGCCCCCCGGCCGCATCACCGCCGTAGTAGGCCCCAACGGCGCCGGCAAGAGCACCCTCTTCCACTGCCTGGCAGGCACCCTGCGCCCCGATTCGGGCCGCGTCACCTTCGACGGCCGGGACATCACCCGCACCCCCGCCCACGCCCGGACCCGCCTGGGCGTGGCCCGCACGTTCCAGCAACTGGCCGTCTTCCCGTCGCTGACCATCACGGAGAACGTCCAAGTGGGCGCGGAACAGGGCCGAGTCCCGGACCCCGCAGCCACCGCCCGGTCCCTCCGCCTCCTCTCCCTCCACCACGACACGATCCGCCACCTCCCCGCGGCGGACCTCCCCACCGGCACCCTCAGACGCGTAGAACTGGCCAGAGCCCTGGCGGGCCGACCGCACACGCTGCTCCTGGACGAACCGGCGGCAGGTCTGGACACCGCCGAAGTGGCCGCCCTGACCCGCGTCCTGCGGGCTCTCGCCGCCGACGGCATGGCGCTCCTGGTGGTCGAGCACGACATCGACCTGGTCGCGAATCTCGCCGACACCGTCCACGTCATGGCCGCGGGCCGCATCATCACGTCGGGCCCGCCCAACGAAGTGCTCCCCAGGGTGACCCCATGAAGACCGGCATCCAGCTCCACGAGGCCCGCGTCCGCTACGGCCCCCTGGAGGCCCTGCACGGCGTGAGCATCGCCGCCCCCTCCCCCGGCCTCACCGTCCTCCTGGGCCGTAACGGCTCGGGCCGCACCACAGCTCTGCGCGCCCTGGCCGGCACGGCCCCCCTGGCCACCGGCACCGTCACCTGGGACGGAACGGACGTCACCCGGCTCACCGCGCACGCACGCGCGAAGCGGGGCCTGTGCTTCATACCGGACGGACCAGCCGTGTTCGGCCACCTCACCGTCGACGAGAACCTCGACCTGTCCAGCCGCGAGGCGAAGGCCGACATCACCCCGGCCCTGGACGCGTACCCCGAGCTGCGCCCCCTGCTCCCCCGCCGGGCAGGCACCCTCTCCGGCGGCGAGCAACGCATGCTCGCCCTCTCCCGCGCCCTCCTGACGGCCCACGCCCGAGTGATCCTCATCGACGAGCCCACCCAGGGCATGTCCCCAGCCGTCGCGTCCCGGACGTACGACCTTCTCGTCGGCCTGAGCGCGCACACCTGTGTCCTGACGGCGGAACAGCGACTGCCGTCAGGCCTGCGTGAACACACGGTCCTGACGGCAGTGGTGGTACACCGACTGCGCCGTGGCGCGGTCGTGTTCAGCGGCGAGGCGAGCGAACTCGGCCGACGGAGGCGGTCCGAACGGCCTACTTCACGATGACCTTTTCCGGAGCGGGCTTCGACGGACCGGGCTTCGACGGACCGGGCTTCGACGGACCGGACTGCGACGGACCGGGCTTCGACGGAGCTGCCTCCGGCGGGGTAGCCGTCGTCGGAGCAGCCTTCGACGGAGCTGCCTCCGACGGGGTAGCCATCGTCGGAGCGGGCTTCGACGGACCGGCCTCCGACGGAGCGGTCGTCGACGGAGCCGCTTGCTCCGGAACGACCTTCTTCGGGGCGGTCTTCTTCGGAGCCGTCTTCTTCGGAGCCGTCTTCTTCGGAACGACCTTCTTCGGAACGACCTTCTTCGGAGCGGTCTTCTCGGGAACAGTCTTCTTCCAGATGACCAGCTTCGTGCCGACATCCAGCTGTCCGGGCTCGCTGCCCACAGCCTTCCGGTTGGCTCGATACAGCGCTTGCCAGCCGCCCTTGACCTTGTAGCGCCGGGCGATGGAGCTCAACGTCTCGCCCGCCTTCACGACGTGCACGACGCCGCGGCCGTCCCGGATCTCCTTGGGGATCTTCTTCGAGCACACGGGCCACGCCTTCCACCCCTGGGTGCGCAGCACCTCCTCGGCGACCTTGATCTGCTCCTTCTTGGTGGCGAGGTCGGCACGCGGCGCGTACTTGAGCCCGCCGTGCGCCTCCCACGTGGGCTGATGGAACTGCAGCCCTCCGTAGAAGCCGTTCCCGGTGTTCACGTGCCACCGGCCGCTGCTCTCGCACTGCGCGAGGCAGTTCCAGGTCCCCTCGGTGCGGGAGCAGTCGTACGCCGCGACGGCGAGCCCGGACGCCGGCAGGGGCGGTGTCGGAGCCGCGGACGCGGATGCCGGAAGCAGCAGCGAGGAGACCGCGGCGACGACGAGGCCGGCCAGACCAGCGGGCCACAGCGACCGGAGACTCTTGATCGGCATCGGGTACATCCGCCCACGCTAGGCAGCCCCGCCATGGCGCGGAGCCGTGCCGCGCCGCCACGGGCGCGGTCCCACCCGGTCGGCCGACCGAGCGGGACCGCGCCCCTGAGGGGGAGAACTCAGAGGTCGAGCCGCTGCCCGGGCAGGATCACGTTCGGATTCCCGCCGATGACCGCCTTGTTGGCGGCGTACACCTTGTTCCAGTTGGCGCCGTGCGCCGCCGCGATCCGGCTGAGGGTGTCCCCCGGCCGAACGGTGTAGTCACCGCGTCCGGAGCCACGGTCGACATGACTCGGCGTACGCCTCTGCGGCTTGGCGGACCGCTGTTCGGCCACCTTGGGAGCCTTGGCCGTCTTGGGAGCCTTGGCCGTCTTGGGGGCCGCCGGAGCCGCTGCCGCCCCCGGCGCGCTGCCGGACGCACCCGCACGCGCCGAGCAACTGGGCCAGGCGCCCCACCCCTGAGCACGCTGGACCTTCGCGGCGACAGCGATCTGCTGCGCCTTGGACGCGTTGTCGGCGGTCGCCGCATAGGCTCCTCCGCCGTACGCCCGCCAGGTGGACGCGGAGAACTGCAGTCCTCCGTAGTAGCCGTTCCCGGTGTTGATGCTCCAGTTTCCGCCGCTCTCGCACTGCGCGATGCGATCCCACACTCCGCTGTCCGCCGCTCCGGCCTGGCCGGTGGCGGTGAGCAGTCCCAGCGGGGCGAGCAACGCCGCTCCGCCGATCACTGCTGTCCTGCGAACGCACTTGGGACGTGCGGACATGTATTTCCCTCTCGAAGGACTCGGGATCCCCCAGATGTCCCGGGCCTCCTCGCGCATCTGACGCCGGAGGCCCGCTCACCCCGTCCGCCGGAGTGCGGCACTTCGTGCCGCGGTGCTTGAGCTGACTGGTACGGCCGGCGGACGTTCCCGAGCGGTGCTCGCTGCACACGGCGGTGGAATCTAGGCGCCCGCTCGCCCCGCCATCAACCAACCCACTGTCACTCCAGGCCAGCCACTGGTTACCGAGAGTATCGGCGAATTCAAGCCATCCACTTAATTCGCTGATTTTATGATTTGTCGACCAGTTGCCTCAGTGGTGTGTGACCCAGCTCACCGCCCCAACTTCCTTGTACTCAGCAGGCGTTGGCGCGGAGTGATGGATTCCGCCGGACAACTCACCCTCCGCTGTGGATGGTTCGATTCCGTTCGCCTTCGCGCGTGACTTGCACCACTGATCGCCCGTTGTCTTCTTATGAGCCGGGCACCCCCGGTCCGCACGCAACGATTCCGAGGAGCCACCCGTGCCGCGCATGCTCGACGTCGGCGACGACGTACGCGCCGAGATCGGCGACGAAGAAGCCGACCGGCTCCTTGCCGGAGAGAACGCCCCGGGCAGTTACGACTGCACGTCGTGCCGCACCCCGGGCGACACCGAACAGGAACGCACCAGCACGGTCCTGTTCATCGGCGACGAGACCGCCGTACTGGCCTTCGCCCACGCCACCTGCCTGCCCTCCCAGATCGTCCAGGTCTCCGAGGAGCAGTTGCAGGGCGCCGTGCGCTCGATCACCGGCGAGGACGGCACCGGCCTCGCCGGATACCCCGGCCCCGGCCCCGGTCCCGGTGAAGCAGCGCCCGACCAGGCGGTTCTCGGCGTGACCAGCGGTCTCGTCCTCATCGAGGGCGAGCTGCGGCCCGCGCTCGTCGTCGAACCGACCGGAGCCATCGCCCGCCCCGGCACCGAGCCCGGCGGCGACAGCTTCCTGCAGCTCCTGGTCGAGCAGGGCTTCTCGCCGGTGGCCTCGCTCGACGGGGTACCACCGGTGCTGCACGGCTGGTCGGTGCTGCTCGCCGCGGGCCAGCTGCACGCCGTGCTCCAGCCCGGTACCGGCGGCGGGGCCCCCGTCGCCTGGTGGCAGGCCCACCACCCGCTCCAGGTCACCGATGCCTGGCGGGCCGCGGCCAACAAGCTGCAGACGGTGCTCCTGTTCGCGGCGCCGGTCGGCTCCATCGGCCGCCAGCACCGCGAGGACCTGATGCGCGACGCCCTGGACAAGGCGGCGGCACACGGTCGTCTGGTCGCGGCCACGATGCCGCTCGCCGGCACCTGAGCCCGCGCGGGCCGCGCCGCTCACGCTCCCGGCGCTCCGTGAAAGCGGCGCGGCCCCCGCATCCGTCCGGGCACGGGGTCGTTGGCACATACGTGCACACATACGACCCTTCCCGCCCCCGGCCGGCGTACCAGACCCCCATCCCCTCCATGCGCTCGTCGCAGGACACGGGGGGCGCCCACTCGGCCACGCCGATCTACGACGCGCTCTACTCGGAGTACCGCAGGTCGTTCAAGGCCCTTCCGGGAGACCGGTCCGGCGAGGAGGATCTGGGGTTCACGTCGTTCGGCGGCGCACCGTACGGCATGCACCGGACCGCTGACCGGAACGAACCGCGGTACAACACCTTCAGCCAGCTGCACGTCACCCGCTACGGCAACGAGCAGCACGGCACGGCGCACCAGCAGTCCCCCGCGGCGCTTCCCCCCGCGCCGCGCAGGGGGCTCTGAGTCGCCACCGCCAATGGGCCGGGGCCCGCCTCCCTGAAGGAGGCGGGCCCCGGCCCATTGGTCCATCCGTGCCCGCTGCCGCCTACTTCTTGCGGCCGCGCTTCTCGCGCACCCGGACCGAGATGTGGATCGGCGTGCCCTCGAAGCCGAACTCCTCACGGAGCCTGCGCTCCACGAAGCGCCGGTAGCCGTGCTCGATGAAGCCGGAGGAGAAGAGCACGAACCGCGGCGGCTTCGTGCCCGCCTGGGTACCGAAGAGGATGCGGGGCTGCTTGCCGCCACGGATCGGGTGCGGGTGCGAGGCGACGAGCTCGCCGAGGAAGGCGTTGAGCCGCCCGGTCGGGACGCGCGTCTCCCAGCCCGCGAGGGCCGTCTCGATCGCCGGGACGAGCTTCTCCATGTGGCGGCCGGTCTCGGCGGAGACGTTGACCCGCGGCGCCCACGCGACCTGGAGGAGCTCGGTCTCGATCTCCCGCTCCAGGTAGTAGCGGCGCTCCTCGTCGAGGGTGTCCCACTTGTTGAACGCGACGACGATGGCGCGGCCCGCCTCGACGGCCATCGTGACGATGCGCTGGTCCTGGACGCTGATCGACTCGCTCGCGTCGATCAGGATGACCGCGACCTCCGCCTTCTCCACGGCGGCCGCCGTGCGCAGCGAGGCGTAGTAGTCGGCGCCCTGCTGGAGGTGGACGCGCTTGCGGATGCCCGCGGTGTCCACGAACTTCCAGACGATGCCGCCCAGCTCGATGAGCTCGTCGACCGGGTCACGGGTGGTGCCCGCGATCTCGTTTACGACCACGCGGTTCTCGTTCGCCACCTTGTTGAGCAGGGACGACTTGCCGACGTTCGGACGGCCGATGAGCGCGATGCGGCGCGGGCCGCCGAGCGCGGTGCCGAAGGTCTGGGCGGGCGCCTCGGGCAGGGCCTCGATGACGGCGTCCAGCATGTCGCCGGTGCCGCGGCCGTGCAGCGCGGAGACGGGGTACGGCTCGCCGAGGCCGAGGGCCCACAGGGCGGTGGCGTCGGCCTCGCCGGACTGGCCGTCGACCTTGTTGGCGCACAGGACGACGGGCTTGCCCGACTTGCGGAGCAGCCGTACGACCGCCTCGTCCGTATCGGTCGCGCCGACCGTGGCGTCCACGACGAAGACGACCGCGTCGGCCGCCTCGATCGCGTACTCGGCCTGGGCGGCCACGGAGGCGTCGATGCCGAGGACGTCCTGCTCCCAGCCGCCGGTGTCGACGAGCTTGAAGCGGCGGCCCGCCCACTCGGCCTCGTACGTCACGCGGTCGCGGGTCACGCCGGGGCGGTCCTCCACGACGGCTTCGCGGCGGCCGATGATGCGGTTGACGAGGGTCGACTTGCCGACATTCGGGCGGCCGATCACCGCGAGGGCGGGCAGCGGGCCGTGGCCCGCCTCACCGATCGCGCCTTCGACGTCCTCGGCGTCGAAGCCTTCCTCCGCGGCGAGCTCCATGAACGCTGCATACTCGGTGGCATCAACGTCGCCAAGCGCCCCGTGCTCCGGCTCGGCCGAGCCTTCGGGCTGGATCTGGTCGTTCATGAAGTCCGTACCTCTGTCGTATTCGTGATCGGTGGACCGCCTCGCGACGGGCCACTACTGAAAGTCTCGCTCAGCGCCCGGTCAGGCGCCTGGCATGGTCCAGGTGAGCGGTGAGCCGCTCCTGGATGCGCACGGTCGCCTCGTCGAGCGCCTTGCGCGTACGCCGTCCGCTGTCGTCGCCCGCTTCGAACGGGTCACCGAAGACGACGTCGACCCTGCTGCGCAGCGGAGGCAGCCGCTTTATCAACCGTCCGCTCTTCTCCGTGCTTCCCAGGACCGCGACCGGCACGATCGGCGCTCCGCTGCGCACGGCGAAGTAGGCGAGGCCGGAGCGCAGCGAGGCGAAGTCGCCCTCGCCCCGGGTGCCCTCGGGGAAGATCCCGAGGACGCCTCCGTCGTCGAGCACGCCGAGGGCCCGGGTGATCGCCGTGCGGTCGGCGATCTCACGGTCCACCTTCACCTGCCCGATGCCGTGCAGGAAGCGGTCGAGGGGCCCGACGAACGCTTCCTTCTTGATGAGGAAGTGCGTCGGCCTTGGCGCCGTGCCCATCACCATCGGGCCGTCGACGTTGTGCGCGTGGTTCACGGCAAGGATCACCGGACCGGTCGGAGGGACCCTCCAGGCGCCGAGGACGCGGGGCTTCCACAGGCCGTACATGAGGCCGACGCCGATGCGGCGGCCGACCTCCGCACCCCGTTCCGATGGCGCCGCGGTCACTTCGCTGCCCGCTTCTCCTCGACGAGGGTGACGACGCACTCGATGACCTGCTGCAGCGTGAGCTCGGTGGTGTCCACCTCGACGGCGTCGTCGGCCTTGGCCAGCGGCGACGTCTTGCGGCTCGAGTCGGCGGTGTCCCGCTGGATGAGCGCCTCACGGGTGGCGGCGACGTCGGCGCCCTTGAGCTCACCGCTGCGGCGGGCGGCGCGGGCCTCGGGCGAAGCCGTGAGGAAGATCTTCAGGTCCGCGTCGGGCAGGACGGTCGTACCGATGTCACGCCCCTCGACGACGATGCCCTTCTCGGCGGACTCGGCGATGGTGCGCTGCAGGTCCGTGATGCGGGAGCGCACCTCGGGGACGGCGCTGACGGCGCTGACCTTGGAGGTGACCTCGGTGGTGCGGATCGGCCCCGCGACGTCCGTGCTGTCGACCGTGATGGTCGGGGCGAGCGGGTCGGTGCCGGAGACGATCTCGGGCTTGCCCGCGACCGCGGCGATGGCGGTGGGGTCCGTCAGGTCGATGCTGTTGTGCACCATCCACCAGGTGATCGCACGGTACTGGGCGCCGGTGTCCAGGTAGTTGAGGCCCAGCTGGGCGGCGACGGCCTTCGAGGTGCTCGACTTGCCCGTGCCGGAGGGCCCGTCGATGGCGACGATCACTGCTGCGGGCGCCGAACCGGCGGTTTCCACGGTTTCCACGGGGTGCGGAACCTTTCTGTGTGCACAGGGCTGGAGCAGGGCGGCATTCCTGCCCCGCACAAGGTTACTGGCTCCTGTGGCTGCCTCTTACTGCCCGGGGGAGCACCCCTGTCCCGCCCGCTTCGCGGCGGGTGCTCTCCGGCCCGCCCACCCGATCGCCCCGGATCCGCCCGCCCTGATCACTGCCGGATCGCCCAGCCCCGCTCCCGCAGCGCCGCCGTCAGTACCGGGACCGCCTTCGGCTCCACCATCAGCTGCATGAGGCCCGCCTGCTGTCCGGTCGCGTGCTCGATGCGTACGTCCTCGATGTTCACCCCGGCCCGGTCCGCGTCGGCGAAGATCCTGGCCAGCTGTCCCGCCTTGTCGTCGATGAGCACCGCCACGACCTCGTACGTGGTCGGCGCGGTCCCGTGCTTGCCGGGCACCCGGACCTGTCCGGCGTTGCCCCGCCGCAGCACGCCCTCGACCGAGGCGGCGCCCTCGCGCCGCTTCGCCTCGTCCGCCGACTGCAGCGCGCGCAGCGCCGTCACCGTCTCGTCGAGGTCGGCGGCGACGGCGGAGAGCAGATCGGCTACGGGGCCGGGATTGGCCGACAGGATGTCGATCCACATCCCCGGGTCCGACGCGGCGATGCGCGTGACGTCACGGATGCCCTGCCCGCACAGGCGCACCGCCGTCTCCTCGGCGTTCTCCAGGCGCGCCGCGACCATGCTGGAGACCAGGTGCGGCATGTGCGAGACGAGCGCGACCGCCCGGTCGTGCGCGTCGGCGTCCATGACGACCGGCACGCCGCGGCAGAGGGCGACGAGCTCCAGGGCGAGGTTGAGGACCTCGGTGTCGGTGTCGCGGGTGGGCGTGAGGACCCACGGCCGCCCCTCGAAGAGGTCGGCGGTGCCGGCGAGGGGGCCGCTGCGCTCGCGCCCCGACATGGGGTGCGTACCGATGTACGGGGTGAGGTCGACGCCGAGCGCTTCAAGCTCCCGGCGCGGGCCGCCCTTCACGCTCGCCACGTCGAGGTAGCCGCGGGCCACATCGCGCCGCATGACGTCGGCCAGCGTCGCCGCGACGTGCGCGGGCGGCACGGCGACGACGCACAGGTCGACCCGTCCCGCGGGCTCTTCGTCGGTGCCCGCGCCGAGCGCGGCCGCCGTGCGGGCCTGTCCGGGGTCGTGGTCGGCGAGGTGTACGTCCACGCCGCGCGAGGCGAGGGCCAGGGCGGCGGAGGTGCCGATCAGGCCGGTGCCGATGACGAGGGCGGTTCTCACTGGGCGATGTCCTTGCGCAGGGTGGCCGCGGCGCCGAGGTAGACGTGCGTGATCTCGGCGCGGGGCCTGTCGGACTCTATGTGCGCGAGGACGCGGACGACCCGTGGCATGGCGCCCTCGATCTGGAGTTCCTGCGCGCAGATCAGCGGGACGTCCACGATGCCGAGCCTGCGCGCCGCCGCCGCGGGGAAGTCGCTGTGCAGGTCGGGCGTCGCGGTGAACCAGATGCTGATCAGGTCGTCCTCCGCGAGCCCGTTCCGCTCGATGATGGCGGTGAGCAGCTCGCCGACCTGCTCGTCCATGTGGTCGGCCGCGTCCCGCTCCAGCTGGACGGCGCCCCGGACCGCTCGTACCGCCACAGTGCTGCTCCTCGCTCACGTACGTATGACTGATGTACCGACAAGGGTAGTCAGGGTCCCGGGGACGAGTGCGCGGCGCCCGCCTGCCGAGACGGACGCCGCGTGCCTCACGGGGGTGGGAACCGGGGTGGGACCCGCAGTCGGGTCAGAGCTTCTGCTCCTTGATGAGGTCCTCAAGGGAACCCGACGGGACCTGCCCCTCCGGAGTCAGTTTGTCGACAGCCTGGGGCAGCTGCCGCGCGATCTGGTCGGCGGCCTCGTCACGGCTGACGCCCGCCTCGGTGGCCACCTTGTCCAGGGTCTCGTCGGGGACGGCCTGCTTGACGTGGTCCGGGCTCAGCGGCTGGTTGTCGCCCTTGCCGACCCAGGAGTCGAGCTGGTCCTGACTGACCAGGCCCGACTTCGTGATCATGTCCATCAGGCCGCCCAGCGGATTGCCGCCGCCTGAGCCGCCTTGCCCGCCCGCACCGCCGCCGGAGCCACCGGAGCCGCCGCCCAGCAGGCCGCCGATCAGCGAGCCGAGGACGTTGCCGCCTCCGGAGCCACCGGCAGCGCCGCCCTGTCCCCCTTGACCTCCTTGGCCGCCGCCGAGGAGACCGCCGAGAAGGCTTCCCAGATCGTTGCCCGCCATGGTCGCGCCTTTCGAGTGAGTGGCCGGGTCGGCGCCTCGAAGGGGCACGGACCTCAGACCATGTCAATGTCGCCCGAATCGCCCTCTGTCGCCACTTGGACCGATTGGTGGGTGTTCAACTATGGACGCCGGGGCGCCGTTCCGCTTGCATGGAGGAGCCGTCACGGCCCAAGCCTCGGGGGAGGCCGCATGAAGCGCTCGGGACCGCTGTACACGCTTCTGGGGGGACTGCTGCTCGCCCTGTTCATGCTGTCGCTCAACGCGGCGACGGGGACGGGCAATTCGTCGTACGGGAAGGACTCGCCCGGCGCCGCGTCGTCGGCGCCCCCGTCCGCGAAGCCCACCAGGAACACGCCCGCACCGACCAAGAGCCCGTCCGAGAGCCCGTCCAAGAAGCCGGCCGGGAAGCAGGCCGGGAAGTCCGAGTACGCGGGCCGCACGGCCGACGACGCCGCCGCGGTCTCCCTCTCGATCCGTGACGGCAAGGCCATCGCGTACTACTGCAACGGCCGTGACGCCGAGTCCTGGCTGAAGGGCGACATCAAGGACGACGGCTCCATGCGCCTCACCGGCGAGCACGGCGCGAAGCTGGACGGCACCCTCGCCGACAACGCGGTCCGCGGCAAGGTCGAGATCGGCGAACAGCCACGGGACTTCACCGCCGCCAGGGCGAAGAAGCCTTCCGGCCTCTACCGCGCGACCACCGAGGTGCGCGGCGCCAAGATCGACGGCGGCTGGATCGTCCTGCCCGACGGGCGGCAGGTCGGCATCCTCAAGCAGGACGGCGAGCCGCGGACGGCCCCGCACCTCGACCCGGAGACCGGCGCCGTCACGTTCGACGGCGGCGAACTCACCGCACGGCCCGTCGTGCCCTGACCCCGCTCCGCCCCGACCAGGGAGCCGCCATGAGCGTCGATCCGAACGCCGCAACGCAGGGCGGCTTCGGCCCGCCCCCCTCGTCGGGCGACCACCGCCGCCCGAGCGCCGCCCGCTATCTCGTCCCCGCCCTGGTAGCCGCGACGGTCGCGGTCGGCCTCGGTGTGTACGGCAGGACGCACGACCCCGAGGGCACGGCCTTCAACCTCGCCGGGTTCAGCAGCACGAGCGCGGTAAAGGCCTGGCTGGGCACGACGGCGTTCGCCTTCGCGCTGATCCAGGTCGTATCGGCGCTCATGGTCTACGGCCGCCTTCCGGGACCGTCCTGGTCAGCGGCACTGCACCGCTGGTCGGGCCGGATCGCGTTCCTGGTGGCGGTCCCCGTGGCGGTCCACTGCCTCTACGCCCTCGGCTACCAGACGTACTCGACCCGGGTGATGTGGCACTCGCTGCTCGGCTGCTTCTTCTTCGGGGCGTTCAGCGCCAAGATGCTGCTGCTCCGCTCGGAGAGGCTGCCCGGCTGGCTGCTTCCGGTGATCGGCGGCCTGGTCTTCGTGGTCCTCACGGTGGTCTGGCTGACGTCGGCACTGTGGTTCTTCCGTACCTTCGGAGTGACGACATGAGCACCCCACATCCCACCAGGCGCACCGTCATCGCCGCGGGCGGAGCGGTCGCGCTGACCGCCGGATGCAGCAAGTACGGGGACGAGGGCGCGAAGCCGCCGGGGTCGCAGCCGCCGTCAGCGGCGTCGCCCTCGTCCTCGCCCTCGAAATCAGGTGGGAAGAACGGGAAGAAGCAGCCGCCGCCCAAGGCCGAGGAACTGGCGAAGACCTCCGACATCCCGGTCGGCGGCGGCAAGATCTTCAAGGACAAGAAGGTCGTCGTGACCCAGCCGGAGAAGGGCGACTTCAAGGCCTTCTCCGCGATCTGCACCCACGAGGGCTGCACGGTCAGCCAGGTGGCGGACGGCACGATCAACTGCCCCTGTCACGGCAGCAAGTACCGCGTGGCGGACGCCTCGGTGGCGGCCGGCCCCGCGCCACGCCCGCTCCCCCCGGAGAACATCACGGTCACCGGAAATTCGATCACCCTCGGCTAGCCCAGGGCCGTACGCTCCCCCCATGCAGAGCCCTCGAAGACCCAAGGCCCCGGGCCCCGACCTGGATCTCGTACGCGAGCACACCGTCTACGCCTGCGTGATGGGCTCGCGCGCCTTCGGCCTTGCCACGGACGGCAGCGACACCGACCGCAGGGGCGTCTTCCTGGCCCCCACACCGCTCTTCTGGCGCTTCGAGAAGCCGCCCACGCACGTGGAGGGACCGGCGGAGGAACAGTTCAGCTGGGAGCTGGAGCGCTTCTGCGAGCTGGCCCTGCGCGCCAACCCGAACATCCTGGAGTGCCTGCACTCGCCCCTCGTGGAGCACGTGACGGACACCGGCCGCGAACTCCTCGCCCTGCGGGACGCGTTCCTCTCCCGCCGGACCCACCTCACGTTCGCCGGCTATGCCCACGGCCAGCACAAGAAGCTCCAGGACGACGTACGCCTGCACGGCGCACCCCGGTGGAAGCACGCGATGCACCTCCTGCGCCTCCTGACCAGCTGCCGCGACCTGCTGCGCACCGGCAGGCTCACGCTCGACGTCGGCGACCAGCGCGAGCCGCTGCTCGCCGTCAAGCGCGGCGAAGTGCCGTGGTCCGAGATCGAGTCCTGGATGGGGCGCCTCACGCGGGAGGCGGACACGGCGGCCACCCGCAGCCCGCTGCCCGCCGAGCCGGACCGGGAGCGGGTGGCGGACTTCCTGTTCCGCGTGCGGCGGGGGTCAGCCCTGGCTCAGGAATCCCAGAGCGCCCCGAGCTGAAGCAGTTCCTCCCGGTACTCGATCCGCTCGGACCACTCGGCGGGCCAGGCGTCCGCGCCCATATGGGCACCCGCGAACGCGCCGGCCAGGCAGGCGATCGAGTCGGAGTCGCCCGAGGTGCAGGCTGCTCGGCGCAGGGCGGTCACGGGCTCGTCGGGGAACATCAGGAAGCACAGCAGGCCGGTGGCGAACGCCTCTTCGGCGATCCAGCCCGCGCCGGTGGCCAGGCAGGGGTCCGTCTCCGGGTTGGCGTCGCGCACTGCCGCCGCCAAGCGCTCCAGGATCGCGAGGCAGTCGTCCCAGCCGCGCGCGATGAAGTGTTCGGGGGTCGGGTCCTGAGAGCGGGTCCACAGGTCGCCGAGCCAGTCGTGGCGGTAGTTGGTGCGGTTCTCGATGGCGTACGAGCGGAGCAGGCCGACCAGGCCCATCGGTTCGGCACCCTCGGCGAGCAGCTTGACCGCGTACGCGGTGAGGTCACTGGCCGCGAGCGCGGTGGGGTGACCATGGGTGAGCGCGGACTGCGTCTGCGCGGCACCGGCCCGCGTCTCCTCCTTCAGCCACGGTATGAGCCCGAGCGGCGCCACGCGCATGTTCGCCCCGCACCCCTTGGAGTGCGGCTGGCTGGCGTCACGCCAGGGGCGTTCGGGGTCGGCCAGGAGGTCACAGGCCTGTAGGCAGGTGTTGCCGGGGGCGCGGTTGTTCTCCGGATCGTGGTACCAGGCCACGTACTCCCCGCGCGTCAGGAACGCGAAGCGCTCGGGCCCACAGAACCCGCGTGCCGACGCGGCCTTCAGCGCACGGCCCAGCGCAAGCGTCATCTGCGTGTCGTCCGTGACGATCGCGGGCCTGGGCAGCTCCATCTCCCGCCAGGGTCCGCACTTGGCGAGGATCGACGGCACGTCGTTGAACTCCGTCGGGAAACCGAGCGCGTCCCCGAGTGCGAGGCCGATCAGGGATCCGGTGGCGGCTCGCTTCATGAGGGCTGTCCTTCCGAGGGGGGCGTCGAGACGGGTGCGGGGCGGAGCAGGGGTGGGTGCAGGGCGGTGGCCGGACCCGCCCGGTAGAGGGCGGCCGGTTTGCCCCGGCCGCCGGTCAGGCGCGCGGCGCCGGGGATCGCCTCGACGAAGCCGGACGTGCCGAGCACCTTGCGCCGGAAGTTGGCCGGGTCGAGCTCGGCGCCCCACACCGTCTCGTAGACCTGCCGCAGCTCGCCGAGCGTGAACTCGGGCGGGCAGAAGGCCGTGGCCAGGCCGGTGTACTCGAACTTGGCGCAGACGCGGTCGTGAGCGTCGGCGAGGATCCGGTCGTGGTCGAAGGCGAGCGGCCCCTGGGCGCCGTACGGCAGCCACCGCGCGTGGGCGGCGTCGCTGCCCGCCCGCACCGGGGGCGGATCGGGGACGAGCGCGGCGAAGGCGACCGAGACGACGCGCATCCGCGGGTCGCGGTCCGGCTCGCTGTAGGTGCGCAGCTGCTCCAGGTGGAGCCCGGCGCTGTCCTTGAGGCCGGTCTCCTCGGCGAGCTCACGTCCCGCCGCGGTCTCGGCCGACTCGTCCGGCAGCACGAATCCGCCGGGCAGCGCCCAGTGTCCCGCGTAGGGATCCTGCCCGCGTTCGACGAGCAGCACGTGCAGACGGCCCGCGCGGACGGTGAACACGGCGAGGTCGACGGTGACGGCGAACGGCTCGAAGGCGTACTTGTCGTAGCCCTGCATGACCCTCCCCCTTGTTTATGGTCAGTACGACTCTAAAGGGGTAAGGGTCTGCACCGCAACACGCAGAACGAAAGGCGGCCGGCCCCCGCATTCGCGGGGACCGGCCGCCTTCACTGACCTCGGAGCGGACTCGCCTAGAGGTCGACTTCCTGCATCAGCATGCCGACCTCGGTGTTCGACATCCTGCGCAGCCAGCCGGACTTCTGGTCGCCCAGCGTGATCGGTCCGAAGGACGTCCGCACCAGCTTGTCGACCGGGAAGCCCGCCTCGGCGAGCATGCGGCGCACGATGTGCTTACGGCCCTCGTGCAGCGTCACCTCGACCAGGTAGTTCTTGCCGGTCTGCTCGACGACGCGGAAGTGGTCCGCGCGGGCGTACCCGTCCTCGAGCTGGATGCCGTCCTTGAGCTGCTTGCCCAGGTCGCGCGGGATCGGGCCGACGATGTGCGCGAGGTAGACCTTCTTCACGCCGTACTTCGGGTGCGTGAGGCGATGGGCCAGCTCACCGTGGTTGGTGAGCAGGATGACGCCCTCGGTCTCCGTGTCGAGCCGCCCCACGTGGAAGAGCCGCGTCTCGCGGTTGGTCACGTAGTCGCCCAGGCACTGCCGTCCCTCGGTGTCCTCCATGGTGGAGACGACACCGGCGGGCTTGTTCAGGGCGAAGAACTGGTACGACTGGGTGGCGACCGTCAGGCCGTCGACCTTGATCTCGTCCCGCTCCGGCTGGACCCGCAGGCCCTGCTCCATCACGATCTCGCCGTTGACCTCGACACGGGCCTGCTCGACGAGCTCCTCGCAGGCACGGCGCGAGCCGTAGCCCGCACGGGCGAGGACCTTCTGCAGCCGCTCGCCCTCCTGCTCGGCGCCGGGGAAGGTCTTGGGCGGGCTGACCTTCGGCTTGCCCGCGTACCGCTCGCGGTTGCGCTCTTCCTGCCGTGCGTCGTACTCACGGGAGGTCGCGGGAGCTCCCGCGCCGCGCCGCGTGCCCCTGTCCGAGCCCTGAGGCGACCTGGGGCCACCCTTGGCGCCGCCGCGCGCGGCCGCGCCACGGCCCTTGCGGGAGGCGTCGCCGCCTACGTCGTAGCGGCGCTCCTCGGGACGGGGCTTGCTCTCACGCTTCGGCTCCTGGTCGTCACGCGCGCCACCGGCGCCGCGACCCTGCCGGTCGGGGCTGTTACCGGAACCCCGGTAATCGCGGCCGCCACCGCTGTTGCCGCGGCCACCACCGCTCGGGCGGCCACCACCGCTCGGGCGGCCACCACTGCTCGGGCGGCCACCGCTGCTGGGGCGCCCACCGCTGCTGCCACGGCTGCCGCTGTTGCCACCACGGCTCCCGCCGTTGTTTCCGCTGCTGTTCCTGCCGTTGCTGCTTCGCATCAAATTTCCGTTAGTCGGCTGTGTCCTGTGTGTACTCGTATCCCGGTGCATCGGGTGCGTCCGGGTCGAACGACAAAGCGCCTTCCAGCGTCTCGGCCTCGATCGCCTCCGCCTCGGGGAGGAAGGGCGCGAGCTCCGGGAGCTCGTCCAGGCCACGCAGGCCCATCCGCTCCAGAAAGTAGTTCGTCGTCCTGTACAGGATCGCACTTGTTTCGGGTTCCGCGCCCGCCTCCTCCACCAGGCCCCTCTGGAGAAGCGTCCGCATCACACCGTCACAGTTCACTCCGCGCACCGCGGAGACCCGGGAACGGCTGACCGGCTGGCGGTACGCGACGACCGCGAGGGTCTCCAGGGCCGCCTGGGTGAGGCGGGCCTGCTGCCCGTCGAGCACGAAGCGCTCGACGGCGGCGGAGTACTCGGGCCGCGTGTAGAACCGCCAGCCGCCCGCGACGAGCCGCAGCTCGAAGCCCCTGCGCTGCACGGTGTACTCGTCGGCGAGCTCCCGCACCGCCTCGGCGATCTGCCGCCGGGGCCTGTCGAGGATCTTGGCGAGGTGCTCCTCGGTGGCCGGTTCGTCGACGACCATGAGTACGGCCTCCAGGGCGGGCCGCAGCTCCAGATCGGCGACGGCGCCCACCAGGTCTCCGGCAGGACTCGCGTCGCTCGTCGGGCTCATGTGACGGTCTCCTCACTCGTCTCACCCGGCGGATCGGGTGCGCGGTCGAACTCGTCCGTCACCGTCGGCTGCCCCTCGCCGTCCCCGCCGGTCCAGCGCACCATCAGCTCGCCCAGGGCGTCCTCCTGGTCGAGCTCCACGGCCTTCTCGCGGTACAGCTCCAGGAGCGCCAGGAAGCGGGCGACGACGGTGAGGGTGTCCCCCGCGTCCTCGACGAGCACCTGGAAGCTGACCTCGCCCCGCTCCCGGAGCCGGGCCACGACCACCCCGGCCTGCTCCTGCACGGAGACGAGCGGGGCATGGATGTGGTCGACGTACACCTGGGGCTTGGCCCGGGGCTGCATCGCCTTCACGGCGAGCGCGGCGAATCCCGCGGCGCCGATGCTGATGACGACTTCTGGCAGCAGTTCGGCGTGGTGGGCCTCCAGGCCCACGGTCCGCGGATAGCGGCGCGCCTCGTCGTCGAGCCGCCCGCTGAAGATGTCGGCGATGCGTTTGTACGCGCGGTACTGAAGCAGCCGCGCGAAGAGCAGGTCCCGCGCTTCGAGCAGCGCGAGATCCCCCTCGTCCTCGACCTCGGCGGCGGGCAGGAGCCGGGCGGCCTTGAGGTCGAGCAGGGTGGCGGCGACCACGAGGAACTCGGTGGTCTGATCCAGGTCCCAGTCGGGTCCCATGGCGCGGATGTGCGCCATGAACTCGTCGGTCACCGTGGACAGCGCGACTTCGGTGACGTCCATCTTGTGCTTCGAGATGAGCTGAAGCAGCAGATCGAAGGGGCCTTCGAAGTTGGCGAGATGGACCTTGAACCGCCCGTCGTCCGGCTCGGGCGGCATCTCCGGCTCGGACTCGGGTTCCGGCTCCGGCTTGGACTCGGGCCCCGGCTCAGAGGTCGGCCCCGGCGCGGGAGCCGCGGGCTCCGCGCCGGGGCCACGCCCCAGCGCACGCCGACGGGCGGCCGGTGCGGAATCGTCGTTCAGGGGCATCGGCGGGAACGCTACCGCTACCGCCCGCGCAACCGTCGTACGAGAATGCTCGCGTCCCCGCGTGACTCAAGATCCGCCAGGACCACGGCGACCGCCTCGCGGACGATGCGCCCGCGGTCGACCGCGAGCCCGTGCTCGCCCCTCAGGACGAGACGCGCGTGTTCGAGGTCCATCAGTTCCTCGGCGGACACGTACACCGTGATCTTCTCGTCGTGCCGCTCGCGCCCGCTGGGCCGCCGGTTGGCCGCCCGTGCGCGCCGCCGCGCCTGTGCCGTGGAGGAGGAGTTCGCGGACCGGCCGCCCTGTGCGGCGGCGCCTTCCTGACCCTGGTCGGGACGGCGTCCGTCCTTCTCGGCGTCGGCGGTGGCCGACCGGCTGCGGGACTCGCCCGACTCCGCGTCGGCGGCGCCGTGTTCGGCGGCGTCACCGCCACCTCCTCCGGTGACACTGCCGTGCGCGTCGACGGCAGCCGCCTCGTCGCTCTCACCCGCGGGCGGGGGCACCCGCGCCTCGCCGTTCGTCTGGCGGCGCGGGGACGACGACTGCAGCGCCATCCCCCCGGTCGTGCGGAACAGCTCGTCGGCCCCCGGCAGACTCACTCGGCGTGACACCGGGCGAGCACCTCCCTGGCGAGCTGGCGATAAGCGGCCGCGCCGACCGAGTTCGATGCGTACGTCGTGATCGGCTCACCGGCGACCGTGGTCTCCGGGAAGCGGACCGTGCGTCCGATCACTGTGTGGTACACGTGATCGTCGAAGGCCTCGACCACCCGCGCGAGCACCTCACGGCTGTGCACCGTGCGGGAGTCGTACATGGTGGCGAGGATGCCGTCGAGCTCCAGGTCGGGGTTGAGCCGCTCCTGGACCTTCTCGATCGTCTCCGTCAGCAGGGCCACACCGCGCAGCGCGAAGAACTCGCACTCGAGCGGCACTATCACCTTGTGAGCGGCCGTCAGGGCGTTCACGGTGAGCAGGCCGAGCGAGGGCTGACAGTCGATCACGATGTAGTCGTAGTCCAGCATCAGCGGCTTCAACGCCCGCTGCAGCGTGGACTCGCGCGCGACCTCGCTCACCAGCTGCACTTCCGCGGCCGACAAGTCGATGTTGCTGGGCAGCAGGTCCATGTTCGGGACCGCCGTCTTCAGCAGCACCTCGTCCGCGGACATGCCCCGCTCCATGAGCAGGTTGTAGACCGTCAGGTCCAGCTCCATCGGGTTCACCCCGAGGCCCACCGAGAGCGCGCCCTGCGGGTCGAAGTCGACGAGCAGGACCCGGCGTCCGTACTCCGCGAGCGCGGCACCCAGGTTGATGGTCGACGTCGTCTTGCCCACGCCGCCCTTCTGGTTGCACATCGCGATGATCTTCGCGGGACCGTGATCGGTCAGCGGACCCGGGATCGGGAAGTACGGCAGCGGGCGTCCCGTGGGACCGATGCGCTCACGGCGCTGACGGGCCGCGTCCGGGGCCAGCGTGGCCGCGTACTCGGGATCGGGCTCGTACTCGGCGTCAGGGTCGTAGAAGTGCCCCTGGGGCAGTTCCTCGTAGTCGGCGAGTTGGGTGTGGGTGGTGTTCTCGCCACTCCGGTCGCCGGCCATGGCGTTCACGTGATGGCCATCCATGCTCTGGGGTGCAGACGATGTCGGTTGCGTCGGCTGTGTCTGCTGGGGGTTCTGGCGGGCTGCGAAGGTGCGGACAGCGACGGAGCCGACAGCCTCGAGTCCCACGGGTCCTCGGCCCCGCTCGGACATTCCTGGTTGACCACCCCCGGGAGCAAATGTCGACTCATTCACAAGTCGTCTTACCTCCTTGGTGACCAGGAAATTTCTCGATAGGTCAGCGTGGCACTATGCCGACGGTTGGCGACTCTATGGCGTGTCACCGGTCCGCAGCAACACAATCCGCCGGACCCGGCCCGATGTGTCGGCAATCGAACGCCCCCATGTCAAGGGCGCACGGCACGCCGTCACCACAATTCCGGGGTGGGCGAATCGGTTAAAGGGTTACGTTCAAGGCGAGTTGACCATGTCCATGGACATACGCATACGGCCGGACCCCTCTCAAGGTCCGGCCGTTGGCGTGAGATTGACGACTCTCGTTGACGAAAGCGGTCAGGTTCAGCCGAGGAGCGTCTCGAGCTCGACGTGCTCAAGGCCGTGCGACTCGGCGACCTCCTTGTAAACGACCTTGCCGTCATGGGTGTTGAGGCCCAGGGCGAGCGCCCTGTCACGGCGCAGCGCCTCGGTCCAGCCGCGGTTCGCCAGCTCGACGATGTACGGCATCGTCGCGTTGGTCAGCGCGTACGTCGAGGTGTTGGGCACCGCGCCGGGCATGTTGGCGACGCAGTAGAACACCGAGTTGTGGACCGGGAAGGTCGGCTCGGCGTGCGTCGTCGGGTGCGAGTCCTCGAAGCAGCCGCCCTGGTCGATGGCGATGTCGACAAGGACACTTCCCGGCTTCATCCGCGACACGAGCTCGTTGGTGACGAGCTTGGGGGCCTTGGCGCCCGGGATGAGGACGGCGCCGATGACGAGGTCGGCCTCGACGCACGCCTTCTCGAGCTCGAAGGCGTTGGAGACGACGGTCTGGATCTTCGTACCGAAGATCTTGTCCGCCTCCTTGAGCTTGTTGATGTCCTTGTCGAGCAGGGTGACGTGGAAGCCCATGCCGATGGCGATCTGCGCGGCGTTCCAGCCGGAGACGCCGCCGCCGATGACGACGGCCCGGCCGGCCGCGACACCCGGAACGCCGCCGGGAAGCACACCGCGGCCGCCGTTGGCGGCCATCAGGTGGTAGGCGCCGACCTGCGGGGCGAGACGGCCCGCGACCTCGGACATCGGGGCGAGCAGCGGGAGCGCGCGGTTGGCGGTCTCGACGGTCTCGTACGCGATGGCGGTGGTGCCGGACTCCAGGAGCGCGTCCGTGCACTCCTTGGAAGCGGCCAGGTGCAGGTAGGTGAAGAGGGTCTGGTCCTTGCGGAGGCGGTGGTACTCCTCCGCGACCGGCTCCTTGACCTTCAGGAGGAGGTCGGCGGCGGCCCAGACCTCGTCGGCGGTCTCCAGGATGCGGGCGCCGGCGGAGACGTACTCCGCGTCCGTGATCGAGGAGCCGACACCGGCGTTCCGCTCGATGACGACCTGGTGGCCGTGGCGCACCAGCTCGTGCACACCGGCGGGGGTGATGGCCACCCGGAACTCGTTGTTCTTGACCTCGCGGGGGATACCGACCTTCACGTCGATCACGGTCCTCTTGGCTCAGGGATTTTTCGGGCAATACGCTAGATACCGATACACAAGAGGGCGCATCGGAGACACCGCGGAAGTACGCGGCGGAGCCAGTCTAATGAAGGACTTCTCGCTGTCTAGCCTTTCAATGCATCAATCTTCTGCGGAAGTGCTACGGATTTCGCAGGCGGAAGCCGTCGCTCCATCTTTCGATGCAAGCCCTGCGACCTCCTTGAGCTCCGTTCCGAGCATGCGTTCGGCCGCACCGCGGTGCAGCCGGGCGGCCACCGGGTCGCCGAGCCGGTCCAGGGTGTCGGCGAGCCTGAGCTGCAGCGCAGCCTGGAGACGTACGTCGTCGGCCCGCCGCGCCCACTCGACGGCTTCCTGGCAGGTGCGCAGCGACTCCTCGGGCCGGCCCGCGTACTCCTGCACCCGCGCCAGCTCGCTCAACGCCCTTGCCTGGCCCGCCACATCGCCGGTCTTGCGGTGTCCGGTGACGGCCGAGCTCCAGTTGCGAAGCGCTTCGCCGTACCGGCCCGCGTACGTGTGCACCGTCGCGATCCGGCCGTAGAGGCGTGCGGCGTCGGTGCGCTCGTCGCGCGCGAGCCGATGGGCCAGGGCGCGCCCGAACCAGTCCGACGCCCGCGGCCAGTCCCCCAGCTCCTGGTAGGCACTGCCTACGGATTCCATCGCGCGGCCGGTCGCGTACGGATCATTTGCCTGCCGTCCGGCATCCAGTGCCAGGCGGTAGCGCACCAGCGCCCCCTGCGTCCGCCCCGTCCTCGCGTCCAGATCCGCGAGGTTCAGGAGGGCCGCCGCCTGCTCGCGGGGCAGCTTCCTGCGCTCGGCCACGTCGAGGACAAGGCGGTGGATGCCGTACAGCTCGGGAGCCGCGTCCTGCGTGCCGCGATGGGCGACCAGAGCCCGCGTCAGGGCTGCCATCAAGCGCCGCGCGAGGGTGTCGAGCTCTCCGTCGGCGACCGCGAGGCGGGCCGCCGCGAGCAGGGCGGGCTGCCGGATACGCAGCCACTCGGACGCGGCGTCGGGGCTGGGGAAGCGCAGGGCGCGCGGCATGCCGGCGAGCTTCTTGCGGGCCGCCGAGCCATCCGGTTCCGTGATCGCCCGGCAGGACTGGAGCAGCCGCACGGTCCGCTCCAGCATCCTGGCCCGGGCCAGCTGGATCTCCGCGGGCCGGTCCTGGCGCTCGGTGCAGGTGCGGAGCAGCGGCACCAGGCAGGCGGGCAGCTCGTACTGCGGCAGCGGCGACTCCACGGCCCTGACGAGGCCGAGCTTCACGAAGTCGTCCAGGGTCGTGCGGGCGGCGGAGACCGAGCAGCCCGCGAGCGCGGAGGCGGTGTGCGGGTCGACGTGGCCCGCGGGGGCCAGGGAGAGGAATCGCAGTATCCGCGCGGCCGCTCCCGGCAGGGAGGCGTACGAGAGCTGGAACATCCGGGAGAGGGCGCCGGGCGCGGACTCGTCCTCGGGCCTGTCGTGCACCTGCTTGGCCAGGTCGGCGACGGCCGCCTTGGGCCGCCCGGAGAGCCAGCCACCGGCAAGGACGAGTGCGGCGGGGTGCGCGCCGCACGCCTCGACCAGGCTCTCCGCGGACCGCGGGTCCACGGTGATGCGCACCGGGCCCGCCGCGCGGGAGAGCAGTTCGACCGCGGCCGCGGTGTCCAGGCCGCCCAGCGTGCACGGCCGCACGTCCGGGATCCCGGTGAGCGGGCCCTCGGACACGGCGACGGCCAGGCATTCGGGCGCGTCCGGGATCAGCGGGTCGACCTGCTCGGCGTCGGCGGCGCCGTCGAGGAGCAGCAGCGCCCTGCGTCCCGCCAGGGCGTTCCGGAGCACTTCGGCGAGCTCGTCCTCGTCGGCCCCGGGGGGCGCGGGGACGTCGAGGGCGTCCAGGAGTTCCCTCGCGGTGCGTTCCGTGGGCACGCGCGTGCCGTCGGGGTCGGTGAGGTGGGTGCGGAGCACCCCGTCGGGGTAGTTGTCGGCGAGCCGCCGCGCGAGTTCCTCGGCGAGCGCGGTGCGGCCGGATCCTGGACGGCCCGCGATGAGGAGCACGCGTGCGCGTGGCGCCTTGCGGCCCGAGATGGTGTCGAGCCCGGCGCGGTCGATGTCGGCGCGGAGCTCTTTCAACTCTCTGCGCCTGCCGACGAATTGACCGCCTTCGGAAGTCCGGTCCGAAGCGATCCGCGGCACCGGGCCGCCCACCGCCGATCCGTCCGTGTCGACCGCCTGATCCGTCACGGGCCATGCTCCGTCCGCCTGCGCGCGAACCCGCCGGGACTCCGGTCGGGACGCTTCCAGAGCCTAGTTCAGGCCCTGGTCGCTCCCCCGACGAGCGGCGCGCACAAGTCCCCCGATCGGATCAGTAGATCGTCACACCGGAGAACTCCAATGGCCGCCCATGGCCTTCAGTGGCCTCCCATGGCCCCCTCAGGCCTCGAAGGGACGCGCGGGCCACGGCGCGTCCGCCGGGCGCAGCGCGTCGACTCCGTCGCCGCCGAGCACGGCGGTCAGCGAAAGGGCGCCCACGACGAGGCAGTTGTTGTGCAGCTCACCGGCGAGCACACCGCGTACGAGCTCTTCGAGCGGTACGCGCGCCAGCTCCATGTCGGCCTCCTCCTCGGAGACCTCGAAGCGCTCGCCGTCGGCCTCGGAGAGATCCCGGGCGAGGAAGATGCGCACGGCCTCGTCGCAGCCGCCGGGGGTGGTGTAGACGTCGGTCAGGACGCGCCAGTCCTCGGCCTTGACGTGCGCCTCTTCGTAGAGCTCGCGCTGGGCGGCGTGCAGGGGGTTCTCGCCGGGGATGTCGAGCAGCCCGGCCGGGATCTCCCAGAGCTTCTGGCGGACGGGGTGGCGGTACTGGCGCAGGACCAGGACGCGTCCCGCGTCGTCCAGGGCGAGCACGGCGACCGATCCGGGGTGCACCTGGTAGTCACGGTGGACCACGGTGCCGTCGGGCATGACCACGTCGTCGGTGCGGACGGAGGTCTTGTTCCCCACGAAGGGCGTCTGGACCGCCGTGACCTGCCACTCCTCGGCGGTGTCCTTGATCGTCATGTCGCCCTGTCCTCCCACACGTGCAAACAGAAACCGGGGTACGCGCCTCGTAAGGCCCGTACCCCGGCAACCGTATCGCTCTTGCGTTACTTGCTCGTCTTGCGCTCCACGGCGGCCTTCACCAAGCCCGCGAAGAGCGGGTGCGGGCGGGTCGGGCGCGAGCGCAGCTCCGGGTGCGCCTGGGTGGCGACCAGGTAGGGGTGGACCTCGCGGGGGTATTCGACGTACTCGACGAGCTTGCCGTCCGGGGACGTGCCGGAGAAGAGGATGCCGGCCTTCTTCTCGAGCTCGGCGCGGTAGGAGTTGTTCACCTCGTAGCGGTGACGGTGGCGCTCCTCCACGTACTCCTTGCCGTCGTACACCTCACGGGCGATGGAGCCGTCGGCGAGCTTCGCGGGGTACATGCCCAGGCGCATCGTTCCTCCCATGTCGCCCTCGCCCGCGACGATGTCCAGCTGCTCCGCCATGGTCGAGATGACCGGGTGGGCGGTCGCGGCGTCGAACTCCGTGGAGTTGGCGTCGGGGATGTCCGCGAGGTTGCGGGCCGCCTCGACGACGATGCACTGCAGGCCGAGGCAGATGCCGAGCAGCGGCACCTTGTTCTCGCGGGCGTACTGGATGGCGCTGACCTTGCCGTTGACGCCGCGCTCGCCGAAGCCGCCGGGGATCAGGATCGCGTCGACGTCGCCGAGCTGCTTGGCGGCGCCCGCCGGGGTCTTGCAGTCGTCGGACGTGACCCACTTGACCTTGACGCGGGCGCGGTTGGCGAAGCCTCCCGCGCGCAGGGCCTCGGTCACCGAGAGGTAGGCGTCGGGCAGGTCGATGTACTTGCCGACGAGCGCGATGGTGACCTCGTGGTCCGGGTTGTGCACCCGGTCGAGGAGGTCCTCCCACTGGGTCCAGTTCACGTCGCGGAACGGGAGGTCCAGCTTCCGGACCACGTAGGCGTCGAGGCCCTCGGTGTGCAGGACCTTCGGGATGTCGTAGATCGACGGCGCGTCTTTGCAGGCCACGACCGCGTCCTCGTCGACGTCGCACATCAGCGAGATCTTGCGCTTGATGGCGGTCGGCACGTCGCGGTCGGCGCGCAGCACGATGGCGTCCGGCTGGATACCGATGTTGCGCAGGGCCGCGACGGAGTGCTGGGTCGGCTTGGTCTTCAGCTCACCGGACGGGCCGATGTAGGGAAGGAGCGAGATGTGCACGACGAAGACGTTGTCGCGGCCGACCTCGTGGCGGACCTGCCGGACGGTCTCGAGGAAGGGCAGGGACTCGATGTCGCCGACCGTGCCGCCGACCTCCGTGATGACCACGTCGACGTCGTCGGTGGCCATGCGGCGGATGCGGTGCTTGATCTCGTTCGTGATGTGCGGGATGACCTGGACGGTGTCGCCGAGGTACTCGCCGCGCCGCTCCTTGGCGATGACCTGCGAGTAGACCTGGCCGGTGGTGACGTTGGCCGTGCCGTCGAGGTCGACGTCCAGGAAGCGCTCGTAGTGGCCGATGTCCAGGTCGGTCTCGGCGCCGTCGTTCGTGACGAACACCTCTCCGTGCTGGAAGGGGTTCATCGTGCCGGGGTCGACGTTCAGGTACGGGTCGAGCTTCTGCATGGTGACCCGGAGGCCCCTGGCCTTGAGCAGCGCGCCGAGGCTGGAAGCCGTCAGTCCCTTGCCGAGGGAGGAGGCGACACCCCCGGTGACGAAGATGTGCTTGGTCGTCGTGGATTTGGGCTGCATGGCCAAGAGGGGCTCCCGTGGTCGCGGTCTGGAGGGTGCGTACCGGCGTCCGTCCAAAGGGTCTGGAGGAGGTGCCGTCGCTGCGGTTCGGGGGTTCAATGACCACCGGCTCACGGGCTACCAGGGTATCAGCGACGAAGGGAGGCTGCTTCCGGCCACGCTCGACCGCTCACGTCACAACTCCCTCACCTGGTGCTCACCCGTTCGGCGCAGCCTCGTTGCCGGGAGCGGCGCGCAGATCACCTGCGTGCGTCGTATCCTGCTCGGACACTCACTGCCGAGCCGGACCGATCAACGGCAACCACCCCCCGCCCGTTCCGCGGAACAAGAGGCTCGCGCAGTTCGTTTTACAGCGAAGCCTTGACCGTAGAGCGAGCGCCCCGAGAGGGCGACGTGGCCGTTTGACTGGAGTTGCACGTGGCCGGGCGCATCGAGGATTACGCACTCATCGGAGACATGCAGACCGCCGCCCTGGTCTGCCGGGACGGCACAGTCGACTGGCTGTGCCTGCCCCGCTTCGACTCGCACGCCGTCTTCGCCGGATTGCTCGGCACTGAGGAGCACGGGTTCTGGCGTCTGGGGCCTGCTCACAGCCCCGACGCGCAGCCGCCGACAGCCGCGCGGCGCACGTACCGCGGCGATTCACTGATTCTGGAATCCGAGTGGGACACCCCGCGCGGCACGGTCCGCGTGACCGATTTCATGCCGCCGCGCGACACGGACGCCCCGCAGCTCGTGCGGATCGTCGAGGGCGTCAGCGGCCGGGTGCCGATGCGCTCCGCCCTGCGGATGCGCTTCAGTTACGGCCGTGTGGTGCCCTGGGTGCACAAGGTCGACGGGCGCACGGTGGCCGTCGCGGGGCCCGACTCGGTGTGGCTCGACACGTCGACCGAGACGTTCGGCAAGGACCTCACGACGTACTCGGACTTCACGGTCGCGCCGGGTGAGCGGATCGCGTTCACCATCTCGTGGCAGCCCTCGCACAAGGAGCCGCCCGCGCTGCCCGAGCCCGAGAACGCCCTCGTGGCCACGCAGGACTTCTGGCGCGAGTGGGTCGAGCACTGCACGTACCACGGCCCGTACCGCGAGTCCGTGGTCCGCTCGCTGATCACGCTGAAGGCCCTGACGTACGCCCCGACGGGCGGCATCGTCGCGGCACCCACGACGTCACTGCCCGAGGACATCGGCGGCTCCCGCAACTGGGACTACCGCTACACCTGGCTGCGCGACGCCGCCATCACGCTCTCCTCGCTCCTGCGCACCGGATACCGCGAGGAGGCCCGCGCCTGGCGCGAGTGGCTCCTGCGGGCGGTGGCGGGCGACCCCGAGAACCTGCAGATCATGTACGGCATCGCGGGCGAACGTGAGCTCGGCGAGGCGGAGCTGGACTGGCTTCCCGGATACGAGGGCTCGACGCCGGTGCGGGCCGGCAACGGCGCGGCGCACCAGCTCCAGCTCGATGTGTACGGCGAGGTCACCGAGGCCCTGCACCTGGCGCACATGACGGGCCTTGCCCGCAGCGACTACGCCTCGCTGCTCCAGCTCAAGCTGATCCGCTACCTGGAGTCGAACTGGGACCAGCCGGACGAGGGCATCTGGGAGGTGCGCGGCCCGCGCCGCCACTTCGTGCACTCCAAGGTGATGTGCTGGGTCGCCGTCGACCGCACGATCAAGCTCATCGAGTCCGGCGACGCGGACGGCCCCCTCGAGAAGTGGCGCGAGCTGCGCGACGACATCCACCGGGACGTCTGCGAGAAGGGCTACGACAAGGAGCGGAACACGTTCACGCAGTCGTACGGCTCCAAGGAGCTGGACGCCTCGCTGCTGCTCATCCCGCAGATGGGCTTCCTGCCGCCCGACGACAAGCGCGTCATCGGCACGATCGAGGCGATCCAGCGGGAGCTCTCGACGCCGGACGGCTTCATCCTGCGCTATCCGACGACCGGCGACGACGCGGGCGTGGACGGGCTCGAAGGTGACGAAGGTGCCTTCCTCGCCTGTTCGTTCTGGATGGCGGACGACCTGGCGATGATCGGCCGGGTCGACGAGGCCCGCAAGCTCTTCGAGAAGCTGCTCGCGCTCCGCAACGACCTGGGGCTGCTCGCCGAGGAGTGGGATCCGCAGTCGCAGCGCCAGGTGGGCAACTTCCCGCAGGCGTTCAGCCATGTGCCGCTGATCGACACCGCACTGCGGTTGACGGCCAGCGGGGCGTACGGCGGCTAGCCGGGCTCCTCGGACCGGATCGGATCGGATCGGATCGGATCGGACGGCGACGGGTTGCCCGTCGCCGTCCGTTTCCATGTTCGGGTTTCGTGTTCGGGTTTCATGTTCGGGTTTCTGTTCCGGTTTCTGGTTTCACGTCCAAGGCGATGGGTTGTCGGGATATGAGCGGAACAGATCACTCCCGTAACCGGTCGGAGATGTTCCCGGGGCGTATGCGCAGGTAGCGTCCGCCCCATGGAAAGTCAGGGCACGCAGGGCACTCAGGGCGGGATCACCGTGCAGCGGGCCCTGGAACTTCCGGGTCTTCGCGGCGGGCTCCCGGAAGTGGTCGCGGGCGCGGAACGGCTGCAGCGCACGGTGCGGTGGGTGCACGCGGGCGAGGTGCCGAACATCGCCTCGCTGCTCAAGGGCGGCGAGCTGCTCCTGACCACGGGCCTTGGCCTCGGCGCTCGCCCCGCCGAACAGCGCGTCTTCGTGCGCAAGCTCGCCGAGCGCGGCATCGCGGCACTGGTCGTCGAGCTGGGCCCGCGCTTCACGCGGCTCCCCGCGGCGATAGTGGAGACGGCGCGCGCGGCGGGCCTTCCGCTGGTGCAGCTGCACCGCGAGGTGCCCTTCGTGACGGTCACGGAGGAAGTCCACACCGAGATCGTCAACGGCCATTACGCGCTGCTCCAGCGCGCCGAGGAGGTCCACCGGCGCTGCACCCAGGCGCTGCTCGGCGGGGGCGGTGTACCCCAAGTCCTGAACGTTCTCGCGGACTTCAGCGGCAACCCGGTGTTCCTGGAGACGGCGGACGGGCAGCTTCTGTACGCCGCCGGGGCGGGAACCGAGTGCGCCGATCCTCTTCAGGTGTGGGAGGGGCTTCGGGGCCAGCACAAGGAAGGGCCGCCCGCGGGCGCGCTGCTCGTCGACGTGCCGGGCGGTGGGCCCGGTTCCGGCTCGGTGCGCGCCAGGCTGGTGCTGCTCGCCGTGGAGTCCGCGCTGCTTCCGGTGCACCGGATCGCGGCGGAGCGGGCCGCTGGGTCGCTCGCGGTGGTCCTGATGCAGGCCCGGCAGGAGGAGGAGCTCGCCGCACGCGGCCGGGGAGACTTCCTGACCGATCTGGCGGAGGGGCGGATCCTGGCCGACGACGCGCCCGCCCAGGCGCGCGTGCTCGGCTTCAAGCCCGGCGAGAGCCCGCTGCTCCCGGTCGTGATGAGACTCGCGGACGGTCTTCCGCCCGGTGGCGGCTGGGCCGTGCTCGCGCGGGCGGTGGCGGAGGAGCTCGCGGCGGTGGGGGTGCCGGTGCTGCTCGGCGTGCGGCCGGTCGAGGGGCGCGTCCCGCTGCTCCTCGGGCTCCGTTCCGAATCCGAACGCGCCGCGGTGGCCGACCGGGTCGCCACGGCACTGCGGGCAGGGGTCGAACGGGCGGGGATGCAGCGGGCGGGGGCGCTGCCGCCGGTCGTGGTGGTGGGGGTCGCGGGCGGCTGGGCGGCGGCTTCGGCGGGGCTGCGGCACGCCGCGGAGACGGCGACGGCCGCGCAGGGCCTTGTCGACCGCCCCTGGTACGACGCGCGGCGCCTGGACATCGACCTGCTCCTCTGGCGCCTGCACAACTACGACGACTCGGCGCTCGCGGCGTTCGTGGACCGCGCGATCGGCCCCCTTCGCGCCCATGACCGGCGCTCGAAGCCACCGCTGCTTCCCACCCTGCAGACGTATCTGGCCCATGCGGGCCGCAAGGCGGAGACGGCGCGCGAACTGCACCTGAACCGTCAGACGCTGTACAACCGCCTCGCCAGAATCAGTGAACTCCTCGGTACCGACCTGGACGACCCGCAGACGGTGCTCGCGCTGAGCCTGGCCCTGCGGGCGCGCAGGCATGTGGCGTAGGGGCCGCGGGCCTCGGCCTCAGGGCCATCTGAGGGCTACATGGTGAGCGGCTGCGTCAACTCGTCGTAGACACTCAGCACTTGCGCGACCGTCTCGTCCTCGGTCGGCCATGTCGCCGCCTGGGCCGTGCCCTTGTCCTTGAACCTCTCCCTGAGCGCGGGGTCGGCGAGGAGGCGTGCGACGGCGGTGGCCAGGGCCTCGGCGTCGCCGTACCGGACGAGCGTGGCCGCGTCGCCGACGAGTTCGGGGATGCCGCCGACAGCGGTCGCGACGAGCGGCACGCGCGCGTGCAGGGCTTCCTGGGCGAGTACGGAGCGGGACTCCCAGCTGCTCGGCAGGACCACGACGTCGGCCGCGGCGAGCATCTCGGGGACGTCGTCGCGCCGCCCGACGAGCCGGACCGGAAGGCCTTCGTTCTCGATACGACGCTGCAGAGCGCCGCGCTCGGGCCCTTCACCGGCGATGACGAGGAGCGGCAGGGGGTCGAGGTGACGCCATGCGCGGGCGGCGTCGAGGAGGAGGTCGTAGCCCCGCTGCCGTTCGAGCGTGCCGACCGTGACGATCAACGGCCGGTCGACGGCACCGATCTCGGCGCGGGCCTTGTGGCGTGACCCGTCGGGCTCATCGCCCGCACCGGCCGCCGCGCGGGGCGCGGGGAGCGTGACGGGGGCGAGACGGGCGTCTCGCGCGCCCCTGCTGCGGGCGCGGTCGACGAGGTCGGACGAGGTGCCGAGGACCACGGCGGCGGCCTTGGCGACACGCCGCTCCAGCAGGTGCAGGAGGCGGGCGCGCGCTCCTTCCGCCTGTGCGCGGGCGTGCCAGGTGACGACGAGGGGAATGCGGCGGCCGGTGAGCGCGAGGGCGGCACGCAGTGCGGCGTGCAGCCCGTGCGCGTGCACGAGATCGGCGTCGGCACAGGCGAGGCGGAGCGAGGCGACGGACGCTGGATCGCTGCTGCGGGGCACGTGGACGTGCCGGGCGCCGGTGCCCGTCAGGTCGTAGGCCTTCGCCGCCTCGGCGGGGGCGCAGACCGTGACCCGTACGCCCCGCGCGGCGAGGCCCGCGGCGAGCGACCTCACGTGGGCGCTGCTGCCCGCGCTGCCACCGCCCAGTACTTGCACGGTGTGCAGCGAGGTCTGACCTTGCGGTGAGTGGCTGCTCACGTGGCTCACGTAGCCGGGGCTCCTGGGTCGGCGTCGGGGGGCTGCGCCAAGGATGCCAGTCCGTACGGACGTTCCGGCACCAACGAAGGGTCTCTTCCGTGTCTGGGCGGGCAACTCCCTGACCTGGATCACCCACACGGGTGAGGACGACGGGGTTTCATCGCCGCGGATGGCCTGCGGCCCGCAGCATCTTTGCAGCGGGGATATGCCGGAGGGAAGACTTTCAGAGGCTCGGCGTGGCTCGGCGCCCGGGATAGGGCGGGAATTGGACGCCCCTCCCTGGGATTGGGCGACAGGGCGCTCCTTCGCTCTTGAACCCGCCTCTCGCCCGCTGCCTGCGCACTCCGTAGGACCCATAGGACTCCGTAGGACTCCGTAGGACAGGCGACGGCTCAGGACGCGGCTCCCGAAACGTCGGTCGATCACTCGGCAGCGGGCCAAGAGCCTTCAGAAACGGCCTGAGCCCGTCCTCCCGCGAGCGCGCTGACCCTCTCGCCGTACGCGGCGGCCGTCACCAGGCCCGCCGCGTGGACGGCGAGACCCGCGCGGCCGTTGCCCGCGACGATGGCGGCACCGAGTGCCGCGCCCAGGGCGTGCGCTCCCGCGTCGCCGATCATGGCCTGTTCCCCGAAGTCCGCCGGGAACACGGCCGCCGCGGCCCCCATGGAGGCGGCGGAGAGAACCCCGGCGGTGCCTCTGCGCAGCAGCCCAGGCGCCCCCAGCGCGAGGACCGCACCAGCGGCCTTCCCCGGGCGTACGTCCACGAGGTTGACGAAGTGGGCGGTGCCCGCGATCACGACGCCCGCGAGGACCTTGTCCACCGGCCGCTCCTTGAGCAGCGCACCGGCGGCGAGGCCCGCCGCGGAGATGCCGAACAACTTCACGGCCCCACTGGTCACTTCACCGTCCCGCAACGCGCCCAGATGGGCACGCGGGCCCCGGCGCGGATCTCCCTCCCCCGCCACGTCGTCGTACGCCCCACAGGCCCCCGCGGCGAGCACGGCGAGCGCGGCGGCGCTCCGGGTCCTGGCGGGCAGAGTCAGGGTCCCCGCCGCCGCACCGAGAGCGGCGGCGGGCCCGGCGTACAACTCCACTGCCCGCCCCGCGTAGTTCTTCCGCTGCCAGCGGTCGGGGCCGCCGGGGGCACGTGAGCGCAGTGCCGAGGTGGCCGCGCGGGTGACGGCGGCTGCGGCGAGGAGGGCGGTGCGGCGCCGGGCGGGCTTGCAGTCGATCATGCGGGCCAGCCTAGAGCCGGGGCACGGCAGAGCCCTACCCGTCCCCCCGAGCCGTCGCCAACAGCTCCTCCGCGTGCGCCCGCGCGGTCTCCGAGTCCTCCTGACCCGCCAGCATCCGGGACAGCTCCCGCACTCGGTCCTCGCCCTCCAGAACCAGCACGCCGGACCGCGTCACCGACCCGTCGTTGGTCTTCTCGACAAGGAGCTGCCGGTCGGCGAAGGCCGCCACCTGAGGAAGGTGCGTCACGACCACGACCTGCGCCGACTTGGCGAGCCTGGCGAGCCTGCGGCCGATCTCGACCGCGGCCTTGCCGCCGACGCCCGCGTCGACCTCGTCGAAGAGGTACGTCGGAACGGGATCCGTGCCCGCGAAGACGACCTCGACGGCCAGCATCACGCGCGACAGCTCACCGCCGGACGCGCCCTTGGCGATCGGCCGCGGCGGGGCTCCCGGATGCGGGGCGAGGAGGAGTTCCACCTCGTCGACGCCCGACGGGCCATACGCGACGAGGCGTCCGTCGACCGGCACACCGTCCGCGCCGTCGGGCACCTCCGTACCGCTGATGTCGATCGTCACGCGCGCGTGCGGCATCGCGAGCGAGGACAGCTCTTCGGTGACGGCCGCCGCGAACCGCGACGCGGCTTCCTTGCGCGCGTCGGTCAACGCCTGCGCGAGTCCCGCCAGTTCTCCTCTGAGCGCGTCCCGCTCGGCGGTCAGCTCGTCGAGGCGGTCGTCGTCACCCTCCAGTTCGGTGAGCCGTGCGGCCCCCTCCTCGGCCCAGGCGAGCACGGAATCGATGTCAGCGCCGTACTTCCGGGTCAGCTGGGTGAGCGCGGCCCGCCGCTCCTCGACCGCCGCGAGGCGCAGTGGATCGGCGTCGAGGTCGTCGGCGTACCCGGCGAGCTCCCCCGCCACATCGCCGAGCAGAATCCCGATCTCGCCGATCCGCTCGGCGAGAGCGGCCAGGGCGGGGTCGTGGGAACGCACCGCTTCAAGAGCCCGGTGGGCGCCCGCCACCAGCATCGTGGCGTCGACACCCTCCGGGTCCTCGGGGATGCCCGCGAGGGCGGCGTGCGCGGACGTGGCGGCGGAGGCGAGGGCCTCCGCGTGGCCGAGCCGCTCTGCCTCGGCGGCCAGTTCGGTGTCCTCGCCCTCGCGCGGCTCGACACCCGCGACCTCTTCGAGGCCGAAGCGCAGCAGATCCGCCTCCTGGGCCCGTTCACGCGCCCGCGTGGTGATCTCGTCGACCTCGGTCGTCACGGCCCGCAGCCTGCGGTACGCCGCCGTGTACTTGGCAAGGGGCACGGTGACCGCGTCTCCCGCGTACCGGTCGAGCGCCCCGCGCTGCCGGCCCGGCTTGAGCAGCCCCTGCTGGTCCGTCTGTCCGTGCACCGCCACGAGGTCGTCGGCGAGTTCGGCGAGCAGCCCCACCGGGACCGACCGCCCGCCGAGATGCGCGCGGGATCTCCCCTCCGCCGAGACGGTACGGCTGATCAGCAGCGCCCCGTCGTCGAGTTCGGCGCCCGCTTCCTCCGCCCGCACGGCGGCCGAGGCGTCCGCGGGCATGCTGATCCGCCCCTCCACCACCGCCGCCTTGGCACCGATCCGCACCAAGGCGGGATCCGCGCGTCCGCCGAGCAACAGGCCGAGGCTGGTGACCACCATCGTCTTGCCCGCACCGGTCTCGCCGGTCACCGCGGTGAACCCCGGCGACAGCTCCACCACCGCGTCGTCGATGACTCCGAGCGACCGTATCCGCATCTCCTCCAACACGGACACGACCTTACGAGGTCATGGGCCAGGTGTGCGACGGGCCCTGGCTCCCTTCCACCTTCCTTCCACGAAGGCGCAGGTGGCAAAGGCGGACCGAACGGACGCTGTCACCCGCAGGGGGTGGGACCTCAGGGTGGGGATTACCCCACCACGATCTTCCTGACAGCCTCCTGGCGCACAGGTGCCCCAGCACCCCACCCTGACCCCTATGGGAACGGGACTGGCACAGGCGGCGCTGCGCGCGCACCGCCCGGCGTTCGTGGGCACGGCCGTGGCCGCGCTCTTCGCGGCGACGGTGGTGAGCGCGTCGACGATGATGCTCGGCGCGACGGGCACGGACGGACTCTCCGCGCGGGCACGCGAGCAGATCACCGAGAACGGCGTCGGCGACATGGCCGTCGTCCTTCTCATCGGATCGATCTACATGTCGATATTCGTGGTCGCGTCGACGATGGGCACGGCCGTCACGCAGCAGCACCGCGAGCTGGCCATGGTGCGCTCCATCGGCGCCAAGCCCCGCCAGGTCCGCCGCGCGGTGGCCGTACAGGCCCTCGCCGCGTCCCTACCGGCCGCGCTCGCGGGCTTCGTCCTCGGCGGCTTCGTGGCCCGGTGGTGGCATGCGGGCATGATCGCGCACGGTCTGCTCCCCGCCGAGGCGCACTTCCGGTTCGGCTGGGTCGCCCTGCCGGTGTGCCTGGGCGTGGCCGTGGTGACGACGACGCTCGCCGCGCTCCTCTCCGCGCTGCGGTTCTCGCTGCTCCGCCCGGCCCGCGCCCTGAGCGAGGCGGCGACCGGACGGCGGGGACTCGGCATACTCCGGGCGCCGCTCGGCCTGATCGCGGTCGCGGGGGCGTGCGTGGTCTCGGTCCTGCTGTCCAAGCAGCCCGCGGACGAGGCGAGCGAGGGGGCGTTCCTCGTCCTGATCCTCTTCTGCGTCGGCGCGGGGCTGCTCGGCCCGCGGATCATCGGGCCCGCGGCCTGGCTGGTCTCCGCACCGGTGGGCCGGTTCGGCGGCAGCGCGCGCCTGGCGATGCTCAACATCCGCTCGCAGCCCCGCCGTTTCTCCGCCGCGGTCGTGCCGCTCGTCCTGGTCGTCGGGTTCGGCCTGACCAAGATCGGCATACACACCACGGCGCAGCACCACACGGGGTCGGCGGGCAGCACGGGCGAGGTCTGGCTCGACTACGTGGGCACGGGTCTGTACGCGGGCTTCGCCGCGATCGCCGCGGCGAACACCCTCGCCATGATCTCCTTCGAGCGCCGCCGCGACATAGCCCTGCTGCGCGTGGTCGGCAGCCAGCGCGCCCAGCTGCGGGCCATGGCGGCATGGGAGGCCGTGGTCGTCGCGGGCACCGCGCTGCTGCTCGGCACGGCGATCGCGCTCGGCACGCTCGCGCCGATCCTCAGCACGGCCTTCGGCTCGTCGGTCCCCTACCTGCCATGGGCCGTACCGACGGGGATCACCGCGGGCACCTTGCTGCTCACGCTGCTGGCCACGGGGCTTCCGGTGGGCGCGGTCATGCGGAAGCGGGCAATCTCCGTGGTCTGCTCCACGTAGCCGGGAGGTCTGCTCCACGTAGCCGGGATCCGTGGGTCTGCTCCACGTAGCCGGGATCCGTGGGTCTGCTCCACGTAGCCGGGATCCGTGGGTCTGCTCCACGTAGCCGGGAAGGACGCGCCCCGTGAGGGGCGGGGAACCGCGCGACCGGCCAGCGACCCGAAGTGTCCGTGCCACGCAGCCCACACGAACCGCGCCTCCGACGGAACGCTAGTGAGGCGCCCCGCGCCATCCAGACACCGGCAGCGCGAACTTGGCCACGAGCCGGTCGGTGAACGACGCGTGATGCAGTCGCGCGAGGCGTACCGGCACCCCGCCCCTGCGCACCTCGACCCGGGCGCCCGGCGGCAGCTCCACGGTGCGCCGCCCGTCGCACCACAGCACCCCGTGCGGCGTGTGCGGCTGGACCTCGACGGCGAGCACCGAGTCCGGCGAGGTCACCAGGGGCTTGGCGAACAGGGCGTGGGCGCTGATCGGCACCATCAGGAGCGCCTCCACCTCCGGCCACACCACGGGCCCGCCCGCGGAGAAGGCGTACGCGGTGGAGCCGGTCGGCGTCGCGCACACGATGCCGTCGCAGCCGAAGCCGGTGACCGGACGCCCGTCGATCTCCAGGACGACCTCGAGCATCCGCTCGGCGGACATCTTCTGCACGGCCGCTTCGTTCAGCGCCCAGTCGCGGTGCACGACATCGCCGTTGCTGTGGACGATGACGTCGATGGTCATCCGCTCCTCGACCTCGTACGCCTTGGTCACCACCCGGTCGACGACCTTGTCGAGGTCGTCGCGCTCGGCCTCGGCCAGGAAGCCGACGCGCCCCAGGTTCACGCCGAGCATCGGCACCCCGGAGGCGCGGGCGAACTCGGCGCCGCGCAGCAGCGTGCCGTCGCCGCCGAGGACGACGAGCAGTTCACAGCCGTCGAGACACTGGGGGGTGGCCTCCTTCACCGTGCCGACCTCGGGCGGCAGCGGCAGATCGACCGCCTCCGCCTCTAGGACCCGTACGCCGATGCCGCTGCGAAGCAGCCCCTGGACGACGAGTTCGGCACTGCGGATGGCGGCAGGCCGTCCGGTGTGCGCGAGCAGGAAAACGGTACGAGCTCGGGTCTGGGTCACTCGGGTCTGGGTCAACGGGGCCCCTCCGCCACGGCACGGTCAACGTCCGCCGGGTCGAGTTCAGGCGCCCCGGCACGCAGCCACAGAAAGTACTCGACATTTCCGGAAGGTCCGGGCAGCGGGCTCGCGGTCACGCCACGCACACCGAGCCCGAGCCCCCACGCTTGGCGCGCCACACCGCGCACGGCGTCGGCCCGCAGTTCCACACTGCGCACCACACCGCCGGTGCCCAGGCGCTCCTTGCCCACCTCGAACTGCGGCTTGACCATCAGGACCAGGTCGGCGTCCGGGGCGGCACACCGCACGAGGGCGGGAAGGACCAGGCCGAGCGGGATGAACGAGAGGTCGCCGACGACCAGGTCGACAGGGGTGTCGTCGATGGCGTCCAGCGTCAACTCGCGTACGTTCGTACGGTCCTTGACGGTGACCCTGTCGTCGCTCTGCAGCGACCAGGCGAGCTGGCCGTACCCGACGTCCACGGCGACGACGCCCGCGGCGCCGGCGCGCAGCAGCACATCGGTGAAGCCGCCGGTGGACGCGCCCGCGTCGAGCGCGCGCCGCCCTTCGACGACCAGGCCCTGCGGTACGAACGCGGCGAACGCGCCCGCCAGCTTGTGGCCGCCGCGCGAGACATAGTCGGGGTCGCTGTCGTCGGTCGCGACCACGATGGCGGCTGCGGTCTCCACCTGCGTCGCGGGCTTCGTCGCGGTGTTCTTGTCGACGGTCACCCGGCCGGCGGCGATCAGCTGGCTGGCGTGCTCGCGCGAGCGCGCCAGCTTGCGTCGGACCAGTTCGGCGTCGAGGCGGCGGCGTGCCACTCCTGCCACGTTCTGTTCAGCTCCTGTTGTACGGGGGTGAGTGCGGGGACGGAGCCGAGGGCGTCCCCATGGGTGAGGGCGCCGGCGGCCCGGGGCGTGCGTCGAGCGCGGTCAGCGCGTCTCGCAGTCCCCGGTGTACATCCTCGTACACCTCGATGTGGCCGTCCGTGGCGAGGTGGTCGGCGTCGCCGAGACGCCGCAGCAGGCCGTCGACCTCGGCGTCACCGGTCGGGACGCGCTCCACCCCGAGGGGCGCGGGCCCGACGGGGTCGTACGTCTCCGCCTCCGCCGCGGCTTCTGCGGCCCCGGGCTCCACCGGCTCGGGCTCGGGGCCCGGCAACGAGTCGCTCATGCCCCGACGCTACCCCGAAGCGCTGCGGTACCGTCGATCACGATGGCGACGATCGAAGAGTGCCGCACGGCGCTCGACAAACTCTCGGACAACCTGGCGGGCGCCGAAGGCGGCGCACGCAGCGCCGCCGCGCTCGACCGCTCGCTGAGCTGCCGCATCACCGATCTTGACGTGACCTTCACGGGCCGCCTCGAGAACGGCCGGATCAGGGTGCTCGACACCCACGCGGGCGCCCCTCACACGAAGGCGGAGATCCGCCTCGCCATGTCCGGCGACGACCTGGTGGCGATGGTGGACGGCGATCTGAACTTCGCGAAGGCCTGGGCCTCCGGCCGGGTCAAGCTGGAGGCGGGCCTGCGCGACATGCTCCGCCTCAGGTCGCTGCTTTAGCCCCGGCACCTCAGGTCGCCGCTTTGGCCCCGGCCGCAGCGGCTTCGGCCGCTCCGGCCGCCGCCCTCGTACGCACCCGCCGCGACGCGGGCACCACCAGCGGGGTCCCGGTCTCCGGGTCGTCGATGATCTGGCAGTCCATCCCGAAGGTGTCCCGTACGAGCTCCCTCGTGACGATGTCGGACGGCGCGCCCTCGGCGACGACCTCGCCGTCGCGCAGGGCTATGAGGTGGGTGGCGTAGCGCGCCGCGTGGTTGAGGTCGTGCAGGACGGCGACCAGCGTGCGGCCCTGTTCCTCGTGCAGGTCGGCGCAGAGGTCGAGGACGTCGATCTGGTGCTGGATGTCGAGGAACGTCGTCGGCTCGTCCAGGAGCAGCAGCGGAGTCTGCTGCGCGAGCGCCATCGCGATCCAGACGCGCTGGCGCTGACCGCCGGAGAGTTCGTCGACATAGCGATCGGCCAGCTCGGCCACACCGGTCGACGCCATCGACTCGCCCACGATCCGCTCGTCGTCCGCCGACCACTGGCGCAGGAGCCCTTGGTGCGGATAGCGCCCGCGCGCGACCAGGTCGCCCACCGTGATCCCGTCGGGCGCGATGGAGGACTGCGGGAGCAGACCGAGCGTCCGCGCCACCTTCTTCGCGGGCATCGACTGGATGACGTTCCCGTCGAGCAGGACGCGGCCCGCCGAGGGCTTGAGCATCCGGGACAGGGCGCGCAGCAGGGTGGATTTGCCGCAGGCGTTCGGGCCGACGATCACCGTGAAGGAGTTGTCGGGGATCTCGACGGACAACTTCTCCGCGATGACGCGCTGGTCGTAGCCAAGGGTCACGCCGTCCGCGATGAGCCGGTTCACTGCGGCACGCTCCTGCCTGTCGGTGCTCTCAGAGGTATTCGTGGAGAAATCAGAGGTGTTCGCATCCACGGTGACGCGCGCCTTCATATCCGCCCCGCCTTGCGCTCGATGACGAGGAGCCACAGCAGATAGATGCCGCCGAGTACGCCCGTGACCACGCCGACGGGCAGTTGATCGGCGCCGAAGGCCCGCTGCGAGGCCCAGTCCGCGACGATGAGGAGGGTGGCGCCCATGAACATGGCGGGCAGCAGGTTCGGCCCCGGCGAGCGGGTGAGCCGCCTGGCGAGCTGCGGCGCGGTGAGCGCGACGAAGCTGACGGGGCCCGCCGCCGCGGTGGCGGCGGCGGTGAGCAGCACGGCCGCGCCCATCAGGACGATGCGGGTGCGCTCGACGGGCACGCCGAGCGCGTACCCGACGTCGTCGCCCATCTCCAGCATCCGCAGCGGACGGGCGTACGTCATGACGAGCGGCACGAGAATCGCGCAGAGGATGAGCAGGGGCCAGACCTGGTCCCAGTCCCGGCCGTTGAGGGAGCCGGTCATCCAGACGACGGCGCGCGCGGCGTCGACGATGTCCGCCTTGGTGAGCAGATAGCCGTTGATGGCGGTGACGAAGGCGGAGACGCCGATGCCGACCAGGACGAACCGGAAGCCGTGCACGCCCCGTTTCCAGGCGAGCACATAGATCGCGAAACCGGTCACCAGACCGCCCACGAGCGCGCCGCCGGCGACCTGCACCGCGCTGCCCTGGAAGAGGACGATCATGATGAGCGCGCCCGCGGTGGAGCCCTGACCGAGGCCGAGGATGTCCGGACTACCCAGCGGATTGCGCGAGATGGACTGGAAGATCGCGCCGCCGAGCCCGAGCGCGGCCCCCACGAGGAGGCCGACGAGGACCCGCGGAAGGCGCAGGTCGTTGATGATGAACTCCTGCCCGGCGTCTCCGCTGCCGAGCAGGGTGCGGATGACGTCGGCGGTGGGGATGTAGAAGTCGCCGGTGCCGATCAGGACGACGCTCGCGGCGAGCGCGGCCACGATGAGCACGGCGACGACCACGGCCGTGCGGACGTCGAGTCGGAGGCTGAGCCCGCCCCGGGTGCGTATCGCCTTCACAGCTGAGCCAGCCTCCGCCGTCGTACGAGAAAGATGAAGACCGGAGCGCCGATCAACGCGGTGATGATGCCGACCTGCAGCTCCGCGGGCCGCGCGACGACGCGTCCCACGACGTCGGCGCCGAGCAGCAGGACCGGCGAGAGGATCGCCGCGTACGGCAGGATCCAGCGCATGTCGGGCCCGGTGAAGGAGCGCACGACGTGCGGCACCATCAGGCCGACGAACATGATGGGCCCGCAGGCCGCGGTCGCCGCCCCGCAGAGCAGCGTCGCGGCGGCCATGGACAGGGCGCGGGTGCGGTTCAGGTGGGCGCCGAGCGCGCGGGCTGTGTCGTCGCCCATGGCCATGGCGTTGAGCGGCCGGGCGAGGCCAAGGGCGAGCACGATGCCGATCACGAGGAAGGGCAGGACCTGCACGATGGTCTCGTTCTTGGCCGAGGCCAGGGAACCGACCGTCCAGAAGCGCATCTTGTTGAGCGCGGCGTTGTCCGTGATCATCACGGCCTGCAGATAGCCGTAGAGCGCGGCGCTCAGCGCGGTTCCGGCGAGTGCGAGCCGTACGGGCGTGGCGTTACGGGTCCCGCCGAGGGCATAGACGGCGGCGCCGACAACTGCCGCTCCGAAGAAGGCGAACCACACGTAGCCGCTCAGCGAGGTGACGCCGAAGAAGCTGATGGCGGTGACGACGGCGGCCGACGCACCGAGGTTGATACCGAGCAGCCCCGGGTCGGCCAGCGGATTGCGCGTCAGCGCCTGCAGGACGGCTCCGGCGAGACCGAGGGCCACGCCGACGAGCACTCCGAGCAGCGTCCGCGAGAGCCGCTCCTGGACGACGACATCGCCGTACGTCCCGGTGTCCTGGAAGAGGCCGTGCCAGACCTGGTCGAGGGACATCTGCTTGGCACCGACAGCGATGCTCGCCACCACGACGAGCAGCAGCACACCGACCGAGACGAGGAGCCCGGCGGTGCGTATCGCGCGGCGGTTGGGAGGCGCGGGGGCTGTCTCCGCGCCGGCTTCGGGGGGACTGTCGACCAACACCAGGTTAGGTTAGCCTACCCTCGCAGTTGACTTCGACGAGAGAAGCACCACCTATGCGCGCCCGCCGCCCGATACCTCCTGCTCAGACCCGTCATGGTGCGCCCGGCGTGAGCGGGGCCCCGGGCATCGGCGGACCCTTGACAGCATGGGCTGGCGGCGCCGATGACGCAACGTCGTCGCCTTCATCAGCACCGCCGCCGCCCTGCACGACTACGGCGTCGAGTTCGTCGAGGGCGAGAAGAGCGACGAGTGGGGCTTCTGGGAGTTCCTCAGCTGGGAGAACGCCGACAAGTACGACGCCGACCTCATCATGATCGACAACCGCACGAGCGCCATGCCGCCCAAGGAGCTCGCGAAGAGACCCGCCTGGGCGCTGCTCCCCGCCGTCAAGGCCGGCCAGACCGTGCCGTGGTCCATGGAGGAGCGCTCCAGCTACGCCGGTCACGCCCCCGTGCTCGAACAACTCGCCACCGCGATAGAGAAGTCGAAGAGGCTCACCTGATGACTGCGTCCCCCTACCACTTCTTCGATGTCCACGTGCTGCGCACCGAGTTCGTCACCCCCGCCATGATCCGCGTGGCCCTCGGCGGCGACGGTCTGGCGGGGATGGCGTCGGCGGGCCGCGACCAGCGCATCAAGGTGTTCCTGCCGCATCCGGGGCAGGACGCCCCCGTCATGCCGGACACGACGGGCGAGAACGCGGCCAACTGGTACGCCGACTGGTGCGCCCTCGATCCCGATGTCCGGGGCATCATGCGTACCTACACCACGCGTGAACTGCGCCGCGACCCCGACGAACTGATCGTCGACTTCGCGGTCCACGGCCCCGCTCCCTCGCCCTTCGACGGCCCGGCCACCAGCTGGGCACGCAGCGCCCTGCCCGGCGCCCGGATCGGCGTGCTCGCCCCGGTCGACGAGGAGAACGGCGCGTACGAGTTCAGGCCGCCGCAGGACACCGACTGGGTCCTGCTGGCCGCCGACGAATCGGCGCTCCCGGCGATCGCGGCCATCCTGGAGACGCTCCCGCCCGCCACGCCGACCCGCGTGTGGATCGAGGTCCACGACCTGGCGGACAAGCTGGAGCTGCCGACCAAGGCCGACGCCGAGATCACCTGGCTCACCGAGGAAGGCGCGACACCGTCGGCGATCCAGGCCGCGGAGCTGCCCTCGGGCACCCCGTACGCCTTTGTCGCGGGCGAGGCCGCCACGGTCAAGGCGGTCCGCCGCCACTTGGTCCGCGACCGCGACTTCGACCGCAAGCGGATCTGCTTCTCCGGCTACTGGCGCAAGGGCACCACCACGGACGAACTGATCGACCGCAACGAAACCGCCTGACCCTCACCCCTCCCCCATCCCCTGCTGCCTCTCCTGCGCTGCCCCGTGCGGGGCCGCGTCCGCCCGTCGGCCGGGGCTCCGCACGGGGCAGCCGTCTGAGCCACCCGGCTTCACACCCCCGCCCCTGCACCCCCGCCGCTACACCCCCAGCCGCGCCAACGCCTTCTCCCCGTCCAGCGCGCACTTCCCGTCCCCCGCCTGAGTCCACGCCGCCGCACACAGCGCCCGCAACCCGTCCAGCGCCTCGCCCTCGCCGTCGAGCACCAGCTCGTGCCCCCGCGCCGACGCCGTCCACCCACCGCAGCCGAAGCCGCCCTCGGCCGGGGTCACTTCGGGCTGCCCGGTCAGCATGCCGCGCAGGTCCGCGTCCACGTACGTAGGCCGGTGCTCGGGCGGGGCCGCAAGGAGCTGGGCGCCGTCCGTGACCCCCGTCAGGACGAGCAGCGAGTCCACCTCTCCGTTGAAAGCGCCCTCGATGTCCGTGTCGAGCCGGTCCCCCACGACCAACGGCCGCTCGGCGCCCGTCCGCAGGATCGTCTCGCGGTGCATCGGAGGCAGCGGCTTGCCCGCCACCTGCGGCTCCGCGCCCGTCGCGATGCGTACGACCTCGACCGCCGCGCCATTGCCCGGCGCGATGCCCCGCGCACTCGGAATCGTCAGGTCGGTGTTGGACGCGAACCAGGGCAGTCCGCGCGCGATCCCGTAACAGGCCTCGGCGAACCGCCCCCATGCCATGTCGGGGCCGCCGTACCCCTGCACGACCGCCACGGGGCCGTCGTCCGCCGACTCGACAGGCTCGAGCCCGCGCTCCCGCAGCGCGACCCGCAACCCCTCCCCGCCGATCACGAGCACCCGCGCGCCCGCGGGGACCTGCTCGCTCACCAGGCGCGCCGCCGCCTGCGCGGACGTGATGACGTCCGATGCCCCGGTGGGAATGCCGAGCTCGCTCAGATGCTCGGCCACCGCGTCCGGCGTGCGCAGCGCGTTGTTCGTGACGTACGCGAGATGCATGCCCCCCGCGCGGGCCGTCCCGAGCGAATCGACGGCGTGCGCGATCGCGTGCCCACCCGCGTACACCACCCCGTCCAGGTCGAGCAGCGCGGTGTCATACGCCTCACTCAGCACATTTCGGCTGCCCGCGGGCCGTGTCCTGACGGTCTGGCTCATTACGCATCGCTCCTCGATCGATCCCACTCCCCCGATCATCGCTCATGCCACTGACACACATACGATGCAGCAATGAACACAGCGGGTCATACCGACGACCAAGGCCTCGACCTGATCCCGTTCCGAGGCGTGCGCTACGTCCCCGAGCAGGTAGGCAGCCTCTCCGCCGTGACGTCCCCTCCGTACGACGTGGTCGTACGGCCCGACGGCCTGCTCCACCTGGAGTCCGCCGACCCGCACAACATCGTCCGGTTGATCCTCCCGCAGGCCACCACACCGGCGGCCCGCAACGAACAGGCGGCGCAGACCCTGCGGGCCTGGCTCTCCCAGGGCATCCTGGCGCCCGACCCGGAACCCAGCCTCTACGTCTACGAGCAGCGCGACGCCGACATCCTGCAGCGCGGCATCATCGGCGCCCTGCGCCTCTCCGAGGCCGAGGACGGCATCGTCCTGCCCCACGAAGGCGTCATGCAGCACGTCGTGGAGGACCGCGCGGGCCTGATGCGCGCGACGAGCGCCAACCTCGAACCACTGCTCCTGACCTACCGCTCGAACGGCGACGCCACGGGCGCGACGGCCGTCGTCGAGCGCACCGTGGACACCGAGCCTCTCCTGTCGACGACCACGGAGGACGGCTTCAGTCACCGCTTGTGGGCGGTCACCGACCCTGCCGATCTCGCCGAGATCCAGTCAGATCTCCTCCGCCATCAGGCCCTGATCGCGGACGGGCACCACCGCTGGGCGACCACCCTGCGACTGCGCTCGGAACACCCGTCACCCAGCCCTTGGGACTACGGCCTGGTCCTCCTGGTGGACACCGCGCGCTACCCCCTGCGGGTCCGCTCCATCCACCGCTACCTGCACCGGCTCCCGGTCCCGGACGCCCTGGCGGCCCTCACGGACTCCTTCCGCATACGCACCGTCGAAGGCCCCCTGCCGCGCGCCCTCGAAGCATTGGGCGAAGCCGCGGCGGAAAGCAACGCGTTCCTCCTCGCGGGTGACGGCGGCTTCCACCTCATCGACCGCCCGTCCCCGGACCTCCTGGCCCGTACGATCCCCGCCGACCCGCCCGAGGCCTGGCGCACCCTGGACGCGACGGTCCTGCACTCCACGCTCCTCGACCACATCTGGCAGATCCCGGACGCGCCGGAGCACATCGCGTACATCCACGACACCGCGGCGACCGTGGAGAAGGCGGAGCGCGACGGCGGCACGGCCGTACTGATGCACCCGGTCCGCGAAGAAGTCGTACGCGATCTGGCCCGCCAGGGGGTCACGATGCCCCGCAAGTCCACGTCCTTCGGCCCCAAGCCGGCATCGGGCCTGGTCCTGCGCGACCTGGACTTCTGAACTTCCGCACCGCGCATACGAGAACGGGCGGGACCCCTGATGGGATCCCGCCCGTTCTCCGCGACCAGGTGACTAGCCGACCAGGTCAGCGCTCAGACTTACCGCTGTCCTCGCCGTCGTCCTCGCCGTCGTCCTCATCGTCATCGTCATCGTCCTCATCGTCGTCGTCCTCCTGGACTTCGTCCTCATCCTCCTGGACGGGGGTGACGTCGGCGACCACGGGCTCCGAGACCGGCGCCTCGGCGTCGTCCTGAAGCACGTCGACGAACTCGACACCCTCCAGCTCGGCAAGACGGTCCGACGCGTCGGTGCTGCCGTCCTTGTCGGACTCGACGACCTTCGCGAACCACTCGCGCGCCTCCTCCTCACGACCGGCGGCGAGCAGCGCGTCGGCGTACGCGTAGCGCAGCCGCGCGGTCCACGGCTGGACGGAGTTCGACGCCAGCTCGGGACCCTGCAGGGTGACGATGGCGGCATCGGTCTGACCCAGGTCCTGACGCGCACCGGCGGCGACGAGACGCATCTCGACCTGGCCCGGCTTGTCCAGCTTCTGCACCTCGGGCGCACCGGCCATGTCCAGCGCCTTCTCGGGCCGGCCAAGACCGCGCTCGCAGTCCGCCATGACGGGCCAGAGCTCGACGCTGCCGGTCATCCGCCGGGCGGCCCGGAACTCGCCGAGCGCCTCGTTGTAATTCTGAGTCGCGTACGCGGCGAAGCCCGCGGCCTCTCGTACGGCTGCGACACGCGAGGCGAGCTTCAGCGCGATCCGCGAGTAGGCGTACGCCTGCTCGGGGTCGTCGTCGATGAGGTTGGCGACCATCACCAGGTTCCTGGCGACGTCCTCAGCGAGCCCCTTGGGAAGGCTCTGCAGTTCCTGCTTGACGTCCTTGTCGATCTCGTGACCCGTGACGTCATCGGGGATCGGCAGCCGCTTGATGGGCTCGCGGTCACGGTCGTCACGCCCGCGGTAGCCACCACGGTCGCCGCCGCGGTCGTCACGCCGGTCATCGCGCCCACGGAACCCGCCGGGCCGCCCGCCACGGCTGTCGTCACGCCGCGGCCCACGGTCATCGCGCCCGCCGCGGTAGCCTCCGCGGTCACCACCACCACGGTTGTCGTCACGGCGGTCACCACCGCGGTCGCCACCGCGGTCATCACGGCGGAACCCGCCACGGTCGCCACCGCCACGGTTGTCGTCACGCCGGTCGTCACGCCGGTCATCGCGCTGGAAACCGGGACGGTCGCCACCACGGGGCCGGTCGTCGCGGCGGTCATCACGACGCTCGTCGCGACGGAAGCCACCACGGTTGTCACCGCCGCGGTCGCCACCACGATTGTCGTCACGACGGAAGCCACCACGGTCGCCACCGCCGCGGTTGTCATCACGCCGGTCATCGCGCCGGACCGCCGGGCGATCCCCGTCACGACGGAACCCGGGACGGTCGCCGCCACCACGGTTGTCGTCACGACGGAAGCCACCGCGCTCACCACCGCGATCGTCCCGACGGTCGTCCCGACGGAAGGGCGGACGGTCGCCATCGCGCCGGTCGTCACGGCGCGGAGCACCAGAAGTCGAGCGGTCATCACGGCGGAACTGGGGACGGTCACCGTCACGGCGGTCGTCACGGCGCGGGCCGCCGGAAGTCGAGCGGTCGTCACGGCGGAACTGGGGACGGTCACCGTCACGGCGGTCGTCACGGCGCGGGCCGCCGGAGGTCGAGCGGTCGTCACGGCGGAACTGGGGACGGTCACCACCGCCACCACGGTCGTCGCGCCCGCGGTAGCCACCGCCACCACCGCCGCCACCACGGTTGTCATCGCGGCGGAAGCCACCACGGTCGCCGCCGCCACCGCGGTTGTCGTCACGGCGGAAGCCACCACGGTCGCCGCCACCGCCGCGGTTGTCGTCACGGCGGAACTGGGGACGGTCACCGTCACGGCGGTCGTCACGGCGCGGAGCGCCGGAAGTCGAGCGATCGTCGCGGCGGAACCCGCCACGGTCGCCGCTGCCGCCGCCACGGTTGTCGTCACGGCGGAAGCCACCGCGCTCGCCACCGCGGTCGTTGTCACGACGCGGAGCACCCCGGTCGCGGTCGTCACGGCGGGGGCCACCGGAGGTGGGGCGGTCGTCGCGGCGGAACGGAGGACGCCCACCGCCACTGCGGTCGTTGTCGCGACGCGGTGCGCCGCCACGGTTTCCGCCCCGGTCGCCACCGTCCCGGCTGCGCTCGCCGCGCTCCGGTCGCTCGTCGGGAGAGTTGGTGGACATCGGTGACTCCTAGTCTTCGGTACCGCAGTCATTCTTGCGCAGCCGGGTAGCCGGCGCGCTTCGACAAAACAAAAAGGACCCTTGGTCCCAGCGTGGACGCTGGGACCAAGGGTCCTCCAAAGATTGTTCGGCGGCGTCCTACTCTCCCACAGGGTCCCCCCTGCAGTACCATCGGCGCTATGAGGCTTAGCTTCCGGGTTCGGAATGTAACCGGGCGTTTCCCTCATGCTATGACCACCGAAACCCTATGAAATATCCCGCCGCAAAGCGGGATCTCAAACAGGGCAGCGAACAAGCACACTCTTCAATTAAGTGGTGTAGCTGTTCAGCCGACACAACTGTTCGTTGTTTCAGAACTAACACAGTGGACGCGAGCAACTGAGGACAAGCCCTCGGCCTATTAGTACCAGTCACCTCCACCCGTTGCCGGGCTTCCAGATCTGGCCTATCAAC
>NZ_JBHVXJ010000021.1:0-167472 GCF_042881845.1 Streptomyces sp. NPDC058257
CCCCGCGCCCCCCCCCCCCCGCCCCACTCACCCGCGCGCCGCGCCCCCCCGGCGGGGCCCCCCCCCCCGGCGCCCCCCCCCGCCCCCCGCGGGGGGCCCGCGCCTCGTCGGTGCGCCTGGGTTACTTCGGCAGGTTCGCCTCGATGGCGGCGACGACCTCGGGAGCGTCCGGCTCGGTCTTCGGACCGAACCGGGCCACCACGTCGCCGTCCGCGTTCGTGAGGAACTTCTCGAAGTTCCAGCGGACGTCGCCGGTGTGTCCCTCGGCGTCCGCCGTGCCGACGAGGTTCTTGTACAGCGGGTGCCGGTCGTCGCCGTTCACGTCGACCTTCTCGGTCATCGGGAACGTCACGCCGTACGTGGCCGAGCAGAACTCGGCGATCTCCTCCGACGTACCCGGCTCCTGGCCCATGAACTGGTTGCAGGGCACGCCGAGGACGGTGAAGCCACGGGCCGCGTACTGCTCGTGCAGGCGCTCGAGGCCGCCGTACTGCGGGGTGAGACCGCACTTGGAGGCGACATTGACGATCAGGACGGCCTTGCCCAGGTACTGGCCCAGGTTCGCCGAGCCGCCCTGGAGGGCGCCGATCTCTGCATCTTCGTAGACAGACATGATCCGGAGCCTACGCTCCGCTGGTCGCGCGTCGCAGCACGCCCACCGGTACGCGCAAGGCGCACCTCACGCGTGCCGGATTCGACAGTGTGCGGACCGAGGCCCTCGCGGCACCGACCGCTGGTCACATCGGGACGCCTCTCGTGAGTGGCACATGATTCGGAGATCCGGAACCTACGCTCACGGGGCTCCGCCGGTCACTCCGGTCCCGTCCGGTTCAGGCGGCCGCAGGCGATCAGCTCGACCGTCATGGCCACCGCGATCGCCTGGATCGCCATGAGGGCGATGAGCACGAACAGCTGTACCGCGCCCGCGAGGATGGGCGATGCTCCACCCAGGAGCATGCCGACGAAGGCTCCTGGCAGCGTGACGAGGCCCACCGTGCGGGTCTGGTCGAGGCCGGGGAGCAGGGCGTCCGACGCTACGGGGCGGATCACCTCCAGGCGGGCGTCCCGTTCGAGCAGGCCGATGGCCAGGCCCGCCTCGAACTCGCCCTTGCGGGAATGGAGTTCGTCCAGCGCCCGGCGTCCGCCGAGCACCGCCGCCGTCAGGGCGCCGCCGATCAGGATGCCGGTCACGGGGATCATGGCGATGCCGCGCACCGGCAGGAGTCCGGACAGGGTCAGGCAGGCCACCACGGGTACGACGGGGCCCGCGATCGGCAGCGCCGCCCACCACCAGCTGCCGTTGGAGGTGATGCGGCGCCCCGCGGTGCGCGTGGCGACGGCGACCATCAGGAGCAGGAAGGCGAAGAGCGCCACGACGTGGTGGATCACCCAGCCGATCGCCAGGGACACCACCCCCAGCTGCGCCGCCGCCCGCACACCGGCCACGAGGATCTCCCGCGCCCTGCCGTACGAGCCGTCGGGGGAGAGGCGGAACACGGCGGCCGTCGTGGCAGCGGCGAGCAGCAGCACGAGGAGCGCCACACCGAGCGTCGCGTTGACCGGAAGCAGAGCCTGAGCGGCGAGATCGCGCACGGGTTCACCCTAAGGCGGCGCCGGGCAAGGAAGAACCCGAGGGCGGAGACGATGATCGGAACTCGGAGTCCTGGGTCGTCGGCGGCGGGTCCGGTCTGTGAGGATTGCGGGAAGAGCATGCGATGCCGGACGAGCAAGCAACGCCGGAAGAAAGAAGGGCTGACCTCATGGCGCAGCAGGTACAGGGCGTGATCGCGCGCGCGAAGGGCGAGCCGGTACGGATCGAGACGATCGTCGTGCCGGACCCGGGGCCCGGAGAAGCCGTGGTGAAGGTGCAGGCCTGCGGGGTCTGTCATACCGACCTGCACTACCGCGAGGGCGGCATCAACGACGAGTTCCCCTTCCTTCTCGGCCATGAGGCGGCGGGCGTCGTCGAGTCGGTCGGCGACGGTGTCACGGAGGTCGCACCCGGCGACTACGTGATCCTCAACTGGCGCGCGGTGTGCGGCCAGTGCCGCGCGTGCAAGCGTGGCCGCCCCCAGTACTGCTTCGACACGCACAACGCCAAGCAGAAGATGACGCTCACGGACGGCACCGAGCTCTCGCCCGCGCTCGGTATCGGCGCCTTCGCGGAGAAGACCCTCGTCGCCGCCGGGCAGTGCACCAAGGTCGACCCGGCCGCGTCGCCCGCCGCCGCGGGACTCCTGGGCTGTGGAGTCATGGCCGGTATCGGCGCCGCCATCAACACCGGCAACGTCGGCCGCGGCGACTCGGTCGCCGTGATCGGCTGCGGCGGCGTCGGCAACGCGGCGGTCGTGGGCGCGCGGCTCGCCGGAGCCGCGAAGATCATCGCTGTCGACATCGACGACAAGAAGCTCCAGACGGCGAAGAGCCTCGGCGCCACGCACACCGTCAACTCCCGTTCGGCGGACCCGATCGAGGCGATCCGCGAGCTGACCGACGGCAACGGAGCCGACGTCGTCATCGAGGCGGTCGGCCGCCCGGAGACGTACGAGCAGGCCTTCTACGCCCGTGACCTGGCGGGCACGGTCGTCCTGGTCGGCGTGCCGACACCCGAGATGCGCATCGATCTGCCGCTCCTGGACGTCTTCGGGCGCGGCGGCGCGCTCAAGTCGAGCTGGTACGGGGACTGCCTGCCCTCACGTGACTTCCCGATGCTCATCGACCTCTACCAGCAGGGGCGGCTCGACCTGGACGCGTTCGTCACGGAGACGATCGCGCTCGCGGACGTGGAGAAGGCGTTCGAGCGGATGCACCACGGAGATGTCCTCCGTTCGGTGGTGGTCTTCTGATGGCGGCGCGCATCGACCACTTGGTCACCTCGGGCACGTTCTCCCTCGACGGGGGCACCTGGGACGTCGACAACAACGTATGGATCGTGGGCGACGACAGCGAGGTCGTCGTCATCGACGCCGCGCACGACGCGGACGCCATCGCGGCCGTGGTCGGGGAGCGCCGGGTCGTCGCGATCGTGTGCACGCACGCCCACGACGACCACATCGACGCGGCCCCCGCGCTCGCGGCCCGCACCGGCGCGCCGATCCTGCTGCACCCCGCCGACGCGGAGCTGTGGAAGCAGACCCACCCCGAGCGCGCCCCCGACGGCGAGCTGTCCGACGGGCAGGAACTCACCGTGGCGGGAACGGAGTTGCGGGTCCTGCACACCCCGGGCCACTGCCTGGGCGCCGTCAGTCTCCACGCGCCCGCCCTGAGTACGGTCTTCACCGGCGACACGCTCTTCGCGGGTGGCCCTGGAGCGACGGGCCGGTCGTTCAGCGACTTCCCGACGATCGTCGAGTCGATCAGGGACCGCCTCCTGACGCTGCCCCCGGAGACGGTGGTGCGGACCGGGCACGGCGACAGCACGACGGTCGGTGCGGAGGCGCCGCATCTTGAGGAGTGGATCGCCCGCGGGCACTGACCTCGACAGCTGACGTGACCGACAACAGCTGACGTGAGCGACATCAACTGACGTACGCGACCGGGGCCCTGCCCGGTGCACCCGACCGGCCCCGCGTGGTTCACCGCGCGGGGCCTTTCGCGTACTGGCCCTGTTCCGCGATCTCCGATAAGTTAGGCAAGGCTTACCTAATGGAGGTTGAAGGATGGGTGTCCGTCACGTCAGCACGTCCGTGCCCACCGCAGCGGCACGCGCTCGCTCACTGCTCACCACCGCCTGGTCCTGCGCGGTGACCACGGAGATCGGCAGGGATGAACTCGTCGGCGCGCACAGCGTCACGCCGGAGGGCATCCTCATGCTGTCACCGCCACCGGACAGCGCGCTGGCCACCGCGATGATCTGCGCGCCGCGCGGCGAACCGTCCACCCTGGTGGAGTTCGCCGACGTCGCCCCCGTACCGGTCAGGGACCGGATCCGGGCCCGGCTGTGGCTCTCGGGGTCGCTCGTACCCGACGCGGAGGGTTTCATCTTCGCGCCGACCTGCGCCGTCCTTCACGACTCCACAGGCGGCCGCATCGGCATCGACCTCGACGAACTGACCCTGGCCGCGCCCGATCCGCTGGCCGAGGCCGAGGCGCGGCTGCTCACCCATCTCGCCGACTCCCACGAGGACGCCGTGGAGCAGCTGACCCGGCTCGTCTGCGCGGACAGTCTGCACGGCGTGGTGCGCGTACGCCCGCTGGCCATCGACCGCTACGCGCTCACGCTGCGGCTGGAGAAGGCAAGCAGCCAGGCGGACGTCCGGCTCGCCTTCGACGAGCCCGTCGAGGACCTCGGCCAGGTGACCGAACGCATGCACATCCTGCTGACCAAAGCCCGGCACCTGCGCCGTCCCCTACTGCGCCCCACTCCGCCCGACGCCTGAATTCGCCGGCTTCATCGACCGCAGCGCGAGCAGGAGCACCCCGATGTCATCGAGGAACACCGGATCGGGCAGCAGATCGGCCGGCAGGACGAGATAGGCGACGGCGGTCCAGAACACCCACTGGCGCTCGACCGGCAGGCCCGCTCTGCGCAGATCGCGGCGTGCGCGGACGAGACGTACGAGCAGTGCGATCGCGACCGCGAGTGTCGCGGCCACCAGGATCGCGCCTGCGACAAGGAGGACCGTGAATTCCGTGCTCACCAGACCCTGACCTCCGCTCTGCGACGTCCTGCGCGGGCACCCGGCCCAGGCTATGAGTACCCGCGGGAGGGCGCGCGAACATCCCGTTCTGCCCTCCCATGAAGGAATCCTGCCCTCCCATGAAGGAAGATGGAGGCCGGCTTCACCGCCAGCTCCTCCAACTCCTTCCTGGAAAGGCAGAGATGAGCCAGACGAGCCAGACGCTGATCACGGCAGGGCGGGTTCTGACCGGGCCAGGTGGCCAGTACGTCATGGACGGCGCCGTACTGACGCGAGGTGCCGACATTGTCGCCGCGGGCGCCCGGGCCGAGGTCGAGCCCCTGGCGGACGGCGTGTCGCAGCGGTTCGCACTGCCCGACGCCACGGTGCTGCCCGGCCTCATCGACGCCCACGTCCATCTGGTCTTCGACGCGAGCAAGGACCCCGTCGCCGTCCTGGACGCGCACAGCGACACCACTCTGATGGCGGCGATGGAGGAGCGGGCGCTCCAGTTCCTGCGCAGCGGTGTCACCACGGTGCGCGATCTGGGTGACCGGGGCCGCATCACCCTGCGTCTGCGTGAGGAGATCACCGCGTCCCGGGTGCCGGGCCCGCGGATCGTCGCCGCCACCACACCGCTGACCACCAAGGGCGGCCACTGCTGGTTCCTGGGCGGTGAGGTCGAGGGTGAGAGCGAGATCCGGGCCCTGGTGCGGCAGAACGCGGAGCTCGGCGCGGACGTCATCAAGGTCATGGCCACCGGCGGCGGCCTCACCAAGAGCGGCCCCGCCACCTGGCAGGCCCAGTTCGACGCCCCCGAACTGCGCGTGATCGTCCGCGAGGCGCACCGGGCCGGGCTGCGGGTGGCCGCCCATGGACACGGCACGGCGGGCATCGTGGCCGCGGTGATGGCCGGTGTCGACACCATCGAGCACTGCACCTGGCTGACCCGCGATGGCCTCGACCTGCGTGAAGACGTCCTGGACACCATTGTCGACAAGGGCATCCGCATCTGCCCCACCATCAGCCCGAACTGGCGGATGCTGCCCATGTTCTTCGGCGCCGAACGCGCCCAGGCGATGTTCGACCAGGTCCGCACGATGGCGGAGCACGGCGCGCGGCTGATCGCGGGGACGGACGCGGGAGTGCAACGGGCGGGCTGCGACGGCCTGGCCCAGAGCCTCGGTTTCTACCAGCACCTGGGGGTCGAACCCCACCGCGTCATCGACATGGCGACCACGGAGGCCGCCGACGCACTGGGCATCGCCGACCAGGTGGGACGCCTCGCCGCGGGCTACCGCGCCGACCTGATCGCGGTGCACGGAGATCCGCTCACGGACGTGGCGGCCCTGGGCGACGTACGCCTGGTCATGGCGAACGGCAGGACCGTGGACCAGGAGTGAGAGACAAGAATGAGCGACATGAGTGAGCGACGTGAGTGAGCGACATGAGTGAGCGACGTGAGTGAGAGATCGGCACATGAATCGGTACGCCCCACGAAGCCCGTCCAGGCACTGATCGTCGTCGACATGCAGTCCGCCTTCGTCACCGGCGACGGCGCCGTGCCCGAAGCCGCCCGTGTCCTCGACCGGACGACCGACCTGATCACGCGGGCCCGCGCCGCCGGTGCCCTCGTCGTACAGCTCCAGAACGACGGTGAGCCAGGGACCGCCGACGAACCCGGCGCCCCCGGCTGGGAGCTGCACCTCCCGATGGACGCCGGCCGGGGCGAGAGTGTCCTGCGCAAGACCGGCGACGACGGCTTCGAGGAGACCGGGCTCGCGGAACTGCTCGCGGAGTCGGGAGTGCGCGACCTCGCCGTGTGCGGGGTGCAGTCCGAGATGTGCGTCCTCGCGACCGCGCGCACCGCCCTGGATCTCGACTTCCGCGTCGTCCTGCCGCACGACGCACACGCGACGTACGACATCCCGGCCGCCGAGGGCATCAGCGACATGGTCCCGGCGGCGATGGTGTCCCGGGTGGCCGAATGGGCCCTCGGCGACGAGGTCGAGATCGTCGCGAGGGCCCAGGACGTCGACTTCACCAGGCCGTAGACCCGGCCGGGTGGCGACCGGAGGTCAGCGGGCGGTGTACGCGCCGTCCACCAGGTGGTAGCTGCCGTGGATGAACGAGGCGCGCTCCGAGAGCAGGAACACGATCAGCTCGGCGACCTCCTCGGAGTGACCGAGGCGGCCCGCCGGGTGCAGGGAGACGAGCGCGTCGTACTCGCCCTGGTTCATCTTCTGCAGGAGCGGGGTCTCGATGAAGCCGGGGCCGACCGCGTTCACACGGACGCCCTTCGCCGCGTACTCGGCGGCGGCGGTCTTGGTGAGGCCGACGACACCGTGCTTGGCGGCGACGTAGGCGGGGGAGCCCGCGAAGCCGACGGAGCCGAGGATCGAGGCGACGTTCACGATGGCGCCCGCGCCCGCGGCCTCGAGGACCGGGAGCTCGTAGCGCATCGAGTAGAAGACGCCGTCGAGGTTCGTGCGTACGACGCGGTTGTAGACATCGATGTCGTACTCGCCCGTCGGCTTGCTCTCGCCGCCGATGCCCGCGTTGTTGACCGCGAGGTCGAGCCCGCCGAACGTGTCGACGGCGAACCGCACGGCGGCTTCGACCGACGCGGGCTCGGTGACGTCCACGGCGACCGCGGCGGCCTTGACGCCCTCCGCGAGGAGCTCGGCGGCGGCCTTCTCGGCGCCCTCGGCGTTGTAGTCGGCGATGACGACGTTCGCGCCGCCCCCGCCCAGGCGGCGGGCGGTGGCCAGGCCTATGCCGGAGGCGGCGCCCGTGATCAGGGCGGTCTTGCCCGCGAACTCGGTGGCGTAGTCGGGGACGGTGGTGGCGGGGGTGGCGCTCATGGTGCTTTTCACTTTCCTTGTGCGATGTGGGGGGCCGCGAGGGCTGCCTCCCCGGTCAGGACGGCGTAGGCCCGCTCCACATGCGCGGTGAGGTCTGCGTCGTACTCGTGCCCGCCGCGTGCCCAGCTGCGCAGGGCCGCGGTCAGGACTCCGGCGGCGGCGCCGACGACGACGGCCGGGCGCTGGTCCCGGGCGGGGTCGGTGCCGAGCCGGTCGGCGATGATCCGGACGGACTCGTCCTGGGCGTCGACCCGGACACGCTCGTACGCGGCGAACAGGGCGGGCTCCGTGTCGACGAGGGCGAGCAGCTCGCGCCTCCGGGCCCGACGGTGCAGGGCCGGAGCCTCCGGGGCGTCGAGCCAGTCCCGCACTGCCGCGCGATAGGCGGCCAGCGGGGGCTCGTCGACGGGGCGGGCGCGCAGGGCCGCGTTGATGCTGTCTCCGTCGGCGCGGGTGAAGTCGAGCGCCGCGGCCTCCTTGCTGCCGAAGTGGCGGCTGAAGGTGCGGCGCGTGACGTCGGCGCGGTCGGCGACGGCCTCCACGGTGACGGCCGCGAGGCCGTGCTCCAGGATCAGGTCGATGGCCGCGTCGGCGAGCGCTTCCCGCGTCTGGCGGGCCTTGCGCTGCCTGCGGTCCTCGCCGCTCCGGTCGGTGGCCGGAGCCGGAGTCGGCCGCAGGGCTCCTGGACCGGATTCCGTCGCCTTGTTCATGTCTTCGACTGTACACCTGAGATGTCCCAATGAGACACCTGTCCCGTCGGGACTCAATCGGCTGTCAAAGACTCACGCGGAACGCAGATCGAAGACGCCGTACCCGAATCCCCGCGCCGTGACAACGCCGCTGTCGGCCTCCACGCCCTTCGCCTCAAGTGCCTGGGGGCCCGCCCCGTCCACGAGACGGGAGGTGAACGCCGCCGGTGTGCTGCGGGGATTGATCACCACGAGATGGCGCCCGCCCCTGACGTACACGAACGGATAGCCGCTGTGCAGCACCTCCACCGATCCGTCGGGACCTAGTTCAGGGGTGGCCTTGCGCAGGGCGATCAGGCGGTGCACGAGGTGCAGGAGAGAGGTGCCGTCGGCCCGCTGCGCGGCGACGGAGGGGCGCAGCGGGTCGGGGTCGACGGGGAGGTAGAGACGGTCGGCCGGGGCTGTGGAGAAACCGGCGTTCGCGCCGTCGTCCCACTGCATGGGGGTGCGCGAGCCGGCCCGGTTGTAGCGCGGGCCGAGCACACTGCCCTCGGTGTCGGGAAGGCCGGGCACGTAACGCATGCCGATCTCCTCGCCGTAGTAGATCGCGGGGAGCGTGGGCCAGGTGAGCTGGAAGGCGAACGCCGCCGGAAGCTGCTCGGCGGTGCGCGGGCCGCAGTTGAGGCGGGAGAAGTCGTGGTTGGAGGTGGGCAGCGAGATGTGCCCGGCGTCCCCGACGGCCTCCTGGGCCGCCCGCCACGCCTCGACGAACGTACGGGGCGACCCCTGGCCTCCGGGGTCGAAGAAGCAGCCGAGCGGGTCCCACCCCTCGTCCGCGGTGCCCTCGCCGTTGTTCCACAGGGAGCGCAGGGGGCCGCCGTTGGTGGGGCCGCCGAACTGCAGGAAGAAGTCGGCGTGGAACCCGGCGGGGACGGACACGGCCGGATCGCCCCACTCCGAGAGCAGTACCGCGTCCGGATGGGCGGAATCCAGCCAGCCGCGCAGCTCCGTCCACACCGCGGCCGTGGCGCCGCGGTCCGGGTCGTCCTTCACGAGGGAGTGCGCCATGTCGACACGGAATCCGGCGAGGCCCAGGCGCAGCCAGTGGTCCATGATGTCGCGCAGCGCGGCCCGGTTGGCGCGCGGCCCCTCGGCGTCGACGGTCTGTCGCCACGGCTCGGCCGGATCCAGGTGCGCGTAACCGAAGTTGAGGGCGGGCTGGGAGTCGAAGAAGTTCGGCAGATACGCGCCGGGGCGGCTCCCGGGGGACCGTACGAAACCGTCCGGACCGCCTTCTGGAGCCCAGATGTAGCGGTGGTCGTCGGGGTCGTCGGCCGACGCGGTGAACCACGGGTGGCGGTCGGAGGTGTGCCCGGCCACCAGGTCGAGCAGGACCCGGATACCGCGCCGCCCCGCCTCCTGCACCAGCTCGGCCAGGTCGGCGTCGGTGCCGTAGCGGGGCGCGAGGGAGAGGTAGTCGGACACGTCGTAACCCGCGTCCCTGAAAGGTGAGGTGAAGCAGGGGTTGATCCAGACGGCGTTGACCCCGAGCCAGGCCAGGTGGTCCAGATGCGCGGTGATGCCGTTGAAGTCACCGATGCCGTCGCCGTCGGAGTCGGCGAAGGACTGCGGATAGATCTGGTAGAAGACGGCGTCGGAGAGCCATGCGGGGGCGGGGCGGAAGGACGTCATGGGACGGGTGCGGCCTTTCCTTCGTTCGGCTTTCGGGGACGGGCGCGGCGATCGCCCACCCGGTGCTGCCACGTGCCTGCCACTTGCCTACGAAGGCAGCGCGCATACCGCGATCGGGGCGGCGAACGGTGTGCCGGTCAGGCGTAGTTGGCCACCGCTGCCCACCTCGAAGACGCTCACCGAGTTCGACTTCTGGTTCGCCGTGAACAGCAGCCGCTGGGACGGCGAGAAGGCGATGTGCCGGGGGAAGTCCCCGCCCACGGGGACGGTGTCGAGCAGTCGCAGCCGGGCGCCGTCCGCCTCGATGGCGTACCGCGTAAGGCTGTTGTGCCCGCGGTTGGCGAGAAAGGCGAAGGTGCCCTCATTGGTGACGGCGAACTGCGCCGGATAGCTGGTGCCTTCGCCCGTGCCGGTGGACTGCGGCGCACCGGGGGTCAGCCGACCGCTCGCGGGATCGTACGCACAGACGACCACCGTGTTGTCGACCTCGTTGGCCAGATAGGCGAAGCGTCCGGAGGGATGGAAGGCGAGGTGGCGGGGTCCCGCACCCGGTCGCACAGTGGCGTACGAGACCTGGGTGAGCTTTCCCCTCTTCGTGTCGAAGCGGTAGCTGTAGACGGTGTCGTTGCCCAGATCTACGGCGAGAACATGACCGCCGTCCGGACTGGTCACGATCTGGTGGGCGTGCGGCCCGTCCTGGCCGGGACCGGGCGGCGGACTGGAGTGGGTGGCCAGATCGGTCAACTCGTCCAGTGCGCCCGAGGACCGAATGGGATGGACGGCTACGTTCCCGGAGAGATAGTTGGCGCTGAGCAGCCAGCGTCCGCCCGGGTGCACGGACAGATGGCAGGGCCCCGCGCCTCCGGTGTCACGCGCTCCCAGGACTTCGGGACCCGAGGGGGAGAGGGCGATCGCGCTCACGCCGCCCTGTTCCCGCTCGTTGACGGCGTAGAGCGTTCTGCCCGAGGGGTGGAGGCAGAGGTAGGAGGGGTCGGGCACGCCGGACAGTGTGCCGGTACCGGTGATGTTTCCGGTCGCTTCGTCGTACGTGGCCAGGCCGAGGCCGGTGCCGCCGCCTTGCTGGCTGGTGTACGTACCGAGGAAGAGCTGTCGTGTGCGGCGTGGCCGCCGTTCGGGGGAGAGGGCGGCCGTGGAGGCGGACGCGGGCGTGGGTGCGGAGATGGCGGCGGCGGCCGTGGCGGCGACGGCTCCGATGAATCCCCGTCGTCCCCAGACGTTCGCTGCGGGCAGCGCCTCGGGCCCACTGTTCGTCCCTGCCGCCATGTCCGCTCCTTGAGTGTCGGTAGTGACGCCTGTGGCAGACAGCGTGGCGCTTGGAATCCCCACGATCAAGAGGCGCAACCGGAGTTGCGTTCTGCGCAATGGAACGAGGGGGTCGGGCGGGGTTCGGGTGAGTGGTGCGGCACTCGCAAATGTCCATCGCAACCGGATGCCGCGACACCGGTGGGCGTCTCTTCGGTAGACCTCTGTGCGACCTCTGTGCCCGGCGAACAGTGCATGAATTACGGAGAGTAACTATGGCTGAGTTGCCTCGAATATGCACCGCCCAGCGGCCGGTCATACCGCCCCGAGGTATGAACTGGCTCTGAGCGGGCAAGATGTAGGTGCCATTCGCGGTGCCGCCCCAGACCCCGGCGGCGTCGGGCGCCGACCTCAGGGCCGCGCCGCTCGCGTTGTCGTAACTCTTCGTATGCGGGGTGTAGGGAAATAGGGGGTGGACCATGGGCACGCCCGACCCGGGTTTTGGGCTGCATCACCGTGTGGTGGGCGGATCGATCGTTCTGACGTTCCACGGTGAACTGGACGCATGGGCTGAACAGGAACTCGGGTCGCGAATAACGGAGTTACTGGACCGTTCGGACGGGGGTGTGGTGGTGGACCTGCGGCAGGTGTCCTTCCTGGACGCCGGCGGCCTGCGACTGCTGGTGCGCCTCAAGGGCCAGGCCTTCGCCAGACAGCGCCCTCTACGGCTGGTGCGCAGCAGTGCGCGCGTCTGGCGGGTACTGCGCATCACTCGACTCGACCGCAGTTTCACCGTCCTGGACAGCATGCCGGCGGACCTGGACACGCCCGACGGCTACGAGGGAAACCTGAACAGACCAGCCTAGAAAGAGAGCAAGTGGCAAATCTGATTACATGATTCGCCGAAGCCGCACCCTCTCTGGTTCTGGTCCTGGTCCTGGTCCTGACTGTGGTTCCGGCCATGGTTCCGGCCGAGGTTCCGGCCGTGACCTTGGCTCTGGACCTGGCCCTCGCGCTCTTGTGAGCGCCGTCCCGCGCTCCCTGCTGACCGCGATCGTCCTGCTCCTCGCGCTGCCCGCCGCCCCGGCAGCCGCGGTGTCCGTAAGCCCGGAGCCGCCGTGTACCGCCGGTACCGCTCCCTACCAGCGGGAGCTGGAGAAGGAGCTGCGCAGACCGGTCGACGGGGTCCAGTCGCCGGAGGACTGCGCGGCGATCCGGCGGTTGCAGCGGCGCCTCGGAGTCTCGCCCGCCGACGGGCTCGCTTCGCTGCGCACGTACCGGATGATGGTCGCCGACCAGGTGCGGCGCGACCCCGCAGCCCGCCGGGGCTGTCCGTCCCCGGCGTACCGAGTGGTCTGTGTGGATCTGACCCGGCAGATCCTCTGGGTACAGGTGGGGCAGCGTCTCGTCTTCGCGCCGGTGCCGGTGCGCAGCGGGCGAGACGGTCTGGAGACGCGGCGCGGCTGGCACCGGATCTACTGGAAGCACCGGGACCACTTCTCGACGATCTACAACGTGCCGATGCCCTACGCCCAGTTCTTCGACGGCGGCCAGGCCCTGCACGGCACCCGGCACGACCTCTTCTCCTCCGGGTCGGGCGGCTGCGTGAACCTGACGGTGCCGGACGCGAAGCGGCTCTACCAGCTGCTGAACAAGGGCGACCGGATCTACGTGTGGGGCACGAAGCCCGGTACCGGCGGCTGACTGAGGCCGTGCACCGAGGCCGTGCACCGGCGGCTGACGGGTGACCGCCCGTCAGCCGCCGGTGCGCGAGCCCCGCTTGCCACGCTTGCCCCGCTCAACGCTCATCCCTTGCCGCCCTTGCCCGTGTCGTCCCGCACATTGCTGAGCTTGACGGTGACGCCCTTGGTGGCGTTGTTCTCGGTCAGCCGGTAGGGGCCGGTGACCGCGGGGGAGGGCAGCCGGTATCCGTCCGGTACGGCCGTCTCCTTGAGGTAGTAGGAGCCGAGCGGCAGGTCGGGGAAGTCGCAGTGGCCTCGGCCGTCCGTGGCGCAGCCCTGTCCCCTGCGGGTGTCAGGGGTCGCCCCTCCGGTCTGGAGTCCGGCCCTGCCGTTGGTCTCGCGCCACAGCTCGAACACGGCCCCGGCCAGCGGGCGGCCGTTGGTGCGGTCCGTCTTGGTGACGTGCAGGGCACCCACCTTCTCGACGACGGCCGTCTTTTTGTTCTTCGCGGTCACCGTGACGCCCTCGTGCGCATTGTCCTCGGTCACGACGAGCGGACCGAAGGAGGCCGGGGAGGGCAGGTCGTACCCGCTCGGGGCCTTGGTCTCCACCCAGTAGTACGTGCCGAGCGGCACCGCCCTGCGGCACGCGCCCCGGGTGTCCGTGGTGCACGGGTCGCCGATCCGGGTATCGGGGTCGGTGCCGGAGGTCTGCACGCCGGGGACTCCGTTGGTCTCGTGCCAGAGCTCGAAGACCGCCCCGGGCAGCGCCTTTCCGTTCGCCGAGTCCTTCTTGGCGACCTCTACGGAGCCGGTCTGCGTCGGCGCGGTCCCGCACTCGGGCAGGTCGCCCACGAAGGGGTAGTTGTGGAACTCCTGCCCGCCTCCGCCACTCAGCGAGCTGGTGTGAGTGATCGACCCGGCCGTGAAGAAGCGTCCGTTGATGCCGGGCACGCTGACCGTCGTGTCCGACGCGTTCTGGCCGATCAGCAGGCTGCCCTGGAACTGCCCGGTCCCCTTGATCTCCAGGTCTGTCGCGTCGGGGAAGTTCCACAGCAGGCGCTCGCGAAGAGCGTTGAGCGGATCCGTCGCGTCGTCGATGCCGCCGCTGTAGGTGTTGACGACCCGCTTCGAGCCAAGGACGTTGACCAGGACCGTCGCTCCGTCCGGGATGTTCACGAACCGGATGCCCTCCTGCCCGCCGCTCGCACTGGCCAGGTCGAAGTCGACGTTGAACACCTGACGCGCCGATGTGCCGTCCCCGGTGAACACCGTCTCACCGCCCGCGTGCACGGCCGTGCCGGTCGGCGTACGGCTGCCGTTCTCGCCGTGCGCGTAGCACTGGCTCGCCACATTGAGCTGACCGCGCAGCGCGGTGTACGGCGCCGCGGCGTCCGGGTCCCGACGCACGTCCTGGGCCAGGATCGTGCCGCTCGCCGCGCCCGCGTGACGTACGACCCCCTGCTCGGCGAGGAGTCGCTGGCCCGCGGCGACGGTGACGTCACCCCCGGTCGTGAGCCAGTCGGAACCGATCGGAGGCGCGACCCGGGAGCCGACGCCCGCCTCGCCGACGTTGTAGACGCCGCTGACCCCGGCCCGCTTGTTCTGGTCGAAGTCGCCGAGGACGACGACACGCCCCTCGGCCTCCGCCGCGCTCCCGCGCACCAGGAAGTCGCCGCCCGCGAAGATGTTGATCGCGTTGTCGCGGTAGCGGATCGTGCCGTTCGTGACGGGCGGGTACGGGCCCGAGGGGCAGGTGCCCGGCACACACGGGCCGAGCCCGCCGGGCAGCGGAGCGGCCACGGCTCTGCCGACCGGCGGATCCCCGGCCGACGCGAAGGCGTTCCCCGAGGGGAACAGCGGGACGGACACGGCGGCGAACGCGCAGCTCAAGGCGGTCAGCAGGCGTCCGGCACGGTGCGTGTGGAACAGTCCGGGCAAGTCGATCACCAGTTCCTCAGCCGATAGGAAAGATTCCTCACCGGCATCTTGAGGCAGCCTTCCGACGGGCCCGGCGCGGCAGGGCCGCGTCCTCCTGGGTGGCCGCGGAACTTCCACTCTCCCGGCGGGCGCGGGGGGCGGCTCGGCGCTCTCCGGCTCAGCCTTCGGGACGCAGCAGGCCGCGCTCGTACGCCTTGGCCAGCCGCTGGGGAACCAGGTGGGCCAAGCCGTCGACGGTGACCGGCACGAGCTGCGGGGTGCTCGCCCTCCACTGGGCTCGGCGGTGGCGCGTGTTGCTGCGGGACATCTTGCGCTTGGGGACGGCCATGAGTTCGGGCCCTTTCTCGGAGGTGTCTCGGAGGTGTCTCGGACGTGCGGCGCCGAGGCTATATGAAAATGAATCCCATTTCGAATTAGGTCTCCCGTCAGCGGATCCGAGCGCGTGGTCGACAGCCCGAACGCGCCCGGGACAGCATCCAGTTGATGGAGATCACCGACGCGACACCGGCGGAGATCCACGTCTGGCGGGCCTTCGCGCCCGCCTTCGCCCGCCACCATCCGCGCCCGTTGAAGTCCGACGAGGCCCCCGACTTCAACCCCGTCTTCCACACTCTCGACCTGCTCCTTCCGATCGTCGGTTTCGGGCAGGAGCCGGCGTTCGCGCCGGAGGGCTGGTACCAGTGGCTCTCGTATCTCCTCGTGGCCACGGGCTGGGTCCTCGTCACCACGGTGGCGGCCGGGCATCACACGCTCACTGAGCCGCCAGTAACGAACATCGCCGACCTGGACACAGGCCGGGCAATGATCGATATCCTCCAGCAGAAACGCTCAAACGAACACCCGACAGGTGTGTGGCGAGGGGGTCGGCAGCATGCGGGAGCCGAGGGACGTCAGGCGGCAGCGGATACTCGCGGTCGTGGAGTCGCGGGGCGAGGCGCGGCTGAGTGATCTCGCCGACGACCTGGAGGTCTCGGTGATCACCGTGCGCCGGGACGTCGAAGACCTCGCCCGCGAGGGCAAGTTGCGGCGCGGGCACGGCACCGCGCGATCGGTCGGACCCGTGGAGCGCGGCGCCCCGCGGGCCGAGCCGGTGGTGCAGGGCGGGGCCGTCGCGCTGATGGTGCCCGAGCGGCACACCTACCTGTACGAGACGATGCACGGGGCCCGAAGCGTCCTGTACGAGGCCGGGATGCGGGTCGCTCTGCATATCGCGCCACAGGTGGAGGGCGCCGAACGGCCACTGGTCGAGCGGGTCCTGGCCGAGAAGGCGCAGGGGCTCCTGATCGCTCCGCGCTGGCGCACCGCGGCCGAGGAGGAGGCGGACTACGCCTGGCTCGCCGCGTCGGGCGTGCCCACGGTCCTGATGGAGCGCCGACCGCGTGCGGGCAGTGCGCTGCACGCCATGGACTCGGTCTGCACCGACCACTGGTACGGCATCCACCTCGCCGTCGACCATCTCGTCCGGCTCGGCCACCGGCGGATCATCCTGGCCGCCCGCGACGACAGCCCGACGGCCCGCGCGCTGCGTACCGCCTTCGCCGAGATCGCCGCGTCCCGGCCCGAGATCGAGGACTGGACCGTGATGCTCAGTGCCGCGCACGCGGGGCCCGGCCGGGTTCGCGAGCCGCTCGACCTCGCGGCGCGGTTGCGCGAGCACGGGGCGACGGGCGCCGTGCTGCACGGCGACGTCGACGCGCTGATGCTCGTGCAGCAGCTCATGGACCACGGCGTGCGGGTGCCGCAGGACTGCTCGGTGGTGGCGTACGACGACGTGGTGGCCGCCCTCGGCAGTACTCCGCTGACCGCCGTGTCCCCGCCGAAGTACGAGGTGGGAAGGACGGCGGCGAGGCTTCTGCTGCGCAGGTTCGACGAGTTGGCGGAGCCGGGCGCCGTGACGACCCAGCGGGCGGAGCTGCTGCCGGAGCTCAAGGTCCGTGGATCCACCGCTCACATCGGGATCGTTTGACCGCTTTAGTTTCTTTTGATCGATCTATTGACCGTCATCGTTCACGCGATCAGGATTCCCGTGTCCCGAACAAGAGCCGCGGGAGGCGCCCACCCATGCCTGGTCGACCGAGCCGCCGGTCCCTGCTCGCCGTGACAGCCGCAGTTCCCATGGCAGGTGCTCTCAGCGCCTGTTCGGGCAGCGCGGGCAGCACGTCACGCGACAAGGGCGGCACCACACGCATCACCTTCTGGTCCGCACTGCGCGGCAGCCAGGAAGTGGTCGACGCGTTCAACAAGACCCACGACCGCATCCAGGTCGACTTCCAGCAGATTCCGTCGGGCGCCATGGGCGGCTACGCCAAGCTCAGCAACGCCGCCCGGGCCGGAAACGCCCCCGACGTCGCCACCCTCGAATACCCCCAGGTCCCCGGCTTCGCCATCGACGGCGTAGCCCGGGACATCACCTCACTGATGAGTGAGAGGCTGCGCGCCAAACTGCTGCCGCAGGCACTCGGACTCACCACCTTCGAGAAGAAGGTCTACGCCGTCCCGCTCGACGTCGAGCCGATGGTGCTGCACTACCGCGCCGATCTGTTCGACGAGTACGGCATCGAAGTCCCGCGCACCTGGGACGAGTTCACCGAGGCCGCCCGCACCGTACGGGACAAGGCGCGCGAGAGGCGTATCGCCGTCTTCCCCACCGACGGCGGCACCCAGTTCGCCTCGTGGGCGTGGCAGGCGGGCGCCGAATGGTTCGACACCCGCGACGGCGCCTGGAACGTGTCGCTCACGGACCGTCCGACCCGGAAGGTGGCGGCGTACTGGCAGCGGCTCATCGACGAGGACCTGCTGCTCGTCAACGCCACCGAGAGCAGGCACTACGACTCCCAGCTCAGTGAGGGGCTGGTCCTCAGCCGGCTCAGCGGCGCCTGGGACGCGGGCTCGCAGATGAACGCCAGACCGGGCCAGAAGGGCCAGTGGGCCATCGCTCCGCTCCCGCAGTGGGACCCCGACAACCCGGTCGTCGGCACGCACGGCGGTTCCACCTTCGCCGTCACCAAGGACAGCGGGCACCCGGAAGCCGCCATGGAGTTCATCGAGTGGCAGGTCTCGCACCCCGACGCCCTGCGCGCCCGCCTCTCCAGCGGCACAAGCAGCCAGTACCCGGCCGTCCCCGACCTGGTCGCCGTGGGCCGCAAGGCCTTCGACCGGGCCTACTACTCCGGCCAGGACATCTACCGCCTCTTCGAGGAACAGGCCGAGACGATCCGCGACGGCTGGGTCTGGGGGCCGCGGATGACCGCGACCCAGCGGGTGATGCAGGACGGCTTCGCCCGTGCGGGCGGCGGCAAGGGCTCGCTCATCGACGCCGTACGCGCGGCGCAGGACGGAACCATGCCGGACCTCAAGGCCCTCGGCCTCTCCATCACGGAGCGCAGCACATGAGCTGCCCGAGTGCCCCGAGTGCCCCGAGTGCCCCGAGTGCCCCGAGCGCTCCGGCGCGTTCGAAGCCCCCGTTCGCCGACGAGCACCAGCAGAAAGGCAGGTGACCCCGATGACCACGACCGCGCCCCCGGCCCGCGCGAAGCGCACCGCCGATGCCCCCGTCCCCGCCCGCCGCGCCCGCGCGCGAGCCCGGCGCCGTGAGCATGTGGCGTGCGGTGTCCTGATGGCCCCGTTCCTGATCCTGTTGGTGACGGTCTTCCTGATACCCGTCGCCACCGCGGTCTGGCTGAGCTTCTTCAGCGACGACCAGCCCGGCCTCGGCTTCGGCCCGGAACGCACGGTCTTCGTGGGACTGCGCAGCTACACGGCAGTTCTCACCGACCCGACCTTCCTCGGCAGCCTCGGCACGGTCGTCCTCTACTGCCTGATCTACATCCCGCTCATGGTGATCGGTGCCCTCGCCCTCGCCCTGCTGCTCGACTCGGGAGTCGTACGGCTGCGCGCCTGGGCCCAGTTGGCGCTCTTCCTGCCGCACGCGGTGCCCGGCATCATCGCCGCCCTCATCTGGCTGTACCTCTACACGCCAGGACTCAGCCCGGTCGTCGATCTGCTCGCCAAGGGCGACATCACCATCGACTTCCTCGGCGTGAACACCGTCCTGCCCTCCATCGTGAACATCGCCCTGTGGAGCAACCTCGGCTACAACATGGTGATCTTCTACGCCGCGCTGCAGGCCGTACCCCGAGAAGTGATCGAGGCCGCCGTGGTCGACGGCGCGGGACCGGTGCGCACCGCACTGGGGATCAAGGCGCCCCTGGTGCGCTCCTCGATCGTCATGGTCGCCATGTTCACCCTGATCTGGGCGATGCAGCTGTTCACCGAACCCATGCTGCTCAGCCAGTCGTCACCGATGATCAACTCGCGCTTCTCGCCCAGCATGTACATCTACGACGCGGCCTTCACCCGCAACAACTACGGCCTCGCCGCCGCCGCTTCGGTGATCCTCCTGCTCTGCACGGTCGCCCTGTCCTACGGCGTCACCCGCTGGACCAACCGCTCCCAGAAGGAGGCCGCGCGATGAGCGCCGACACCCTCACCGCGGGCCGCCCCCGCCTCCTGGGCCGCACCGTCGTCAACACCGTGGTCGGCATCGCGGTGCTCTACACCCTGCTGCCCGTCCTGTGGCTGGTGCTCGCCGCGTCCAAGAACCGGGACGCGCTGTTCAGCAGCGACTTCTTCTCGCTGACCGACTTCTCCTTCGTGCAGAACCTGCGCGACCTGTTCGCGATGGACGGCGGGCTCTACGGCCGCTGGTACACCAACAGCCTGCTCTACGCCGTCCTGGGCGCCGCGATCAGCGCACTGGTGAGCGTCGCCTGCGGCTACGCCTTCGACAAATACCGCTTCGCGCACAAAGAGAAGGTCTTCGGCCTGGTGCTCGCCGCGGTGATGGTGCCGCAGACGGTGCTCGCCCTTCCGCTGTATCTGATGGCCTCGGCCACAGGCGTCGTCGACACCTTCTGGGCGGTGTTCATACCGGTCCTGTTCAACCCGTTCGGTGTCTATCTCGGGCGGATCTTCAGCCAGGGGTACGTGCCCGACGAGGTGCTCGAAGCGGCGCGCGTCGACGGCGCGGGGGAGCTGACCACGTATGTGCGCGTCTCCCTGCGGATGCTGGCACCCGGCCTGGTGACGGTGTTCCTCTTCCAGCTCACCGCCATCTGGAACAACTTCTTCCTGCCCATGGTGATGCTCTCGGACCAGAAGCTGTATCCGGTCAGTCTGGGCCTCTACACCTGGAACAGTTCGGCCACCGTCTCGCCCGAGTACTACCCCGTGGTGATCATGGGCTCGCTCCTTGCGGTGCTGCCGCTGATCCTCGCCTTCATGCTGCTGCAACGCTTCTGGAAGTCGGGTCTCACCGCGGGCTCGGTCAAGTGAGCCAAGTGAGCCAAGTGAACAAGTGGGCCACGTGAACTCGTGAGTACGTGAAGACGGGAACACGTGAGCCATGGGAAAGGGAATCTGTTGAAGAACGGCAGCCACCGTCCGCACACCGCGCTCGCCATGGCGCGGGACGCGGCGACGGCCGTGCTCGGCCCCGACGCGCTCGCCGCCCTCGGCCGGGTCTGTGATCTGGTTCCGGACACCGTCCTGGACGACTTCACCACGGAGCGGGCCCGCTCCGTGCTGCGGGACGTGGAGGTCCTGGTCACCGGCTGGGGCTGCCCGCCCCTTGACGCGGCCGTGCTCGCGACCGCGCCACGGCTGCGGGCCGTCGTCCACACCGCGGGCTCCGTACGCGGCCACATCACCCCCGAGTGCTGGGACCGCGGTATCGCGGTGTCGTCGGCCGCCGCGGCCAACGCCCTGCCCGTCGCGGAGTACACCGTCGCCATGATCCTGCTCACCGGCAAACAAGTCGTGGAGCGTGCGGCGGAGTTCAGGGACACGCGTCGCCGCGACGACTGGCTCAGCCTGTCGCACGACGTGGGCAACTACGGCCGTACGGTCGGCGTCCTCTCCGCCTCGATGATCGGCCGCCGCGTCATCGAACTCCTCCGCCCCTACGACCTCAAGGTCCTCCTCCACGACCCGTACGTCTCGGACGAGGAGGCCCTGGCACTCGGGGCGCAACCGGTCGGCATCGCCGAGTTGTTCGGGAGCAGCGATGTCGTCAGCGTCCACACGCCGCTGCTGCCCGCCACCCGCGGTCTGGTCGGCCGTGAGCTGATCGGGGCCATGCGCCACGAGGCGGTGCTCATCAACACGGCCCGTGGCGCGGTGCTCGACCAGGACGCCCTCACCGAGGCCGCCCTCGCGGGCCGCGTCCGCGCCGTCCTCGATGTCACCGTCCCCGAAGTCCTGCCCCCCGAACACCCGTTGTGGGAGTGCGACAACGTCATGATCACTCCCCATCTGGCCGGTTCACAGGGCAACGAGTGGGGTCGCCTCGCGGATCTCGCCGTCGCCGAACTCGGCCGCTGGGCCGCGGGCGACGGTTTCGCCCATGCCGTACGACGCGAAAGGCTGGCCTACCTCGCATGAGCATCACCGCACTGTCCGGAGCCCCCGGGCTGCCCGCAGAAGACCGTGAGTTGAGCCCTTTCACCGGTTACACGCGTGAGCACTGGGAGGCCGCCGCCGACGGTCTCCTGGACGCCGCCTGGCGGTGGGCGACGCCACGCGGCGCCCTGCTCGACCTGCCGGGGCGGCCTTCGGCCTCGGGTGTGCGGTCGGACGGTCTGGAGGGATACGCCCGCACCCTCCTCGCCGCCGCCTTCAGGGTGGCCGGCGCCGACGGCAAGGACCCGCACGGCTGGCTCGACCGGTACGCGCGAGGGCTCGACGCGGGCACCCGCACCCCCGGCCGCGACGACGCCGAGTCCTGGCCGGTGATCCTCGAACACGACGTCCAGGGCCAGCCGATGGTGGAGTCCGCGTCCGTCGCACTCGGACTGCGCCTCACCCGCCCCTGGCTGTGGGACCGGCTCGACACCGACGTGCAGGACCGAGCGGAAGAGTGGCTGCGCGGCGCGATCCGCCACGTCCCCGCGCCCAACAACTGGTACCTCTTCCCCTACACCGTGGCGGGATTCCTGGAGTCGGTGGGCCGGGGCGACGCGGAGACGGCCCGGGCACGCGAGCGGGCACTCGAACTCCTGGAGACCTGGTACCGAGGCCAGGGCTGGTACGCCGACGGAGACGGCCGCGCCTTCGACCACTACAACGGCTGGGCCCTGCACCTCTACCCGACGCTCGACGCCCACTTGGCGGACGATCAGGATCAGTCGGCCCGGCACGGCCCCCGCCTGCACGAGCACCTGGCGAGCTTCGGGCTCCTCTTCGGGGCCGACGGCGCCCCGATCCACTTCGGCCGCTCCCTGACCTACCGCTTCGCCGCGGGAGCGTCCGTGGCGCTCGGCGCGGTCACCGGCCACACGCCCCTGACGCCGGGCACCTCGCGCCGACTCCTCAGCGGATCCCTTCGCTACTTCCTCGACCGCGGCTCCGTCGGCGCCGACGGACTGCTCAGCCTCGGCTGGCACGGCCCGCACGAGTCGTCCCTGCAGCCCTACTCGGGCCCCGCGTCCCCTTACTGGGCGTCGAAGGCGTTCGTCGGTCTCCTGGCGCCCGCCACCCACCCTCTGTGGACCGCCACGGAGGAACCCGCCCCCAGCGAGAGCGGCGACCATGTCCTCGCGCTGCCCGCACCCGGCCTCCTGGTACAGAGCACCAGCGCCGACGGGATCGTACGGCTGCACAACCACGGCAGCGACCACGCGCGCCCGCACGAGGCCGAGACGGCGGCGCACGAGGATCCGCTCTACGCCCGCCAGGCCTACTCCACGAGCACCGGCCCCACGGCACGCGGCAACACCGCGGACAACCACATGGCGGTGGAGGTGGCGGGAGTACGCGGTGCTCGCAGCCGCATCCATCCGCTGGGCGCGGGTCAGGGCGACGGCTGGGGCTGGGCCGCGTCCCGGCACACCCCGGCGTTCGTGAGCGGGCCGCCCATGGTGCCGGGGCTGCGCGTGGAGAGCGTCACCGTGGCCAAGGGGCGGCACGAACTGCGTGTGCACCGCGTCGTCGGCGCTCCGCACGGCGCCCGCGTCACCCACACGGGCTGGGCGACAGGGCCCGAGGAGTCCCTGCTCTCGGCGCTGCACCCCTTGCACGGCTGGACGGGCCAGGACGAACAGCGCGCGCCCCAGGGCACGGCCTTCACCCGGTGGGCCCGCCTGCCACGCCTCACGGCCGAGGCCGAGGGCACGGCGCTGTACGCGGCTCTGGCCACGCTCACCGCGGAGCCCGAACCCGCGTCCCTCGCCGAGGCGGCCACGGTGGTCAGCGCGACGGCGGACACCGTCGAGGTGCGGTGGGCGGACGACGGCTCCCTGACGCGGATAGCCTTCGCGCCGTTGAGCGTCGAGCACGGGCGGTCCTTGGGCGTCGGGTGACCGTGGAAACGCCTCGCCGAGCAGCGCGGGCGCGCGGTAACCGAGCAGCTCGGGCGCGCGGTACGCGAGGCCACGTACAGGGAAGCCGCCCGTGTCGTCTCCCGTCGGATGAGCCCGGAGGACGGTGCCGGTCAGGTCCTGAAGGCGGTCGAGCGCCTCGCGTGAGCGGAGGCCGGGCGCCCCGAGGCGACGGGTCGCGTAGCCCGAGCGGCCGAACGGGCAGGTCGTGAAGGTCATGACGGAGCCGGAGCGTGGAAGCCTGCAGATATGACCGAAAGCGCGCACCTCTATATGGCGAACCCTCGGATCACGGTCCTTGGCGTCAACCCCGGCCGACCGCCCTTCCGCATCGTGGAGCTCGACGGCGAGGTGGTCGGCGAGGCCAGGGAACTCGTCGACGTCCTTGAGGTGGCCGCACAGGTGGGTGTCGTCGTGCACGACGTGGACGACCCGGATCTGGTGCGCTGGGTGGGCGGCGACAAGTTCACCTGGAAGCCCAAGGAGCCGAACCCTATGGAACCGAAGCCGACGGACCCGAACCAGCCGACATAGCCGAACCGGCGGAACCAGCAGAAGCGGGGCAGGTCCGGGGATCGGGGCGGTCGGGCTCGAGGTCGTAGATCCTGTTCAGGAGCTCGGCCTCGTTGCCCGTCAGGCCCGCGCGGCGCAGCGCTTCGTCCGCCTCCGCGATGGGCCCTGCGAGCAGCGAGGCCGCCGCGGCCGGTGAGGGACCGGACAGCGCGGCGCGTGCGGTGTGCAGCAGCCGCAAGCAGGCCTGGGCGGCGGCCAGTTCGGGGGTCGACGTGCTGGTCATGTCGAGAGCTCCTCTGCGCGGGGTCGGACGGTCCGGCGGCTCGCACCGGTGGACCCTCCACTCTTGCGCACGGGTCTGACAATCGGGTCCTACCCGGCCTTGGCGCGGCGGCTGAGCCGCAGTGTGAGGCCTTCGGGCATGAGAGTGAGGCGCTCGGCGACCCGCAGGCGGTACCCGGGATCGGCGTGCAGGTCGTAGCGGCGCAGGAGAAGGCCGAGGACCAACGTCGCCTCGTGCAGCGCGAACTGACGGCCGATGCAGGCCCGCGCGCCCGTGCCGAACGGCTTGAAGACATGGGCGGGCCGCGCACGTACCGCCGAAGGGGCGAACCGGTCGGGGTCGAACTCCTCGGGCCGCTCGCCCCAGGCCGCCGGATCGCGGTGCAGGAGCGTGGCGAGGACGAGCGCCCAGGCTCCCTGGCGCATGGGGTGCACGCCACCGATGGTCGTGTCCCGCAGGGCCTGGCGGGAGAAGCCGGGGGCGGTCGGCCACAGCCGCAGCGACTCGTCGAGGACGCGGCGCAGATAGCGGAGCTTGGCGACCTGTTCGTACGCCGGTTCCGCGGCGTCGCCCCAGACCTCGTCCACCTCCGCCTGGGCGCGTGCCAGGACTTCGGGTGAGCGCGCGAGGTAGTGCAGGGCGAACGACAGGGCGCCCGAGGTCGTCTCGTGCCCGGCGACCAGGAAGGTGATGACCTGCCGGCGGATGTTCTCGGCGGAGAGCCGCTCGCCGGTGTCGGGGTGGGCGACCTCCAGCATCCGGTCGAGCAGATCTCCGTCGCCCGGACCTGACGCGGCGCGGCGGGCTGCGACCACGTCGTCGACGGTGCGGTTGAGGTAGGCCATGTCGGCGGCGTTGCGCCGGGTGGCGCCGCGCAGCAGCAGCGGGGCGAGCGCGGGCGGCACGACGTTGCGGCGCTGGGCGTGGGAGAGCGTGCCGACCATGGCCGACACGAAGGGGTGGGGCCTGGACCGCTCGAAGGAACCGAAGTCGTGCCCGAAGCCGGTGCGGGCGATCGTCTCCAGGGTCAGCTTCGTCATGTCGCCGGGCACGTCCACGGACCGCCCGGTCTCCTCGCGCTCGTCCCAGCGGGCGGTCAGATGCCGGGCGACGTCCAGCATCAGCGGGTGGTAGCCGGCCATCGCGTCCCGGCTGAAGCCCGGCGCGAGGATGTCGTGCGCCAGCTGCCAGTTGGGTTCGTGGTTGTACGCGGTGAACAGGCCGTCCCCGGCGACCGGCCGCAGATTGGCCACCCCCAGGCCCACGTGCTTGGCGAACCGCGACTCGTCGGCGAGCTCGGCCGCGAGTTCGGCGCCCCAGACGAAGACGATCTCCTTGCCGAAGGCCTTGCGGCGGAATATGGGCCCCAGGCTGCCGCCGATCCGCATCGAGTCCTGTACGGGTGTGCGGACATGGGAGCCCAGGACATCACCGATCAGGGGCAGGCGGCGCGGCGGATGCGGGACGAGGTCGAGGCGCGGCCACCCCAGCTCGGCACTGCGGAACCCCTTGGGGAGCCCGGCGGGTCCGCCGGGCTCAGTGGGTCCGGCGGACCCACCCTGCTCGGCTCCCTCCGTCGCCTGCGACGACTGCGACACCTGCGCCATGTGTGCCATCTCCCTTGTGCCGCAGACCCATTGAGCCTGTTGTACGCGGATTCAATAAGGACTCACAGTCTGGTCCCGCTGTTGAATCCACGTCAAGTAAGGTGCTCCCATGGCCGCGGACCCGCAGGAGCGCACGAACCCGCGGGAGCGCACGCGCCGCAGACTCAGCAGCGAGGAGCGCAGGGAGCAGCTGCTCTCGGCAGGGGCGTGTCTCTTCGCCCAGAGTCCGTACGACGATGTGTGGATCGAGCGGGTGGCGGAGATCGCCGGAGTCTCACGCGGCCTGCTCTACCACTACTTCCCGACCAAGAGCGATTTCTTCGCCGCCGTGGTGCGGCGCGAGAGCCATCGCATGCTGCGCCTGACGGCGGCCGTGCCCGGAGTGCCGGTCCGCGAGCAGATCGGCACGGGCCTCGACATGTTCCTGGCGTACGTCGAATCGCACGCGGAGGGCTTCCGCGCCTTCCACCGGGCGCAGGAGACGGGCGACGCCACGGTCCGCAGGATCTACCGCGAGGGCCTGGCGGCCCACGAGGACCAGATCCTGGAGGCCCTCGCCGCGGACCCCGAGACGGCATCCACCCCGCACGAACTGCCCACTCTGCGCCTGGCTGTGCGCGGCTGGCTGGCCTTCATGGTGGCCGTCTGCCTGGAGTGGCTGGAGGAGCCGGAGCAGCTGGCGCGCGCACAGGTGCGGGACCTGTGCGCGAGGGCGCTGCTGGGCGCGATCGCGCCGTGAGGTGACCCGCGCGGGATCAGGCCGCCATCGCCAGCGTCCGCGCCACAGCGACCACGCGTCCGTCCGGCAGCAGTTCGCCGGTGTCGTCGAAGACGATCGTGCCGTTGCACAGCAGGCTCCAGCCCTGTTCAGGGTGGGCGGAGAGGATCCGGGCCGCGACGTGGTCGGGGCTCTCGGCGGGCGGGCACGGGGGCTGGTGGGCGCACATGGTGTACCTCCTGGTGGGGGTCGCGAACCTTGTGCGCGGCCCGGTCTTGTTCGGTTGCTCCTCGTGTGAGTGAAGACTCGGCGGGAGGCATCAACTCATCGCTCGGAAAGGCTACTTGCGATCTCAGGCGGGGAGGAAACCGGCCCGGAAGTGCGACAGGAGTGTGGTACGCGCCGTGGTGTCCGCGTTCGCGTCCCTCAGGCGACCGGCCGCCCAGAGGAAGAAATCGTCGCCCTCCGCGTCGATCCAGTCGTATGTCGGGTCGAAGGGGCCGGGATCCGGCGCGGGGTAGAGCAGTTCGAGAGCTGTTCCCCGCGCGTCCTCGACGGTGAAGCGGCGGGTGCCGTTCGGCCCGGGCGACTGATGGGCCATCACCGTGGCGCAGTTCCAGCGGCGTTGGCGGTACTGGAGCCAGAGGGCCGGTTCGCCGTCGGAGGGGTCGGCGTACAGCGCCGCTGTCGCCTCGTCGCTCACGTGGACGAAGCCGTGACAGCGGCCGGACCCGGGGGAGACGAGACCCGTCCGGGGGTCGAGGGCCCACGTCCGGCCGTGACGGTCGTAATCCTGAAGCAGCATGGAGGTCAGACGCGCGGCGGGATGCCGAGTTCCTGGTCGACGGCGGCGCTGCTGCGGGTCGCCGCCTCGATGACCTTGTGCCAGCTGCCGTACTTGAGGAACTGCTGCTCCGCCGTCGGGCCCAGGGGATTGCCGTACTTCTTCATGTTCCGCTGCTCCAGGGCCTGCACCGCCTCGGGGGTCATTCCGGCGCGGGTGATGTCCTTGGCATCGTTGCGCATGTCGACGAGGACGCGGGCGATCTCCTCGTCGGAGCGCCCTTCCTCGTGCATACGGTCGGCCACGCGCTCCATGGTGTCCAGGAGCGCGTGGTAACGCAGCCGCACCTCGCGCGCCCGCTCCCGCTCCTCCGGAGTCATCTGCCGGATCAGGCAGACCGCTGGGTCCTTGCTGGTGCAGGGGTCGTCGGGGGCGCGCGGCGGGGCCAGCAGGCTGGTGACGGACGGGGCGTGCCGTACCGGCGCGTCCGCGTGGGCGTGCGCCGGGGCGAGCAGGGGGCCGCTGAGGGCGGTGAGCAGGGGGAGGAGGAAGAGAACCACGAGGCGCGGGAGGGGCCGGGAGGGGGTCCGCGTCGTGGTCAGGACGGTCGGGGCGGTCGGTTCGATGGCAGCGGCCATGAGGCGGGCACGCACGTAAGAACTCTCCTTCGCCTGGGACGTGGGACGAAGGGGACATTACGGCTCGATAACGGTCGGGGGCGGCCGCCCCCGCGGCGCGTCCGGGTGACGTGCCGGGGACACGCCTGTGGGCCTAACCGGGAGCCGGGCGCAGGCTCAACGCGTGCAGCGCCAACTGCATCTCGAACTGCGCCACCGGATCGTGCAGCCGGTCACCGAAGACCTCTTCCAGCTGCCGCAGGCGGTAGCGGACCGTCTGCGGGTGCACGGCGAGGCGCGTGGCGACCTCGCTCGCGTTGTGCCCGCACCGCAGCCAGCACAGCAGGGTCTCGGCCAGGCGCTCCCGCTGTGGTGAGCGCACCTCGTCAAGGGGCAGCAGATGCCGCTGTGCGAGCGCGTCGATCAGCGCCTCGTCGTGGAAGAGCAGCAGCGTCGCCAGATGGTCGGCGCAGTGCAGCAGGCCCGCCCGGGGCAGGATGCCGCGCCGGGACAGCTCCAGGGCATCGAGCGCCCAGCGCAGCGAGCGCGCGCCCTCGTGCAGCGGGACCGTGGGGCCGATCACCGCACGCAGCCCTTGCAGCGCGGCGGCGATCGAGCGGGCCCGCCCCGGGCCCTCCGGGTCGGGCACCACGATGCAGCCGGGCTGCTCGGAGAAGCGCGCGAGGAACTCCGGCGGCACGATGGGCCTGACGGTCTCCGGGGTGAGGGCGTGGTCGATGACGACGACCGCCACCTCGCGCGGGATGGGCCACTGGGCGGTCTGCGCGAGGTCGGCGATGGCCTCCGCCGACGCGGGAGGATCGGCAGTCAGCAGGTCGATGAGGCGGGCCCGGCGCTGCTGCAGTTCGCCCGCCGCGTGCAGCCTGGCCTCGGTGTAGCCGGCGGTCGTCGCCGCGGCCATCTCGTCCAGGTGCAGGAACAGCGCCTCGCCGAACGCGGCGAGCACATGCCGGGGCAGCAGGTCGGCGTCGACCATCGCGTTCACCCGGCGCCAGGTGACGCGCGCGCCCAGACGCAGCGCCGACTGGAAGGAGTCGAGGCTGCGGCCCTCGTCCGCCTCGCCCCTGCCGATGTTCTGGTACGTGGCCTTCACCGACTCCCAGTCGGTGTCCGGGTGGGCCATCCGGGCCAGAAAACCCTCCAGGGCCTGTTCCACGCCCCGGTTCACGACATGCATGTACGTGTCATTGGTCGGGCGCGCGTACTCCGGTATCTCCGTGCGGATCGCCCGCACCACCTCCGACGTGATGTCGTCGAGGAACGGTCTCACGTGATCGTGGAGGCCCGAGGGGAACGCTCTGAACGCGGCGTGCGACTCCTCTGCCGGGGTGCCCGCGGACGCGGGGCCGCCTGCCGGGGGTACACCGGCGGGCAGCGGCGAACCGTTCACCATGGAGTGCTCCCTCTGCGCGCGGGGGACAAAGGTTGGGTGAAGATACCGCCACGGGTGCGCGGCGGCCCATCAAGGACGGATGGACATGATGCTGCCTCTTGTCACCCGGGTGACAAGAGGCAGCGAGTGCGAGACAACTCACGGGAGCAGACAGTTGCCGAACTCCGGCTTGCCTTCGAAGCGGTCGCCGAGCCACTTCACCGTGTCGTCCTTCGCCAGTTGATCGGCCGTCAGGTGCTCGCCCGGATAGGTCTTCCACCGGGTGGTGATGTTGGCCTTGCGGTACGCCTCGCGCGTCGCGTCCTCGGTCTCGATCGGGATGACTTCCTCCAGCGAGCCGCGGTACTGAAGGACGGGGAAGCCGATCTCGTGCGTGGCGCCGGAGCCCGCGCGGCCGATGCCGACGCCGAGCTTCTGCCCGTCGACGACCTGGCCCCACGTCCTGCCGTCCGTGCCCTTGAGCGCGTAGAGCCGCTCAAGGCTCAGTCCGTCCGTGGTGTTGTCCTCGATCTTCTGGCCCGCGAGCGTCGAGATCGTCCCGAGCAGGCAGTGCGCCCTGGCCACCGCGAGGGCGATCTTCAGGGGCGGGCCGCCTTGAACGCCTTGTGCGTGAAAAGACCAACCGCCACACCGGAAAGGTCGGCGTGCTCGGGCTCGCGCCCCGGACCGGGCTCGGCAAGCGGGACGTCGGCTGAGGCCCCCGACCGCCGTCGCCCGGGCACGGGCTCGTGAGCTCATGCCCGGGTTCGGGCAACCGGGTGGGGCCGTCGGCTCAGCGCAGCACCGTCACATAGATGACGGGCGAGATGGCGCCGCCGCCCACGACGCGCAGGGAGTTGCGTCCCTTCCAGCCGAGCTTGACCCGCATGTTGTACGCCCCGGAGCGCGCGGTGTACACCGACGCGGGCAGCGACACCCACCGCTTGCCCTGCTTCTGCTGCAGCGTGACGCGCGTGCCCGCCCGCATGTGGTGGCTGACGCCGTAGATGTGGAAGTCATGCCACGCGTGCACGCTGCCCACGGTGGACTTCGCCGTCAGCGTGGGTCGCGGGGCCGCGGTCGCGGCGGCCCCGGGCGGGTGCGGGGCGTGCGGGCTCACGGCAGCGGCACCGGCCGCCGCCGGGCCCGCCAGAACGGCGACGGCCGCGATTCCCGCCACCGTCGCGTACTTCACCGACGTGTACTTCACCGGCGCGTACTTCTGCTTCAACCGATTCGCGGTCAACTTCTTGTCTCCATCTCTCTGTTGATTTCTCGCTTGGTCGACTTGCCGAGAAAGCTGTGCCAGCCGCCTTCGGGGCGCTCTCCCACTTCGAGCCCGCGCAACTTGGCGAGGACGGCTGGATCCTGGACGTCGAGCCAGTCGACGAACTGCCGGAAGGAGACGAGGCGTACGTCCTTCTTCCCGGCCATTCCCCTGAAGGCTTCCTCGACGGCGTCCATGTAGATGCCGCCGTTCCACTCCTCGAAGTGGTTGCCGATGAAATAGGGGGCACGGTTCGTCTCGTACGCGCGCCGGAAACCGGCGAGATACGAGTGGGTCGCCTGGGTGCGCCAGCCGGGATAGTTGTACGAGGGTGCCCGCGTCGAATTCTTCGACTGGTTGGCCAGGACGTTGTAATCCATGGACAGGACCTCGAAACGGTGCCCGGGGAAAGGGATCTGCTGGAGCGGCAGGTCCCATACACCGTGGCGTTTCCCCGGCCACCGCTGTGATCCGCCGGGTGACGAGGAGTCGTAACGCCAGCCGCGTTCGCGGGCGACGGGCAGCAGGTTGTTCTGGCCGAGGAGGCAGGGGGTGCGGCCGCCGACGAGTTCCTTGTCGTAGTCGAAAGGCAGCGACGGCAGATCGGTCCAGCCGGTATTCGTGCGCCATTCCTTCACGAAGGCGGCGGCCTGGTCGATTTCGCTGTGCCATTGCGCGGGCGTCCAGTTGGCGACGCTGCCCGTGCCCGTGCAGAAGTGCCCGTTGAAGTGCGTGCCGATCTCATGGCCTTCGAGCCAGGCCTGCCGGACGTACTTCAGCGTCTCCTTGATGTGACCGTCGGTGAGATAACCGATGTCGGAGGCGCCGACCGCGTTGTTCGGCGGCTTGTAGAGACGCTTCTTGGATTCGGGAAGGAGATAGAGCCCGGAGAGGAAGAACGTCATCTTCGCGTCGTGGTCCTCGGCCAGCTTCAGGAAGCGCGGGAAGAGGCCGTTGCCGACCTCGCCCGCGCCGTCCCAGGAGAAGACGACGAACTGCGGGGGCGTCTCACCCGGCTCCAGGGGCACCGGGGCATCCGGCTGCTTCGGCTGCTTCCCGGTATACGTCGTCGAACCGTCGCCGATCGGCCTCGCCGGATGCTGCTTCCGCTGGGCGCCGTGCTGACCGTCCTCTCCCTCGTGGCCATGCCCGCGCCCATGCCCCTGCCGTCCCGACGGCGACGGGGAAGCGGAATCCTCGGATCCCCACTCCTTCGCACCGCACCCGGCAAGACCCGCGCCCGCTGTCACCGCAAGTCCGAGACCCAGCGCGTGCCTTCGGCCGACTGAGCGCATACTCACTCCGTTCGCTCGCTTCCTGTTCGCAACCATGTGTAGACCGCAGGAAGATCAACGAATCGGCTGAAGATATGTTTTTACGTTTTTTGACCCGAAACGGGTAGTTTTCAGGGGGTATGACACGCGGAAGCGGAGTCGCTGCCCCGCCGGGCGAGTGACGGAGCGTAAGATCTGATGGCTCATCATCGGGGGCGCGCCCGCGCTCGATCGCGGCGGACAACTGTCAGGCAGATCACCCGTTGTCCGCGTCCTGCCTGACGTGACCAAGAGCGAGCCGGAGCAGCCGGCCCAGGAGAGGCCGACGTCGGCGCCGACGAGAGCGATGCGGGAGCGGCTCCCCGCAGCCGAGACCTGGCGGGCGCTGTACCGCTACTTCCGCCCGCACCGCGCGGCCGTCGCCCTCGGCGCCCTGTGCACATTGATCGGCGCGGCGACCGGCCTCGCCCAGCCGCTCGCCGCGAAAGCCCTGGTGGACCGGCTCGGCAGCGACGACTCGATCGCAGGGATCATCCTCCTGCTCACCGCGCTCGTGGTGCTCGGCACCGCCATCGAGTCCGTCGGCGCGTACGTCCTTGAGCGCACCGCCGAATCCGTGGTGCTCGCGGCGCGGCGCACCCTCATAGGGCGGCTGCTGCGGCTGCGCCTGCCGGAGGTGGAGCGGACCCAGCCCGGCGACCTGATGTCCCGGATCACCTCGGACACGACACTGCTGCGCGCGGTCACCACACAGTCCGTGGTGGCCGCCGTGGCGGGCGGGCTCACCTTCATCGCGACGATCGTGATGATGGGCCTCATGGACGCCGTCCTGCTCGGCGTCACGCTCGGCGTGATCGTGCTCATCGGCGGCGCGGTGAGTCTGGTGATGCCCAGGATCGCGCGGTCGACCGAGCGGGCCCAGGAGGCGGTCGGCACCATCTCGACCGCGTTGGAGCGCGCGTTCGGCGCGTTCCGTACCCTCAAGGCCTCGGGCGCCGAAGAGCGCGAGACCGCCGCCGTGCAGGCCGCCGCGCAGGAGGCCTGGCGGTACGGGGTGCGGTCCGCCAAGTGGCAGGCGGTGGCCTGGAGTTCGGTCGGTCTGGCCGTGCAGGTCTCGTTCCTGGCCGTCCTGGGCATCGGCGGCGCGCGGGTCGCGTCCGGCGCGATCTCGGTCTCGACGCTCGTGGCCTTCCTGCTCTTCCTCTTCTATCTGATCGACCCCGTGTCCCGACTCGTCGAGGGTGTCACGCAGTATCAGGTCGGCTCGGCGGCCATCGCGCGGATCGTACGGGCGGAACGCCTGGAGACGGAGGACGTCACCGAGCCCGCGCGCCCGCCGGAGCGGCAGGGACCCGCCGCCGTCGCCTTCGAGGACGTGACCTTCCGCTACCGCGAGGGCCTTCCGTACGTCCACCACGGCGTGAGCTTCGACATCCCGGGCCCCGGCATGACCGCCTTCGTCGGCCCGTCGGGCGCGGGCAAGACCACCGTCTTCGGCCTCCTGGAGCGGTTCTACGACGCGACGGGCGGCCGTGTCCTCGTCGACGGCCGTGATGTGCACGAGTGGCCGCTCGCCGAACTGCGCTCCGTCATCGGATACGTGGAGCAGGACGCGCCCGTCCTCGCCGGCACCCTGCGCGAGAACCTCCTCTTCGGGGCACCCGGCGCGACCGGCGACGAGATCCAGGACGTACTCGTACGCGCCCGCCTCGACACCCTCGTCGAACGGTTGCCGGACGGCCTGGAGACGCTGGTCGGACACCGCGGGTCCCAGCTGTCCGGCGGTGAACGCCAACGCGTGGCCATCGCCAGGGCGCTGCTGCGCAAGCCGCGCCTCCTGCTCCTGGACGAGGCGACCTCACAGCTCGACGCGGTGAACGAACTGGCGCTGCGCGACGCCGTCGCCGAGGTCTCCCGCGATGTGACGGTCCTCGTGGTGGCGCACCGCCTCTCGACGGTGACGCTGGCCGACCGGATCGTGGTGATGGACGCGGGACGGGTCCGCGCCTCCGGCACCCACGAGGAGCTGGTGGCGGCCGATCCGCTGTACGGGGAGCTTGCGGCGACGCAGTTCCTCGCGACGACCACATGATCGCCCCGGCCGCCGCCGACTACTGGCCCCGCACGTGACCTCCCGGGTCGGATGGCCGGCACGACCAGTGGAAGACCAGTGGAAGAACGGGACGGGTGCGCCGCACGCCGTTCACGGGGCGGCGGAATCAGGCAGCTGAGTGCGGTCGAGTCACCAGGCGGGTGACGAGGTCGTGCCACCCGGCCTCCACGCGGTCGATCGACAGGCCGCGCTCGACGACCAGGTGATGGACCAGCGCGCTGTCGACGGAGCCGAGCAGGGTGTGCGCGAGGAGTTCCGTGTCTCCCGCGACGCCCGCCCGGCGCAGCAGCATCGCGATGTGCGTGAAGCGCAGCCGGTTCGCGGGGACGTCGTAGGTGCGCAGTGGATCGGTCCGTGAGGACAGGATCAGCTCGTGGTGGTCGCGTTCGTGGCGGATGAGGGCGGGACCGAACGCGTGCAGGCGCTCCAGGGGCGGAGCGCCGGGGCCCAGCGGAGCGGGGCCCGAGAGGAAGGCGGCCTGGAGCTGCTGCTCGTGGTGGTCGAGCAGGGCGACGAGGAGCCCGGTGCGGTCACCGAAGCGCCGGAAGACGGTCCCCTTGCCGACTCCGGCCGCCGCGGCCACCGCGTCCATGGTCAGCTGCGCGGCCCCGCACCCGGCCATCAGCTGTGAGGCGGCCTCCAGCAGGCGCGTGCGGTTGCGTGCCGCGTCGGCCCTGAGCGACGGCGGTCCGCCGACCGGGGTGATGACGAGCTCAGCCGCCCCGCCCGGTGGGTCGGGCAGGGGGAGGGGCGGAGGAAGGGAGCCGGTCATGGGACCAGCGTAACGCCGTGAGCAGCTAAGTGGACCGCAGTCCGGATAGGTGGTACAACTTTAAACGGACCCCGGTCCGCTTGTTCTCATGTCCCGCAGGTGAGTTCCGTCCGCACCTTTTTCAGGAGTTCCGCCATGTCTGTACGCATCCTCGCCCTCGTCGGCAGCCTCCGCGCCGGCTCCCACAACCGCCAGCTCGCCGAGGCCGCCGCCAAGCACGCGCCCGCGGGCGTCGACGTCGAGCTGTTCGAGGGTCTCGCGGACGTGCCCTTCTACAACGAGGACATCGACGTCGAGGGCAGCGTCCCGGCCGCCGCGGCCCGTCTGCGCGAGGTGGCCGGCGGCGTCGACGCCTTCCTCCTCTTCTCGCCCGAGTACAACGGCACCATGCCCGCCGTCCTCAAGAACGCGATCGACTGGCTGTCCCGCCCGTTCGGCGCCGGTGCGATCTCCGGCAAGCCGGTCGCCGTCGTCGGTACCGCGTTCGGCCAGTACGGCGGCGTGTGGGCGCAGGACGAGGCCCGCAAGGCCGCGGGCCTCGCCGGTGGCGCGGTCCTGGAGGACGTCAAGCTGTCCATCCCCGCCTCCCTGACGCGCTTCGCCGAAATCCACCCGGCCGACGACACCGAGGTCACCGCGGCCCTCACCGAGGTCGTCACCCGCCTCACCGAGAAGGCGGCGCCCGCCGCGGCCTGACGCTTCTGGGAAAGGCTCCGGACAGCAGAAGGCTCCATCGGCCGGCCCGTACTCCGTGCGGGCCGGCCGTCGCGGGGGCTTCCGGGGCACGCGGGCGGAAGGCTAGTGTGCCAACTCCACATGATCCCCCGAGGAGTCGAGATCGAGATGCCCGGTCACTGAGCACGCGTTGACGTCGTAGGCCGCTGTCGGCCTGTCATCGCGTGCTGCCATCGAGCTGCGGCACGGCGAACCTTTCGCTGCCTCAAGGGGTCCCGGTGCCGTCCCTCTCTCGTGCCGCTTCTCATGCTGTTTCCGCGCGTCCTCCTTCGAGCCTGTGGCGGGACGCCGACTTCCGAAGGCTCTGGCTGGGGCAGACCGCCTCGCAACTCGGAGCGCAGGCAGGGCAGGTGACGCTGCCGCTCATCGCCGTGGTGGCACTCGACGCGGGCGCCGGTCAGCTCGGTGTCCTTCGTGCGGTGGAGCAGGCGCCGATTCTGCTCTTCTCGCTCTTCGCCGGGGCGTGGGTGGACCGTCGGCGCTCCCGCAACGTGATGGTCGTCGCGGATCTCGGGCGCGCTCTCGCGCTGGCCGCGATCCCTCTGGCGTACGTACTCGGAGTGCTCGGGATTCCGGCGTTGCTCGTGGTCGCCTTCCTCGTCGGCGTGCTCAGCGTGTTCTTCGATGTGGCCTACCAGGCCTCGCTCGTAAGGCTGTTGGACCGCGATCGGCTGCTGGCGGGAAACAGTGCGCTGGAAGGCAGCAGATCCGCGGCACAGATCGGCGGGCCCGCGCTCGGCGGCGCGACGGTTTCGCTGTTCTCCGCGCCGATCGCCACTGTGGTCGCCGCGTTCTTCTTCGCGCTGTCCTTCCTGTCGATCCGGCGCGTCCGACGAGGTGAGTCGCTGCCGGATTCGGTCGAGGGGACGGCGGGCGCCGAGCGGGGAGAGCGGCCCTCGCGCGTCCGGCGGCAGATCCTGGAAGGTCTCCGCCTCGTGGTCGGCAACACGTCGTTGCGGGCCGTGGGTGTCGCCACAGCCCTCTTCCAGTTCTCGTTCGCCGCCGTGATGACCGTCTATCTGCTCTTCCTGCCGCGCGAGTTGCACCTGTCGGGCATGGCGGTCGGCCTGGCTCTCGCCGCCATGGGGCCGGGCGCGGTGGTGGGCTCCCTGCTCTCGGCGAGGCTGCCGGGGAGGTTCGGTTACGGCACGGTCCTTGTGGCCTCGGCGGTGCTAGCCGACGGCGTGATGCTCTGCGCTCCCGCGCTGCACGGCTCCTCGGCCGTCACCATCGGCTCGCTCATGGCGATCAACTTCGTCTTCGGCGCCTTCGGCCAGCTGGTCAACGTCACGATGATGGCCGTACGGCAGGCCAGCACGCCCGTCCGTATGCAGGGGCGTGCCGTCGCGACCATCAACTTCGTCGGCATGGGACTGACACCGCTCGGCTCGCTGCTCGGCGGCTTCCTGGCAGGCGCGTGGGGGCCGCGCACGAGTCTGCTGCTCACCGCTGTCTGTCTGGCGCTCTCCCCGCTGTTCATGGCACTCTCCCCGCTGGCGCGCCTGGGGAACCAGCTCCCGGCCCAGGACGATGTCGCCGTCCGGCGAGGGGCGCTCTAGATTGGCGCTCATGTACTCGACACAGGTGTCCGGTCACGTGAACGCGCCGCGGGCCGCGGTGTACCAGGCGCTTCTTGACGCCGACGCGATCGCACGCTGGCGGGTGCCGGACGGCATGAGCGGCCACGTGCACACCTTCGACGCGTGCGAGGGCGGGCAGTTCCGCGTCTCGCTCACCTACGACGAGCGGTCCGGCACCGGCAAGTCGGCCGCGCACACCGACACGTACCACGGCCACTTCGCGAAGCTCGTGCCGAACGAGCAGGTGGTCGAAGTGCTCGCCTTCGAGACCGAGGATCCCGCGCTGCGCGGCACGATGACGATGACGACCACACTCACCGACGTGGACGGCGGAACCGATGTCCTCGTCGTGCACGAGGGGATCCCCGACAGTGTCCCCGCCGCCGACAACGAGACGGGGACGCGCATGGCGTTGGCGAATCTGGCCCGGCTCGTCGAAGGGGCGCGGTAGCAGCCGCGTGGTGGATCGGGCGGCTCAGTCGCGAGTACGTCCGGACAGGTACGCCGCGAGGGCGACGACGGCGAGCAGCGCGATCGCGGGCGCCAGCGCGGCGGCCGTGCCGTGACGGAGCTGCAGCAGCCCACCCACGAGGGCACCGGCGAACATCGCGGCGACCGACACGAACCTGCGTACGGAAGCCGGGCCGAAGCGGTCGGCGGCAAGACCCGTCAGGGTGCGGGTCAGGACGGTGGTGTTCAGATCGGGTACGGCGAGTTTGCCGACCACGGCGTTCTGCGCCCCCATGCCGAGCGCGAGCAGCACGATCAGTACCTGACCGACGTCGGCGGCCAGGTCGAGCACCAGGGCGGCGGCCACCAGTACGGCGTGCGCCGCGACAAGGAGCGCGAACAGCCGGTGCGGATCCGCGACCCGTGGCGCGATGCGACCGCCCGCCCACGCTCCGGCCACGAAGGCAGAGCCCGCGAGGAGCGACGCCGTCGCGGACAGCTGTACGTCGCCCGCGAGCGCGAAGCCCAGGAAGACCACATTGCCGGTCATGTTGGCGACGAAGACACGGTCGAGGCCCAGATAGCTGACGGCGTCGACAAGACCCGTGACAAAGGTCAACAGGACGAGGAGCGGAGGCAGCACGCCGTGGTGCCCCTCGGCGTCGGGGAAGAGGAAGACGGCGGCCCGGCCGAGAATTGAGTTCATACCGTCTCTTCGGCAGGGACACCCGGCGGCCCGACCCGCGTGCGCCTACCTGCTCACCTCCCAGGCTCGGCGCACATCGCCACGGAGGTCCTCACGGGGCGTCCACGAGTGCCCGATGACCATCGTGGTCCGGCGGACGGTGTCGTACGGAACCCAGCCGGGGTCGCCGGTCCGGGCGAAGCGGACCCAGGCGGCGTGCATGCGGGGTGCCAGGTCGGGAGGAGGGACGGAATCGGGGCCGAACAGGCCGCCGGGGGCGCTGAGTTGCTCCGTGTCGAGGTCGAAGACGAAGGGGAGTTCCATCGTGTGCGTGGCGCCGAGCAGGCCGTCGAAGGCGCGCGAGCGCCAGTCGAACCGGTAGCTGTAGGTGCCGCCCGAGGACCGGTCGGCGTGCGCGTCCGCCAGGGCCCAGCTTCCCGCGCCGAACAGGGCGTCACCCATGACGGCGGACCGCAGCCGTCCCGGTGCCGCTTCGGGGTGCGCCGCGCGGTACGTGTCGAGAAGCAAGTCCGGCCGGGGGTGCGAGCGCTCGGCGGCGGCCCGGACATCGGCCATGGTCGAGGTGGTGTGGGCGCCGGAGGGGACGAGGTAGAGGTTGCCCTCCTCGGCGTTGGTGCCGATGAGGAGATCGATATCGGCACTGCCCTGTCCGGCGGCGACGGCATCGGCGGGCTGACGGTCCGCGACCACGCTGAAGGGGCTGAGCCCGATCAGCGGGTCGTGGGCGGTCGCGGTCCGCAGGTCGATCCCGCCGATTCGGGCCGAGGCCTCGACCAGGCGCGTGTCGGGGACGGCGTCGAAGGCGTCGGCGTGCGGCGCGATGCCCAGGGCGGACGCTGCCGCCTTCGTCACCCGGGCGGCCTGCTCGGGCGAGAAGGCCCCCAGTCCGCTGCCGCTCTGCACGACTGCCCGCCGGACCAGGCCCCTGCTCTGTGGCATGGCGATGACGGCACCGGTGAGGGTGGCGCCGGCGGACTGGCCGAAGAGCGTGACGTGGTCGGGGTCCCCGCCGAACGCGGCGATGTTCTCGCGTACCCAGCGCAGGGCGGCGAGGATGTCGAGGAGGCCGCGGTTGCGCGGAGCTCGGGGCAGGTCGAGGAAACCGGCGATCCCGAGGCGGTAGTTGACGCTCACCAGGACGACGCCGTCGCGCGCGAAAGCGGTGCCGTCGTACAGGCCCGCCCTCGTCGAGCCCGCCACGAAGCCTCCGCCGTGCACGAAGACCATGACGGGAAGGGCGTGGTCCTGCCCTTGTCGGCCGGGGCGGTCAGGGGTCCAGATGTCGAGGGTGAGGTAGTCGTCGCCGGGGATCCAACCGGGCCCGAAGTAGGGCGACATGTCGATGGCGCCCAGGTTCCGCTCGGCCTGCGGCGCTGTCGGGCCCGCGGCGGTCGCGTCCCGGACGCCGTCCCACGGGGCGTGCGGCGCGGGCGCGGCGAAGCGTCCGGCCCGGGCCGGGGGCGCGGCGTACGGGATGCCGCGGAAGACCGTGACGTTCCCGTGGCGGGCGCCGACGACCGCGCCCTGCGCTGTGGACACGGTGCGGTGCGCGGTGCGGCGGTTCGTGGTGCGGTTCGCTGTGGTCATGCGTTCGTCACCTGAGTCTCGTCTCCCTTCGCGCGCGTGTACGGCGTGAAGGGCGCCCACCCCTTGATGGCGAACGCGCCGCCCGAACGTTCGACCTCGGCGGCGCCGTGGCCTCCCAGGTGTGCGGGGACGACGAGCGCGTTGTGGTCGGCGGCCCAGCCGAGGAACCGACGGCGGGTGGCGCGGGCGCCGACGGGGTCCTCGCAGAAGCAGCTGTTGTGGTCCGGGTCGACGAGCTGGACGGGACTGTGCAGCAGATCGCCGACGAAGACCGCGCGGTCCGTGCCGCTGACGAGGGTGAGAACGCTGGAGCCGGGGGTGTGTCCGGGGGCCGCGTCGAGGCGCAGATTGGCGTCGATCCGGTGACCTCCCTCCCACAGGTGAACCTGTCCCGCCCGGTGCACGGGGGCGACGCTGTCCTCGAAGACGTTCTGGTTGCCGCGGCCGAGCAGGGGCTTGTGGCCGTTCTCGGGATTCCAGAAGTCGAAGTCGTCCTTGGGCAGCAGATAGGTGGCGTTCGGGAAGGTGGGAACCCAGTCCCTGTCGTCCAGGCGGGTGTTCCAGCCGACGTGGTCCACGTGCAGATGCGTGTTGATCACGATGTCCACGTCTTCGGGGGCGACACCGGCGCGCGCAAGGGTGGCCAGGAAGTCGGTGCGCAGGTGACTCCAGACCGGGGAGTACGGACGCTCCTTGTGGTTGCCGGCGCCGGTGTCGACGAGGATGGTCTTTCCCTCGCTGCGCAGCAGCCAGCTCTGGACCGCGGCGTTGACGATGTTCGTCACAGGGTCGAGGAAGTCGGGCGCGTGCCAGGCGTCGGTGTCGCGCCAGGCGCCCTCCGGGCTGGTGGGAATGAAGGCGCCGGGCGTCATGCCGACGGGGCCGTAGTACTCCTTGACGCGGGTGACGGTGACATCGCCGAGGGTGATCTGTTCCGTCAGTTCCATGTGTTCCATCGGGGTGCTCCATGACCGGGTGAATGGCTTCGGACCACCACCGTCGCCGCATCCCCGCAGGTCAGCCAGACCCGCCGCTGCCTACCCCGCACAGGGTCAGGCTGTCGCGCGCGGCCGGATGCAGACTGGGGGACATGGGTGAACGAGGCCGGCTCGGCGACTTCCTGTACGTACGGCGCTCCCAGCTGCGTCCCGCGGACGTCGGCCTGAAGGATTACGGCGAGCGGCGGCGTGTGACGGGCCTGCGCAGGGAAGAGCTCGCGTTGCTCGCCGGTGTCAGTGCCTCGTACTACACGAGGCTGGAGCAGGGCCAGTCGGTAGGGGCGTCCCCGGAGATCCTGGACGCCGTCGCCCGGGCCCTGGGCCTCGACGAGTCGGAGCGCGGACACCTGCACGACCTCGCCGACGCCGGCAGAAGGCGGGCCCCGTCTCGCCGACCGCGGCCCGAGCACGTGGGGACCACCACGCTCCATCTGCTGAGCACGCTGGAGAGTGTCCCGGCGCTGGTCAGCGGCCGTCGCGCCGACGTGCTCGCCTGGAACCGGCTCGGCCACGCGCTGTTCGCGGCGCACGTGAGTCCGGACAGCCCCGAGCGGGTGGCGGAGCGCCCGAACCTCGCCAGGATGCTGTTCCTCGACCCCCACACCCGCGCGTTGTACACCGACTGGACCGGGAAGGCCAAGGCCGTCGTCGAGAATCTCCGGATGGTCGCGGGACGCTACCCCGACGACACGCTGCTCACCTCACTCATCGGCGAACTCACCGTCAAGAGCGACGAGTTCGCCGCGATGTGGGCCGATCACGGGGTGCGCCCCTGCGACTTCGCCAGCTACGAGATGCGTCACCCCCTTGTCGGCACCCTCACCGTGACCCAGCAGAGCCTCCATCTCCCCCAGGCCGCGGACCAGAACCTGGTGCTCGCCGTCACCGAGCCCGGCTCGCCGTCGAGGGAGGCGGTGACACTCCTCGGGCAAGCCGCCACCGCCACCGGTACTGACACCGCCACCGCCGTGAGCGTCGCCCGTGGCCCCGGAGCAGAGCAGCCCTAGGACGGCCCGCGCCCCTGCAACGCGGTCTGCCAGCCCGGCAGTTCGGCCTCGCGCGCCGGTGCCGCCCGCCGCCCGCCCCGCGCGAAGAAGTCGGCGAGCGGCAGCGTGGCCGCTCCCACCGTCACCGCGTCCGGGCCGAGGCGGCCCAGGCCGATGGTGACGCGCCCCGCCGGGTAGGAGAGGGCGTACGTGGGGATGTAGCGCTTCACCGCGGTCAGGAAGCGCTGCCCCAGCTGGAGCCCGGCCCAGCCGCCGACGAGGATCCGCTCGGGCTGGAAGAGGTTGATGAGGTCGGAAAGGCCGGCGCCGAGGTACTCGGCGGTTTCCTCCAGGACCATCAGGGCCGTCGGGTCGGCCGCGCCGTCGTCCTGCGGGTAGGCGGCGTTGAGCATGGCGGTGAGCGCGTGCTCCTCGTCCGTCCCCCCGGGTGGCCGCCCGCCCGCCTCCTGCCACCGTTCGAGCAGCGCCTCCGCACCCGCGTACGCCTCCAGGCACCCCAGCGACCCGCACCGGCACCGCCTGCCCTGCACCCGCACCGTGAGGTGCCCCCACTCGACGGCGCGGCCCTGCTCCACGTCCTCGGTGACGACGCACGCTCCGACACCCGAGCCGAACAGGACCACCACCGCGTTGCGGGTCCCGCGACCGGCGCCGAACCACATCTCCGCCTGGCCGAGCGTCTTGGCTCCGTTGTCGATGAAGTACGGTACGGAGTGCGGCAGTTGGTGCGACCCCCGACTCGAATCCCGCAGCAGTGACTCCAGCGGCACCGCGTCCCAGCCGATGGTCTGCCCGTGCACGACGGCGCCGAGTTCGCCTTGGCGCGCGACGATTCCGGGTACGCCGATCCCGACGCCGAGCAGCCCCTCATCCGTGACGCCCGCCGCGGCGAGCACCTCGCCGATCCCGTCACGGATGTGCTCCGCGATGCCGCCGACGTCATGGCCCTTGAGCGTCAACGGGCGTTCGGTGCGGGCGAGTTCGGAGAGGGAGAGGTCGAAGAGCTCGATGCGTACGCGGGTCTCGCCGACGTCCACCCCGATCAGCTGACCACGGCCCGGCGCGACCCGAAGCAGCGTACGCGGGCGTCCGCCGTCGGACTCCACGCTGCCCGCCTCCTCCACCCACCCCTCCGTCACCAGCTCGGCCACGACGTTGCTGATGGAACCTGAACTCAGCCCGGTGGCGGGGCCCAGCGTGAAGCGGCTCATCGGCCCCTCGAAATACAACCGCTGCAGTACGGCGGCGCGGTTCTCCCGCCGCAGGTCGTGCACCGTGCGCCCGTTGCGCTGCCCAGCCATGTGGTTCCTTCCGGCCTGCTCTGCCTCGAAGTTGGTTCTGTGCGACCCCTTGACGGTATCTTCCCTGCCGGTTTAACTCACGTCCTAAATTAAGTCATGAGGCCATTCAAGAGTTGAACGCAGCGCTGCCTCCAGCCGGCGCTGAGCCATCCGCCCCATGACTCCCTCCGGAAGGGACACCTGGAGCCATGCGCAGAATCCGAGCCGCCGCCGTCGGCGCCGTCACTCTCTCGCTCGCCCTCACCGCGTCCGCCTGTGGCGGAGGTTCGTCGACGGGCGGTGAGGGGTCCAACGACTCGCCGAAGACGTTGACCTACTGGGCCTCGAACCAAGGGCCCAACCTAGAGGCGGACAAGAAGATCCTGGGGCCCGAACTCGCCAAGTTCGAGAAGCAGACGGGCATCAAGGTGAAGCTCGAGGTCGTCCCCTGGTCGGAGCTGCTCAACCGGATCCTGACCGCGACGACGTCGGGCCAGGGCCCCGACGTCCTGAACATCGGCAACACCTGGAGCGCGTCGCTGCAGGCAAGCGGAGCCCTGCTGCCCTGGGACGAGAAGAACTTCGCCAAGATCGGCGGCAAGGACCGCTTCGTGGAGTCGGCGCTCGGTTCGGCCGGGGCGTCGGACAAGGACCCGGCCGCCGTCCCGCTGTACTCCATGGCGTACGCCCTCTACTACAACAAGAAGATGTTCAAGGAGGCAGGCATCGACAAGGCGCCCGCCACCTGGGACGAGATGGTCGAGGACGGCAAGAAGATCTCCAAGGGCGGCAAGTGGGCCCTCGGCGCGGAGGGGTCGAACCTCTCCAACAACATCCACCAGGTCTTCGCCCTCGGCAAGCAGCACGGCGCCGACTTCTTCACCGAGGACGGCAAGCCCGACTTCGCCTCCGACGGCGCCGTCGCGGCCGTGAAGCAGTACGTCGACATGATGGCGAAGGACAAGATCGTCGCCCCTGGCAACGCCGAGTACGCGCAGAACCAGTCCCTGAGCGACTTCTCCAAGGGCAAGACCGCGATGGTGCTGTGGCAGGCCGCCGCCACCACCTTCAAGTCGCAGGGCATGAGCGACGACGAGTGGGGCGTGGCGCCCGTGCCGGTCCAGGCCGGTGCTCCGGGGCAGGGCAAGGCCACCAACTCGATGGTGGCCGGGATCAACATGGCCGTCTTCAAGAACACCAAGAACATCGACGGCTCGTTGAAGTTCGTGAAGTTCATGACGAGCGACGCGGAGCAGAAGCTGCTCTGCAAGTCCTACGGCTCCGTGCCGCCCGTCAAGGCCGCACAGGAGGACGCCGCCTTCGACCGCCCCGAACTGAAGGTCCTGCGCGACACCCTGGCCAAGAGTGCCGCGCCCCTGCCCCAGGTGGCCAACGAGTCGCAGTTCGAGACCGCGGTCGGCACCGCCGTGAAGAACCTCTTCGCGAACGCCGCGGCCGGCCGCGAGGTCACCACCGCGTCCGTGAAGGCCGAACTGGTCAAGGCTCAGCAGCAGATGTCCAAGCAGTGAGCGACACGACCGTGAACACGGGAACCACCGGAACCACGACCGTCGTCCAGGGTGCGAAGGAGCCGCCCGCGACCGCCCCGCACGCGGGGCGGGGCCCGCGCCCCCGCCGTCCCGGCCGGCTCCGCCGTATCGCCCTCCCGTACCTCCTGCTGCTCCCCGCCCTCCTGCTCGAACTCCTCGTCCATCTGCTGCCGATCGTCATCGGCGCCGTGATGAGCTTCAAGGAGCTCACCCAGTTCTTCATCCGCGACTGGGGCGCCGCGCCCTGGTCGGGCCTGGACAACTACAAGGTGTCGGTGGACTTCGACGCCCCGGTGGGCGAGGCGCTGCTGCACTCGTTCTTGGTCACCTGTGCGTTCACCCTGCTCTCCGTCGGCCTCTGCTGGCTGATCGGGACGACCGCCGCGATCTATCTGCAGGAGACGTTCAAGGGGCGGGGCTTCCTCAGGGCGCTCTTCCTCATCCCGTACGCGCTGCCCGTCTATGCCGCCGTGATCACCTGGGGATTCATGTTCCAGCGTGACAACGGCCTCATCAACCACGTCCTTCACGACCAGTTGGGCCTCACCGACACCGCGCCGTTCTGGCTCATCGGCGACAACAGCTTCGTGGCGCTGCTCACCGTGTCGGTGTGGAAGGGCTGGCCGTTCGCCTTCCTCATCATGATGGCCGGGCTGCAGAACATTCCCAGGGAGATGTACGAGGCGGCGGCGCTCGACGGCGCGGGCATGTGGCAGCAGATCCGCCGCATCACACTGCCCTCCCTGCGCTCCGTCAACCAGGTCCTCGTGCTCGTCCTCTTCCTGTGGACGTTCAACGACTTCAACACTCCGTACGTCCTGTTCGGCAGGTCGGCGCCCGAGGCGGCGGATCTGATCTCGATCCACATCTACCAGTCCTCGTTCGCCACCTGGAACTTCGGCACAGGCTCCGCCATGTCCGTACTGCTGCTCCTGTTCCTGCTCGCGGTGACGGGCGTCTATCTGTGGGTCACCTCGCGCGAGAGGAAGTCCGTGCATGTCTAGCGTCCGCATGGCCGCGCGTCCCCGCGGGGCCGCGAAACCCCGGTCGCCGATGGCGGCCCCCCGGTCCTTCCTCTGGTCGCGGCGGATCTTCCTGACGCTGCTCACGGCCTTCGTGCTGCTCCCGGTGTTCGTGATGGTGTCCAGCTCGCTCAAGCCCCTTGAGGACGTGTCGGGCAAGTTCCGCTGGATTCCGAGCGGGTTCACGATCCGCCCGTACATCGACATCTGGAAGACCGTTCCGCTGGCGAAGTACTTCATGAACTCGCTGATCGTGGCGGGTGCGGCCACCGTCTGCTCGGTGGTGATCGCGGTCTTCGCCGCCTACGCCGTCAGCCGCTACCAGTTCCGCGGCAAGCGCGTCTTCACGGTGACGGTCCTGTCCACCCAGATGTTCCCCGGCATCCTGTTCCTGCTGCCGCTGTTCCTGATGTACGTCAACATCGGCAACGCCACGGGGATCGCCCTGTTCGGCTCGCGGGGCGGGCTCATCCTCACCTATCTGACCTTCTCGCTGCCCTTCTCGATCTGGATGCTGATCGGGTACTTCGACTCGGTGCCGCGCGATCTGGACGAGGCGGCGCTCGTCGACGGCTGCGGGCCGATCGGCGCGCTCTTCAGGGTCGTCGTTCCTGCCGCGATCCCAGGCATCGTCGCGGTCGGCGTCTACGCCTTCATGACCGCGTGGGGAGAAGTGCTCTTCGCCTCCGTCATGACGAACGACGCCACCCGCACGCTCGCCATCGGCCTGCAGGGCTACTCCACGCAGAACGACGTCTACTGGAACCAGATCATGGCCGCGTCGCTGGTCGTGAGCATCCCGGTGGTGGCGGGCTTCCTCCTGCTCCAGCGCTATCTGGTCGCCGGCCTGACCGCCGGAGCCGTCAAGTGACCCATCTCCTTGCCACAACCCCGTCTGAGAGGACGTCCGTGTCCGAGCTCATCGACCTTGCCGCACTCCCGCACGACTTCGCGTGGGGCACGGCCACATCGGCGTACCAGATCGAGGGGGCCGTCACCCAGGACGGCCGGTCTCCCTCGATCTGGGACACCTTCTCGCACACCCCCGGAAAGATCGACAACGACGATCACGGCGATGTGGCCTGCGACCACTACAATCGCTGGCGCGAGGACATCGCGCTGATGAAGCAACTGGGCACCAACGCCTACCGGTTGTCCCTCGCCTGGCCGCGCGTCGTGCCCGGCGGCGACGGGCCGCCCAACGCCAAGGGTCTCGACTTCTACGACCAGTTGATCGACGGACTGCTCGACGCGGGCATCACGCCGTCGGTGACCCTCTACCACTGGGACCTGCCGCAGGTCCTCCAGGACCGCGGCGGCTGGCCCGAGCGCGAGAGCGCCGAGCACTTCGCCGCGTACGCCTCCATCGCCGCCGAGCGCTTCGGTGACCGCGTCACCCAGTGGGCCACGCTCAACGAGCCCCTCTGCTCGGCCTGGATCGGCCACCTCGAAGGCCGGATGGCACCCGGCCTGACCGACCTGACCGCCGCCGTACGCGCCTCGTACCACCTGCTGCTCGGGCACGGCCTCGCCACCCAGGCGATCCGCGCCGCGGCGCCCGGCGCGCAGATCGGCATCGTCAACAACCTCTCCACGGTCGAGCCCGCGAGCGACCGCCCCGAGGATGTCGCCGCCGCCCGCCGGGTGGACGGCCACACCAATCGCTGGTGGCTCGACCCGGTCCACGGCCGCGGCTTTCCCGCCGACATGCAAGAGGTCTACGGCGTCGAACTCCCGGAGCGCGCAGGCGACTTGGCGACCATCGCGCAGCCGCTCGACTGGCTGGGCCTGAACTACTACTTCCCGGCCGTCGTCTCCGACGACCCCACGGGCCCCGCCCCCTACGCCCACGAGGTGCGCCGCGACGGCGTGCCCCGCACCGGCATGGACTGGGAGATCGACGCGAACGGCATCGAGACGCTCCTGCTGCGCCTCACGAACGAGTACGGGGCGCGCAAGCTGTACGTCACCGAGAACGGCTCGGCCTATCCCGACGTCGTACGCCCCGACGGAACGATCGACGACCCGGAGCGCACCGACTACCTGGTCCGCCACCTCGCCGCCTGTGCGAGCGCCGCCCGCAAGGGAGCGCCCATCGCCGGGTACTACGCCTGGTCGCTGCTCGACAACTTCGAGTGGGCCTACGGCTACGACAAGCGGTTCGGCCTCGTGCACGTCGATTACGAGACGCAGCGCCGCACCGTCAAGGGCAGCGGCCGCCGCTACACCGACATCATCCGCGGCCACCAGGGGCAGGCGCGCCGCGCCGCCTGACATGGCCTGACGCCGTCTGACCGCTCGGGCCCTTCGGTCCTGCGGTCAGATGGCCTTGGTCCCCGGGATCAGTGAAGAAGGTCCCGTATCCGAACCCGTCGTCCGCGGAACCACAGTCAGGACCGCAGAAACTCGGGTGAGGAGAAGGCGCTGTGACAAGGGACATCGGGGTCACCGACGAGAGGGAACGTGGGGTCCGTCTCGTTCCGTCCGGTGAGCGGCGGTCCGCCGTGCTCGGGGGAAGCCGCGCACCGCGTGCCTTGCGAAGAGCGGGCGGCGCGCCGTGCTGGCTGAGTCTGGCCTCGCGTGACGCGAAGGCCGCCAAGGAGTTCTACGAGCGGGTCCTCGGCTGGTGCCACGTGCCGCTCCTGGGCTCGCCAGGCACCGCACGGTCCCTGGCCCTGAAGGCCGGAGCGCCGGTGGGGACCATCAGTGAGGCATCCCGCGACCTGGGGGTCCACGCGGGCTGGATGCCGCACTTCGCCGTCGACGACCTGGACCGCGCGGTGGGACGGATCCGTGACCGGGGCGCCACCGTGGCGGTCGGACCGCTGACCACAGCGGCCGGACGTGCCGCCGTGGCGGCCGGACCCCACGACGTGGTGTTCGGTCTGCGGCACCAGGCCCTCGACCGCCGCTGGACGGTGGGGGATGGCCCTGTGGCACGGCTCGAACTGCACACGGGGGACGTCTTCGCGGCAGCCCTGTTCTACGGTGGCGTGCTCGGCTGGGCAGGCGAGACCGGCGACAGCTGCCAGGTGGAGTACACCGGCGGACGCATCGTGGTGCGTGCCGGATCGCGTCCGGTCGCCGCGCTCAGGGAGGACGCCGTACCGGGCCTCGAGGGGCGGCACCGCTGGCACACGTGCTTCCGCGTGGCCGATGTCGACGCGACCGCGGAAGCGGCCGTGGCCTGCGGCGGACGTGTCATCTCACCACCGCGGGGCTCCCACACCCCGCGCGAGGCCGTGCTGGCGGACCACGAAGGGATTCCCTTCGCGATCGTGGCGGAGTGAGGCATGCCGGTCGAGAGTGTGGAGGGCGAGCAGACGACGTTCCGCCCGGCGGATTCGGTGGTGTCGGCGGATTCGTCGCGGCCGGCTGAGCGGTCGCGGGGGGAGGCCGTCGGGCTGCCGTGGATCGAGGAAGCCGACCAGGTCGCGCCCGTGGACGCGCGGGAGCTGTCGAAGCTCTTCTTCGAGCGGCTCCGGACGCTGGAACGAGGATCGCCCGACCATACGTACACGCGCGACACCCTGATCGAGATGAACCTGACCCTGGTGCACTACGTCGCGGGCCGTTACCGCAACCGCGGCAACGGTCAGCTGGAGGATCTCGTCCAGGTCGGGACCATCGGCCTGATCAAGGCGATCGACCGGTTCGACGTGAGCCGAGGCTGCGAGTTCGTCTCGTTCGCCGTCCCGTGCATCCTCGGGGAGATCAAGCGCCACTTCCGTGACACCAGCTGGGCCGTGCACGTCCCGCGCAGACTGCAGGAGCTCCGGGGTGAACTGGTCAAGGCCCAGGAGCGGCTCGCCTCCGTGCTCGGCCGTGAACCGACGGTCAAGGAGCTCGCGGCCGATCTCGCGGTGGCCGAGGAGGAGGTCCTGGAGGGGGTCGTGGCCGCCAACGGCTACGCGGCAGGCTCCCTGGACGCCCCGCAGGACCCGGGTGAGGCCGCAGACACGTACCGGAAAGGCCGCTCGCTCGCCGACGCCATGGGTGCCCCGGACCCCGCCATAGAGGTCTTCGAGCACCTCCACGCCCTGGCGCCGCTCCTGGCGGAGCTCGACGAGCGCGAACGCCGGATCATCGAGATGCGCTTCGGACAGGAGATGACGCAGGCCGAGATCGGCACGGCGATGGGGCTTTCGCAGGTGCACGTGTCGCGGTTGCTCTCCCAGACCCTCGCCCGCCTGCGCAGGGGGTTGCGGACGCGCGAATAGGAGCAGTGAAGGGGGCGGGGACGGCGCGGGGGATCGCCCCGACGCCCGTACGGGGGACCAGAACGCGCTGACCCCCGCCTCTTCCCGCTGGAATGGAGAGGTGACCGCGCCCCCGGACGACTGCCTCGCGCGCAACGAGTGGATCTGCGGTGAGTATCTGAGCACCCGCCGCCAGATCATCGTCGACGCGGTCCTCCAGCATCTGGAGCTGACGGCGGTCTCCGTGCTCATCGCGCTCGTCATCGCCGTCCCGCTGGCCGTCGTCGCGCGCCGCTGGGCCCTTGCGGCCGGTCCCGTGCTCGCGCTCACCACGGTCCTCTACACGATTCCCTCGCTCGCGATGTTCTCGCTGCTGCTTCCCGTGTACGGCCTCTCCGCGTCCCTCGTCGTCGCGGGACTCGTCCTGTACTCACTGACGCTGCTCGTGCGCAACATCCTGGCCGGCCTGCGCGCCGTCCCCGAGGACACCCGGCAGGCCGCCCGCGGCATGGGCTACGGGCCGATCCGGCTGCTGCTCACCGTCGAACTTCCGCTCGCCCTTCCCGCCGCGATGGCGGGCCTGCGCATCGCCACCGTCTCCGCGGTCTCCCTGGTCACGGTCGGCGCGATCGTCGGCTTCGGCGGGCTCGGCAACCTCATCTACGCGGGCATGAACACCTACTTCAAGGCGCAGGTACTCACCGCCTCCGTGCTGTGTGTCGTCATCGCCGTACTGGCAGATCTGCTGCTCCTGGGCGTGCAGCGGATCCTCACTCCGTGGACGAGGGCGGTCCGCTCATGAACACCATCAGCGACGCCTGGCAGTGGCTCACCGACTCGGCGCACTGGGCCGGCGACGACGGCATCTGGCACCGGCTCACCCAGCACCTCGTCCTCACCGTGGTCTGCCTGGTGCTGAGCTGCCTGATCGCCCTTCCGGTCGCACTCGTCCTGGGCCACCTCGGCAAGGGCGGGGCCCTTGCGGTCAACATTTCCAACGTCGGCCGCGCGGTGCCGACCTTCGCGGTCCTCGTCCTGCTCCTGCTCACCCCCATCGGACAGTGGGGCGAGGGGCCCACCGTCGTCGCGCTCGTCCTGTTCGCCGTGCCGCCGCTGCTCACCAACGCGTACGTCGGGATGCGCGGGGTCGACCGCAGCGTCGTACAGGCCGCTCGCGGCATGGGAATGACGGGACGGCAGATGCTGTGGCGGGTCGAGCTGCCGCTCGCGATGCCGCTGGTCCTGAGCGGGGTGCGGATCGCCGCCGTGCAGCTCGTGGCCACCGCCACGATCGCGGCGCTCGCGGGCGGCGGGGGGCTCGGCCGGATCATCACGGCCGGGTTCAACCTCGCGAGCACCCCGCAGGTGGTGGCGGGCGCCGTCCTTGTCGCCGTGTTCGCGCTGATCGTCGAGGGACTCTTCGAGATCGGCGAACGGCTCGCCCCCGGGTGGGCGCGGGGGAGAGGGCGGACCGGATGAGGCGGGACACGGGGCCGCGTACGGCGCGGGGCGCGACGGCTGCCGCGGCCGGGATCGCTCTGCTGCTCTCCGGGTGTGCGTCGGGGCCGTCCCTGGAGACCCAGGGCGAGGTCACCGCACCGCCCGGCGACAGCCATCAGCTGGTCGTCGGTTCGGCCGGGTTCACCGAGAGCGATCTGCTCGCCCAGATGTACTCCCTGCTCCTGCGGAAGGCCGGATACGGCGCGGAGATCCTCTCCGTGGCCAACCGCGAGCTGTACGAACCCGCTCTGGAGTCCGGGCAGATCGACGTCGTCCCCGAGTACGCGGCTACGTTCGCGGACTGGCTGAACGCCAAGAAGAACGGCGCGGACGCCGAGCCGGTCGGATCGCCCGACCTCGACGCCACCCTGAGCGCCCTGCGTGGCCTCGCGGCGCCGCGAGGTCTCACCGTCCTCGACCCGGGCAAGGCCGTCGACCAGAACGCGTTCGCCGTCACCGCGTCCTACGCCGAGCAGCACCGCCTGAAGACACTGAGCGACCTCGGCAAGTCCGGCTTGAAGGTACGCCTCGCCGCGGGTGACGAATGCGTGCAACGCCCGTACTGCGAACCCGGTCTGAAGAAGGTCTACGGCATCGACATCACCTCCGTCGACCCCAAGGGCGTGGGCACGACCCAGGCGAAGAAGGCCGTGCAGAGCGGTCAGGACCAGATGGTCCTGACCACGTCGACGGACGCCACGCTCGACGACTTCGGGCTCGTCCTCCTGAAGGACGACAAGAAGCTCCAGAACGCCGACTACATCGTGCCGGTCGTCAACCGCTCCCGCGCGGGAAGCGAGGGCGTCGCGAAGGCACTCGGCCGCCTCAACGCCGTACTGACGACGGCGGACCTGGCGTCCATGAACGAACAGGTGGACAGCTGGCGCAGGCTGCCCGAGGACGTGGCTCGGACCTACCTGGAGGACAAGGGGCTGCTGTAGCCCACGACCGGCCCACGACCAGTGCTCTACGCGTCGGCCACGGAGTCGAAATCCACCTGGTCCCGGGGCACGCCCTGCGCGTCGGCGTCCACCGAGCGGCGCAGTGCCTCGTGCAGCTTCGCCGGGGTCAGCACGCCGAGGAAGCGTGCCCCGTCGAGGACCGCGACCCAGCCCGCGTCGTGCTGGAGCATCACGCCGAACGCCTGCTTGAGCGGGGCGCCGACCGGGACCCACGCCTTCATACGGTGGGCCAGATCGCCCACTCCGCGGCCCTCACCGGCGAGCGCCACCTCGTCGATGCCGACCCAGCCGTGCAGATCTCCGTCCGTGTCCAGGACGACGCCCCAGCGGGCGCCCTGCTCGCGAAGGCGAGCCGCGGCGTGCGCTGCCGGCTCGTCCAGGCGCACCACCGACGGCTGCTCCAGATCGTCCGCCTGGATCTCGGTGACCGACAGACGCTTCAGGCCCCGGTCGGCGCCCACGAACTCGGCGACGTAAGGCGTCGCCGGGGTGCCGAGCACCGCCCCGGGCGTGTCGAACTGCTCGATGTGCCCCTGCCCGTACACCGCGATCCGGTCACCGAGCCTGACGGCCTCCTCGATGTCGTGCGTGACCAGGAGAACCGTCTTGCGGACCGCCGCCTGCATCCGCAGGAACTCGTCCTGCAACTGCTCGCGCACGACGGGGTCGACGGCCCCGAACGGCTCGTCCATGAGGAGTACGGGCGGATCGGCCGCGAGGGCTCGTGCCACACCGACGCGCTGGCGCTGGCCGCCGGACAGCTGTTCGGGGTAGCGGGAGCCGTAGGTCTTCGGGTCGAGGCCCACCAGGTCGAGCAGCTCGGCCGCCCGGGCCCGCGCCTTCGACTTCTTCCAGCCCACGAGGGCGGGGACCGTCGCCGTGTTGTCGAGGACCGTGCGGTGCGGGAAGAGCCCCACCTGCTGGATGACATAGCCGATACGGCGGCGGAGGCGGACCGGGTCGACGTCCGCGATGTTCTCGCCGTTGACGAAGATGCGGCCCGCGGTCGGCTCGATGAGACGGTTCACCATCATCATCGTGGTCGTCTTGCCGCACCCGGACGGTCCGACGAGCGTGACGAGTTCCCCCTGGGCGACCTCGAAGGACAGGTCGTCCACGGCCATCGTGCCGTCCGGGTAGCGCTTGCTCACCTGCTCGAACCGGATCATGCACTCACGCTAACCGCGCCCTTCAGACTCCGCTCACCAGCACCACCTCCAGAGTGCGCGGGCCGTGCACGCCCTCCACCCGGTCCAGTTCGATGTCGCTGGTCGCGGACGGTCCCGAGATCCAGGTCAGTGGGCGGACGGGATCGAGCCGTTCGAGTGCCTGCGGGACGGAGGAGACGACCTGGTCAGGGACCCGTACGACACAGATGTGGTGATCGGGGACGAGCGTGATGCGCCGGCGGCCCTGGTCGTGGCCGCCGTCCAGGACGATCGTGCCGGTCTCGGCCACGGCCACCGCGCAGCCGGTGACGACGCTGCTGACTTCGTCGAGTTCGCCCGGGGTGCTCGTGGCGCGGTCGGCGACACGGGTCGCGTCGGCGGCCTCGAGCCAGTGCGGCGGCAGGCCGGACGGCACGAGCACGGTCCGCGCGTCGCGTGCCGCGAGCAGCCGAGTGAGCAGCTCGGGCAGCTCCTCCTCGGCGCAGCGGTGCACGAGCGCGCGATAGTCGGCGAGGTTCTCCGCGAGCAGCTCGACGGTCTGCTCGGCCGTGCGGTCACCGTGCTCGCGCAGGTAGTCGCGGGGGACGGAGGTGCCGTAGGTGTCCTTCGGCTCCGCGTCCGGTACGTCCGCAAGGGCGCGTCGGACGCGGCCCAGGATCTGGTCCCTGCTGCTCACTTCGCGCCGCCCTTCTCCGCCTGGCCGCCATTCGTACGCCGCCACCAGTCGCGGAACGGCTCCGCGGGCACCTTCGGCAGATCCCGCGTCGCGCTCCACGCCCGGCCGGGGCCGGGAAGCGTGCGCGGGTGGAAGCGCCGGGTCCCGGACGCGAGCCGCTGCCCGGCTCGCAGCGTCCCCGGACGGCTGAACGCCCAGCCCGCCGCACGCATCGCGGCCCGCTCGGATGCGTGCCCCTTCGCGGGCCGCAGGGTCACCTTCGTGCCGTGGCGTACCACTTCGCCGCCCTGGACCACCCGTTCGCGCAGGTGGACGAGGACTTCGGGGATGTCGATGGCGACCGGGCACACCTCGTAGCAGGCGCCGCAGAGGGAGGATGCGTAAGGGAGCGAGGCGTCGATCTCGCTCTGGGTGCCGCGTAGTTGAGGGCTGAGGATCGCTCCGATAGGGCCGGGGTAGACCGAGCCGTACGCGTGGCCGCCCGCTCGTTCGTACACGGGGCAGACGTTGAGACAGGCCGAACAGCGGATGCAGCGCAGTGCCTGGCGGCCCACCTCGTCGGCGAGCGTGTCGGTGCGGCCGTTGTCGAGGAGCACCAGGTGGAAGGTGCTCGGGCCGTCCTCCTGAGCAGTGCCGGTCCACATCGACGTGTACGGGTTCATCCGCTCGGCCGTCGAGGAGCGCGGGAGCGTCTGGAGGAAGACCTCCAGGTCCCGCCAGGTCGGCACGATCTTCTCGATGCCGACGACCGAGATCAGCGTCTCGGGGAGCGTGAGGCACATACGGCCGTTGCCCTCCGACTCGACGACCACCAGCGTGCCCGTCTCGGCGACCATGAAGTTCGCCCCGGAGACACCGACCTTGGCGCGCAGGAACTTCTCCCGGAGGTGGAGACGGGCGGCCTCCGCCAGTTCGGCCGGGGTGTCGGTGAGTCCGTCCGGGGCGGGGCGGCCCCATTCGCTCATCTCGCGCGCGAAGATGTCACGGATCTCGCCGCGGTTGCGGTGGATGGCCGGGACGAGGATGTGCGAGGGGCGGTCCTTGCCGAGCTGCACGATGAGCTCGGCGAGGTCGGTCTCGTACGCGTGGATGCCCTCGGCCTCCAGCGCTTCGTTGAGCCCGATCTCCTGGGTGGCCATCGACTTGACCTTGACCACTTCGGTCTCGCCGGTGTCCTTGACCAGCGCTGTCACGATGCGGTTCGCCTCGTCGGCGTCCGCCGCCCAGTGCACGGTGCCGCCCGCCGCGGTGACCGACTCCTCGAGCCGGACCAGGTGACGGTCGAGATGGCGCAGGGTCTCGTCCTTGATCCGTTTGCCCGCCTCGCGCAGCTGCGCCCAGTCGTCCAGCTCGGCGACCGCGCGGGCCCGTTTGTCGCGGATGGTGTGCGTGGCGTGCCGCAGATTGGCGCGCAGGGTCTTGTTGCCCACGGCCTCGCGGGCGGCCGTGGGGAAGGCGGGCATGCCTACGAACGTGCTGCTCGTGCCGCTCATGAGAGGGGCTCCTCTTCCGTGCTCGCCAGGATCTCCGCGATGTGGACCGGGCGCACGCCGCTCCTGAGGCGGGTCATCGTGCCCCCGATGTGCATCAGGCAGGAGTTGTCCGCCGCGCACAGGGTGTCGGCGCCCGTCGACTCGGCGTTGCGCACCTTGTCCGTGCCCATCGCCGACGAGACATCGGAGTTCTTCATCGCGAAGGTGCCGCCGAAACCGCAGCACTCCTCGGCGCCGGGGAGCTCGACCAGTTCAAGACCCTTGACCGCTTGGAGCAGCCGCGTGGGACGGTCGCCCAGTCCGAGACTGCGCAGTCCGTGGCAGGTCGGGTGGTACGTCACCGTGTGCGGGTAGTACGCCCCGACGTCCGTCACACCGAGGATGTCCACCAGGAATTCGGTGAGTTCGTACGTCTTGGGGACGACCGGGGCCAGCGTGGCGGCGAGGCCGTTCCCGCGCCCCTCGGAGCGGGCCCGTTCTCCCATACGGGGGTACAGCTCGCGGACCATCGCGCCGCACGAGCCGGAGGGCGTCACGATCGCGTCGTACTCGTCCGAACCGAAAACATCGGAGAAGTGGCGAGCGAGCGGCTCTGTCTGGTGGCGGTAGCCCGTGTTGTAGTGCGCCTGCCCGCAGCAGGTCTGCGCCATCGGGAAGTCGACGTGAACTCCCAGTCTGGTCAGCAGTTTCACCACCGCTCGTCCTGTGTCCGGGTAGAGCGTGTCGTTGACACAGGTCAGGAACAGAGCGACTCGCACCGCGGGTTCCTCCTCGTCGGTCATCGGATGGATGCAGCGTATGCGCTACGCGGACTTTGCGGGAGTCATGATGCCGGGACGCGTCGGGCTGCCTCGTCCCATGCCGCGCGGCGCGCCGGGTCGCTGGTCGGCTCGTAGCGAGTCAGGTGCTGGGTGCGGGCCAGCAGGGCGCGCATCTCATGACGGTCGCGCATGAGGCCGTGCGCTCTCGCCTGCACGAGTACGTTGCCGAGCGCGGCGGCCTCTGCCGGGCCCGCGACGACGGGCAGACCGCAGGCGTCCGCGGTCAGCTGGCACAGGAGGGCGTTGCGGGCACCGCCGCCGACTATGTGGACGACGTCCACGGCCCGGTCCGCGAGGCGTTGGGCGTCCTCGATGGCGCGGCGGTGGGCCAGGGCCAGGGAGTCGAGGATGCAGCGCGTCGTCTCGGCGGGGGTGCCGGGGGCGGGCTGGCCCGTGGCCCGGCAGGCCTGGGCGATGCGGTGCGGCATGTCGCCGGGGGAGAGGAAGGCGGGGTCGGCCGCGTCGACGAGCGAGCGGAGAGCGGGGGCGGTGGCGGCGTCGTGGAGGAGGCTTTCCAGGTCGGGGGCGCCTGTGGTGGTGGGGATGCTGGTGCCGGTATCGGTATCGGTGGCCCAGGTGCGCAGGCACTCCTGGAGCAGCCACAGGCCCATGATGTTGCGCAGGTAGCGGACCGTGCCTTCGATGCCAAGCTCGTTGGTGAAGTTGGCTTCGCGGCTCTCCTCCGTGCGGATGGGGGCGGTCAGTTCCAGGCCCGCGAGCGACCATGTGCCGGTGCAGATGTAGGCGAAGTTCTCGGTGGTGGCGGGGACGGCGGCTACCGCTGACGCGGTGTCGTGGGAGGCGACCGTTGTGACGGGGGTGGGCGTGTTCAGGCCGGTGTCGTGCAGTACCTGCGGAAGCAGGTGGCCCGCGGGGTCGCCCGGTTGTCGCAGGGGCGAGAACAGTCCGAGGTCGATGCCGAGACGCGTCGCCACCTCCTGAGACCAGTCTCCTGTGCCGGGGTCCATGAGCTGCGTGGTGGAGGCGTTGGTCAGTTCTGTGCCGAGTTCGCCCGTCAGCCAGTACGTCAGCAGATCCGGGATGAGCAGCAGGTGCTGGGCGGCGGCCAGTTGGGCTGATCCCTGAGCGGCCATGAGTTGGTACAGGGTGTTGAAGGGGGCGTGCTGGATGCCCGTTGCGGCGTAGAGCTCGGCGGCCGGGACGGTAGTCCCTGCCCTGGCCGCGAAGCCCTCGGTGCGAGGGTCCCGGTAGTGCACCGGATTGCCGAGGAGCGCGCCGTCGGCGTCCAGTAGGCCGTAGTCGACTGCCCAGCCGTCCATGCCGATGGAGGTGAGGGGGGCGGCGGAGCCGGCGGCGCGGAGGCCGTCGAGGATTCCGGCGTACAGGGAGAGGACGTCCCAGTGCAGGGTGCCGGCGGCGCGGACCGGGCGGTTGGGGAAGCGGTGTGCCTCTTGGAGGTCGAGGGTGTCGGGGCCTGTCCGGGCCAGCATGACGCGTCCGCTGGAGGCGCCCAGGTCGATCGCGGCGAAGCGGTGGGGTGAGCGAGGGCCGGCTTTGGCATGGGGGCTGACGATGGGCATCGGGGCTCGCAAGGGTTCAGGGTCGAGGACGAGGGTGCGGGGGTAGGTGCGGGTGCGGTGTGGGTGCCCGTACGGGTGCGTGGTGGTCGCGTCGTGATTCTTCGGGGCGGGGCGGGGCGGGCCGGTGTGTCCGTCCTCGCCATCCGCTACTGGGCGCTGGCTACTTCGGATCAGGAGTGCTGTGGGCCGTGCTCCGGGCGGACCTACCTGCACGTCCCTTCTGGTCGGGCGGGCGGCTGCGGGCCGGTGGGCATTCGCGGGCGCCCGCGGACGCCTCCTCGGGTCGGATGCGCGGTGCTGGCGGCCGGTGACTCTCGGCGTCTGGAGGATCGTCCTCTCGGGGCGGTGTGCGGCTGCGGGGCGATGTGTCCCCTCGGTCACGTCGGGAGCGTCCCTCCGGTCGGGTGGGCGTCCGCGGGTCGGTGGGGGCCTCCCGGCCGCCCGAGGACCGCTTCCGCTCGGTGTGGTGGGCGGCTGCGGGCCGGTGTCCTCTCGGCCGACTCGGGAACGTCCCTCCGGCCGGGTGTGCTGCGCCGACCGGAGGGGGCTGTGGCTACCTGAGGAACGCTGCCGCGACGCCCGCGTCCACGGGTATGTGCAGGCCTGTCGTGTGAGTGAGGTCGCCCGCCGTCAGGGCGAAGACCGCGTTGGCCACGTGCTCGGGGAGCACCTCTCGCTTGAGGAGGGTTCGTTGGGCGTAGAAGGCGCCCAGGTTCTCCTCCTCGATCCCGTACGTCGCCGCGCGCTGCGCGCCCCAGCCGCCCGCGAAAATGCCCGAGCCGCGGACCACGCCGTCCGGGTTGATGCCGTTGACGCGTATGCCGAACTCGCCCAACTCGGCTGCCAGCAGGCGGACCTGGTGGGCCTGGTCGGCCTTGGTGGCGGAGTACGCGATGTTGTTCGGGCCCGCGAACACCGCGTTCTTGGACGTGATGTAGATGATGTCGCCGCCCAAGGCCTGGTCCCGCATGACGCGGGCCGCCTCGCGGGAGACGAGGAAGGAGCCGCGGGCCATGATGTCGTGCTGCAGGTCCCAGTCACGGGCCGTGGTGTCGAGCAGCGGCTTGGAGATGGAGATGCCCGCGTTGTTCACCACCAGGTCCACTCCGCCGAAAGCCAGGGCTGTGGCGTTGAAGGCGGCAGTGATCTGGTCTTCGGACGTGACGTCCATGGAGACGGCGATGGCCTTGTCGGGCCCGCCCAACTCCCGCGCCACCGTCTCGGCGTTCTCCGTGTCGAGGTCCGCCACCGCTACGCAGGCACCCTCAGCGACCAGGCGGTGCGCGATCGCCTTGCCGATGCCGCTGCCCGCGCCGGTCACCAGGGCCACTCGGGTGGCCAGCGGCTTGGGCTTGGGCAGGCGCTGGAGTTTTGCCTCCTCCAGCGGCCAGTACTCGATGCGGAACTTCTCCGACTCGTCGATCGGGGCGTACGTGGAGACGGCCTCGGCGCCGTGCATGACGTTGATGGCGTTCACATAGAACTCGCCCGCCACGCGCGCTGTCTGCTTGTCCTTGCCGAAGGAGAACATGCCCACGCCTGGAACGAGAACGATCGCCGGGTCGGCACCGCGCATCGCGGGCGAGGCCGGGTCGGCGTGGCGGGTGTAGTAGGCCGCGTACTCCTCTCGGTACGCGGTGTGCAACTCCTTGAGGCGGGTGATGGCCTCGGAGAGCGGGGCGGTGGGCGGGAGGTCCAGGACCAGCGGCCTGACCTTCGTGCGCAGGAAGTGGTCCGGGCAGGAGGTGCCCAGGGCTGCCAGGCGCGGGTGTTCGGTGGAGGCCAGGAAGTCGAGGACGGTGTCCGTGTCGGTGAAGTGGCCGATCTGGACGCGGTCCCGCGAGGCCAGCGAGCGGATGTGCGGAGCCAGTTCGGCCGCGCGCCGGTGGCGGGCGGCGGTGGGGAGAGGGGCGCAGTCGTCCAGGGGGTCGCCGAAGGGGGTGCTCTTGCCGCGTTCGGCGAGGAACGCCTCCGCCGTGCGGATGATGTGCAGGGAGTTGCGCTCGCACTCGTCCGCCGTGGCGCCCCACGCCGTGATGCCGTGACCGCCAAGGACGCAGCCGATCGCATCGGGGTTCGCCGCCTGTACTTCGGCGATGTCCAGGCCCAGTTGGAAGCCGGGGCGGCGCCAGGGCACCCAGGCCACCGTGGAGCCGAAGCACTCGGCCGTCAGCTTCTCGCCGTCCGCGGCGCACGCCAGGGCGATGCCCGAGTCGGGGTGGAGGTGGTCCACGTGCGGTGCGTCCACCAGGGCGTGCATCGCCGTGTCGATGGAAGGGGCCGCGCCGCCCTTGCCGTGCAGGCAGTAGTCGAAGGCGGCGACCATCTCGTCCTCACGGTCCGCGCCCCCGTACACCTCCTTGAGCGCGTGGAGGCGGTCGAGGCGCAGGACCGCGAGGCCCTCCTCGGTGAGGGTGCCCAGGTCGCCGCCCGAGCCCTTGACCCACATCAGGTCCGTGTCCGCGCCGGTGACCGGGTCGGGGGCCGTGCCCTTCGCCGAGGCGTTGCCGCCCGCGTAATTCGTGTTGCGCGGGTCGGCGCCCAAGCGGTGCGCGCGCTCCAGGAGTTCCTTGATCCGTGCGTGCTGTGTCATGTCGCTCATGCCCCCCATCCGGCCTGCTCGCCGCCCACGCGGTCCTTGACGATCTGCTCCTGCCAGCCTGACCGCTGATAGGCCCTCATGGGATCCGGGTCGATCCCCGAGTCCTCCCTGACTTCTGCCAGTAGGGGACGAACGTCCGTGTTGAAGGCGTCCATCAGGGCGGCGTTGGCGGCGAGGACGTCGCCGGTCCGCTGGGCATCGGCCAGCGCGTCGGCGTCGACGAGAAGTGCCTTCGCCGTGGCCTCCTGCACGTTCATCACCGAGCGGATGATCGCCGGGATCTTCGCCTCGATGTTGTGGCACTGGTCGAGCATGAACGCGATGTCGGAGTTCAAGCCGCCGCCGCGGATGACCTCGTACATGATCCGGAACAGCTGGAAGGGGTCGGCGGCGCCCGCCATCAGGTCGTCGTCCGCGTAGAAGCGCGAGTTGAAGTCGAAGGCGCCGAGACGGCCCTCGCGCAGCAGCGTGGCGACGATGAACTCGATGTTGGTGCCGGGCGCGTGGTGGCCGGTGTCGACGACGACCTGTGCCTTGGGCCCGAGCTTCAGGCAGTGCGCGTACGCCGTGCCCCAGTCCGGGATGTCCGTGGCGTAGAAGGCAGGCTCGAAGAGCTTGTACTCGATGAGCATGCGCTGGTCGTCGCCGAGACGTTCGTAGGTGGCCCGCAGGGCTTCGGACAGGCGGTCCTGGCGGCTGCGGATGTCGTCCTGGCCGGGGTAGTTGATGCCGTCGGAGAACCAGAGCTTCAGGTCGCGCGAACCCGTCGCGTCCATGACGTCCACGCACTCCAGGAGATGGCCGAGTGCCTTGCGCCGGATCGCCGGGTCCGGGTTGGTGACCGAGCCGAGCCTGTAGTCGTCGTCCTGGAAGACATTGGTGTTGATCGCTCCGAGCCGCACGCCTTGCCCGGTGGCGTACTCCGCGAGGGCCGCGTAGTCGTCGACCCTGTCCCAGGGGATGTGCAGAGCCACCCTGGGCGCCACACCTGTGTGTGCGTGCACCCGGGCGGCGTCATCGATCTTCTCCCGGGTCGTGCGGGGGACACCTGGCTGCGCGAAGACCTTGAAGCGCGTACCGGAGTTGCCGTACGCCCAGGACGGGGTCTCCAGGGCCTGGGTGGTGAGTGCCGCTTTCACGGCGTCCTTGCTGGTTCCGGCGGTCATCGCGCAGCCTTCCGAAAGAGCGGTCGAGGTGGGTCAGTTGGAGAAGCGGTGGGTGCCGGAGGCGGCGGCGAATACGGCGCAGCCGTCCTCCATGCGCAGGAACTCCGCCGCGTCGTGCTCCACTTGCGTGCGTTCGTCGGCGGGGATCCACACCTCCGCGGTGGTGTTGGCGGGCAGGGTGAGAGTGAGACGGAATCCGTCGGAGTCCGTCTTCCAGTGGGTGGTGACGGGGCCGTAGAGCGCGTCGAAGCTGCTCGTCGCCTCGGTCACGCCGCCGCCGGGGCGCGGGCGGACGAGGATCTTGCGGAAGCCAGGGTCGGCCGGTGCGATGCCCGCGATGTTCGCGTACATCCACTCGCCCACCGAGCCGTACGCGTAGTGGTTGAAGGAGTTCATGCCGGCGTCCTGGAAGCTGCCGTCAGGCTTGATGGAGTCCCAGCGCTCCCACATCGTCGTGGCGCCCTTGTCGATCTGGTAACCCCAGCTGGGGAAGGACTTCTGGACGAGGAGGCGATAGGCCACGTCCGTGTGGCCGGTGGCGGTGAGGACGGGCAGCAGGCGCGGGGTGCCCAGGAAGCCCGTCGACAGGTGCCATTCCTTGGACTTGATGAGCTCCACCAGGCGGGCGGCCGCCGGTGCGCGGTCGCCGTCCGTGAGCAGGTCCATGGACAGGGCCAGGACGTACGCGGTCTGCGTGTCGCCCTTCACCCGGCCGCCGCCGGTCACGTACGCCGCACGGAAGGCGTCCCGGACACTGCCGAAGAGCTTCTTGTACGGGGCCGGGTCCTTGCCGAGCGCCTCGGCGGTCCGCGAGACCAGGTCGGCGCTGTGCGCGAAGTAGGCCGTGCCGATGACGTCCTTGGGGGTCTCGTCCTGGATGTTGAGCCAGTCCCCGTAGCCCTCGGCGGGGCGCAGATATCCGCTGCTGTGCTTCTCCAGGTACGCCAGCCACTTCAGCATCGACGACCAGGACTGCTCCAGGACGCGTTTGTCCCCGTAGGCCTGGTACAGCGCCCAGGGGACGGTCACTCCCGCGTCGCCCCAGCCGGCCACGCCCTTGCCCACCGTACCGACGAACGGGGCCACGTCCGGGAAGGCGCCGTCGTCCGGCTGCCCGTCGCGCAGGTCGTCGAGCCACTTGGTGAGGAAGCGCGCCGACTCCATCGTGTAGGCGGCGGTCGGCGCGAAGACGTTGATATCGCCGGTCCAGCCGAGCCGCTCGTCGCGTGCGGGGGTGTCGGTGGGGATGGAGAGGAAGTTGCCGCGCTGCCCCCATGTGATGTTGCTGTGCAGCTGGTTGAGCATGGGAACGTTCGTCTTGAAGTCCATGGTGAACGGCGCCGACGTGTGGATCACGCGGCCCACCACGGCGTCCAGCGGTGGCTTGCCCGGATAGCCCGTCACCTCGACGTAGCGGAAGCCGTGGAAGGTGAACCGCGGCTCGTACGTCTCCTTGCCGCCGCCCTTGAGCGTGTAGGTGTCCGTGGCACGCGCGGTCCGCAGATTGGTGGTGTAGGGCGTGCCGTCGGGGTTGAGGACCTCCGCGTGGCGCAGCCGGACCTTCGTGCCGGCCTTCCCGGAGACGTTCAGGCGGACCGCTCCGACCATGTTCTGACCGAGGTCGAAGACGAACACGCCGGGCTTGGGCTCACTCACCTTCCGGGCGGATATCTCGCTCTCCACGCGCGCGTGCCCGTCGATCTGGGCCACGACAGCGGCCTTGACCTTGTCGACGGCGTCCGCCGCGATCCAGTCCGAGTCGTCGAACCCGGCGCGCGTCCAGCCCGCGGTCTCCAGACGGGCGTCGTAGTCCTCGCCCGACAGCAGGTCGGCGGCGGTCACCGGACCGGTGGTGGCGCGCCATTGGGTGCCGGAGAGCACACGGTCGGTCGAGCCGTCGGTGTACGTGACCTCAAGCTGGCCAAGGAACGCCGGTCGATCGCCGTACTGGTGCGGACCGAACATGCCGACGTTCCCCGCGTACCAACCGACCGCGACCGTCACGCCGAGCGCGTTGGCGCCGGACTTGAGCTGCTCGGTCACGTCGTACGTCTGGTACTGGACCCGCTTGTTGTAGTCGGTCCAGCCCGGCGCCAGACGGTCGTCGCCGACACGCTCGCCGTTCAGCCACGCGTCGTAGAGGCCCAGGGCCGTGGAGTACAGCCGGGCCCGCGCGACCTTCCTGCCCGCCCGCAGACGGAACTCGTGGCGCAACTGGGCGGCGGGGCAGTGGTTGGGGGCGACCTTGCCCCAGGGACCCGAACCCCAAGGGGCGAGGGTCTTCGACGCGGCCCAGGAACCGTCGTCGTACTCCGCCGACTGCCAGTCGCCCGAAGGTTCCTTGTCGGTCGTCCTCCACGTGCCGTCGGTGGTGAGGGTGCGTACGCCGTCGGCGGTCGTCAGTTCGAGCACGCCGAGCAGACCGGCTGGCCCGGTCGTGGCATTGGTGGCGGAGACGGCGACGACCGCGGCACCGGGGCGCAGCCGGTCGGTCACGTCGACGACCACGGGGCGGCGCCAGTTGTCGGCGGCGCCGTCCGCCTCGGTGTGTGCCACCTGCGCGCCGTTCACGTACGCGGTGTAGCCGTCGTCGGCCGTCATGACCACCCGCGCGCGAGTGACCCCTTCGGGGACATCGACGCGGCCGCGGAACCAACGGGTGGCCGCAGGGGCGCTGGTCGCGGGGTCTCCCTCGGGAAACCAGATCCACGAGGCGTCGTCCAGGGCGGGCGCGCCTACCAGGGAGGCGGGTGCGCCGATCCACTGTGCCGACCAGTCCTTCGCCGCGGAGAGCCCGGTCTCCCACCAGGAGGGCTCACTCCAGGCGGAGGCCTTGCCCGAGGCGTCCCAGACCCGGACCGACCAGTGGTAGCGCGTACGGGACTTGAGGTCGGGGCCCGTGTATGGGACCAGGACGGAGTCGCTGGACGCGACCTTGCCGCTGTCCCAGACGTTGGGCTCGGTGAGGCGGCCCGGGGCGGTGGCGACGCGCACCTGATAGGCCGTCTGCTCCTGGCCGTCCTTGTCGGACGTCAGGGGCCAACTCAGCCTGGGACGCGGCACGTCGAGGCCGAGCGGGTTTCGCACGTACTCGACGGTCGGTCTGGTCACACGTAGGGCGCGTCCTTTGGCGGAGGGTACGGCTCGGGCGGCCTGTACGGGGGAAACGGCTCCGGCGGCCATGGCCGTGCCCAGGGCGGCCGTGGCGGTGGTGCTGAGCAGTCGTCTTCTGCTGATCACAACTCGACTCCGTAACGACTCGACGATGAATCGTTTCACGAGAGGCGAAGCTAGGGAGCCTGCTGACTCCTGTCAAGGGGCCTTGAGTGCTTCACCCTTGGTGCATGGAGTGACAGCAGGATTTTCAAGTCACGACCATTGACGCCGGAGTTGGTGCGGGTTTAGCTTCCCTGAAAATTGATTGAAACCTTTCACGCCAAGTGTCCGGCGAGTGACTCCCCATGACGTCCGACACCCGACGCCCAGCGCGTCGGATGCCGTACGCACGACACCTGATTCCCCATGCCAGAGCCGCATGCCCTTCGTGACCGATCGGTGCTACCTATGAGAGAGCCCCCCGTCCTTGCCGTGCAGGGCCTGAGCAAGTCCTTCGGGGCCGTGCGCGCCCTGCACGATGTCTCCCTGGAGCTGTACGCCGGTGAGGCGCACGCCCTCGCGGGCGAGAACGGCGCAGGGAAATCCACCCTCATCAAGACCCTCGCCGGGGTCCACCGGCCGGACACGGGGGAGCTGTCGCTCGAGGGGTCCCCGGTCGTCTTCCACGGCCCCGGTGACGCCAGGGACGCGGGCGTCGCCGTCATCTACCAGGAGCCGACGCTCTTCCCCGACCTCTCCGTCGCGGAGAACATCTTCATGGGGCGTCAGCCTCGCCGTTCCTTCGGCCGCGTCGACCACAAGGCCGTACACGCGGCGGCCGACGCGCTCTTCAAGCGCCTTGCCGTGGACCTCGACCCCGAACAGCCCGCTCGCGGGCTCTCCATCGCTGACCAGCAGATCGTCGAGATCGCCAAGGCGCTCTCCTTCGACGCCCGGGTCCTGATCATGGACGAACCGACCGCGGCGCTCACCGGCAGCGAAGTGGCCCGCCTCTTCGGCGTCGTGCGCACCCTGCGCGAACAGGGCGCCGCGGTGCTCTTCATCTCGCACCGTCTCGAGGAGATCTTCGAGCTGTGCCAGCGCGTCACCACGCTCCGGGACGGTGGCCTGATCGCGAGCGAGCCGCTGGACGGCCTGGCCGAGGACGATCTCGTGCGCCGCATGGTGGGCCGCGATCTCGACGAGCTCTACCCGAAGCAGGACACACAGGTCGGCGAAGTCGCGCTCAGCGTCCGCAGGCTGACCCGTGAGGGCGTCTTCACCGACGTGTCGTTCGACGTGCGGCGCGGCGAGATCGTCGGGCTCGCGGGACTCGTCGGCGCCGGTCGCAGTGAGGTCGCGCGGGCCGTGTTCGGCGTCGACCGGTGGGATGCCGGAACGGTCGAGGTGCAGGGGAAGACGCTGATCAACGGCGCCCCCAGCACCGCCATGGCCGCCGGGCTCGCGCTCGTCCCCGAGGACCGTCGCGCGCAGGGCCTGGTGATGGACATGTCCATCGAGCGCAACATCGGGCTCACCGGGCTGCGTACGACCGTGCGGGCCGGCCTCATGGACCGCGGCGCCGAACGCAGCCGCTCGCTCGACTGGGCGGTGCGGCTCCAGGTGAAGTACGCGCGGATCGCCGACGCCGTCGGCACCCTGTCGGGCGGCAACCAGCAGAAGGTCGTCCTCGCCAAGTGGCTGGCCACCAGGCCCCAGGTGCTGATCGTGGACGAACCCACCCGCGGCATCGACGTCGGCACCAAGGCCGAAGTGCACCGCTTGCTCTCCGAACTCGCCGCCGAGGGGGTCGCGGTCCTGATGATCTCCTCCGATCTGCCCGAGATCCTCGGCATGGCCGACCGGGTCCTCGTCATGCACGAAGGACGGCTCACCGCCGAGATCCCGCGCGCGCGGGCGACCGAGGAGACCGTGATGGCGGCCGCCACAGGAAGGACGGCATGAGCGTGACCACGCGGAGCCCCGCACCCGCCGTCGACCCGGAGAAGGCCGCGGGTACGCGCCTGGTCGACCGCGTCTTCAAGATGCGCGAACTGGCCATCCTGCTTGTCTTCCTGGTGATGATCGGCATCACCCAGGCGGGCAACAGCGAGTTCCTGTCCGAGCAGGGCATCAAGGACCTGCTTCTGAACGCGACCATCCTCGTCCTCGTCGCGACGGGACAGGCCCTGGTCGTCATCACCCGCAACGTCGACCTGTCGGTCGGCTCCACACTCGGGATCAGCGCCTTCGCCGCGGGCAACTACCTCCAGGGCGGCGGCGACCCGACACTCGCGATCCTCCTCGCCGTGGCGCTCGGCGTCGGCTGCGGCCTGCTCAACGGAGCACTCGTCAGCCTCGGCCAGGTGCCCGCGCTCGTCGTGACACTCGGCACCCTCTACATCATCCGGGGCATCGACTCGATCTGGGTGGGCTCCCGGCAGATCACTGCGTCCGACCTGCCGGACGGCTTCGTCGACTTCGGCTCGGGCGGGATCTCGGCCGTGCCGTATCTGGCGCTGATCGCGCTCGCCGTCCTGGTCGCGGTCGCGTACTACCTGCGGCACTTCGGCGGCGGACGCGAGCTCTACGCACTCGGATCCAACCCCGAGGCCGCGCGGCTCGCGGGCATCCCGGTACGCAAGCGCATCCTCGCCGCCTACACCGCGTGCGGAGCGCTCGCCGGACTGGCCGGCGCGCTCTACCTGGCCCGCTTCGGCAACGTCGACTCCGCCACAGGCAACGGCTATGAACTCACCGTCGTCAGCGCCGTAGTGGTCGGTGGCGTCGTGTTCACCGGCGGCTCCGGCAGCGTCTACGGTGCGGCACTCGGCGCCTTGCTGCTCACGTCCATCAACAGCGTGCTTCCCGCGCTCGGCGTCAGCTCTGTATGGGTGCTCGCCATCAACGGCGTACTGCTCGTCCTGGCCATCGCCGTCGACCGGGTCGTCGCCCTGCGCGTCGCCAAGGCCCTGAAGAAGAGGAACGCCCGCCATGGCTGACTCCAACCGGCTCACGAACCGGTTCACGCTGACGCACGCCATCCGCTGGGACACCGTTGTCGGCGCTCTCCTTGTCGTCCTCCTCCTGATGTCGTTCTCCTTTGTGGACGGATTCGGGAACGCCCTCAACCTGTCGTTCCTCATCGGAAACACGTTGCCCATCGCCCTCATCGCCCTACCGATGACGCTCCTCGTCGTCTCCGGAGAGATCGATCTGTCGGTGGCCTCGACGGCGGGGCTCTCCGGAGCGGTGATGGGCGCTCTCTGGAACGCGGGCATGGCCATCGAGACGATCATTCCGCTCGTGCTCCTCCTCGGAGTCGTCTGCGGCCTCGTCAACGGCCTCCTGGTGACCCGCCTGGGGCTGCCCTCGCTCGCCGTGACCATCGGCACCATGGCCGCCTACCGGGGCATCGCGCAGATCGTCCTCGGCTCCGACGCCGTCACCGACTTTCCCTCGCGGTACCTGGACTTCGCGGCCGGACAAGTCGGCGGCACATTCCTGCCGTACGCTTTCCTGCCCTTCCTCGCGCTGCTCGCGATCGCCGTCGTCGTCCTGCACGCCACGCCCTTCGGCCGCTCGCTCTTCGCGATCGGCGCCAACGAGGAGGCGGCGCGGTTCGCCGGCGTCCGGGTCAAGCGGCACAAGCTCTGGCTGTTCGTCCTCACCGGGCTCATGGCCTCGCTCACGGGAATCTTCTGGGCCCTGCACTACGCGAGCGCCCGCTACGACAACGCCACCGGGCTCGAACTGTCCGTCGTCGCCGCCGTACTGCTCGGCGGCATCGACTTCGACGGCGGCAAGGGGACCCTCGGCGGCGCGATCGCCGGAGTCTTCCTGCTCGGCGGCCTTCAGAACGCGATGAGCCTGCTCAACGTCTCCGCACAGTCGCAGATCGTCGTCACCGGCGTGCTGCTCGTGGTCTCCGTGCTCGGGCCGCGCGTGGCCCGTCAGATCGCCGTCGCCAGAGCGGGCCGCCGCGCCGCCGCGCCCGCCCGCTGACCCCTCGTACCGCCGACAAGTCGATAAGTCCGAAAGGGACCACCGATGCTCTCTCCTCGCCGATCTGTCCGCCGCTCCGCCCTCACCCGCGCCTGTGTGACCCTGGCCGCCGTCACCTCGCTCGCCCTCACCGCCACCGCCTGCTCAGGCACCACCAAGGAGTCCTCGAAGAACGACGACGCGGGCAAGGCCTCGAACGCCAAGGCCGACCCGGACGCGGCCACCAAGAAGGGCCTCACCGTCGCCTTCCTGCCCAAGCAGGTCAACAACCCGTACTTCACCGTCGCCGACAAGGGCGGCGAGAAGGCGCTCAAGGAGCTCGGTTCCTCGTACAAGGAGACAGGGCCCAACAGCGCCACCGACACCAGCGGGCAGGTCAGCTACGTCAACACGCTCACCCAGCAGCAGGTCGACGCCATGGCCGTCTCCGCGCAGGACCCCGGCGCCCTGTGCACCGCCCTCAAGCAGGCCATGAAGAACGACATCAAGATCGTCACGTACGACTCCGACACCAACCCCGGATGCCGTGACGTCTTCGTCTCGCAGTCCAGCGCGGAGGCGCTCGGCCGCACCCAGGTGGAGCTCCTCGGCAAGCAGCTCGGCTACAAGGGCGACATCGCGATCCTCTCCGCCGCCCAGACCGCGACGAACCAGAACACCTGGATCGGCTACATGAAGAAGGAGCTGAAGAAGCCCAAGTACAAGGACATGAAGCTGGTCAAGACGGCCTACGGCAACGACGACGCCCAGCAGTCCTTCCAGCAGACCCAGGGACTGTTGCAGGAGCACCCGAAGCTGGCCGGGATCATCTCGCCGACGACGGTCGGCATCAAGGCGGCCGCCCAGTACCTCTCGGGATCCAAGTACAAGGGCAAGGTGAAGCTCACCGGCCTCGGCACGCCCAACGACATGCGCCAGTACGTGAAGAACGGCACCGTCGAGGGCTTCGAACTGTGGGACCCGGCCAAGCTCGGCGCGCTCGCCGCCCACGCCGCCGTGGCTCTGAAGTCCGGCCAGATCACGGGCAAGAAGGGCGAGAAGTTCGAGGCGGGCGACCTCGGCACCTTCACCATCGGTGACAAGGGAGTCGTCGATCTCGGCGAACCGACCGTTTTCGACAAGAAGAACATCGACCAGTACAAATTCTGAGGGGATCGCACGCGGCACCGCACAAGGCGTCGCACGAGCAGAGGAACAAGGGGACGCATGGTCGGCATCAAAGACGTGGCGAAGCACGCCGGTGTGTCGGTGGGCACGGTGTCGAACGTGATCAACCGTCCGGACGTGGTCTCCGAAGAGACCCGTCACCGGGTGCAGTCCGTGATCGAACGGCTCGGCTACGTCCGCAGCGAGTCCGCACGGCAGCTGCGCGCGGGCCAGAGCCGCATCATGGCGCTCCTCGTGCTCGACATGGGCAACCCCTTCTTCGTGGACGTCGCGCGCGGTGCCGAGCGGGCCGCGCGCGACGCCGGGCTCCGCGTCATGATGTGCAACAGCGGACAGAGCCCCTCCGAAGAGGCCGAGTATCTGGCGCTCTTCGCGGAACAGCGGGTACGTGGCGTCCTGCTGACCCCGGCCGACGCGACGGGGCGCAACATCGAGGCTTTTCGCAGACACGCCATCCCGTTCGTCCTGGTCGACCGGGTCGCCGAAGGCGCCACCGAGTGCTCCGTCTCCGTGGACGACGTCCTCGGCGGAGCACTCGCCGTGCGCCACCTTCTCGACACGGGGCACCGCAGCATCGCGTACGTGAGTGGCCCGCCCGGACTCAACCAGGTCAAGGACCGCAGGCAGGGAGCGTTGCAGGCCCTGGCCGAGGCCGGTCTGCCGGCGTCGGCGCTGCGGGAACTGCCCACCGAACACCTCGACGTGGCCGCGGGGCGCGACGCGGGCGCCCGCGTCCTGGGGCTCGCCGAGCGGCCGACCGCCGTCTTCTGCGCCAACGACCTGCTCGCCCTCGGGGTGCTCCAGTCGATGTACGCGGCCGGGGTCGGCGTGCCCGAGGACATCGCCATCGTCGGCTACGACGACATCGAATTCGCCGCCGCGGCCGTCGTCCCGCTCACCTCGGTGCGTCAGCCCGCCATCAAGATGGGCGCGATGGCCGCGGAACTCCTCCTGGAGGAGTCCGAGTCGGACGCCGACTCCGAAGAACATGATCACCGGCGCGTGGTGCTCCAGCCGGAGCTGGTGGTGCGGCGCTCCAGCCTTGCGCCCCGCTGAACGCTCCCACGGCGGGTGTGCTGAACTGTGGCGAAGTGTCCCGTTCCGTATTCGCCCACGTCCAGGAGCCCTCTTGACCGCCACCGCCTCCTACCGTCAGCCCGGCGTCGTCCTCACCGACCACCGCTTCTCCGTTCCCCTCGACCACGACGACCCGGCGGGGGAGCGGATCGAGGTCTTCGCCCGCGAGGCCGTGGCGAGCGCGCACGGGGACGCCGCGGACCTGCCGTGGCTGGTGTATCTGCAGGGCGGCCCGGGATGCGGGGCCAACCGGTTCGCGGGCAAGGAGGCGTGGCTCGGCCGGGCGCTGCAGGACTTCAGGGTGCTGCTTCTCGACCAGCGCGGAACGGGCAGCTCCACTCCGGCCACGCGCCAGACGCTTCCGCTGCGCGGCGGCCCCCGCGAACAGGCCGACCACCTCACGCACTTCCGCGCCGACTCCATCGTCCGCGACTGCGAGCTGATCCGGCGCGAGCTGACCGGCGGAGCACCCTGGACCGTCCTCGGCCAGAGCTTCGGCGGCTTCTGCGCGACCCACTACCTGTCGGCGGCTCCCGAAGGCCTGCACACCGCCATCATCACCGGCGGCCTGCCCACGCTCGACGGCCACGCGGACGACGTCTACCGCGCCGCCTACCCGCGCATGGAACGCAAGACCGCCGCCCACTACGCCCGCTACCCCCAGGACGTGGAGCGCGCCCGCCGCATCGCCGCCCACCTCGCCGAGCACGAGCCGGTCCTGAACGGCGGCTACCGCCTCACCGTCGAGGCGTTCCAGTCCCTCGGCATGCTGCTCGGCTCGAAGGACGGCAGCCACCGCCTGCACTACCTCATCGAGGACGCCTTCGTGCGGACCCCGGCGGGGCACACGCTCTCCGACGCGTTCCAGGAAGACGTACAGGCCAGCCTGTCCCTCGCGAGCCGCCCGCTCTTCGCGCTGATGCACGAGACGATCTACGGCCAGGGCGAGCGGCCCACCGACTGGTCGGCCGAGCGGCTGCGCGGCGAGTTCCCGCAGTTCGACCCCGGCAGGACTCTCGCCGGGGACGCGCCGCTGCTGTTCACCGGGGAAGCGGTCCAGCGCTGGCAGTTCGACTGCGATCCGGCCCTGCGGCCCTTGCGCGAGACCGCCGAGCTCCTCGCCGCACGCACCGATTGGGCGCCTCTGTACGACACGGCACGCCTCGCCGCGAACGAGGTGCCCGCCGCCGCTGCCATCTACCACGACGATCTGTATGTGGACACCGAGCACTCACTGCGTACGGCGCGCTCCATCCGCGGCCTGCGGACCTGGGTCACCGACGAGTACGAGCACGACGGCCTGCGGGTGGGTTCACCGCGCGTCCTGGACCGGCTCCTCGCGCTCGCCCGGGGCGAGGCCTGAGGTCACCCCGCCCGGGGGATCCGCGAAGCTAGGCTGCGGGCATGACAGAGCCGTTGCATGTGAACGACCAGCTCACACCCATGCCCGAGGACTGGCAGCGCGCCCTCGCCGTCGTGGCCCACCCCGACGACCTGGAGTACGGCTGCTCGGCCGCGGTCGCCGGTTGGACGGACGGCGGTCACGAGGTCGCCTACCTCCTGGCCAGTCGTGGTGAGGCGGGCATCGACACCCTGGACCCCGTCACCTGCGGGCCGCTGCGCGAGAGGGAGCAGCGGGCAAGCGCGGCGGTCGTCGGTGTGTCGACCGTGGAGTTCCTCGACCACAAGGACGGCGTGATCGAGTACGGGACGGCCCTGCGCCGCGACATCGCCGTCGCGGTCCGCAGGCACCGCCCCGAGCTCGTGATCACGCTCAACCACCGCGACACCTGGGGCGGCGTCGCCTGGAACACCCCGGACCACGTCGCCGTCGGCCGCGCCACTTTGGACGCCGTGGGGGACGCGGGCAACCGCTGGATCTTTCCCGAGCTGATCGAGGAGGACGGGCTCGAGCCCTGGGGCGGTGTGCGATGGGTGGCCGTCGCCGGTTCCTCGTCGCCCACGCACGCGGTGGACGCGACGGCCGGTCTTGAGCGTTCCGTGCGCTCGCTCCTCGAACACCGCACGTACATCGAGGTGTTGACGCGGGAGGACCCCGAGAAGTACTGCCGCGAGTTCCTCACCGGCAACGCGGAGCGGCTGGCTCCGCGCTTCGGCGGGAGGCCCGCGGTGTCCTTCGAGGTCTTCAGCCGCTGAGCGGCTCCCGCTAAGCTGACGGCCCGTCAGCTAATTGACGGGCCGTCAGGAGCGTCGGCAGGAGCTGGTCCTGGATGATCGACACCATCGGTACGCACATCGCGGAGGGTGAGGAACGGCTGCGCCTCGACATCGAGGACGGCATCGGCGTCCTCACCCTCTGCTGTCCGCGCAAGCTCAACGCGTGGAGTTGGGAGTCCACGCGCCAGCTGGGCATCTTCGCCGACCGGATCCGCTTCGACGACTCGGTCAGGGTGGTGCTCCTGCGGGCCGAGGGGCGGGCGTTCTGCGCCGGGATCGACGTCACCGCGAGCAACAGCGGTGCGATCGGCGGACGTTCGGGATCAGAGCGCACCCGCAATTACTACGAGGGCCTGCGCTGGGTCCACGAACGTTTCCGTGCCTTCGCGGGTCTGCCGCAGCCCATCGTCGCCGCCGTGCAGGGATACTGCCTGGGCTTCGGCTTCGAGCTGGCGCTGATGGCGGATGTGCGGATCGCGTCCGACGACGCGGTGTTCGCGCTGCCCGAGGCGCAGATCGGCCTCGCGGTGGACGCGGGCGGCGATCTGCGCATCGCGCGCGACGCGGGCGCGGGCTGGGCCAAGCTGCTCTCGCTCACCGGACGCCGCATCGACGCGGCCACGGCCGAGCGGCTGCGTCTTGTCCAACTCGTCACCCGGCTCGCTGAGGTGGGCGGGACGGCCCGTGAAGTCGCCGAGGAGATCGCGGCGAACGGTCCGCTGGCCGTCCAGGGCATCAAGCGGGCCATCGACGCGTACGCGGACGCGGGGATGGACGCCGCCCTCGACCGGGTCGCGATGAACGCGGCGATCACGCTGACGTCGGAGGACTCGCGTGCGGGGTACGCGGCGAAGCGGGAGCGGCGGGCGGCGACGTTCGAGGGGAAGTGAGGTGCGCGGCTGTCGCTGGATGGGGAGTGAGGCGCGCGGTTATCGCTCGAAGGGACCTCGCCCCATCTGTTCGCGCACCGTCACCACTTCCGGGCTCACCAGACCCCGCCGCTGCCAGTTCGCGCCGTCGACCACCAACGTGTGCCCGGTGATGAAGCGGGCGTAGGGCGAGGCGAGGAAGGTCGCGGCCCAGCCCAGTTCGCGCGGGGCGCCGACGCGGAGGGCGGGCTGGCGAGCGCCCAACTGCCCTGCCTGCGAAGCTTGTGCGGGCGCCGCCCGGTCCAGATTGTCGCGGATGTCGTCGGTCATGTCCTCGTGCGGCATCAGCCCCGGCACCAGGCCGTTGACCTGGATCCCGTACGGACCCCACTCCACCGCCAGGCTCTCGACGAGGCTCTTCACGCCCGCCTTCGCCGCCGCGCTGTGTGCGAAGCCGGGGCCGCCCGTCCACGCGTACGACGCCCCGATGTTGATGACGGAGCCGGGTGAGCCCGCCGCGAGATGACGGCGGGCGAACTCGCGCGTCATGAAGAACGTCCCGGTCAGGGTGGTGTCCACGACCGCTCGCCACGCGTTCGGGGACATGTCCTCGGCCGGCACGGGGAAGTTCGCCGCCGCGTTGTTGACCAGGACGCCCGGCAGGCCGAACGCGTCCTGCGCCGCGTCGAAGACCTCGGCGACGCGCTCGGGGTCCCGGATGTCGCACGCCACCGCCGCCACCCGCCCACCGAGAGCGCCGAGTTCGTCCCGCGCCGCCTTCAGCCGCTCCTCCTTGCGGCTGGCGATCACCAGGTCGGCGCCGAGTCGCGCGAACTCCGCGGCGATCGCTCTGCCCAGGCCTGTCCCGCCACCGGTCACGAGGACGGCCGCCCCGTCGTACGTCCCCTCCGGCAAGGCGCTCGTGCCCGGCGGGGCGGGAGCCGCAAGCCCCGGCGGGGTCCCTTCGTTCGCATCGTCCGTCATGGCCGCATCGATATCGCGGAACGCCTCAAAGTGCCATGCCCTCAGGCCCCTTCGGGGGTACGGCGGCGACGCTTCGGGTCGGCCAGGACGGCCGCGTGGTAGCCCGTGTCCTCGGAGTTGAGGTCGGTGCCGGGTGCCACGACGCGGTCGATGCGGTCGAGGACGTCGGGCTCCAGGACGATGTCCGCGGCGCTGAGCTGGTCGTGCAGATGCCCGGCGGTGCGGGGGCCGATGATCGCTGCGGTGACCGCGGGGTGCGTGGTGACGAAGGCCAGCGCCAGCTGGATCAGTGTCAGGCCCGCTTCGTCGGCGATGCCGGCGAGTTCGGTGGCGGCGTCGAGCTTGGCCTGGTTGCCCGGTACGGCCAGGTCGTAATGGGAGAGCGTGGTGCGGAAGGGCATCGTCCGTGTGCGGTGACTGCCGAGGTCGGCCGCCTCGCGGTGCCAGCGGCCGGAGAGCCAGCCTCCGGCCAGCGGACTCCAGGTGAGTACCCCCATCCGATACGTCTCGCAGGTGGGTAGTACGTCACCCTCGATGCCCCGGGCCAGGAGGGAGTAGGGCGGCTGTTCGCAGACGAAGCGTTCGCGATGCCGTCGCTCGGCGGTCCACTGCGCCCGCACGATCGTCGAGGGGGCGAACGTCGAGGAGCCCGCGTAGCGGATCTTTCCCGCGCGGACGAGATCGGAGAGCGCGCCCAAGGTCTCGTCGAGGTCCGTCGCGTCATCGGGCCGGTGTACCTGGTACAGGTCGATGTGATCGGTGCCCAGACGGCGCAGGCTCTCCTCGCAGGCCCGGACGATCCAGCGCCGTGAAGCTCCGCGCTCGTTGAGGCCAGGACCCATGGGGCTCGACACCTTGGTCGCCAGGACGACATCGTCGCGCCGTCCGGCGACCGCCTTCCCGACGATGGTCTCGGACTCGCCGCCCGAATAGACGTCGGCCGTGTCGATGATGTTGACGCCCGCGTCGAGTGCCGTGCGGATGATGCCGATCGAGGCGTCGTGATCCGGGTTTCCCCACTCCCCGAACATCATCGCGCCCAGACACAACGAGCTGACGCGGACTCCTGTACTGCCGAGCGTGCGGTACTGCATGACGTGGGCGGTCCTTCTGTGGTCGCGCTGGTGCGAGGGGACGGCCTGCGGAACCTGCTACCGTCACCTTAAACGGAGTCGACTCCGCTTGCTCTTCACGCTAAACGGAGTCGACTCCGCATTGCAAGCCGCAAGCCGCAAGCCGCAAGCCGCAAGCCGCAAGCCGCAGCTGAAGCCGCAAGCCGAGAGGGAGAACCGCATGCCTGAGCCGTCAGGCCGACCGATCCGGGCCGACGCGCGGGCCAACGAGGACAAGCTGCTCGCCGCGGCCGCCCTGGCCTTCGCCCGTGACGGCGGAGCCGCGACCCTGAAGCAGATCGCGAAGGACGCGGGCGTAGGGATCGCCACCCTCTACCGACGCTTCCCGACCCGCGAGCAACTGGTCGACGCCACCTACCGCTACGAGACGGCTCGGCTCGCCGCCCGGACGTCGGACCTCCTCGGTGAGCTGCCCGCCGACCGGGCCCTGCGGACGTGGATGTCCCAGGTGCTCGACTATCTCGCCGCCAAGCACGGGATGGCCGACACGCTCAAGACTCTTCTGCGGAACGACGAGCGGCTGAGCTCGCAGACGCGCGAGCAGCTGACCGGCGCGATCGAGGAGTTCCGTCTCGCCGGGATCACTCAGGGGGTGATCCGCGCGGACGTGCCGTCGCCCGACATCCTCATGGCCCTTGCGGGTGTCACCCTCGTGGCCGGGGATCTCCATCAGCGCGAGCAGGCCGAGCGGCTGCTCGACCTCCTGATGGACGGCGTCACCCGCCCGGGTGTGGGTAAGGATTGACAAATGCCTTTGCCGATTCTGCAATGGAGTCATGAAGGCGACCGAAAGCAGCAAGACCGCGACCGTCACCGGAGCCGACGGCGTGGAAGGCGTGGAAGGCGACGAAGACGACGCGGCCATGAACGGCGTTCTTGCCGAGGTGGGCCCCCGCCTGCGCCGCATCCGCAAGGAACGCGGCGCGACGCTCGCGGGTCTCGCCGCCGCCACCGGCATCTCCGTGAGTACCCTCTCGCGTCTGGAGTCCGGACACCGCAAGCCCAGCCTCGAACTCCTGCTCCCCATCGCCCGCGCCCACCAGGTCGCCCTGGACGAGCTCGTGGGCGCCCCGCCCGTCGGCGACCCCCGGGTGCGGGCCAAGCCGATCGTCCGCCACGGCCGCACGATGGTCCCGCTGACCCGGCAGCCCGGTGGCCTCCAGGCGTACAAGGTGGTCGAACCCTCCCGCTCCGTCCGGCCCGACCCGCAGACGCACGAGGGGTACGAGTGGCTGTACGTCCTGTCAGGGCGGCTGCGGCTCGTGCTCGCCGATCATGACGTGGTCCTCACGGCGGGCGAGGCCGCGGAGTTCGACACGCGCCTTCCGCACTGGTTCGGGTCCACGGGGGAGGGGCCCGCGGAATTCCTCAGCCTGTTCGGGCCGCAGGGGGAGCGGATGCACGTCCGGGCGCGGCCCGCTCAGCGGTCCGCGCGGCACAAGCCCGAAGCGGACTGACGAGACGGTTCCCCTGCCCGCAAGCGACCGCTTAGTATGCGACGGAGCCCGGTCTACGAAAGCCCCGTGGAGGCCCCGCATGCAGGCATGGCAAGTGCACCAGAACGGCGAGCCGGGCGCGGTGATGCGCCTCGAAGAGGTGGACCGGCCGGTGCCGGGCGAGGGGCAACTGCTCCTCAAGGTCCGCGCCGCCAACATCAACTTTCCCGACGCGCTGCTCTGCCGAGGGCAGTACCAGGTCACGCCGCCGCTGCCGTTCACGCCCGGCGTGGAGATCTGCGGTGAGACCGAGGACGGGCGGCGCGTGATCGCCAACCCCGCTCTTCCGTACGGCGGCTTCGCCGAGTACGCGATCGCGGACGCGGCGGCCGTACTGCCCGCGCCCGACTCCCTGGACGACGCGGAAGCCGCCGCGCTGCACATCGGCTACCAGACCGGCTGGTTCGGCCTGCACCGCCGCGCGCACCTCCAGGAGGGCGAGACCCTTCTGGTGCACGCGGCCGCCGGCGGCGTCGGCACCGCCGCCGTCCAGCTCGGCAAGGCGGCGGGCGCCAAGGTCATCGGTGTCGTCGGCGGCGCCGCGAAGGTCGAGGTGGCGCGCGAGCTCGGCTGCGACGTGGTCATCGACCGGCGTACGGAGAATGTCATCGGCGCCGTCAAGGAAGCCACCGGCGGCCGTGGCGCCGACGTCATCTACGACCCCGTCGGCGGCGACGCGTACCTCCAGTCGACCAAGTGCGTCGCCTTCGAGGGGCGGATCGTCGTCGTCGGCTTCGTGAGCGGTGTCATCCCGACTCCCGGCCTCAACCACGCCCTGGTGAAGAACTACTCGGTCGTCGGCCTGCACTGGGGCCTGTACAACGCCAAGGATCCGCAGGCGATCCTCCGCTGCCACGAGGAGCTCACCCAGCTCGCGGCGAAGGGTGCGATCAAACCGCTCATCAGTGAGCGCGTGGGGCTGAGCGACGCTGCCGCCGCTGTCCAGCGGGTCGCCGACGGCGTCACCACGGGACGGGTGGCCGTGCTCCCCGAGGGAGGCGACGTATGACGGATGCCGTGCCGGATGCCGCTGAACTGCGCCGCCGCACCGAGGAGTTCCTCGCCGCGCATCCGCCCGCGACGACGGAGCGGGCGGTGTTCCTCAAAGCCCGCTTCGACGCCGGACTCGCATGGGTGCACTACCCGATAGGGCTCGGCGGGCTCGGGGCCCCACGCTCCCTGCAGGCCGTCGTGGACGCCGAGTTGGAGGCCGCGGGCGCGCCCGACAACGACCCGCGCCGCATCGGGATCGGCCTCGGCATGGCGGCACCGACCATCCTGCGCTTTGGCACCGAGGAGCAGAAGCGCGGCTTCCTGCGTCCGCTGTGGGTCGGCGACGAGGTGTGGTGCCAGCTCTTCAGCGAGCCGGGCGCCGGGTCCGACCTCGCGGCGCTCGGGACCCGCGCCGTTCGTGACGGCGACGCCTGGGTGGTCAACGGGCAGAAGGTGTGGACGTCCGGCGCGCACGCCGCCCGCTGGGCCATCCTCATCGCCCGCACCGACCCGGAGGTCCCCAAGCACCGAGGCATCACCTACTTCGTCTGCGACATGACCGACCCCGGCGTCGAGGTGCGCCCGCTGCGTCAGATCACCGGCGAGGCCGAGTTCAACGAGGTCTTCCTCACCGATGTGAGGATCCCTGACGCGCACCGCCTCGGCGAGATCGGCGACGGATGGAAGGTCGCGCAGACCACCCTCATGAACGAGCGCGTGTCCATCGGCGGCTCCCGCATACCGCGCGAGGGCGGCATGATCGGCCCGGTGGTCGACGCTTGGCGGGAGCGCCCCGAGCTGCGCACGCACGACCTGCACCAACGGCTCCTCAAGCTGTGGGTCGAGGCCGAGGTCGCCCGGGTCACCGGGGAGCGGCTTCGCCAGCAGCTCGTCGCGGGGCACCCGGGTCCCGAGGGTTCGGGCATGAAGCTCGGGTTCGCGCGCCTGAACCAGGAGATCAGCGGCCTGGAGGTGGAACTCCTCGGCGCGGAGGGGCTGTTGTACGAGGACTGGACGATGCGGCGCCCCGCGAAGGTCGACTTCGTCGGCCGTGACGCGGGCTACCGCTATCTGCGGGCCAAGGGCAACAGCATCGAGGGCGGCACCAGCGAAGTGCTGCTCAACATCGTCGCCGAGCGCGTCCTTGGACTGCCCTCCGAGCCGCGTACCGACAAGGACGTCGCGTGGAAGGACCTCGCCCGATGAACACGCCGACAACGCCGACAACGCCGCCGACGCCGCCGACGCCGACATCACAGAGCTCGCAGCGCGACCTGCTGTACTCCGAGGACGAAGAGGCGCTGCGCGCGGTGGTGCGCGGTCTGCTCGCCGATCACTGCGACGCCGCCGCAGTGATCACCCGCACCGAGTCCGCCGAGCCGCACGACCGTGAGCTGTGGAAGGCGCTCACGGACGGCATGGGTCTCGCCGGTCTTCTTGTGCCCGATGAGCTCGGCGGGCAAGGGGCCACGCACCGTGAAGCCGCCCTCGTCCTTGAGGAGTTGGGGCGCGCGGTCGCACCCGTGCCCTATCTGACCAGTGCCGTCATCGCGACCGAGGCGCTCCTTGCCTGCGACAGCGACGCGGCGAGGGAACTCCTGGGCGCGCTCGCGTCGGGACGCAGGATCGGCGTGCTCACCGTGCCACTGGCCACCGCTCCGGGCGGCATCCTGCCCGACGTACGGGCGGAGGGGCAGGTGCTGCACGGCAGCGTCACCGGTGTCGCCGACGCGGTCGCCGCGGATGTGCTCCTCGTACCGACGAGCGCCGGGCTCTTCGCGGTGGACGCGGGCCTGGACGGTGTGACCATCGTGCCGCAGACCTCGCTCGACCTCACGCGGCCGCTCGCCACGGTCACCTTCGAAGGGGCACGCGCGCGCGTGGTCGGTGCGCGATCCGGACCCGCCGTACGGCGCGGACTGCGGGCGGGGGCCGGGCTCCTGGCGTCCGAGCAACTGGGCCTCGCCGACTGGTGCTTGACCGAGACCGTCCGTCACACGAAGGAACGGCATCAGTTCAACCGGCCCGTCGGCTCCTTCCAGGCGCTCAAGCACCGGCTCGCCCAGCTCTGGCTGGAGGTGGTCAACATGCGTGCCGCCGCCCGCAACGCGGCCGACACCCTCGCCGCGGGCAGCGAGGACGCGGATGTCGCGGCGGCTCTCGCGCAGGCGTACGCGTCGCCCGCCACGGTGCACATCGCCGAGGAGGCTCTCCAACTGCACGGCGGGATCGGCATGACCTGGGAGCACCCCGTCCACCTCTACCTCAAGCGGGCCAAGGCCGACTCGATCGCGCTCGGCACGGTGGGACGCCACCGGGAGGAGCTGGCCGCACTGGTCGACCTGCCCGCGCCCTGACCTCGACGACTGCGCGGTCGCCGTGATCCGCTCGGTACGGCCCGCGCGGTTTACCCACCCATTACTTCAGGCATAATTGCGACTCGTTCGCAATAACGTTTGATCTTCAGTAGGAGTGTGGAGCATGAGGGCCCGATCGATACGGGGTACGGGCGCGGTAGCGGCGGCCGCCTCACTGGCGGTCGCCGCTACGGCCTGTTCGGCGCCGGGCGACGGCAAGGGCGCGGGCGGGGCCAAGGACTCAGCGGTCGTCGGCATCGCGTACGAACCGGACACCCTGAGCCCGCTCCTCGGTTACGGCAAGGACGGCAACTCCAAGATCTTCGACGGTCTGCTCACACACGACGCCGACATGAAGCTCAAGCCCGCGCTCGCCGCCGCGCTCCCCAAGGTCGGTGACGACGGCAAGACCTACACCTTCAAGCTGCGCGAAGGCGTCAAGTTCAGCGACGGGAAGCCCTTCACGGCCAAGGACGTCGTCTTCACCTACGAGACGATCCTCGACAAGAAGACCAACAACGCCGCCAAGACCGAGCTCGACGCCGTCAGACAGGTCGAGGCGAAGGGTGACGACACCGTCGTCTTCCACCTCAAGTACCCCTACGCGCCGTTCGCCGAGCGCACCGTCCTGCCGATCGCGCCCGAGCACATAGCGGGCAAGCAGGATGTGAACACTGGTGAGTTCACCACCAAGCCGGTCGGCACGGGCCCGTACGAGCTCGTGAAGTGGTCCAAGGGCGAGAAGCTCACCTTCAAGGCCAACCCCGGCTACTGGGGCGGGGCCCCGAAGGTCAAGAACTTCACCATGGCGATCATCAAGGACGACGACATCCGGGCCACCCGGCTCGACGCCGGTGAGCTCGACGGCGCGATCCTGCCGCCCAACCTCGCGAAGAAGTACAAGAACGACGGCAACGACGGCAATAAGGCCTCGTACGCCGCCAAGACCTTCGACTACCGCGTGGTGACCCTGCCCACCGGCAACAAGGTCGCGGGCGACGCCGACATCCGGCGCGCGCTCGACACCGGCGTCGACCGCAAGGCGATGGTCGACTCGATCCTGGACGGCGCGGGCAAGGAGGCCTATGGCCCGGTCCCGACCGACAGCCCCTGGTTCACCAAGGGCACCGAGCGGAGGCACGACCTCGCCGCGGCGAAGAGGATCCTCGACAAGGCGGGCTGGAAGCCGGGCAAGAGCGGCGTCCGCGAGAAGGACGGCGTCCAGGCCGCGTTCCCGCTCTGGTACCTCTCCGGCGACAAGCTCCGCCAGGACCACGCGCTCGCCTACGCCTCCGACGCCAAGAAGCTCGGCATCAAGGTAGCGGTGCAGGCCGGTACGTGGGAGGTCATCCAGCCGCGCATGCCCAAGGACGCGGTCCTCGCGGGCGGCGGCTCCCCGGCCGACCCGGACTTCGACCAGTACACGCTCCTGAAGTCCTCGCTCGCCGGTGACGGCTTCAACAACATGGCCCACTACGACAACCCCAAGGTGGACAAGGCGCTCGACAAGGCCCGCGAGAGCGGTGAGCACGCCGAGCGGCAGGCCGCGTACGACACCGTCCAGCGTGAGCTCGTGAAGAACCCGGGCTACACCTTCCTCACCCACATCGACCACCTCTACGTCGTCGACAAGCGCTTCGGCGACCTGACCACCCAGACCGAGCCGCACGACCACGGCCTCGCGTCCGGGCCGTGGTGGAACGTCGAGGACTGGCAGCCCGAGCAGTGAGATCCGCGCTCCACAAGCTCCCCTGGGGGCCGATGGCGCGCATGACGGGACGGCGGGCCCTGTTCGCCGTCCCTGTCCTGCTCGCCGTGACCTTCGGCGTCTTCGCGATCGCCGCCGCGTCCCCCTTCGACCCCGTCAAGGCATACGCGGGCACCGCCGGACTCACCGCGTCGCAGGAGAACCTCGACCAGCTGCGCGCCAACCTCGGCGTCGACCAGCCGCTCGTGCAGCGCTGGTGGCACTGGCTGACGTCGGCCGTGAGCGGCGACCTAGGGGACTCCAGCACCCTGCGCCAGCCCGTCTCCGACGTCATCGGTGAACGCATCGGCTGGTCCGTACTGCTCGCCGCCACCGCGTTCCTGCTCGCCATCCTCGTCGGCACCACGCTCGGCGTCCTCGCCGCGCGCCGCCCCGGCGGCTGGCTCGACCGCGCCGTGGCCTCGCTCGCGTACACACTCGAAGCGGCGCCGCCGTTCTGGATCGGCCTCCTCGCCGTCTGGCTCTTCGCCCTGAAGCTGGGGGTGCTGCCATCGGGCGGGCTCACGGACACCGCGAGCTCGGCCGTCACGGCCGGACAGGTCGCGAGTCATCTCGTGCTGCCCGCCGGCGTCCTCGCGATCTCGCAGCTTCCGTGGTTCGTGCTCTACGTACGCCAAGGGGTCGGCGACGCACTCGGTGACGACCCCGTACGTGGCGCCCGCGCGCGCGGGCTCGTCGAGCGGACCGTGCTCCTGGGACACGCACTGCGCTCGGGGATGCTGCCGGTACTCACCCTGATCGGCTCACGCGTGCCCGAACTGATCACCGGGGCGCTCCTGGTGGAGACCGTCTTCAGCTGGCCCGGCATCGCGGCGGCCACCGTGTCGGCGGCGACCGCCGTGGACTTCCCGCTGCTCGCCGCGCTCACGGTCCTCGCCACGGTGGCGGTGCTCCTGGGCAACCTCCTCGCCGACCTGCTGTACGGACTCGCCGACCCGAGGGTGGGATTCGATGGCTGAGACGACGACGTGGCGCGCCTCCTCGGGCGGCGCCTCCAAAACTCGCTCCACGCGCGCGTGGCGGGTGCGTTCATCCGCGGTGATCGTCGCGGCCATCGTGCTCGCCGTGCTCCTCGTACCCCCGCTGGTGAACCTCGACGAACAGGCCGTGAACCTCGCGGCCAAGCTTCGACCACCCTCCTGGTCGCACCCCTTCGGCACCGATGACGTAGGGCGCGACCTGCTCCTGCGCTGTGTGTACGGGCTGCGGGTCTCGCTGCTCGTGGGCGTGGTGGCGGCGGTCGTGGCGACCGTCATCGGTACGGCCGTGGGCGCGCTCGCCGCCGCGTCGGGCGGCTGGGTGGACCGGGTCGTGATGCGGCTCGTGGACGTCTTCTCGTCCGTACCCCACCTGCTGCTCGGCATCTTCATCGTGGCGATGTTCCGCCCCGGCGTGTGGCCGGTGGTCGTATCCGTCGCGCTCACGCACTGGCTGTCCACGGCCCGCATCGTGCGCGCCGAGGTCCTGTCGCTGCGCTCGCGTCCGTACGTCGACGCGGCCATCTCCGGCGGCGCTTCCCGCGTGCGCGTCACCCTGCGCCATCTGCTGCCCGGCGTCCTTCCGCAGGCCGGACTCGCCGCCGTCCTGATGGTGCCGCACGCCATCTGGCACGAGTCCGCGCTGTCCTTCCTGGGCCTTGGACTCCCCACCCACCAGGCGAGCCTGGGCACCCTCGTGCAGAGCGCGCGCGGCTCGCTCCTCGCGGGGGACTGGTGGCCGACGCTCTTCCCCGGCCTGTTCATCATCGTGCCCACCCTGGCGATCGCGGGCCTCGCGGGCGCCTGGCGGGAACGGATCAATCCCCGGCGCCGATCGGAGCTGATGCTGTGACCGAGCCCGTCTCGAACCCGTCCCTCTCGCACTCATCTCCTTCGTCCCCGGTGCTCTCCGTACGAGGTCTCTCCGTACGGTTCCGCATGCGTGGCGCCACCTTCGTCTCCGCCGTCACCGACGCCCACTTCGACCTGGCGGCGGGGGAGTGCCTGGCCCTCGTCGGCGAGAGCGGCTGCGGAAAGTCCGTGCTGGCGTCCGCGCTGCTCGGACTCCTTCCGCGGAACGCGGAGACGGCCGGGTCCGCGCTCATCGGCGACGTGGACCTGCCGACCGCCGACGAACGCACCCTGGCCCGCACGGTCCGGGGGCGCCGCGTCGGTCTCGTACCGCAGAGCCCGGCCGCGCACCTGACGCCGGTGCGGACGGTCCGCGCCCAGCTGGAGGAGACCCTGCGGGAGCTGACGGATGTACGCCGCCCGCAGCTGCGCAGTGCCGCCGAGGCCGCCGCCGAGCGTGCCGCATTCCCCGCCGGACACCTGGACCGCTACCCGCACGAGCTCTCCGGCGGCCTCGCCCAGCGCGCCGCCACCGCGCTCGCGCTCATCGGTGACGCGCCGCTGCTGCTCGCCGACGAGCCGACGACGGGCCTCGACCGCGACCTCGTCGACCGCACGGTGGACGAGCTGCGACGGCACGTGGGCGACGACCGCGCGCTGCTCCTGATCACCCACGATCTGGCCGCCGCCGAACGCATCGCGGACCGCGTCGCCGTGATGTACGCGGGACGCATCGTCGAGATCGCCGAAGCCGAGGACTTCTTCGGTACCCCCGGGCCCCGGCACCCCTACGCGCGCGGCCTCCTGAACGCCCTCCCGGAGCGGGAGTTCACGCCAATCCCCGGCATGCCGCCCGAACTCTCCGCGCTGCCCTCGGGGTGTGCGTTCGCGGCGCGCTGCCCCAGGGCGGACGAGGCCTGCGAAGCCGTGCCGCGGCCCAAGAGCGGCGTCGCCTGCCACCACCCCGATCCGGCGGCCGTGCTGGAGGCGCCCCGTGCTTGAACTCCGTTCCATCACCGCCGGATACGACCGCCGCGCCCCCGTCGTGCGCGGCGTTGACCTCACCCTCGCGCCCGGCGACTCCGTCGGCCTCCTCGGCCCCAGCGGCTGCGGCAAGTCGACCCTGGCCCGGGTCGCCGCCCTGCTCCACAAGCCCGACGCGGGCCGTGTCGTCATCGACGGCGAGCCCGCGCGCGGCTGGCGGCACCGTGCTCCCCGCGCCCAGCGCACCGCCTTCGGCGTCGTCTTCCAGCAGCCCCGGCTGTCCGCCGACCCGCGCCTGACCCTCTCGAACCTGATCGCCGAGCCGCTCCGCGCGACCGGGCGCGGGAGCGAAGCCGTCGACCGGGTACGGGAGTTGACGGCCACGGTCGGACTCGGCGACGACCTCCTGAGCCGCAGGCCGCACGAGGTGAGCGACGGCCAGTTGCAGCGCGCCTGCCTGGCCCGCGCCCTGGTGCTCCGCCCGCGCTGGCTGATCTGCGACGAGATGACGGCGATGCTGGACGCCTCTACGACGGCGGCACTCGTGCACGCCGTGGAGGAGTACCGGCGAGGGAGCGGCGCAGGGCTGCTCGCTGTCGGGCACGACCGGGTGCTCCTGGAGCGTTGGTGCGAACGGACCGTCCACTGGGGCGATCTCGTCACCGATGAGAACGTGGCCACAGGAGCTGGCGAACGGGCGTGAGGCGGCGCGCGTCTCCCGGAGTTAACGCGGAGCGTCGAAAGCGCCAACTCCGTTCTGCAAGGGGTTTCTTGACGCGGGCATGGCCTCATACTCACTGAGGCCCCCCGTCGTCCCCCCGCCCCTTCCGGGAGTCTCCATGGCACTTGTCACCCGTCGTAGAGCCCTCACCATCGGTGCCGCGCTCGCCGGCACCGCCGCCGTCCCCGCGTACGCCCAGGCGAGCGAGCGCGGACACGGCCCCCGCCCCCTCATCCGGGCCCACGCGCACAACGACTACGACCACCCCCGGCCCCTGTTCGACGCGCTCGGCCACCGCTTCGGCAGCGTCGAGGCCGACATCTACCTCGTCGACGGCCAACTCCTGGTCGCACACGACCCGATCGACCTCGACCCCACCCGCACCCTCGAATCGCTCTACCTGGACCCCCTGTCCACCCGGGTGCGCGCCAACCGCGGGTCCGTGTACCGGGGTTATCACCGCACCCCCTTTCAACTCCTGATCGACATCAAGACCGAGGGCGCGGCGACGTACCTCGAACTCGACCGTCACCTGAGCCGCTACCGGCACCTGTTCACCACGTACTCCTACGGCAAGGTGCGCCGCGGCCCCGTGACGGCGGTGATATCAGGTGACCGTGCCGCCCGCGCGCCGATGGAGGCCCAGCGTGTGCGCCGCGCCTTCTACGACGGCCGCCTCGCCGACCTGGGCAGCGCGGCGCCTGCCTCACTCATCCCGCTGATCAGCGACAACTGGACGCTCAACTTCGGCTGGCAGGGAGTCGGCGAGATTTCCGCCGCCGAACGCGACAAGCTGCGCGGCATCGTCTCGGCCGCCCACAAGCGCGGGCAGCGCGTCCGCTTCTGGGCGACACCGGATCTGGCGGGACCGGCACGCGACGCGGTGTGGGGCGAGCTCCTCGCCGCCGGTGTCGACCACCTGAACACGGACGACCTCGCGGGGCTCGAGGCCTTCCTCGGAGCCCACGGACAGTAGTTCCCGGCCCGGATACGGTTCGGATGCGGCTCGGCTGAAGCAACGCCCCGGCACATAACACCCGTTCGGAGGACATGCCGGTCGCCCGGACGGTCCCTCCGCTGCGCCACACTCGGCCCAGAGCCGCGGTGCCGACGTGGCGGAGGAGGTTGTCCCGATGGCCATTTCGGTCTCTGTGGTGCTGCTGCTGGTGATCCTGGCGGTGGTTTTTCTGCGCAACGGCGCACTGAAGTTCTCGCACGCCCTGGTCTGTGCGCTGCTCGGCTTCTATCTGGCGAGTTCGAGCATGGCGCCGACCATTCACAACGGGGTCACGGCCGCCGCGGACATCGTCAGCGGCCTGCAACCGTGATCGTTCAGTCATGATCATTGCGTGTTCATGAACAACTGTCATCTTTCCATGGACACTTCAGGGAGCTGGCCCTAGCTTCGGCGCATGCCGCGTCGCAGAACCCTCAACAGTGCCCTCGTCCTGACCGCGCTCACGGTCTTCGGCGTGTCCTTCGCGTCTCCGGCCCAGGCGGACGACATACCGAAGGCGCCGGGGCACAGGCTCGTCGACCAGTACACCGGCGGGCCCGCGGACGCCCGCCCCCTGCCCGGCGAACAACCGCCCCAGCACCCGTACCTGGCAGCCAACGGCCGCAGCGGGATGCACGCGGACGCGGCGGGCAGCGGAACGTATCCCTGGAACGGCCCCCTGGGGAAGAAGCCGCAGGTCAGCAGCGAGAAGATGGCGGCGCTCGGCGGTGAGTGCGCCACCGTCACCTTCGACAAGGACGGCCGCATCGTCACTGTCTGCGGCACGTTCACCGGCTTCCTGGTCAAGCTGCTCGACCCGGACACGATGACGACGCTCGCCGAGTACAAGCTGCCGCAGCGCCCCTCCACCGTCGAGGCCATCACGCGCCTCGACTTCTCGAAGATCTTCAAGGACACCTCGGGCGGTGCCTACTCGTATCTCGACAACGAGGACCGGCTCGTCCTGGCCGACTCCCGGCAGCACATCGTCCGGCTCGCGCACGAGCAGGCGGCGGACGGCAGTTGGCGCTTCGTCGTCGACAAGGACTGGGATCTGACGGCACAGGTCCCGCACGACTGCGTCACCTGGTCAAATCTCTACCCGAGTGGCGAATGCGACCCGGTCACCTCGGTCATGCCCGACTGGGAAGGCCGTATCTGGTGGGTGACCCGGCAGGGGCGCGTCGGCACGGTGGACCCCGGGTCCGGTGACATCCACTCCATCCGGCTCGACGGCGAGGAGATCCAGAACTCGTTCTCCGTCGCGCGGGACGGCGTGTCGATCGTCTCCGACCACGCGCTCTACAGTTTCCGGGCCGGGCCGGACGGCACCCCGAAGGCCGACTGGCGCCAGACCTACGAACGGGGGACAGGCACCAAGCCCGGCTCGGTGAACCAGGGTTCGGGCACCACGCCCGACCTCTTCGGCAAGGGCGACGCCGACTACGTGGCGATCACCGACAACGCCGACGACCGCATGAACGTCCTCGTCTACCGCAGGGGCGCCGACGTCGCCGACGACAAGCGCCTGGTGTGCAAGGTCCCCGTCTTCGGCTCCGGCGCGTCCACCACCGACAACTCACTGATCACCTGGGGCAACAGCCTCGTCGTCGAGAACAACTACGGCTACGAGAACATCACCTCGCTCACCTTCGGCCGCAGCGTCGTCGGCGGCGTCAGCAGGATCGACGTACGCGAGGACGGCAGCGGCTGCGACACCGTGTGGGAGAGCGACGTCCGCGCCCCCTCGAACGTGCCCAAACTGTCGACCGCCTCCGGACTGCTGTACTTCTACACGAAGGAGCCCAACAGCCTCGGCATCGATGCCTGGTACCTGACGGCCGTCGACTTCCGCACCGGCGGGACCAAGTGGAAGCGTCTCGCAGGCACGGGCATCGCGTACGACAACAACTGGGCGCCGGTCACCCTGGGGCCGGACGGCACGGCGTACGTGGGCGTGTTCAACGGTCTGGTGGCGGTCCGGGACACCGAGTGAAGGTGCCACGCCCGCACTCGCACGATGGGCCAGGGCTCAGCCGACGCGGTCGGCCGGGCCCACGTCCAGCCAGGTGCAGCGGTCCGTGGCGGCGTTCTCGCCGCGACTCTTGTGGTTCGTCTCCAGAAGCGGCAACTCCCGTTCCTCCGCAGGGATTGAGGCAAGCAGCTCGCGAAGGTGCGCAGTCACCGCCGCCGCGTCGAGCCGCGCGTCCACCGCCTCCCACGGATCGTCACGGCCGTCGCCCGGCGGTCCTGGGCGCTGCCGCTCGATCCGCCGCCAGTGCGCCGACAACACGTTGCGGGCCACGCCGAACAACCAGGCCCTGGCGGGTCCGCGGATCGCGTCGAAGCCACGCCTGGCCGCGTACGCCTGGAGCCAGAGCTCGGCGAGCAGATCGTCGGCGGCAGCGGGTGCCCGGCGCGCGAAGTAGCCGTGGAGAGCTGTCGAGATCCCCGACCTGAGTTCGCGCCCCGTCACCGGCTAGCCCCGCGAGAACACGCCGATGCCGTTCGCCACCGGGCGTTCGGCGCCGCCGCTCGGGTGATTGCGTACGGTGACGGCCTCCGCGCCCGGGGCCCTCGCGACCAGGGTGGCGGACGAGACCAGGGTGGAGGAACCGCCGCCGTCCAGGCTGAAGCCCTCCTGCGCGCCCAGCCCCTTGAGTGTCCGGGCCACTTCGGCGATGGTCAGCCCCGTACGGAACTCGGGGGAGCCGTCGAGGGAGAGGAGCAGGAGGCGCCTGCCGTCGGCGGAGATTCCGGCAGCCGTCCGCACGGCCGAGGTGACGGAGTCGAGGCCGGGCAGCGGGGCGCCGCCGCGCAGGACCGGAAAGCCGCCGAGCGCGAAACGGAACGGGACGTGCGACCGGGCCGCCACCAGGCGGTGCCACTCGTGCACCCGGTCGCCGATCGAGAGCTTGCGCAACGCCTGCGCGCCCGCCTCACGCCCGACGAGGACCGTGGTGCCGGCGGCGACGGGTCCGCTGCCCGGCGTGTCCGCCGACTGCACGACTCGGCCGCCGCGCACCGCCACCTCATGGGTGTCCGTGCTGCACGGGGCGCCACGATTCGTGTCGGTGCCGCAGGTGGAGCGCACCCGGGAGGTGCTGCCCCAGTCGCTGGTGAACGCGCCGACGGAACCCACGGGAAGGGCGTACTGATTGAGCCCGCCGAGCGGCAGCCGGGTCCGGGGGGTGCGTACTTCGCCTTCGAGCCGGAGGCTGTCCAGGCGGGCCCGGCGGTCGAAGCCCACGCCGAGCACCGCTTGGGTGGTCACACCGGGAGGCATCGCGGGGCCGAAGCGCTGACCGTCCGGCACCGCACCCTTGAGGGCGCGGCCTTGTGCGACCGCCGGGCCGACGGGCGCGCCGGTGGCCTCGACGCCCGGATGCTGGCCCTCGGAGATGTTGAAGAAGTCGCCGTTGATCCCGCCGACCGCTCCCGCCCCGTCCGCGAGCGTGGACACGGCGGAACGGGCGCCGACTTCACCCGGATAGAGCAGCCCGACGCCGGTCCGGGGATCGTTCAGGTCGATGTCGAGCACGTGCGCGCGGGTCGTGCCGTGCGACGCCGGGATGTCGAAGTGCCAGTACTGCACGCCCGGCGCGATCCGCGACGTGACCGTCTTTCCGTCCGCCTCCACGCCGCCGGCCGGTGCCGCTCCCATCAGAGCCGCACCGGCCAGCGTGCCGAATGCCGTCAGTACCGAGAGTGCGACTCTCGCTGTTCTGAACCGTCTTGAGGTCTGCTTGCGCCCTGTTGCCACCGTGCCCCCTGAAGTCGCCCTGGCCGACCAACTGACCCAGTGTGAGGGCCGGTCGGAGAGCGCACCAGAGGGCACCGCCGGACGGGTGCAGGGCCGGTGGCTAGGCGCCGATCAGCCGGGAACGAATGAGGAAACGTACGCCTTCCGGGGCTTCGAGGGAGAAGCCGCTGCCGCGGCCCGGCACCACGTCGACGATCAGCCGGGTATGGCTCCACACGTCGAACTGACTCCTCGACATCCAGAACGCGACCGGTTCCGCCACCCCTTCGACGTCGAGCGACGCCAGGCGCACATCGGAGTCGCCGGTCCGGAACTCGCCCTCCGGGTAGCACATGGGCGCGCTGCCGTCGCAGCAGCCGCCGGACTGATGGAACATCAGCGGTCCGTGGGCCTCCCGCAGCCGCCGCAGCAGATCGGCTGCGGCGGGGGTCAGCTCCACGCGCGGGTCGTCGGTCATGGGCTGCCGCTCCTTGGTCACCGGTCACCGGGCCGCCGTCGAGGCGGTGGCCCAGTCAACTCCGGACGAGGTTGCGCGGAGGTTGCAGCCGAGGCCGGGGCTCCAGGTGCCGTAGGGCGAGCACCGCACGGACCGCCTTGCCGTGGCGGCCGCTGCCGACGACCTCGAGGCGCGCGGCGAGGTGCCGCACCATCGCGAGGCCCCGTCCGCTGTCCCGCTCGGTGCTCGGCTTGAGGACCCGTGGGCCGACAGGGCTCGCGTCGTGGACTTCGACGGTCACGTGGTCGTCGGACACCTCAAGGCGCAGGCGGCAGGGGCTGTGACCGTGCTGGGTGGCGTTGGTGACAAGTTCGGACACGATCAGCGTGGCGTCGTCCACCCGTTCGGCGTCCACTTCCGTGAGGTGCCGACGGGGCCGGGTCAGGAACGCGGAGGTCAACCTCCGCGCCCGGCCGGCCGATGCGGCCTCCTGCGGCAGTGCGTACTCGACGCGGGCGACGTGCCGATGGGTGCGCTGGTACGCACGCATGGCGACTCACTTCCCTCCCCTGGGACAACCGGTGCGTTCGTGACGGGATCCACTCACCGGGCCCCCGGCATGTCTTGCGTGGTCGATCCTGCCCCACGGTGATGCCCGCCCCTGCTGATCGCCAACCAAGCCACTGCAAGCGCGGATGTCACAGTGCCGCGAGACCTTGTGGGCGGCTTCGGAGCGAACGCGTTCGCTCCGAACGTGCTCGTGACGAACATGTTCGTTATGCTGTTCGTATGACAGCTGATTCCGATGCCCCGCGCAGCCGCCGTGAGCGCCCGGCGAAACCGGCCCTGACACGGGCCGGGATCGTGGCCGTCGCCGTGGAGATCGTGCGCGCCGACGGCCTGGGCAAGGTGACCATGCGTCGGCTCGCCCAGGAGCTCGACACCGGGCCCGCCTCCCTCTACGTCTACGTCGGCGGCACCGCCGAGCTGCACGCGGCGATCCTCGACGAGCTCCTCGGCACGGTCGAGGCGGCGCCGGACGGGGGCGACTGGCGCGAGCGCCTGGAGGAGGTGCTCACCTCCTACACCGGCGTGCTCTTCCGGTACCGCGGCCTCGCCAGGGCCGCGCTCGTGGCGCGGCCGAGCGGTGAGCACTACCTGCGTCTGATCGAGACGCTGCTCGCCCTGCTCGACGAGGGCGGGGTCCCGCCCGGGCAGGCGGCCTGGGGCGTCGACCTGCTGCTGCAGTACGCCACAGCGACCGCCGCCGAGCACTCCCCGGACGACCGGGCTCCCGGCGCCGCCCAGGGGGAGTGGGACGCGGTCGCCGGAGCGCTGAGGGGCGCGTCGGAAGAGACCCATCCGCACGTCGCCGGACTGGCTGCCGAGCTCCTGTCCGGCCGGCCGGAGGCCCGCGTCTCCTGGGGCTTCCGCACGCTGATCAACGGAATCCTGAGCACACCCGTCCCGGCCGACGGCATCCGGAGCTGAGCGCCGGCACCCCCACCGCACCCCCGTCACGCGAAGGAGCAGCGCCATGACCACGCACCACTCCCAGACCGCTCACCGGCCTCATCACCCCATCGCCATCGTCGGCGCGGGCCTCGGGGGCCTTACCCTCGCCCGCGTTCTGCACGTCAACGGCATCGACGCCGCCCTGTACGACCTGGAGGCGTCACAGGCCGCCCGCGGCCAGGGCGGCATGCTCGACATCCACGAGGAGTCCGGGCAGGCGGCCCTGCGCGCCGCCGACCTGTACGAAGACTTCCGCGCGCTCATCCACTCCGGCGGCCAGGCCATGCGCGTCCTCGACAAGGACGCCGTCGTCCGCATGGAGGAGGCGGACGACGGGGACGGCGGGCGCCCCGAGGTCGAGCGCGGCCAACTGCGCGACCTGCTGCTCGGTTCGCTGCCCGACGGCGCAGTCCACTGGGGCGCGAAGGTCACCGGTGCGCGTCCGCTCGGTGGCGGTCGCCACGAGGTGACCCTCGCCGACGACTCCACCTTCACCACCGACCTGCTCATCGGCGCCGACGGGGCCTGGTCCCGGATCCGCCCCCTGGTCTCGGACGCCTCCCCCGCCTACTCCGGCATCTCCTTCGTCGAGGTGGACCTCGTCGACGCCGATGTCCGTCACCCCGACAGCGCCGCCGTCGTGGGCGGCGGCATGCTCTTCGCGCTCGGCGAGGGCAAGGGATTCCTCGCCCACCGCGAGATCGACGGCAGCCTGCACATCTACACCGCGCTCAAGGTCCCGGAGGACTGGATCTCCTCCATCGACTTCACCGCCGACCGCACCGACCTCGCCAAGGCCGCCGTACTGGAGCACTTCGCCGACTGGGACAAGAGCCTCCAGGCACTCGTCGCCGACGCCGACGGCGCACTGATCCCGCGCCGCGTCCACACCCTGCCGATCGGCCACCGCTGGGACCGTGTCCCGGGGGTCACGCTGCTCGGCGACGCGGCCCACCTCATGTCCCCCTTCGCGGGGGAGGGTGCCAACCTCGCCATGTTCGACGGGGCCGAACTCGCCGGTGCCATCGCCGCGCGCCCCGGCGACACCGAAGCCGCGCTCGCCGCCTACGAAGAGGCGCTGTTCCCGCGCAGCGAGAACGCCGCCGCCGAGTCCGCCGACAGTCTCGTCCGCTGCTTCCGGGCCGACGCGCCGCAGGGCCTTCTCGACATGTTCGCCGGTCACTAACCGGTCACTAGCCGGGTCACCGGCCCTCCCGGCCGGGGCGATCGGCGGCGAGGAAAGGGGCGATCAGGTCGAGCAGGGCCCGGGGGCGGTCCAGCGGGATGATGTGGCCGCAGTCCTCGATGAGGTGGCCGGTCAGGTCGTCGGCTATGGGGCGCAGCTGCCGTTCAAGAGCCGCTCCGACGGGGTGGGAGCCGATCGCCATCGTCGGCATGGTGAGCCGGGCGTGTGCGGCGGCGTCCTGGATCTGCCGCCCGCTCGTGGGCATGGCCCGGTAGTGGGAGAAGGCGCAACGCAGAGCGTCATGCCCGGTGTAGGCGCCGAGGAAGGCGTCGCGGACGTGCTCGGAGACACCGCGGCCCCGCGTGCCGGTGCTCAGGAAATAGTCGACGTACTCCGCCTCGTGCCCGGCCAGGACGCTCTCGGCGAGCCCCGGCACCGAGTGGAAGCCGAACCACCACGGCGGACCACCGGCGAGGAAGTCCTCCGCGCCGGGCAGCGGCCCCAGGAGTGACTCCATGACCACGAGCCTGCGTACGAGATCGGGTCGTCGGTGCGCGAGAAGGAAGGCGGGCGGCGTGCCCGCGTCGATGCCGACGACCGCCGCACTCCGCTCCCCGAGCGCGTCGAGGAGACCTTCGGCGTCGGTGGCGAGAGTCCCCGCGTCGTAGCCGTCGGCCGCGCGCGTGCTGGCGCCGAGTCCGCGCAGGTCCGGGGCGATGACGCGGTGCCGCAGGGCGAGCTGCTCAATGACCTCGCTCCAGAGCTGCCAGGTGTGGGGGAAGCCGTGGAGCAGCAGGACGGCGGGGCCGGTGCCGGCGATCGCCACGTTGGCGGTGATGCCGTTGGTGGTGATCTGCCGCAGGGAGACGGCGGGCGCGGAGACGGTGGGGGCAGGGGTGGCGGGCGAGGGGGGTTCAGTCGGGGGGAGGCGCATGATGGGTTGACTCCGAGGTGGTTACCATTGGTGACTAAATGAGGCTAGGTAACCGTGCCTGGACTGCCAAGAAGGCACTTTCTGGACAGGTGGTGAGCCCGAAGTGACCACCCCTCCCAAGCCGGGGGCGCGCGGCGATCTCTTCGATCCCGAATGCCCGACGCGTCGCCTCCTCGACCGCATCGGTACGAAGTGGACGTCGATGGCGGTCAAGATCCTCGCGGAGGCCGAGCCGGACGAGGTGCGCTTCGCCGAGCTGCGGCGCCGGATGCCTGGCGTATCGCAGAAGATGCTGTCCACGACCCTGCGGGGCATGGCGCGCGACGGCCTGGTCGCCCGCCGGGTGGAGCCGACGGTGCCGCCACGGGTGCACTACCGGCTGACCGGCCTGGGGCTTTCCCTGGAGGTTCCGCTCGCCGCGGTCAGGGCGTGGGCCGAGGAGCACATGGTGGAGATCGACCGCGCCAATGAGCGCAGCGAATCGGCGGCCGACGGCTCGGGTGACGGCTGAGGCTGAGGCGTACGAGGCTCAGCGTTCCCCCTGAGCCTCTCTGCCCGGACCATGTGACCGGCACCCTCGTGCGGGTCAGGGAATGCGCGCCACGGCCGCGTAGATCCCGCCGTCCGCCGTGTCCGGCCGCGCGGTGTCCTTGAACCACTCCGTGGCCGTCACCAGGCCCGGCTCAACGAGGTCGAGGCCGTCGAAGAAGCGGCCGAACTCGGCGCGGGTACGGAAGCCGAGCTCGATGCCGCCCTTCGCGTACTCCGCGGTGACCTGCGCGGACAGCTCCGGGAAGACGTCGGACGAGGCGTGCGAGAGGACCAGGTGGCTGCCGGAGGGCAGGGCGTCGACCAGTGTGCCCACGATGCCGTAGGGGTCCTGGTCGTCGGGCAGGAAGTGCATGAGCGCGATCAGGGAGAGGGCGATCGGGCGCTCGAAGTCGAGCAGGGTGCGGGCGTGGTCGAGGATCTCCCGCGGCTCGCGGACATCCGCCTGTATGTAGTCGGTCATCCCCTCGGGACGGCTGACCAGCAGGGCCTCCGCATGGCGCAGCACGATGGGGTCGTTGTCGGTGTAGACGACGCGCGCCGACGGCACGACCTCCTGGACGATCTGGTGCAGGTTCGGAGCGGTGGGGATTCCGGTGCCGATGTCGAGGAACTGGTCCACGCCCTGGGAGGCGAGCCAGGCGGCCGCGCGGTTCATGAACGCGCGGTTCTGCCGTGCGGCGTCCTTCGCCTCGGGCGGCAGCTTCTCGCCCACCGCCTCGTCCACGGGGTAGTTGTCCTTGCCGCCGAGCAGCCAGTCGTAGACACGCGCGGGATGCGGGTGGCTGGTGTCGATCGTCTGCCTGGGCGCATCTGCGTTCATGACGTACTCCGTTGCTGCTGAGCGGCGCTTGGACTGCCGCAGTCTGCCATAGCAACATCACCTTGAGCATGGGGTGTTGGGCACCGATCGCCGCAGGTCACGGATGCGTCGCAGACAGTGGGGAAGCGACGGGCGATGCGGAAGTCGTCGCGGGTGCGTGAGTGCGATGAATCAGTCACACCCCGTGCGGCCGAGCCGTGCCGATCGCGCCAATCGTTCTGTCGGTTCAATCGTCACAAGGGTTGTCTGCCGTCTCTGGAGTCTCTTTGCGCGTCTCCGGCAGAACCTTCCGGGAATCCATTGTTTTCCGTGTCTCCGGCAATATCGCGGGAGTTTGTCGTCGATATGGAACAGGGAGGTCCGGTCGTCGGCCAAGTGGCGCGTTCACGACGGTTATTCGACACCATTGAGTCAAATAACGCTGGTGGTTGATTTTCAGATATGGCAGAGTATTCAAGCAAGTGGCCGGGCATGTCGAAAGGTGAGAACCGGCTGACCGTCCGGCCGCTCTAGGATCAGCCGTCAGGCGCGGGGGAGAAGTCGGCTCATGAACTTGGTGGAGCGTGGGGAAGAATTCTCGATCATGGATGGCATGCTCGACGCCTGCGTGGCGGGGCATGGTGGAGTTCTCTTGGTAAGCGGCGCGGTGGCCAGCGGGAAAACCGCGCTGTTGCGTGCGTTCAGTGAACGCGCAAATGCTGCGGGTGCGTTGTTCCTGCAGGCCACGGCGTCAGAGGCGGAGAGTGATCTGCCTCTTGGTGTGATGGGGCAGTTGTTGCTCGGCGCGGATCTGCCGGGCGCCGACGCCAGGCGGGCGGCCCGCCTCGTGGAGCTGATGGCGGTGGCCGCACAGATTCGCCGGGCCGAGGGGGTGTTGCCGGCCGCCATGATGAATGAGATTCCCAAGCTCTGTGGGATTGTCCTGGAGCAGGCCAGAGAAAGGCCGGTGGTCCTCAGCATCGACGACGTGCATCACGCCGACAGGCACTCCCTGGAATGCGTCCTGTACCTGGCACGTCGACTTGACGCCAGCCGAATTCTGGTGGTCCTGGGAGAGAACAACGGATTTCTGGCCGGAAATACGCGATTACACGTTGACTTGCTGCGTCTGCCGGGCTGCCGCAGTATCAGGCTCGGGCCACTCGGGCGGCATGGAGTGGCCGAAATGATCTCCGGATTCGGTGGCGAGGGGTGGGGGACGCGCCAGCTCGTCTCGGAGCTCCATCGGACGGGCGGCGGCAATCCGCTCCTCACGCGGGCGTTGATCGAGGACCGCCGTGCGTCGGACGGCGGCGGCTGCGGCACCACGGGCCTCGTGCCGGGCGAGGCCTTCGCACAGGCCGTCGCCACCGGCCTGTTCCGCAACGACGTGTCGACGCGGCACACCGCGTGGGCCCTCGCGGTCGTCGGCCCGGAGGTGCCGCTCGCCGAACTGGTGGAAGTCCTGGGAACCAGCCGGGAGTCGGTCCACCGCAGCCTGCGCGCCCTGAACGACGCGGGGCTGCTCGACTCCGGCTGGTTCCGCCACGAAGCGGGCAAGGCGGCGGTCCTGCGGAGCATGGAGCCCGCACACCGCGCCCGCCTCGAGGCCCGCGTCGCCCAAGTGCTGCACGAGCACGGCGAGGCGGCGACCGTGGTGGTGCAGCATCTGATCGCGGCCGAGCCCATCGACGCCCCATGGGCGCTCAGCACGCTCCTCGAAGCGGCCGAGCGCGCGCTGGCCGACGACGAGGTCGAGCTGGCCCTCACCTGCCTGCGCGCGGCTCGCGACACCTGCACCGACGCCCGGCAGTCCGTGGCGATCAGGGAGGCGCTCACCCGGGCCGGATGGCGGCAGAACCCGGCCACCGCCGCCCGGCATCTGCCCGAGCTCACGGCCGACGCGCTCGACGGCGGCCTCGGTAGTCGGCAAACCCTCGAACTCGTCTGCCACCTGCTCTGGTTCGGCCAGGTGGACCCGGCCCTTGAGATACTCGGCGCCGCCGAGCGAAACGGCACCGGGAACGGCACCGAAGTCTCCCGGCAGCCGGAGGCGGAAGCCTCGCGCGGGCTCGACTCCGTCCGGTCCTGGATGGCGTACGAATATCCGGGACTCCCCGGCTCCGCCCGCGCCCGCGCCCGCCACGGCGAAACCGAGCGGCGCGCGCGGACGCCGGCGCGCAGTCCCCATCAGCGTGCGGCGACCCTGATGAAGTCGGTTCTCGACGGCGCGGGCGACGACGTGGTGGTCCGGGCGGAGCAGATCCTGCAGAGCACCCGTCTCGACGACGGCACGCTGACGGCGCTCATGGTCGCCCTCAACTCCCTTGTCCTCGCCGACCGTCTGGACACGGCGGCCTTCTGGTGCGAGACCCTGTGCAAGGAAGCCGCCGAGCGTCGCGCACCCATGTGGCAGGCCCTGCTCGCCGCGGCCAAGGCGCGCGTCGAACTCAGGCTTGGCGGGCTCGCCGCCGCGGCGGAGTCGGCGGACCTGGCGGTCACGCTCGTACCGCCCGAGGGGTGGGGCGTGGCCATCGCCTCGCCGATCGCCACCTCGGTCTACGCCAAGACCGCCATGGGCCGGCTCGACGAGGCCGCGGCCCAACTGGGCGTCCCGATACCGGAGACGGCGTTCCACACCCCCGACGGACTGCTCTACCTCCGGGCGCGCGGTCACTACTACCTCGCCGCCGGACGCCCCTATGCCGCGCTCGACGACTTCCACACCTGCGGCGACCTCATGGCCCGCTGGGAGTTCGACCTGCCCGCCCTGGTCCCGTGGCGGACCGACGCGGCCGAGGCCCACCTGCTGCTCGGTGACGAGGACCGGGCCCGGACGCTCGCGCAGGAGCAACTGGTCCTGTCCGGCGGCACGTCCGGCCCGGAGGCGTGGACACGAGGCGTCTCGCTGCGGGTCCTGGCGAGCGCGCTCCGCCCGGGGCGCCGGCTGCCGCTCCTCGGCGAAGCCATCGACATCCTGCGGGAGCGCGGCCACCGCGTGGAGCTGGCCCGCGCGACGGACGAGCTGGCCCGCGCCCATCGAGAGCTCGGCAACAGCGGTCAGGCACGGGCACTGGCCCGCAAGGCGCAGCAGTTGGGACGGGAGTGCGGGGTCCCCGTCCCCAGGGTGTCGTCGGTGGCCGACACCGGGAACTCCCTCACCGCCGCCGAGCCATGGCCGTCCGGTGCCCGCCGCAAGGCCGACGAGCTCAGCGACGCGGAGCTGCGGGTGGCGACGCTCGCGGCCCGCGGTCACACCAACCGGCAGATCGCCGACAAGCTGTTCATCACGATCAGTACCGTCGAGCAGCACCTCACGCGCGCCTACCGCAAGCTCGCCGTCCAACGCCGGGCTGACCTGGCGGCGAAACTCAGCCCCGCTCCCGTACCCGTCGCGGTGCCCGGCAGGCGGGAGGGGCGCCGGGAGGGGCGCCGCGAGGGGCACAAGGACGGTGGGGCCTGCGACCGTCTTCGCGTCGTGTAGAGGCTGCGGGAGATGCGGGTCGCCGTGCGGGTGGGTGACCACGGCCTGCATCTCCTCTCTGACCATGTACGGGCGCTCCACGTAAGGGCGTTGCGATCGCGCTTCCGTTTCTACGCGGCGGCCGGTCACACTGCGGTCCGCGAATCTGTGACCGGAGGATCCGCCACCGCGGCGGTAGGCTTCCGTCAGCGGAAGGTCGAACACGAGAGCATGTTGGCGGGGGGCCGTCGCCGGAGCTGTGACCGGTGTGTGACGTGGGATCGGGCAACGTGGTGCCGCATGATCAGCCTCTGCCGCGGCGGCGTTGTCCGCCACTCCTCCCCTCCGTTCGTGACGTGCCGGACGAGGGGTGGGCGATGAGGGTACTGGTGGTCGAGGATCACGCCGAGCTCGCACATTCGGTGGCGCGCGTGCTGCGCCGCGAGGGGATGGCGGTCGACGTCGTGTACGACGGCTCCGATGCACTGGAGCGCACAACGGTTGTCGAATACGACGTGGTCGTGCTCGACCGGGACCTCCCCGGAGTCCACGGCGACCAGGTGTGCAGCGCGCTCGCCACCCAGCCGGTGCACGCCCGGGTCCTGATGCTCACCGCGTCCGGCACGATCGCCCACCGGGTGGAGGGGTTCAGCCTCGGCGCGGACGACTACCTCCCCAAGCCCTTCGCGTACGCCGAACTCGTCGCCCGCATCCGCGCGCTCGCCCGCCGTTCGCAGCCCGCGCTGCCGCCGATCCTCGAACAGGGCGACCTGCGGCTCGACCCGGCCCAGCGGATCGCGTCGCGTGCCGGGGTGCGCCTCGCGCTGACACCCAAGGAATTCGCGGTACTCGAGTATCTGCTCGCCGCCCAGGGCCGGGTGGTGCCGGCGGAGGAGCTCCTCGAGCGGGTGTGGGACGAGGCGGCCGATCCGTTCACCACGACGGTCAAGGCGACCATCAACCGGCTGCGCCCGAAGCTCGGCGACCCGCCCGTGATCGAGACCGTTCCCCGGGGCGGCTACCGGATTTGAGATGCCCATGCGCCTGCGCTCGCTCGTCACCGTGTCACAGGGACTGGTCCGCCGACTGCTGCCGCGGCGCGTCCGCGTCCGCCTGACCCTTCTGTACGGGGTGCTGTTCGTCGCCTCGGGCGTGGTGCTGCTCGCCATCACCAATCTGCTCGTCGCCCGCACTCCGGCGAACCTCGTCCTCGTCAAGAACCGGGGCGGCGAACCCGTGCTCTCGCCGGGCGCGGACGGACGGCTCTACCTCGGCTATCCCGAGGCCAACTCCTCCGTCCAGCTGAACGACATCACGCAGCAACTGCGCGACCAGGCGCTGCGGCAGCACGAGATCGAGATGGACCACCTCCTTGTCCAGTCGGGCATCGCGCTGGCGATCATGGCCGTGATCGCGATCGTCCTCGGCTGGCTGGTCGCCGGGCGCGTCCTGCGTCCCCTGCGCACGATGACGGGCAGCATCCAGCGCATCTCGGCCCGCAACGTCCACGAGCGGCTTGCCGTCGTCGGTCCCGCCGACGAGCTGAAGGACCTCGCCGACACCGTCGACGGACTCCTCGGCCGTCTGGAGACGGCTCTGGACTCCCACAAACGCTTCGTCGCCAACGCCGCGCACGAGCTGCGTACGCCGCTCACCCTGGAGCACGCGCTTCTTGAGGAGTCCCTCATCGACCGCGACGCCACCCGTGAATCGTTCCGGTCGAACTTCGAACGGCTCCTCGCGATCAGCGAGCAGCAGGCCCGGCTCCTGGAGTCGCTGCTCACCCTGTCCAGCAGCGAGCGCGGTCTCGACCGCCGCGAACCGCTCGACCTGGCGGCCGTCGCCGAGGAGGTCGTGGAGGCCTCGCGCCCGGAGGCGGGGCCACGGCGTGTGCGCATCGAGACGACCATCGGGCCCGCCGAAGCGTCGGGCGACACGGCGCTCGTCCAACGCCTCGTGGCCAATCTGGTGGACAACGCGATGGGCTACAACACCCCCGGCGGGCGGGTGGAGATCACCACGCGCACCGACGCCGGGCGGGCGGTCGTCGCCGTGGCGAACACCGGGCCCAAGGTGCCGCCCGACCAGGTGGAGCAGCTCTTCGAACCGTTCCAGCGGCTCGGCCGCACCGCGGGCGACGGCCATCACGGGCTCGGTCTCTCCATCGTCCGCGCCATCGCCACCGCTCACGACGCCGTGATCAGCGCTCACGCCCGCCCCGGTGGCGGACTCGTGATCGAGGTCTCCTTCCCGCCGCGGACGGGCCCGCTCCAACGTGGGCTGGAATTTGCGCAGTTGGACGATGACCCGGCAATCCGTTGAGGGTCCGGCCGCGAACTCTTAGCGTGGTCACGGCGCTTGACGGAATCCCCCGACCGCACGCGCCACCGGACACGGCGAAGCCGTCCCAGACAACGGGAGGAACCCACATGGTGGTCGTGATGGCCCCCGAGGCCACACAGCAGGACGTGGACGCGGTCGTCGAGCTGGTGCGGGCGGCGGGCGGTGACGCGTTCGTCAGCCGCGGCGTGACTCGCACCATCGTCGGTCTCGTGGGAGACGTGGACGCCTTCGACTCCCTCAATCTGTCCAACCGGCGCGGTGTCCTCGACGTCGTGCGGATCTCGGTGCCGTACAAGCTGGTCAGCAGGGAGCACCACCCCGACCGGTCCGTGGTCAGGGTGTCAGGCGTACCCATCGGGCCCGACACCCTGACCGTGATCGCGGGGCCGTGCGCGGTGGAGAGCCCCGAACAGGCGCTGGCCGCGGCGCACTTGGCCAAGGCGGCCGGGGCCTCGCTGCTGCGCGGCGGGGCCTTCAAACCGCGTACATCCCCGTACGCCTACCAGGGCCTCGGCGAGAGGGGGCTGCGCATCCTCGCCGACGTCAGGGACGAGACGGGGCTCCCGGTGGTCACCGAGGTCATCGACCCGGCCGGTGTCGAACTGGTCGCCCCCTACGCGGACATGCTGCAGATCGGCACCCGCAACATGCACAACTTCGCGCTCCTTCAGGCGGTCGGCGCGGCCGGGCGGCCCGTGCTGCTCAAGCGCGGCTTCGGCGCCACGATCGAGGAGTGGCTGATGGCGGCGGAGTACATCGCGCAGCGGGGCAACCTCGACATCGTGCTCTGCGAGCGCGGCATCCGTACGTTCGAGACCGCCACCCGCAACACCCTTGACATCAGCGCGGTGCCGGTGGTCCAGCGGCTCTCCCACCTGCCGGTGATCGTGGACCCCTCGCACTCGGGCGGCCGCCGCGACCTCGTCGTCCCCCTCACCCGTGCCGCCGTCGCCGTCGGCGCGGACGGCGTCATCATCGACGTACATCCCGACCCCGGTACGGCGCTCTGCGACGGCGATCAGGCCGTGACCGGGGCGGAGATCGGCGAGCTCGCGAACATCGCCGCGGTCCTTTCGCCGCTGATGGGCCGCACGCTGACGCGGCCTCCGGCGCGAGCCGGGGTCGGACTGGGCGCCCGATAGGGGTGAATAGGGGTTTCCAGCTCTAGATCAATTCTGCTAGTGAGGGGTACCAGGCCTGTAAGCACGTTGTTAGGGTGAGCGTGGTTCGGCCAGTGGGATTCCGCTCTTGTTCAGGACCGGAGCGGAATCCCGCCGGAGGGGAAGTGGCGTCGAGTGCGGGTGTAGTTCTGCGAATCGACGAGAGGTGTGCGGCTCGGGCTCATCACCGCGGTGGCGGTGATGTATTTCCATGCACCTCGTTCGTCACCCGGACACCGGGGGCACCGGTCTTCCGAGTGTGTGCCACTTTTCACTTCATGGTCGATCTCTCCCGTATGCCGCGCCGATTCTGACCGGCGGGTGGTCATGCGCGCACGGGTGAAAACAGATCACTAGGGGGACTTGAGTTGGTAATACTCGGGCATGAGCAGTTAGACCATCTTATGGTCGTCGAAATCGAGATCAGTTCGCTGTCGACGGCCGACTCACCGCGGATCTCCGGAATAGACCAGGACCACGTGGAAGCGCTGGCGGTGGTGCAGAGCCCGCTGCCGCCCATCACGGTGCACCGCTCGACCATGCGCGTCATCGACGGACTGCACCGCCTGCGGGCCGCCGAGCTGCGGGGGCAACGCAAGATCGCGGTGAAGTTCTTCGAAGGGGGTACGGCCGACGCCTTCGTCCTGGCCGTCGAGTCCAACGTCACGCACGGTCTGCCGCTGACCACGGCGGATCGCAAGCGTGCCGCGGGGCGCATCATCGCCTCGCACCCGCAGTGGTCGGACCGGATGATCGCCTCGGTGAGCGGCATCGCCCCGGGAACCGTCGCGGAGATCCGCAGACGCGCTCCGGCCGAGCAGGCCGGCGAAGCGAGCAGGATCGGCCACGACGGCCGGGTGCGCCCGGTCAACGGCGCCGAGGGGCGCAGGGTGGCGAGCGAACTCATCGCGGAGAACCCCCAGTTGTCCCTGCGTCAGGTAGCGCGGGTCGCGTCCATCTCCCCGGAGACGGTCCGCGACGTACGCAACCGGATGATGCGCGGGGAGGACCCGCTGCCGCAGCGCGGGAAACGAGGTGGCGGCGAAAGCCTCACGAGCGCCCCGAGGAGCGGCACCGGACCCACCGTCGTGCCGGTCCGTGACGCGGTCCAGGACCGTGCCGCGGTCATCAAACGCCTCAACGCGGACCCGGCGCTGCGCTTCAGCGAGACCGGCCGCACCTTGCTGCGGCTGCTGAACTTCCACTCGATCAGCGCGGAGGAATGGGACGAGATCATCGACAAGACGCCGCCGCACTGCGGCCGGATCGTGGCCTACCTGGCCAACGAGTGCGCCGATATGTGGGCGGAGGTCGCGGTCCGCGTCCAGCGCAAGGTCGCCGAGACGGCGTAGGACGTCCTGGGCGTCCAAGTGGGCAGACTGCCCGGTTGGACGCCGGGTCTCGTAAACCGCCGGAATTCCCATGACCGTCTGACCGTCGAAATCTCCAGGTGAGCACTGCCCTGCTCAACCGCTTCCGCCTGTTCAGTCACTCCTCTCCGCTGGGCCAGTTCACCCTGCGCAATCACGCGTGTTGCTTTTTCTACGCTTGCGCATTGCCGTGCCAAATTCCGGGCCTAGATGGCTGGAATGCAGAAAGGTATCGTCCTGCGGGTGAGTGAAATTCAGGAAATATCAGCAAGCCCTGTTCTGTAATGCCGAAGCAGGAGGATTCCGTCGAGTGTTGATCACCCAAGGGCCTGGTGGGCCTACCGTCGGAGGGCCACAATCCGGGGCCCAGAGGCAATCGCTCCGGCCGGGATCAGTGCGCCGGGCGATGTCCTACATGAAGCCGCACAAAACCGCGTTCTTCTTTCTGCTGCTGACTACCGTGGTGGATTCCGTCGTCGTCGTGTCGACTCCCTTGTTGCTGAAAAAGATCATCGACGACGGAATACTCAAGGACGATGCGGGAGTCATCACGGCCGTGGCTCTCGTCGTCGCCGGACTCGCCCTCGTCGACGCGGTGGCGCAGCTCGTACAGAGCTACTTCTCGGGGCGCATCGGACAGGGCGTCAGCCGCGATCTGCGGGTCGAGGCCTTCAAGCACGTGCAGCGGCAGCCGATGGCGTTCTTCACCCGGACGCAGACGGGGCTGCTCGCCAGCCGCCTCAACGGCGACGTCATGCTGGCCCAGCAGGCGCTCACCACGATGCTCGTCTCCGCGACCAGCGTGCTCACCGTCCTGCTCGTACTCACCGAGATGTTCTATCTGTCCTGGCTCATCAGTCTGATCGCCATCGTCATGCTGCCGCTGTTCATCGCGCCCGGCATCTATGTGGGGCGGCGCCTGCAGCACTACTCCAGGGCGCAGATGCAGGCGAACGGCGAGCTGGGCGGCATCATCAACGAGCGGTTCAACGTGGGCGGCGCGATGCTCGCCAAGCTCTTCGGGCGTCCGCGCGAGGAGGCCGCCGCGTTCGAGGCCCGAGCGGGCGACGTGCGCCAGATCGGCGTCGTCTGGACGGTCTACAGCAGGCTCTCCTTCATCTTCATGGCGCTCCTCGCGTCACTGACGACCGCCCTCGTCTACGGCGTCGGCGGCCGCCTGGTGCTCGACGACGTGTTCCGCATCGGCACGCTGGTGGCCCTGGCCGCGCTGCTCGGCCGGCTGTACGGGCCGATCACGCAACTGTCCGCCCTGCAGTCCAACGCGCTGACCGCGATCGTCAGCTTCGACCGGATCTTCGAGGTCCTCGACCTCAAGCCCCTCATCGAGGAGAAGCCGGACGCGGTCGCTCTCCCCGCGCCGGGCGGCGGCCCCGCGCCGGAGATCGAGTTCGACCAGGTGTCCTTCCGCTATCCGCGCGCCAGCGAGGTGTCCCTCGCCTCCCTGGAGTCCAACGCCCTGTCCGCGGTCGAACGGGCCAAGGAGACGGCGGAGGTGCTCCACGGGATGACCTTCCGGGTGCCGGCCGGCAAACTCACGGCCCTCGTCGGCCCGTCGGGCGGCGGCAAGACCACCACCACCCATCTCGTGTCCCGCCTCTACGACCCGACGTCGGGAAGCGTCCGCATCGACGGCCACGACATCCGCGACGTCAGCCTCGACTCGCTGCGCGACGTCGTCGGCGTGGTCAGCCAGGACGCGCACTTCTACCACGACACGATTCGCGTCAACCTGTCCTACGCACGCCCCGACGCCACGCAGCGCGATCTGCTCCGAGCCTGCGACGCGGCCCAGATCGGGGACCTGATCCGCTCACTGCCGAGCGGCCTCGACACCGTGGTCGGCGACCGCGGCCACCGCCTCTCCGGCGGCGAGAAACAACGTCTCGCCCTCGCCAGGCTGCTCCTCAAGGCACCTTCCGTCGTCGTGCTCGACGAGGCCACCGCGCACCTGGACTCCGAGTCCGAGGCGGCCATCCAACAGGCGCTGACCACCGCGCTGCGGGACAGGACCTCCCTGGTCATCGCGCACCGTCTGTCCACCATCCGCGAGGCGGACCAGATCCTCGTCATCGACGAGGGCGAGGTGCGCGAGAGCGGGACGCACGAGGAACTCCTCGCGGCAGGAGGTCTCTACGCCGAGCTCTACCACACGCAGTTCAACCGCCCGGGCACCAACGGAGCGGGCCCGAACGGACACAAGGAGCCTGCACTGCGGGGACCGGTCCTCGGGGGCGGCCCCGTCCTGGGCGGGAGCGGACCCGTGCTCGGCGGCGGCGGGCCGCCGCCTGGAGTCGGCGGGGAGCACATCCTGCGCCTCGGTGGCGAACCGGACGAGCGCTGAGCGCCCGCCTGAAGGGGGAAGTAGTGGAGTCGTCGGTGGTGGCGGAGCTGATCGCCGCACGGGTGGAGTCAACGCCCGGTGCGGTGGCGGTCGAGGGCGAACGGGCCCTGTCGTACGGGGAGTTGTGGGCGGAGTCCGGGCAGTGGGCGGCATACCTGGCCGCGCTCGGCGTGGGCCGGGGTGAGCGCGTCGCGGTGGTGATGGAGCGGTCGCCGGACCTGGTGGCGCTGCTCCTGGGCGTATGGCGGGCGGGCGCCGCCTACGTCCCCGTCGACGCGGGCTCCCCGGCGGAGCGCGTCGCCCTCGTCATCGAGGACTCGGCTCCGGCGGTGGTGCTGTGCACCGCGCGGAGCCAGGGTGTGGTGCCGCGCGGCGCCGCCGTGCAGGTGGTCGACGACCCGCGGGTGCGGGCGGCGGTGGCCGCCTGTGACGGCGCGGACGTCCACGAACCGGTGGGCGGACAGGACGTGGCGTACGTGATGTACACGTCGGGTTCGACCGGGGTGCCGAAGGGCGTCGCGGTGCCGCACGCGAGCGTGGCGGCACTGGTGGGCGAGGACGGCTGGCCGGTCGGCCAGGGCGACGCGGTCCTGATGCACGCCCCGCACGCCTTCGACGTCACGCTCTTCGAGGTGTGGGTGCCGCTCGCCGCGGGAGCCCGCGTGGTGATCGCCGAGCCGGGCGTGGTGGACGGCCGGCGGGTGCGCGAGCAGGTGCGGGGCGGGGTGAGCGCCGTGCATGTGACCGCGGGGTCGTTCCGCGTGCTCGCCGAGGAGTCGCCGGACTGCTTCACCGGATTACGGGAGGTGCTCACCGGCGGGGACGTGGTACCGCCCGGTGCGGTGGCCAGGGTGCGCGAGGCCTGCCCGGACGTGACGGTCCGGCATCTGTACGGGCCGACCGAGACGACCCTGTGCGCCACCTGGCACGTGCTGAGGCCGGGCGACGAGCAGGGAGCCGTACTCCCGATCGGCCGCGCCCTGTCCCACAGGCGGACCTTCGTCCTGGACACGGCTCTCCGGCGGCTGCCCGCCGGCACGGTCGGGGAGCTGTACGTGGCGGGATCGAGCCTGGCGCGGGGTTACTGGAACCGGCCGGGACAGAGCGCCGAACGCTTCGTGGCCTGCCCGTACGTACCGGGCGAGCGGATGTACCGTACCGGCGACCTGGTGCGCGAGACCGACGCCGGTGACCTCCTCTTCGTCGGCCGCGCGGACGACCAGGTCAAAGTGCGGGGCTTCCGCGTAGAACTGGGAGAGGTGGAGGCGGCTCTGGCCGCCCACCCCGCCGTGGCCCAGGCGGTCGTCGTCGCCCGCGAGGACCGACAGGGCGAGCGCCGCCTGGTCGGTTACGTCGTCCCCGAGGAGCCGGACGGTCTCGACCCCCGACTCGTCCGCGACGGCGTCGCCAGGACCCTGCCCGACTACATGGTCCCCACCGCGGTACTGCCCCTCACAGCTCTCCCCGTGACCCGCAACGGCAAGGTCGACCGCGACGCCCTGCCCGCCCCCGACTTCGCCGGGATGGTCACCGGACGCGCGCCCCGCACCGAGGTCGAGGCGATCCTGTGTGCGCTGATGGCGGGGCTGCTCGGTCTGGAACGCGTCGGCGTCGAGGACAGCTTCTTCGAGCTGGGCGGCGACTCGATCATGTCGATGCAACTGGCCGCACGCGCCCGCCGCGCGAAGCTGTTCTTCAAGGCGGAGGACGTCTTCGAGCACGCGACACCGGCGGCCCTGGCCGCGATCGCGCGATCCGGGGAACACCAGGAACCCGCCGTGCGCGACGCCTTCGCCGGTTCGCTCATGGCCGACCTCCGGCAGGACGAGGCCGACCGGCTGCGGGCCGCGGTGCCCGGCATGGTGGACGTGTGGCCGCTGTCGCCGCTGCAGGAAGGGATCCTCTTCCACGCCACCTTCGACGACGACGGGGACGACGGGGACGACGGTCCCGACGTGTACGCGAGCCAGCGGACGCTCGCACTGGACGGCCCCCTTGACGCGGACCGCCTGCGGACGTCGTGGAGGACGCTGCTCGCCCGACACGCCGTGCTGCGCGCGAGCTTCCATCAGCGCGACTCGGGACGGACGGTGCAAGTCGTCACGGCCGGGGCGGAGTTGCCCTGGCGCGAGGCGGACCTTTCGGGGCTGCCGGAGGGCGAGGTGTCCGCCGAGGTGGCGCGCCTGGCCCAGGCCGAGCGGGCCGAGAGGTTCGATCTCGGGTCGCCGCCGCTGCTGCGGCTGTTGCTGATACGCCTCGGTGCCGATCGCCATCGCCAGATCGTCACCGTCCACCATTCCCTGGTGGACGGCTGGTCCACCGACGTCGTCTTCGCGGAACTGTCCCAGGTGTACGCGGCGGGCGGTGATGGCCGGACGCTGCCCACGACGACGTCGTACCGGACGTACCTGGCCTGGCTCGACCGGCAGGACAAGGAAGCGGCGCGTGAGGCATGGCGCGCGGAGTTCGCCGGTGCGGACGAGCCGACGCTGGTGGTGCCCGGGGAGCTGACCGGGGCGCAGGTCGTTCCGGAGCCGGTGCCGTTCGAACTGGCCGAGGAACTCACGCGCGGTGTGGTGGAGTTGGCACGCTCCCAAGGGGTGACCGTCAACACCGTCGTACAGGGAGCGTGGGCTCAGATCCTCGCCCGGCTCGTGGGGCGGGCGGACGTCGTGTTCGGTACTCCCGTGGCGGGCAGGCCCGCCGATCTGCCGGGCGTGGAGTCGGCGGTCGGCCTGTTCATCAACACCGTTCCCGTGCGGGTGAGTCTGGCGGCGGATCAGTCGGTCGCCGGGATGCTCGCGGACCTGCGGGAGCGGCAGGTCGGGCTGATGGCCGGGCAGCACCTTGGCCTCCGCGAGATCCGTCAACTGGCCGGGCCCGGCGCGGCGTTCGACACCCTCGTGGTGTTCGAGAACCTTCCCCGGACATCCGGCGATCCTGGCGCCGAAGCCGGTCTGGCCATCCGCCCCGTCGGGGAGCCCGAGGACAGGGGGCACTACCCGATGGCGCTGATCGTTGTCCCCGACGCCCGGCTGCGGGGGCTGCTCGTGCACCGCCCGGACGTGGTGGGACGCGAACGGGCCCAGGCTGTGATCTCCTCGCTGATCCGGGTTCTTGAACAGATGGTGGCGGACCCGTCGGCGCCAGTGGGACGGCTCGACGTCCTTCCGGCCGCTGACCGGGCGATCGCGGCGCGGGAACGGGACGCATCGGCACTGCCCGTGCCCGACGTGACAGCACCGGACCTCTTCGCCGAACAGGCGGCGGCCACGCCCGCCGCGGTGGCGGTGGTGGACGGGCGGCGAGTACTGACGTACGGCGAACTGGCCGCCCAAGCAGCTAGTCTCGCCCGGTACTTGACAGACAGGGGAGTGAGGCCGGAGACACGGGTGGCCGTCATGGCGGACCGCTCGACGGAACTGGTGACCGCCCTCCTCGCGGTCTCGACGGCGGGCGGCGTCTACGTCCCCGTGGACCCGGGACTTCCGCCGGCGCGGCTGCGCATGCTCCTCGACGACGTGGCCCCATCGGTCCTGATCTGCGTGCGGGAGAGCCGGGACGCGGTACCGGATGAGTTCACCGGCCAACTGGTGATATTGGACGACCCGTTGAGCTCCCAGACCGTGGCCGAGTACCCGGATAGCCGGATGAGGGACGCGGAGCGGCACACACCGCTGACCGCGTCCAACGCGGCGTACATCATCTACACCTCCGGTTCGACCGGCACCCCCAAGGGCGCGGTCGTTCCCCACCGAGGCCTGCGCAACCTCGTCGACGACCGTGTCGAGCGCTACCGGATCGACGCGGACAGCGCGGTGCTCCAACTCGTCTCGCCGAGTTTCGACGTCTCCATGTCGGACATCTGGCCGGTGCTCTGCGCGGGCGGCCGACTGGTCCTCGCGCCACCCGCGCGACGGCACGCGACCGGCGAGGAGCTGGTCCACCTGATGCGCGCGGAGCGGGTGACGCACGTCGCGATGACACCGACCCTCCTGGCGCAGCTGCCGCCGGAGGAACTGCCCGCGCTGCGCGTCCTGGTCATCGGCGGCGAACCCGTCTCCGACGAACTGCGCCGTCAGTGGTCGGCGAACCGCGAGATCTACAGCGAGTACGGAGTCACCGAGGCGACGGTCGCCTCGACGGTGAGCCGCCCGCTCAACACGCACGACGAGCCGTCGATCGGCCGCCCGGTCGCCAACACCTCCGCCCATGTCCTTGACGCGTTCCTGCATCCGGTGCCCGCGGGCACGGTGGGCGAGCTGTATGTGGCGGGCGCGGGCCTGGCGCGCGGCTACCTGCGGCGGACGAGGCTGACGGCGCGGCGTTTCGTGGCCAGCCCGTTCGCGCACGGCGAGCGGATGTACCGGACCGGGGACCTGGTGCGCAGGACCGGCGCCGGCGATCTCGTCTACGCCGGTCGGGCCGATGCCCAGGTGAAGGTGCGCGGGTTCCGGGTGGAGCTGGGCGAGATCGAGGCGGCCCTCACCGGGCATCCCGCCGTCGACCGGGCCGTGGTGATCCTCAAGCAGGACAGGAAAGGGGAGCGCCGCCTGGTCGGGTACGTGGTGGGGACCGACGCCCGGGCCGACACACGGACCGTGGACGGGCCGTCGGTACGCGAGTACGCCGTGAAGGCGCTGCCCGACTACATGGTGCCCGCGGCCGTGATCGGTCTCGACGCACTGCCGGTCACCCCCAACGGCAAGGTCGACGTCCCCGCGCTGCCCGCTCCCGACTTCGCCGACCACGCGGTGGGCCGGGCGCCGGAGGGCGAGGCGGAGAAGATCCTCTGTGTCCTGTTCGCAGAGGTACTCGGCCTTGAGCGGGTCGGCGCCGACGACAACTTCTTCCGGCTCGGCGGGGACTCGATCAGCTCGATGCAGCTGGTGAGCCGCGCCCGCAGGGCAGGCGCCTTCTTCAGCGCCCAGGACGTCTTCGAGCACGGGTCGCCGGAGGGCCTCGCACGGGTCGTCAGGCTCGGCGCCGGGCACCTGTCGGGACCCGACGTCGGCGAGGGCGAGGTGGCCTGGACGCCCGTGATGCGGGCCCTGGGCGAGCAGGCCCTCGGCGGCGGTTTCACCCAGTGGGTGGTGATGGGCACTCCCGCGGGCCTCGGCGGCGAAGTCCTCACCGCGGGTGTGGGCGCCGTGCTCGACACCCACGACATGCTGCGCGCGCGGGCCGTGGCGGACGGCGACACCGGGCCCCGCCTGGTCGCGGGCGAGCGCGGATCCGTGGACGCCGCCCGCCTGATCACCCGGGTCGACGCGGCGAACGTACCGACGGACGATCTGGACGCGCTCGCGGGCCGCGCCGCGCGGGACGCGGTCCTGCGGCTGGACCCCTTCACCGGAGTGATGGTCCAGGTGGTGTGGCTCGACGCGGGTCCGGAGCGAGTCGGCCGACTCGCCCTGGTGGTACACCACTTGGTGGTCGACGGGGTCTCGTGGCGGATCCTGGCCCCGGACCTGCGCGCCGCCTGCGAGGCGGCAGCCGCCGGGCAGGAGCCGGGGCTCGACCCGGTGGGAACGTCCTTCAGGCGCTGGTCGCGGCTCCTGGTGGAGGAGGCGACCGGCAGGAATCGCGTCGCGGAACTCGAAGACTGGACCGCCCTCCTCGGCAGCCGGGCGGAACCACTCCTCGGCGACCGGGCCCTCGACCCGGCGCGGGACACGGCGGCAGGCATGCGCCACCGGTCCTGGACGGTGCAGGCCCGGCAGGCGGCCACGCTCGCGGGACCGACACCGGCGCTCTTCCACTGCGGTGTGCACGAGGTGCTGCTCGCCACGCTGGCCGGGGCGGTCGTCCAAGAGCGGCGAGGCACGCACGCAACAGTCCTCATCGACGTCGAGGGACATGGACGCAAGCCGGTCGGCGACGCGGATCTGCTGCGCACCGTCGGTTGGTTCACCAGCGTGCATCCCATCCGCCTGGACCTTTCCGGCATCGGTCTGCCCGGCACCGGTCGGTCCGGCATCGACACCACGGAGACGGCAGCCGGTGCCCCGGACACCGGCTCGCTCCTGAAGGCGGTCAAGGAACAGGCGCGGGCGGTCCCGGGCGACGGACTCGGATACGGGCTGCTGCGGCACCTGAACCCCGAGACGGGCCCGGTGCTCGCCGCCCTGCCGCGCCCGCAGATCGGCTTCAACTACATGGGCCGCTTCCCCGCCGTCACCGGAACAGGTGCCGTGGAGCCCTGGCAGATGGCCGGTGAAGAGGCGATAGGAAGCTCCACCGCCGATGCCATGCCCGCCACGCACACGCTTGAGGCCGGTGCGACCATCCGCGACGCGGCCGAAGGGCCGGAGCTGACCGTCTCGCTGAGCTGGCACAGCGAGGTCGTCGACGAAGCGGTGGCGGAACGCGTCGGCCGCCGCTGGCTGGATCTTCTCGCGGGCCTCGCCGCCCACACCACGGACCCGACGGCGGGCGGCCACACCCCGTCCGACTTCCCCCTCATCGAGCTCGCACAGGACGAGGTCGAGCAGTTCGAAGCGATAGCAGCAGAGCTCGAAGGAGGGCGTTCGCTGTGAAGACTCCCATTCCCGCCATAAGTCACACACCCGCCGCCCACCGGCCGGTGCCCCAGGCCAAGGGTTCGGCGCTCGCGGAGGTCTGGCCGCTGTCGCCCTTGCAGGAAGGGCTCCTGTTCCACGCCGACTTCAACGGGCAGGGACCCGACGTCTACACCGTGCAGAACATCCTGGCGGTCGAAGGGCGCCTGGACGCGAACCGCTTCCGAGCCTCCTGGGAGGCGCTGCTCGCCCGGCACGCGGCGCTGCGGGCGAGCTTCCAGCGGCGCAAGACGGGCGAGGCCGTGCAGCTCATCACCCGCGAGGTCGTCCTGCCGTGGAGCGAGGCCGACGTCGCGGACCTCACCGAGCCCGAGGCGACGGCCGAGGCGGAACGCCTGGCCGCACGCGAACGCGCACACAGGATCGATCCGGCGGCGGCGCCGCTGATGCGTCTGCTCCTGATCCGCACCGGCGAGCACCGGCACAGCCTGGTGATGACCAGCCATCACATCCTCATGGACGGCTGGTCGGCCCCGATCCTGCTGAACGAACTCTCCGCGATCTACGCGGCAGGCGGCGACGCCTCGGGACTCACGCCGGTGACCTCCTACCGGGAGTACCTGGCCTGGCTCTCCCGCCAGGACAAGGAGGCCGCACGAGCCGCCTGGAAGGCGGAGCTGGCCGGAGCCGAGGAACCGACGCTGGTCGTGGGCCCCGCGAACCCGGCACGCGGCGACACACCTCCGAAGAAACGCTCCGCCTCCCTCACCGAGACGACGACCGTGGCGCTCGCCGCGCTGGCCCGCGTCAACGGCCTGACGGTGAACACCGTGGTGCAGGGCGCCTGGGCACTGGTGCTCGCCCGTCTCGCCGGACGCAGGGACGTGGTCTTCGGCGCGACGGTGGCCGGACGCCCCCCGGAGCTGCCCGGCGCCGATTCCATGATCGGTCTCTTCATCAACACACTGCCGGTACGGGTACGGCTCGACGGATCGCAGCCGCTGCTCGACCTGCTCCGGGAGCTTCAGGAACGTCAGTCCGCGCTCCTTGCCCACCAGCACCTGGGCCTCTCGGAGATCCAGCAACTGGCCGGTCCCGGCGCCGGTTTCGACAGCCTCCTGGTGTACGAGAACTACCCTCGGCCGCCCCAAGACGCGCCCACACGCGACACGATCTCCTTGACGACGGTCAAGTCGCGCCAGGCCACCCACTATCCGCTGTCGATCGGCGTCGCCCCCGGCGAGCGTCTCCGGGTGGATGTGACCTACCAGCCCGACATGGTCGACGAGGGGGTGGGCGAGGCACTGGCCGGGCTGCTCACGGGCGTGCTGGAACGCATGGTGGTGGATCCGGCGGTGGCGGTCGGGCGCGTAGGTGTCGCAGGCGCGCTGTCCGAGTCCGGGGCGGAGACGGCCGCTTCGGAGGCGGGTGAGTCGGTGCCGCAGTTGATCGCGAGGCAGGTGGAGGCGACACCGGGTGCGGTGGCCGTCCAGGGCGAACGGAACCAGACGTACGGGGAGTTGTGGGATCGGGCGGGGCGCTGGGCGGCGCATCTGACCTCACTCGGCGTGACACGGGGTGAGCGTGTCGCGGTGGTGATGGAGCGGTCGCCGGAGCTGGTGGCCGTGCTCCTCGGGGTGTGGCGGGCGGGCGCCGCCTATGTGCCGGTGGATGTGGGTTCGCCGCTGGAGCGGGTGGCTTTCGTGCTGCGGGACGCGGCTCCGGTGGTGGTGGTGTGCGCGGCGGCGAGCCGGGGTGTGGTGCCGGAGGGCGTTGCCGAGCGGCTGCTGATCGCGGATGACCCGAGGGTCGTGGGGGCGCTGGCTGCTGTTGACGGCGGCGGGTCCGCCGCGCCGGTGGTGGCGGGGGACGTGGCGTATGTGATGTATACGTCGGGTTCGACGGGTGTGCCCAAGGGGGTGGCGGTGCCGCATGGGAGTGTGGCGGCGCTGGTGGGGGAGCGGGGCTGGTCGGTGGGTCGGGGGGATGCCGTGCTGATGCATGCTCCGCATGCCTTTGACGTATCGCTCTACGAGATGTGGGTTCCGCTGGCCGCCGGTGGCCGTGTGGTCATGGCCGGGCCGGGTGTGGTGGACGCCCAGCAGGTGCGCGAGCACGTGGCGGGTGGCGTGACGGCGGTGCATCTGACCGCCGGGTCGTTCCGGGTGCTTGCGGAGGAGTCCCCGGAATGCCTTGTGGGACTGCGGGAGGTGCTGACCGGCGGGGACGTGGTTCCGGCCGCCTCGGTCGCCCGTGTGCGCGAGGCGTGCCCGGATGTTTCCGTCCGGCACATGTACGGGCCGACGGAGACGACCTTGTGCGCGACCTGGCACGTGCTGGAGCCGGGCGACGAGATGGGTCCCGCACTGCCGATCGGGAGCCCGCTGCCGCAACGCCGGACGTTCGTCCTGGACGCGTTCCTCAAGGCCGTTCCGCCGGGCGTGGCCGGAGAGTTGTATGTGGCGGGCGCCGGGTTGGCGCAGGGCTACTGGAACGGCCGAGGTCTGACCGCTGAACGGTTCGTGGCCTGCCCGTACGCGCCTGGGCAGCGGATGTACCGCACCGGCGACCTGGTGCGCCGGTCCGCGGACGGCGAGCTGCTCTTCGTCGGCCGCGCGGACGCGCAGGTCAAGATCCGGGGCTACCGGGTGGAGCTGGGTGAGGTGGAGGCGGCCCTGGCCGCTCATCCCGACGTGGCGCAGGCGGTGGTGGTCGCCCGCGAGGACGGTCCGGGCGAGCGCCGCCTCGTCGGCTACGTCCTCCCGGACGGTCAGGCGCTCGATCCGCAGCGCGTACGCGATGACGTCGCTCAGGCGCTGCCCGACTACATGGTGCCCGGCGTCGTGCTCGTCCTTGACGCTCTGCCGGTGACCCGCAACGGCAAGGTCGACCGCGCGGCTCTGCCCGCGCCCGACTTCGCGGAACGCGTCGTCGGCCGTGAGCCCCGGACCGAGGCCGAGGAGACGCTGTGCCGTCTCTTCGCCGAGGTGCTCGGTCTTGAGCGGGTGGGCGTCGAGGACAGCTTCTTCGAGCTGGGCGGCGACTCGATCATGTCGATGCAGCTGGCCGCGCGCGCCCGCCGCGCGAACCTGCTCTTCAAGGCGCAGGACGTCTTCGAGCACGAGACCCCCGCCGGGCTCGCGGCCGTCGGCCGCCTGGCCGACGAGGTGTCGGCCCCGCCGGACGTGGGTGTGGGCGAGGTGCCCTGGACGCCCGTGATGCGGGAGCTCGGCGAGCGGGCCGCCGTCCGCCCGAAGTTCGCCCAGTGGACGATCGTCAGCGCGCCCTCCAGGCTTGAACGACAGGTTCTGGTCGCCGCGTTGAGCGCCGTTGTCGACACCCATGACGTGCTCCGCTCGGTGGTGGCCGGGAGCGCGGCGGGGCCGCGGCTGCTCGTCCGCGAGCAGGGGACGGTCGATGCCGGGGCTCTGGTCACCCGCGTGAACGCGACCTATGCGGTGGCCGGCACCCTTGACGACATCGCGGACGAGGCGGCACAGGAGGCCGTGGAGCGCCTTGACCCCTCGGCGGGCGTGATGCTTCAGGTGGTTTGGGTGGACGCCGGTCCGGGGCGGGTCGGTCGACTGGTCTTCGTGGCCCACCACCTGGCGGTCGACGGCGTCTCGTGGCGGATCCTGGTCCCGGACCTGAAGTCCGCGTGCGAAGCGGCGGCGGCCGGTCGTGAGCCGCGGCTCGACCCGGTGGGTACGACCTTCAGGCACTGGTCGCGACTGCTGGTCGAGCAGGCCGCCGGGGAGGCGCGGGTCGCCGAACTCCTGGAGTGGTCCGCTCTGCTGGGGCAGCGGGAACCCTTCCTGGGCGAGCGTGAGCTGGACCCCGAGCACGACACCGCGGCGACCGTGCGCCGCCGGTCGTGGACCGTGCCGACCCGGCAGGCCGAGACGTTGACGAGCCGGACGCCGACGGTCTTTCACTGTGGTGTGCATGAGGTGCTTCTCGCGTCCCTGGCCGGTGCGGTCGCCGGGTGGCGGGGTCAGTCCGCGGCCTCGGTGCTGGTGGATGTGGAGGGGCATGGGCGGGTGGCGCTCGGTGGTGCGGATCTGTCGCGGACGGTGGGCTGGTTCACCAGCTCGCACCCTGTCAGGTTGGATGTCGGTGCCGTCGATGTGGGTCAGGTGGTGGCGGGTGGTCCGGCGGCCGGGGTGTTGTTGAAGTCGGTCAAGGAGCAGGCGCGGGCGGTGCCGGGTGACGGGCTCGGGTTCGGTCTTCTGCGTCATCTCAATCCCGAGACCGCACCGGTGCTCGCGGCGTTGCCGCGCCCGCAGATCGGCTTCAACTACCTGGGCCGCTTCACGGCGGACACGGCGAACGTCACGATCGGCGGCTCGCTCGACCCGTCCATGCCCGCGATCCACACCATCGAGGCGGGCGCGGTGATCGTCGACACGGCAGACGGACCCAGGCTGACCCTCACGCTGAGCTGGGCCGCCGCGCTGTTGGCCGAGGCGGCGGCAGAACGCCTCGGCCGGCTCTGGATCGACCTGCTCGGCGGTCTGGCCGCCCACACCGCCGACCCCACGGCGGGCGGACACACGTCCTCCGACTTCCCGCTGCTCGACCTCGCGCAGGACGAGGTCGACGAGCTCGAAGCCGGTTTCGCCGACGGCATCCCGTAGCCGTCAGCCGTCATCAGCCATCCGGCCGGTCCAGGCCCTGAACCCGCTCGAAGCAACTCGCTCTGAGGAGAGAAGCGATGACCCGATCCCTTGTCGAGGACGTGTGGCCGCTGTCGCCACTGCAGGAAGGGCTGCTCTTCCACGCCGCCTTCGACAGCGAGGGTCCCGACGTCTACCAAGGGCAGCGGCTGCTCGAACTGACCGGCCCTCTGGACGCGGACCGGCTGCGGGCCTCATGGCAGGCGCTCCTCGCCCGGCACGCGGCACTGCGGGCGGGCTTCCGCAGGCGCAAGACGGGGGAGGCGGTGCAGGTCATCGCGCGGGACGTGGAGCTGCCGTGGCGTGCGGCCGACCTCTCCGGGCTCGCGGAAGAGGACGCGTCGGCCGAGGCGGACCGGCTCGCGGGCCGGGAGCGGGCCGAGCGCTTCGACCTCGCTGCCGCGCCGCTGCTGCGGCTCCTGCTGATCCGGATCGGGGCGGAGCGGCACCGCCTGGTGGTCACGAGCCACCACGTCCTGATGGACGGATGGTCCATGCCGGTGCTCCTGGGTGAACTCTCGGCCACCTATGCGGCGGGCGGCGACACCTCCGGGCTGCCGCCCGTCACGTCCTACCGGGAGTACCTGTCCTGGCTGTCCCGCCAGGACAAGGACGCGGCACGGGCCGCCTGGCAGGCGGAACTGGCGGGGACGGACGAGCCGACGCTGGTGGCACCGGCGGACTCGGGCCGGTCGCCCATGCCCCCGGAGAGTCTGGTCAACGAGATCCCCGAGGAACTGACGGAGGGCCTGACCCGGTTCGCCCGCGGCCATGGTCTGACCGTCAACACGGTGGTGCAGGGCGCGTGGGCGCTGGTCCTCGCGCGGCTCGCCGGACGCACGGACGTGGTGTTCGGTGCCACCGTGGCGGGACGGCCCATGGAACTGCAGGGCGTCGAGTCGATGGTCGGCCTGTTCATCAACACCCTGCCCGTACGCGTCCGGCTCGACGCCGAACAGCCGGTCGCGCGGATGCTGGCCGGACTCCAGGAACGCCAGTCGTCGCTGATGGCGCATCAGCATCTGGGCCTGCCCGAGGTGCAAGGGCTCGCCGAATCGGGCGGCGCGGTCTTCGACACGCTCGTGGTGTATGAGAACTATCCCCTCCCGCCCGCACGGCCCCCGTCGCAGGACACTTTCACTGTGCGCGTCGCCGCTGGTCAGGAGACCGCGCACTATCCGTTCACGCTGGTGGTGGCGCCCGTCGGCGAACGGATGCTCTGCAAGCTCGACTACCGGCCCGACCTCTTCGACCGGGAGACCGCGGAGTCGGTGTTCGCGTGGCTGGTGCGGGTGCTCGATCAACTGGTGACGGATCCCTCGGTCCCCGTGGGGCGGGTCGGGGTCCTCACGGAGCCCGAGCGCGGCCTGGTCGTGGAGGGGTGGGGCGGGACGTCGGGCGAGCTGCCGGGCGGCCTGGTGCCGGAGCTGATAGCGGGACGGGTGGAGTCGTCTCCGGGCGCGGTGGCGGTCGAGGGTGAACGGACACTGTCGTACGCGGAGTTGTGGACGGAGTCCGGTCGCTGGGCTCGCTACTTGGCGGATGCGGGGGTGCGACGCGGAGACCGCGTGGCGGTCGTGATGGAGCGGTCGGCCGATCTCCTTCCGCTGCTCCTTGGGGTGTGGCGGGCGGGCGCCGCCCATGTGCCGGTCGACGCGGGCTCTCCGCTGGAGCGCGTGGGCTTCGTCCTTGAGGACTCGGCTCCGGCCGTCGTGCTGTGCACGGAGAAGACCCGGGCCGCTGTGCCGGAGGGCGCCGCCGAACTGGTCGTGATCGATGACCCGCGCGTGCGGGAGGCACTGGCCGCGTCCGCTGCCGGCGACTCCCCTGTGCTCGTGGGCGCGGACGACGTGGCGTACGTGATGTACACGTCGGGTTCCACGGGGGTGCCGAAGGGCGTGGCGGTGTCGCACGGCAGTGTCGTGGCGCTGGTGGGGGAGCGTGGCTGGTCGGTCGGCCCGGACGACGCGGTCCTCATGCACGCTCCGCACGCCTTCGACGTATCGCTCTTCGAGGTGTGGGTCCCGCTGGCCGCGGGTGCCCGTGTGGTGGTCGCGGGACCGGGTGCGGTGGACGCCGAGCAGGTGCGGGAGCACGCGGCGCACGGGGTCACCTCGGTACATCTGACCGCCGGTTCGTTCCGTGTTCTGGCAGGGGAGTCGCCGGACTGCTTCGCCGGCCTGCGCGAGGTCCTGACGGGCGGGGACGTGGTCCCGGTCGCGTCGGTGGCACGGGTGCGCGAGGCCTGCCCCGACGTGGTCGTACGGCATCTGTACGGGCCCACCGAGGTGACCCTGTGCGCGACCTGGCGGGTCTGGGGCCCGAGTGACGCGGTGGGGTCGGTACTGCCGATCGGGCGCCCCTTGGAAAACCGGCGTGTCTTCGTCCTGGACGCGTTCCTCCAGCCCGTGCCGTCGGGCGTGACCGGGGAGCTGTACGTGGCGGGCGACGGCCTGGCACAGGGGTACTGGGGCCGGGCGGAACTGACGGCGGAACGCTTTGTGGCCTGCCCGTTCGTGCTGGGCGGGCGGATGTACCGCACCGGTGACCTGGTGCGCTGGTCGGACACCGGCGAACTGCTCTTCGTCGGCCGCGCGGACGCGCAGGTCAAGGTGCGCGGCTTCCGGGTGGAGCTGGGAGAGGTGGAGGCCGCGCTGGCCGCTCATCCCGACGTGGCGCAGGCGGTGGTGGTCGCCCGTGAGGACGGTCCGGGCGAGCGCCGTCTGGTCGGCTACGTCGTACCCAGGAGTCCAGCAGGCGTGGACCCCGCCCTGGTCCGCGCGCACGTGGCCAGGACACTGCCCGACTACATGGTGCCGACCGCGGTGCTCCCCCTGGACGAACTCCCCGTCACCCGCAACGGCAAGGTCGACCACAGGGCCCTGCCCGCCCCCGACTTCGCGGCACGGGCGACCGGGCGCGCGCCGCGCACCCAGGCCGAGTCGATCCTGTGCGGCCTGTTCACCGAACTGCTCGGTCTTGAGCGGGTGGGCGTCGAGGACAGCTTCTTCGAGCTCGGCGGCGACTCGATCATGTCGATGCAATTGGTCGCCCGAGCACGCCGCGCCGGCCTGGTCCTCACGCCTCGGCAGGTCTTCGACGAGAAGACCCCGGAGCGGCTCGCGCTCGTCGCCGGACAGACCGGGCAGCGGGGGCACGGCGTCGAATCCTCGCGGGACGCGGGGGTGGGCGATGTGCCCTGGACACCGGTGATGCGGGAGCTGGGCGAGCGCGGTCTGCGCGGCGGGTTCGCGCAGTGGATGATCGTCGGCGCTCCGGAAAGCCTCGGCCGGGATGTGCTGGTGGGCGGTGTGGGTGCCGTACTCGACACCCACGACATGCTGCGGGCGCGCGTGGCGGATGGTGGAGTCGAACCCAAGTTGTCGGTGGGGCCCAGGGGTTCGGTGGCTGCCGAGGCTCTGGTCGTCCGTGTCGATGCTCAGGACGCGTCGGCCGATTCGCTGGACGACGTCGCGGCGGGGGCCGCACGCGAGGCGGTGGGGAGGCTTGATCCCGGCGCAGGCGTGATGGTCCAGGTGGTGTGGGTGGATGCGGGGCCGGGGCGCGTCGGTCGACTGGCCTTCGTGGTGCATCACTTGGTGGTGGACGGCGTTTCGTGGCGGATTCTTCTGCCGGACCTGAAAGCCGCCTGCGAGTCGGTGGCGGCAGGTCGGGATCCACAGCCGGACCCGGTGGGAACACCGTTCAAGCAGTGGGCCGGGGCACTGGTCGAAGAGGCGAGGGGTGAGGGGCGGACGGCCGAACTGGCGCAATGGTCGGAGCTGCTCGGCGCGGCCGAACTCCCCATAGGCGTAAGTGAGTTGGTGCCGAGTCGAGACACCGCGGCGACCATGCACCGCCGTTCGTGGACAGTGACGGCGGAACGCGCCGCGACTCTGGTGGGCAGGGCGCCGACGGTCTTTCACTGCGGTGTGCATGAGGTGCTTCTCGCGTCCCTGGCCGGTGCGGTCGCCGGGTGGTGGGGTCAGTCCGCGGCCTCGGTGCTGGTGGATGTGGAGGGGCATGGGCGGGTGGCGCTCGGCGGTGCGGATCTGTCGCGCACGGTGGGCTGGTTCACCAGCTCGCACCCTGTCAGGTTGGATGTCGGTGCCGTCGATGTGGGTCAGGTGGTGGCGGGTGGTCCGGCGGCCGGGGTGTTGTTGAAGTCGGTCAAGGAGCAGGCGCGGGCGGTGCCGGGTGACGGGCTCGGGTTCGGTCTTCTGCGTCATCTCAATCCCGAGACGGCACCGGTGCTCGCCGCCCTGCCGCGCCCGCAGATCGGCTTCAACTACCTGGGCCGCTTCACCACGGACACGGCGAACGGCGCGGCGGCTCCCTGGCAGCTGTCCGGAAGCGAGGCCATCGGGGGCTCGATCGACCCGGAAACGCCGGTCTTGCACACCCTGGAAGCGAGCGCCGCCGTACAGGACACGCCTGACGGGCCGGAGTTGACCGTCACGTTGAGCTGGCCCACCGGGCTTCTCGACGACGCCGAGGCGGCAGAGCTCGGCCACGTCTGGGAACAGGTGCTCGGCGGTCTGGCCGCCCACGCCACCGACCCCGGCGCCGGCGGACACACCCCCTCCGACTTCCCTCTCCTGGACCTCACACAGCACAACGTCACGGAACTGGAGTCTGTGCCGGGTGAGTTGGCTGACGTATGGCCGCTGTCGCCGTTGCAGGAGGGGATGCTGTTCCACGCCACGTTCGACGAGGAAGGGCCGGACGTCTATCAGAGCCAGCGGCTCATGGCACTGGACGGGCCGCTGGACGTGGACAGGTTGCGTGCGTCCTGGGAGGCCCTCCTCACCCGGCACGCGGCACTGCGGGCGAGCTTCCACCGGCCCGCGTCGGGCCGGGCGGTGCAGGTCGTCGCGCGGCGAGTTGAACTCCCCTGGCGCGAGGCCGATGTGTCGCGGCTGGCGGACGCCGACGCGCACGCCGAGGCCGAGCGCCTGGCCGAGCACGAGATGGCTGAGCGCTTCGATCTGACGAGGGGGCCTCTGCTGCGCCTGCTGCTCATCCGCTTCGGCGAGAACCGGCACCGTCTCGCCGTCACGAGCCACCACATCCTGGTGGACGGCTGGTCGATGCCGGTCATCCTCAACGAGGTGTCCGCGCTGTACGCGGCGAGCGGCGACGCGTCGAGTGATCACGCGGCGCACCTGAAGCCGACCGCCTCCTATCGCGATTACCTGGCGTGGCTGGAGCAGCAGGACAAGGAGGCCGCTCGTACCGCCTGGCAGACGGAGCTGACCGGCGCGGACGAACCGACACTGGTGGCGCCCGTGGACCCCGGCCGGCCGCCGGTCGTGCCCGAGGTCGGCTCGGCGGAGCTCTCCCCGGAGAAGACCCGTGCGCTGACCGAGCTGGCCCGCACCCATGGTCTTACGGTGAACACCGTCGTGCAGGGCGCCTGGGCACTGGTTCTCGCGCGCCTCGCCGGGCGCACGGACGTCGTGTTCGGCGGCACCGTGGCAGGGCGCCCCCCGGAGCTGCCCGACGCCGAGTCCATGATCGGCCTCTTCATCAACACCCTGCCCGTACGCGTGCGGCTCGACGCCGGCCAGCCGGTCCTGAAGATGCTCGCCGAGGTCCAGGAGCACCAGTCGGCGCTGATCGCCCACCAGCACCTGGGCCTGTCGGAGATCCAGCAACTCGCCGGTCCCGGCGCGACCTTCGACACCATGCTGATGTTCGAGAACTACCCGCGGAACTCGGCCACCCTGCCCGGAACGGCCGACGGCGACGAGATCACGATCAGCCAGCTGAGCACCCTGGCCGGAACCCACTACCCGCTCGCGGTCGGAGTCGTCCCCGCCGAGCGGCTCCGTGTCCTTGTGACCTACAGGCCCGATCTGATCGATCGGGAGAGCTCTCTCCGGACGGCCCGTCAGGTCATCCGGATCCTTGAACAACTGGTGGCGGACCCCTCGGTGCTTGTGGCACGGGTGGACGCGCTGGACGCCGCGGATCGCGTGTCGGTCGTGGAGGAGTGGAACGCCACAGGGGAGCGGGCCTTCGAGGGAACCGTGCCTGAACTGATCGCCGGGCGGGTGGAATCGGCGCCGGACATGGTGGCGGTCGAGGGGGAACGGACGCTGCTCTACGGGGAGTTGTGGGATCAGTCCGGTCGCTGGGCCCAGTACTTGGCGGACGTGGGGGTGCGGCGGGGTGAGCGTGTCGCGGTGGTGATGGAGCGTTCGCCGGACCTGCCGACGCTGCTCCTGGGGATCTGGCGGGCGGGCGCCGCCTATGTGCCGGTGGATGTGGGATGGCCGGTCGAGCGGGTCGCCTTCGTCGTGGAGGACGCGGCTCCGGTGGCCGTGGTGTGCACATCGGGAAGCCGGGGTGTGGTGCCGGACGGGGCTGCCGCCCACGTCGTGGTCATCGACGACCCGCAGGTGCGGGCAGCGCTGGCCGGTCGGGACACCGGGCGGCAGATGGTGCCCGTGGTGGCGGGGGACGTGGCGTATGTGATGTATACGTCGGGTTCGACGGGTGTGCCCAAGGGGGTGGCGGTGCCGCATGGGAGTGTGGCGGCGTTGGTGGGGGAGCGTGGCTGGTCGGTGGGTCGGGGGGATGCCGTGCTGATGCACGCTCCGCATGCCTTTGACGTATCGCTCTACGAGATGTGGGTTCCGCTGGCCGCCGGTGGCCGTGTGGTCATGGCCGGGCCGGGTGTGGTGGACGCCCAGCAGGTGCGCGAGCACGTGAAGCGCGGGGTGACGTCCGTCCATGCCACGGCCGGCCAGTTCCGGGCGCTCACCGAGGAGACCCCCGAGTGCTTCAGCGGGCTGCGTGAGGTGCTGACGGGCGGAGACGTCGTTCCGCGCGCCTCGGTCGCCCGGCTGCGGGAGGCCTGCCCGGACGTCACGGTGCGGCACATGTACGGGCCGACCGAGGTGACCTTGTGCGCGACCTGGCATGTGCTGGAGCCGGGCGACGAGATGGGTCCCGTACTGCCCATCGGGCGTCCGATGAGCAGCCGGCGGACCTTCGTCCTGGACGCGTTCCTGCGGCCGGTGGCACCGGGTGTGACCGGCGAACTGTACGTAGCGGGCGCCGGGTTGGCGCAGGGCTACTGGCGTCGGGCGGGCCTGACCGCCGAGCGGTTCGTGGCCTGCCCGTACGTACCGGGAGAGCGGATGTACCGCACCGGCGACCTGGTGCGGTGGTCCGCGGACGGCGAGCTCCTCTTCGTCGGCCGCGCGGACGCGCAGGTCAAGATCCGTGGCTACCGAGTTGAGCTGGGTGAGGTTGAGGCGGTCCTGGCCGCCCACCCCTCCGTGGCTCAGGCGGTCGTCGTCGCCCGCGAGGACCGGCAGGCGGAACGCCGCCTCGTCGGCTACGTGGTCCCGGACGGTACGTCGCCCGACCCGGAAACCATCCGCGCCCACGCGGCCAAGACCCTGCCCGAGTACATGGTCCCCACGGCGGTACTCACCCTGGACACGCTCCCGGTGACCCGCAACGGCAAGGTGGACCGCGACGCCCTGCCCGCCCCCGACTTCGCCGGCAAGGTCACCGAGCGCGCGCCGCGTACGGAGACCGAAGCGATCCTGTGCGCGCTGATCGCCGAACTCCTTGGCCTGGAACGGGTCGGACCCGACGACAGCTTCTTCGAGCTCGGCGGCGACTCGATCATGTCGATGCAACTGGTGGCCCGCGCCCGACGCGCGAACCTCATCCTCAAGGTGCAGGACGTCTTCGAGCACGAGACGCCCGCGGGCCTCGCGGCTGTGGCCGGGCATGTGGGTGCCGAGACGGCCACGTCGGCTTCCGGCATCGGGAACGTGCCCTGGACACCAGTGATGCGGGGGCTCGGCGAGCGGGGTCTGCGGGGCAGGTTCGCGCAGTGGACGATCGTCGGCGCTCCGGCGGGCCTGGGCCGTGACGTCCTGGTGAGTGGGGTGGCTGCCGTCCTCGACACGCACGACATGCTGCGGGCCCGCGCCACGAACGGCGGGGACGGCGGGGACGCCATGAACGGCGGGGACGGCGAGGACGGCCTCAAGCTGTCCGTAGGGCAGCGTGGTTCCGTCGATGCCGCGGACCTGGTCACGCGCATCGACGCGGCGGACGCGCCGGACGACTCCCTGGACGGCCTGGCGCAGGAGTCGGCCCGTGAGGCCACCAGGCGTCTCGATCCGTCGGCGGGTGTGCTGTTCCAGGCCGTCTGGGTGGACGCGGGACCGGAGCGGACCGGCCGACTGGCCATCGCCGTCCATCACTTGGTGGTCGACGGGCTGTCGTGGCGCATCCTCGTGCCGGATCTGCGGGCCGCGTGCGAGGCGTTGGCGGCCGGTCGGGAGCCGGAGCTCGACCCGGTCGGGACGTCGTTCAAACACTGGTCGGACGTCCTGGTCGAGCAGTCCACCAGCGAGAGCCGGACCGCCGAGCTCGCGGACTGGACCGCGCTGCTCGGGGCACCCGAACCCCCGCTCGGCAAGCGGGACCTGGACCCGGCCCTGGACACCGCGGCCACCATGCGCCGCCGTTCCTGGACCGTGCCGACGCACCTCGCGGCCACGCTGGCGGGCCCTACCCCCGCGCTGTTCCACTGCGGGGTGCACGAGGTGCTCCTGTCGACGCTCGCGGGCGCCATCACGCGGTGGAGGAGCGGCGAGGACGGTCCCGTACTCCTCGACGTGGAGGGGCACGGCAGGGACCCGCTCGCGGGCGCGGAACTGTCGCGCACGGTCGGCTGGTTCACCACCACACACCCGGTTCGCCTTGACGCGGCCGGTATCGACCTGGACGAAGCAAGGGCCGGTGGCCCCGCGGCCGGAGCGCTGCTGAAGTCGGTCAAGGAGCAGGCGCGGGCGATACCCGCCGACGGGCTCGGCTTCGGCCTCCTGCGCCATCTCAACCCCACCACCGCACCGGCCCTGGCGGCGCTGGCGACCCCGCAGATCGGCTTCAACTACCTGGGCAGGTTCGCGACGGAGACGGCGGCCGGACCTGTCGCTCCCTGGCAGCTCGCCGGCGGTGAGGCGATCGGCGGTTCCGTCGACCCGGACATGCCGGCCCTGCACGCCCTGGAAGCGGGCGCCGCGGTGCGGGACACCCCTGAAGGGCCGAAACTGACCGTCACGCTGACATGGCCCACCGGAGTGGTGGACGAGGCCGGTGCGGAGCACCTCGCCCGGATCTGGCTCGACCTGCTCGCGGGTCTGGCCGCGCACACCACGGACCCGGCCCCCGCCACCGACGCCCTTACCGGCACCACGGCGGGCGGACACACTCCCTCCGACTTCTCCCTCCTCGACCTCACGCAGCACGAGGTCGACGCACTCGAATCCGCCGTACCGGAGTTGGCGGACATATGGCCGCTCTCGCCGTTGCAGGAAGGGCTGCTGTTCCACGCGGGCTTCGACGAGCAGGGACCGGACCTCTACGAAGGGCTGCGCGTACTCGACCTCGACGGGCCACTGGACGTGGACCGGCTGCGGGCCTCGTGGGAGGCGATCCTCGCCCGGCACCCGATTCTGCGGGCCGGCTTCCACCGGCGCACATCCGGCCAGGCGGTGCAGGTCATCTCACGGCACGTGGAACTGCCCTGGCGCGAGGCCGACTTGTCGGGCCTCCCGGCAGCCGAGGCGCGCACCGAGATGGACCGGATCGTCGAGGGCGAGCGCACCCGCCGACTGGACGTGACCGCGGCCCCGCTGCTTCGCCTGCTGCTGATCCGGCTCGGCGAGAACCGTCATGCCCAGGTGGTCATCAACCACCACATCGTCACGGACGGCTGGTCGCTGCCGGTCCTGATCGCCGAGATGTCCACGATCTACGCGGCGGGCGGTGACGGGCACGCCCTGCCCGCCGCGACCTCGTACCGGGAGTACCTGTCCTGGCTGGAGCGCCAGGACGGGGAAGCCGCACGGAGCGCCTGGCGCACGGAGTTCGCGGGTACGGAGGAGGCGACGCTCACGGTGCCGGAGGACCCGTCCGCGGCGCCCGCCGTACCGGAACGCGTTGCCTTCGAGTTCAGCGAAGAACTCACCCGGGGCGTCGTCGACTTGGCGCGCGGCCATGGTCTGACGGTGAACACGGTCGTGCAGGGCGCCTGGGCGCTGCTGCTCGCCCGGCTCGTCGGGCGTACGGACGTGGTGTTCGGCGCGACGGCCGCGGGACGCCCCGCCGAGCTGCCGCGCGTGGAGTCGATGGTCGGCCTCTTCATCAACACGCTGCCCGTACGGGTCGAACTGTCGGCGGAGCAGTCGGTGGCCGCGATGCTGACCAGTCTCCAGGAGCGACAGGTCGCGCTCATGTCCCACCAGCACATCGGCCTCTCCGAGATCCGCAAGGCCGCGGGTCCCGGCGCCGCCTTCGACACGCTCGTCGTGTACGAGAACTACCCGCGCCCGCCTCTTAGCGACTTCGAACCCGACACCCTGTCGATCCGCCCCGGCGGCACACCGCAGGACACGGGCCACTATCCGCTGACGTTGATCGCGGTGCCGGGCGATCGCCTGCACGGCGAGTTCATCTACCGGCCCGGCGTGTTCCACCGCGCCTGGGCCGAGGAGATGGTGGCGGCGCTCGGCTGCGTGCTCGAAGGAATGGCCGCCGACCCGTCGGCGCCCGTCGCACGGGTGGGCGTACTGGGCGGGGACCGGCGCGACCTCGTCGTGGGCGAGTGGAACCGTACGCAGGCGCCGGTGGCCGCGGAGACGCTGCCCGCGCTGTTCCGGCGCCAGGTGGAGCGATCGCCGGATGCCGTCGCCCTGGAGTCGGGCGAGCGCTCACTGTCGTACGCGGAACTGGAGGACGAGGCCGGACGCTGGGCCCGCTGCCTGATCGCGGCCGGTGTGGGGCCGGAGCGCAGGGTGGCCGTCCTCGCGCCGGGATCGGTGGCGACGGTGGTCTGCGTACTCGCCGTTTCCATGGCGGGCGGGGTATTCGTGCCGGTGGACCCGGGATACCCGCCGGAGCGGGTGGCGTTCGTGCTCGCCGACGCGGACCCGGCCGTGGTGCTGTGCACGCGTCAGACGCGGGCCGCGGTGCCGACGGGGTTCGCGGGCCCTCTGATCGTCCTCGATGATCCTGACACCGCCGAGGCCGTCGCCGGGCAGGCGGCGGGATCCATCGGCCCCGAAGAGCAGGCCGGGCCGCTCGGCGCGGACAACGCGGCGTACGTGATCTACACCTCGGGATCGACGGGGACCCCGAAGGGCGTGGTCGTGCCGCATGTGGGGTTGGCCAATCTCGCGCGGGCCCAGATCGAGCGGTTCGCGGTGGGTCCTGACGCACGGGTGCTCCAGTTCGCCTCGCTGAGCTTCGACGCGGCGGTCTCCGAACTGTGCATGGCGTTGCTCTCGGGAGGATCGCTCGTGGTGGCCGGGGCGGACGCGCTGCCGCCACAGGTGCCCCTCGGGCAGGCGCTCCGGGCCCTGGGCGCCACCCATGTCACCGTGCCCCCGAGCGTCCTCGCCGCGGAGGAGGAACTCCCCACGGCACTGGAGACGCTGGTGGTGGCGGGGGAGACGTGCCCCCCGGCGCTCGTGGACCGGTGGTCCGGCGGGCGGCGGATGGTGAACGCGTACGGGCCCACCGAGCTGACGGTGTGCGCGGCCATGAGCGCGCCCCTGTCACCGTGCGAGGAGACAGGCCGGGACGCGGTGCCGATCGGCCGCCCGATGGCCAACGTGAAGGTGTTCGTCCTGGACCGCTTCCTCCAGCCGGTCCCGCCGGGAACGCCCGGTGAGCTGTACGTCGCGGGGGCGGGGGTGGCCCGCGGATACTGGGCGCGGCCCGGCCTGACCGCCGAGCGCTTCGTGGCGTGCCCCTACGCGCCCGGGGAGCGGATGTACCGGACCGGGGACCTGGGGCGCTGGACGGACGACGGCGAACTCGTCTTCGCCGGCCGCGCGGACGCGCAGGTGAAGGTGCGGGGCCACCGGATCGAACCCGGCGAGGTCGAAGCGGCCATCGCCGCGCACGCCGGGGTCGCCCAAGTGGTGGTCGTGGCGCGTGACGACCGGCGGGCCGGTGAGCACCAGCTGGTCGCGTACGTTGTCGCCGACCCTTCGGAGGCATGGCGCACCGATCAACTCCTCACCTCTGTCCGGGACATCGCGGTGGAGCGGCTTCCCGCCTTCATGGTCCCGTCGGCGTTCGTCCCGCTGGACCGCCTGCCCCTCACCGCGAACGGGAAGGTGGACAGGCGTGCGCTGCCCGCCCCCGACTTCGCGGGGAAGGTGTCGGGACGGGAGCCGCGCACGGAGACCGAGGCACTGCTGTGCGGTCTGTTCGCCGAGGTGCTCGGCCTGGAACGGGTCGGCGTGACGGACAGCTTCTTCGTGCTGGGCGGCGACTCGATCTCCTCGATGCAACTGGCCTCCCGCGCCCGGCGCTCGGGACTCGTGGTGACACCCCGGCAGATCTTCGAGGAAAAGACCCCCGAGCGCCTCGCGACGGTGGCGGAGGCGGCCGACGGCGCCGGGCAGGACGCCGTCGAGGACATCGGCGTCGGCGAGGTGCCATGGACCCCGGTGATGCGCGAGTTGGGCGAGCCCGCACGCCGCCCGAGGTTCGCGCAGTGGGCCGTCATCGGTGCTCCGGCCGGCCTCGAACAAGACGTGCTCCTGACCGGTCTGACCGCCGTCCTGGACACGCACGACATGTTGCGCGCACGCGTGGTCACGGCGGACGACGGCGGCGCCGAGCCGCGTCTCGTCGTCGGAGAACAAGGATCCGTGGACCCCGCGGACCTGGTCACCCGGGTGGCCGCCGAGGAGACGGCGGACGAATCACTCGACGAGATCGCGGAACGCGCGGCGAAGGAGGCCGTCGAGCGCCTCGACCCTGCGCGGGGCGCGATGCTCCAGGTCGTGTGGGTGGACGCGGGCCCGGAGCGCGTAGGCCGACTGGTCCTCATGGTCCATCACCTGGCCGTGGACGGAGTGTCCTGGCGGGTCCTGGTGCCCGACCTGGCCCTCGCCTGCGAGGCCGCCGCGGCGGGACAGGAACCCGTGCTCGACCCCGTGGGGACATCGTTCAGGCGCTGGTCGGAACTCCTGTCCGCGCAGGCCGCGGCACCGGACCGGGTGGCGGAACTCGACGCGTGGAGCGATTTGCTCGGCGGCGCGGAACCGCTCCTGGGCCGGCGTCCGCTGGACCCGGCGCTCGACACCGCCGCGACCACACACCGCGCGTCCTGGCGGGTCCCGCGGGAAGAGGCGGCCACGCTGGCAGGCCAGACCCCCGCGCTGTTCCACTGCGGGGTGCACGAGGTGCTCCTGGCGACGCTCGCGGGCTCCATCACACGCTGGCGAGGCGAGGGCGGGCACACGACTCCCGATCAGGCACCGCCGGATCACGTACTGCTCGATGTGGAGGGCCACGGCCGTGAACCGGTCGAAGGCGCTGAACTCTCGCGCACGCTGGGCTGGTTCACCAACACCCACCCACTGCGCCTCGCCGTCGCCGACGTGGCCCTGACCGAAGTGACGGACGGCGGTCCGGCGGCCGGCTCGCTCCTGAAGGCGGTCAAGGAACAGGTGCGTGCGGTGCCGGGCGACGGGCTCGGATACGGGCTGCTGCGGCACCTGAACCCCGAGACGGGCCCGGTGCTCGCCGCCCTGCCGCGCCCGCAGATCGGCTTCAACTACCTGGGCCGGTTCACCGCCGGTGACCCGTCCGAAAGCCGTACGGTCGCGGCCTGGCAGATGGCCACGGACACGGCGATCGGCGGTTCGGCCGATCCGGACATGCCGTCCATGCACGCCCTGGAAGCGGGCGCGGCCATCGTGGACACTGCTGACGGGCCCGAGCTGACCATCTCGCTCAGCTGGGCGGGCCAGGTCATCGACGGTGCCTCGGCACAACGCATCGGCCGACTCTGGCTGGACATGCTCGGCGGCCTCGCCGCCCACACCACCGATCCCACGGCCGGTGGACACACACCTTCCGACTTCCCCCTCCTCGGCCTCGCGCAGAGCCAGATCGAGGATCTCGAAGCCGGATTCAACCCGCTCTGAAGCCCTGAGGCTCCAAGGCTCCGAGGAGAGACGAGATGACCCGATCACCGGTCGAGGACGTGTGGCCGCTGTCGCCGCTGCAGGAAGGGATGCTCTTCCACGCCGCCTTCGACGACCAGGGTCCGGACGTGTACACCGTGCAGTCCGCGCTCGACATCGAAGGACCCGTGGACCCGGCCAGGCTGCGGGCATCGTGGGAGGCGCTCCTCACCCGGCACGCCGCGCTGCGCGCCTGCTTCCGGCAGGTGAGCGGGGCGCAGATGGTGCAGGTCATCGCGCGGGACGTGGTGCTGCCCTGGCGTACCAAGGACGTGTCGGGCCTGGCCGAGTCCGATGAGCCCGCCGCCCTGGAACACCTGGCGGAGAGCGAACGGGCCGAGCCCTTCGACCTGGCGGCGCCGCCGCTGCTGCGCCTCCTCCTGATCCGCCGCGGCGCGCACCGCCACCGCCTCGTCATCACCAGCCACCACATCCTCATGGACGGCTGGTCGGCCCCGGTCCTGATCGGTGAACTCTCCGAGATCTACGCGGCGGGAGGCGACGCGTCCCGGCTGGGGCGCACCACCTCGTACAGCGAGTACCTGAAGTGGCTCGCCCGGCAGGACAGGGAAGCCGCGCAGGCCGCCTGGCAGGCAGAGCTCGCGGGCACGGACGAGCCGACACTCGTGGCACCGGCCGTCCCCGACCGGCTCCCCGTCTTCCCCGAGAACGTGAGCGTGGACCTCACCGAGAAGGTCACACGAGGCGTGGCGGAACTGGCCCGTACCCATGGCCTGACGGTGAACACCGTGGTGCAGGGCGCCTGGGCACTGGTCCTCGCCCGGCTCGCGGGGCGCACGGATGTGGTGTTCGGCGCGACGGTGGCGGGACGGCCTCCTGAGCTGCCGGGCGTGGAATCGATGGTGGGACTCCTCATCAACACGCTGCCGGTCCGGGTCCCAATCGACGGAGCGCAGCCGGTATGGGACATGTTCCGTGCACTGCAGGAGCGTCAGTCGGCGCTAATGGCCCATCAGCACCTGGGCCTCCCGCAGATCCAGAAGGCCGCGGGCCCGGGAGCGGGATTCGACACGCTCCTGGTGTTCGAGAGCTTTCCCCAGCCTCCGGCCGCCTCCCCCGCACCGGACCGCGAGAGCCTCTCGCTCAGGCCGGCGGGGTTCACGCGTGAGGCGGCGCACTATCCGCTGACGCTGGTGGTCGGCCCCGGTGAACGCATGCACCTGAAGCTCGAGTACCGACCGGACCTGTTCGACCGGGGCGTCGCCGTGGCGGCGCTCGAATCGCTGATGCGGGTGCTGGAGCGGGTGGTGAGCGACCCCGCCGTGGTGGTGGGGCGCGTCGGGGCGATGGCGACGGTCGAGCGTGGGGCGGCTACCGTGCCGCCGCGCGAGGTGGTGCCCGAACTGATCGCCGGTCGGGTGGTGTCGTCTCCGGGTGCCGTGGCCGTCCAAGGTGAACAAGCGTGCTCGTACGGGGAGTTGTGGGCGCAGTCCGGTCGCTGGGCCCAGTACCTGGCGGGCATGGGGGTGCGGCGGGGCGACCGTGTCGCGGTGGTCATGGAGCGGTCGCCGGACCTGGTGAAGCTCCTGCTGGGGATCTGGCGGGCCGGTGCCGCCTACGTGCCCGTGGACGTGGGGTGGCCGGTGGAGCGGGTCGCGTTCGTCCTGGACGACGCGGCTCCGGCGAGGGTGGTGTGCACGGCGGAGAGCCGGGGCTTGGTGCCGGAGGAAGCTGCCACGCGCCTTGTGGTCCTCGACGACCCGCGGGTGCGGGTGGCGCTTGAGGCGTGCGGAACCGACAAGCCGATCGTTCCGTTGGTGGCGCAGGACGTGGCGTACGTGATGTACACGTCGGGCTCGACCGGCGTGCCCAAGGGAGTCGCGGTGCCGCACGGGAGTGTGGCGGCCCTGGTGGGGGAGCGGGACTGGGCGGTGGGCCCGGCGGACGCGGTCCTCATGCACGCCCCGCACGCCTTCGACGCGTCGCTCTTCGAGATGTGGGTCCCGCTGGTCGCGGGAGGCCGTGTGGTGCTGGCCGAGCCCGGCGTGGTGGATGCCCAGCAGGTGCGTGAGCACGTCAAGGGCGGTGTGACGGCGGTGCATCTGACCGCCGGTTCGTTCCGCGTCCTCGCCGAGGAATCCCCCGACTGCTTCACCGGGCTGCGCGAGGTGCTGACCGGCGGCGACGTGGTTCCGGCCGCCTCGGTCGCCCGTGTGCGCGAGGTCTGCCCGGATGTGTCGGTCCGGCACATGTACGGGCCGACCGAGACGACACTGTGCGCGACCTGGCATGTACTGGAGCCGGGCGACGAGATGGGCCCCGTACTCCCGATCGGGAGCCCGCTGCCCCACCGGCGGGCTTTCGTCCTGGACGCGTTCCTGCAGCCGGTGCCGCCGGGCGTGACCGGTGAGCTGTATATCGCGGGCGCCGGGTTGGCGCAGGGCTACTGGAACGGCCAAGGCCTGACCGCTGAACGCTTCGTGGCCTGCCCGTACGTACCGGGAGAGCGGATGTACCGCACCGGGGATCTGGTGCGCCGGTCCAAGGACGGCGAACTGCTCTTCGCCGGCCGTGCGGACGCGCAGGTCAAGATCCGGGGCTTCCGGGTGGAGCTGGGAGAGGTGGAGGCGGCGCTGGCCGCTCATCCCGACGTGGCCCAGGCGGTCGTCGTCGCCCGCGAGGACGGGCCGGGCGAGCGCCGCCTCGTCGGCTACGTCGTCCCCGAGGGGACGGAGGCCATCGACCCCCAACTCGTCCGCGCCCACGTCGCCGAGAGCCTGCCCGACTACATGGTCCCGGCCGCCGTACTGGCCCTGGGCGCCCTGCCCGTGACCCGCAACGGCAAGGTCGACCGCAAGGCACTGCCCGCCCCGGACTTCGCCGAGCGCGTCTCGGGGCGCAAGCCCCAGACCGCCGCCGAGGAGACGCTGTGCCGTCTGTTCGCCGAGGTGCTCGACCTGGAGCGGGTCGGGCCCGACGACAGCTTCTTCGACCTGGGAGGCGACTCGGGCCTCGCGATGCGCCTCGCGGGACGGATCCGCGAGGAGTTCGACGCCGAGGTAGGCATCCGGCAGTTCTTCGGCTCGCCGACACCGGTCGGGGTGGCCCGACTGCTCGCCACGAAGGCGCGGCCCGTGCTGCAACCCGTCGAGCACCGAGACGAAGTCCCCGTCACAGCGGGACAGTTCCGCACCTGGCTGATGTCACGGCTCGATGACGAGTCGGGGATCGACCGCATCCCGGTGGCGCTGCGGCTGAGCGGTGATCTCGACCAGGAGGCGCTGCGGGCGGCCCTCGGCGATGTGGCCGCACGGCACGAGATCCTGCGCACCACCTTCGACGGGACGCGGGGCGGCGCCATGCGGCAGCGCGTCCTGGACGCCGCCGAGTCACGTCCGGCGCCGGACGTGACGGGGGCGGCCGAGGCGGAGCTGCCGGACCTGCTGGCCGCCCGCGCCGGGCACGCGTTCGACCTCGGCAGCCGGACGCCGTGGACGCAGACGCTCCTGCGCCTCTCGGACACCGAGCACGTACTGCTTCTGGTGGTGCACCGGATCGCCGCCGACGACACCTCCCTGGACGTTCTGGTCCGTGACCTGGCCACCGCGTACGGCGCGCGCCGCGAGGGGCGGGTGCCGGAACGGGCCCCGCTGCCCCTCCAGTTCGCCGACTACGCGCTCTGGGAACAGGCCCTGCTCCAGGGCGAGCAGGAACCGGAGAGCCTGGTCAACGATCAACTCTCCTACTGGCATGACACCTTGGCGGGCATCGACGCCGAGATCGAGCTGCCCGCCGACCGGCCACGGCCGTCCGTCGCGTCGCACCGGGCAGGCAGCGTCCCGCTGCGCCTCGACGCCGAGACGCACGGGCGACTCGCCGATCTGACCGAGGACGACGCGACGACGACGTTCATGGTGGTGCAGGCGGCTCTCGTGATGCTGCTCGCCCGGCTCGGCGCGGGCACCGACATCACGATCGGCACACGGGTCCCGCGCCGGGACGAGTCCGGTCTCGAAACACTGGTGGGCCCCTTCGCGGGGGCGCTCGCCCTGCGTACGGACGCGTCCGGCGATCCCACGTTCCGCGAGCTGCTCGGCAGGGTCCTCGCGGTGAACCAGGAGGCGCGCGAACACAGGGACGTACCGTTCGAACGCCTGGTGGACGCCCTTGAGCTGCCGCCGTCCCTCGCACGCCACCCGGTGTTCCAGGTCCTCCTGGAGGTCGACGACAGCGTCGACGAGCCGTGGGATCCGTGGGAGCTGCCAGGACTGCGCACCACGCGCCTGGACGTCGGTACGCAAGCCACCGAGCTCGACCTGTCGTTCAGCCTCACCGAACGGTACGAGTCCGACGGCGATCTCGGAGGCGTCGAAGGACAACTCCGCTACGCGACCGAGCTGTTCGACCGGCGGACCGCCCAGACACTCGCGCAGCGGTTCGTCCGCGTGCTCGAGCAGGTGACGACCGATCCGGAGCAGCGGCTGAGCGCGCTCGACGTGCTGCTGGACACCGACGAAGCCCGGCGGCTCGTGGCGAGCGCGAACGACACGGCGGCGCAGCCCGTCACGCGCACCGTGGTGGAGGCGCTGGACGCGCAGGCGGCACGTACACCGGATGCGATCGCCGTCACGGATCTCCACGGCTCCTTGACGTACGAGGCGTTGGGCGCCGCGGCGGAGCGGCTCGCCGGGCGGCTGATCGAGCAGGGGGCGGGCCCGGAGAGCGTCGTCGTCGTGGCCCAGCCCGTCGGCAACGCCCTGGTTGTCGCGCTGCTCGGAGTGCTGAAATCCGGTGCGGCCTGCTGCCTCGCCGAGGATCCCGCACGCCCGCTGGAGGGCGCCGAACTCCCGGACGGCGGGATCCTGGTCTGCTCCGAGGCGTCCGTCGCTTCGGTGGCCGGCAGCGCCGGGATTCCGGTGGTGGTACTCGAAGACTCTGAGCCGGACGCGACCACCAGGGCGACGGCGAAGGCACGTTCCGTCCTCCTGGGGCACCCGGCGCTCGTCCTGGCGGGCGCCGTCATCGAACACCGCACGCTCGCCTCCCACACGACGTACCGCATGCATGCCTCCCCGGCGTTGGGCGCGGCGCCGCTCCTTGACGCCCGGGCTCCGTCCGCGGCGCTCGTGACGCCACTGCTCGCGGCGCTCTGCGCGGGAGGGAGCGTGCGGCTCGGCGTACCCGGCGAGGACCTCGTGGCGGGGGAGGCCGGGACACTGGTGGTCACCACCCCCGAACTCCTTGACGCCGCTCCCGCGGCCCTGGTCGTGGACCTGGCGGGCGAACCGCAGGCCGTGGACCAGTTGCACGGATGGCAGGAGCGGCACCCCTCGACCCCGCTGGTGAGCGGCTACGGAGCGCCGGAGACGGGCGGAGTGTGGCTGGAACACCGGACAGGCCCAGAGCTGGAGCACGGGCCAGGCCCCGACGAGTCCGTCGGGTGGGAGCCCCGCACCGGCGCCCCCGTCCTGGACACCCGTGCCTTCGTGCTCGACGAGCGCCTGCGTCCGGTGCCGCCGGGCGTCACGGGTGACCTCTACCTGGCAGGCACCACGCTGGCGCGCGGCTACGCGGGCGACTCCGGGCGCACGGGCGGGCGGTTCGTCGCGTACCCCTTCGGCCTCGCGGGAGAGCGCATGTTCCGTACCGGCGAACGCGCGAAGCTGACACACACGGGCCGCATCGCCGTACAGCCCGAGGACCAGGAGCCGAAGCGGGGCGCCGGCGCAGGGCGGCGGATGGGCAGGAACCGCGGCGACCTGGGAGTCATCCTGCCCCTGCGGCCGGAAGGCAGCCGCCCCCCGCTGTTCTGCCTGCACACCGGCATGGGCCTGAGCTGGACGTACGCGGCTCTCCTGCCGTACCTCCCGCAGGACCAGCCGGTGTACGGGGTGCAGGCACGCGGGATCACGCAGCCGCAGTCAGGTCAACTGCCGCGCAGCGTCGCGGAGATGGCGGCCGACTACGCGGACGAGATCCGCGCCGTACAGCCCGTCGGCCCCTACCACCTCCTGGGCTGGTCCATCGGCGGAACCATCGCTCAAGCCGTCGCCGCCCGTCTCGAGGAACTGGGCGAAGAGGTGGCGCTGCTGGCGCTGCTCGACGCCTATCCCGCCAGCGGCGCCGCCAAGTCGCGGTTCCGCGGCGAGGAAGGACAGGCGGCGGAGGGATATGGCGTACTGCAACAGAGGCAGGGCGCCGACGTGGCCGACCTCTACCGCTCGTCGGGCATGAGCGAACAGGCCCTGTCGAACCTGGAGACGGTCGTTCGCAACATGTCCGGGTTCGCGCCGGACCACACGCCCAGCGTCTCCCGCGGCGACCTGCTGCTCTTCGTGGCGGCGGCCGACCGGACCGAGGAACAGTCCGTGGCGGATTCCGTCGCGAGCTGGGAGCCCTTCATCGAGGGCGACATCGAATCGCACGAAGTGCCCGTCGGCCATTACGACATGCTCAAGCCCGAAGCCCTCTCGCGCATCACGCGCGTCGTCGCGCAGAAACTCGGCGCGACGACAGGCAAGGCGAAGGAAAAGAATCCGGAACAGCGGACAGCGACCGAAAAGGACTGAACGATGACCAACCCGTTCGACAACGAAGACGGCACCTTCCTGGTTCTCGTCAACGACGAGGGACAGCATTCCCTGTGGCCCGCGTTCGCCGAGATCCCGGAAGGCTGGACCACCGCACACGGTGAAGGCACCCGGCAGGAATGCCTCGCGTACATCGAGGAGAACTGGACGGACATGCGCCCCAAGAGCCTCGTCGCGGAGATGAGCAGGAACGAGACGGCGGTTCCCTAGGTGGACACGGAATCAATGGTGACCGTGGCGATCGGCGATGTAGCCCTCATCGTCATCGCCTCTCGCCTCCTTGGAGCCCTCGCCCGCCGCTGCGGACAGCCCGTGGTCATCGGCCAGATCGTCGCCGGAATCGCCCTTGGCCCGACGCTGCTCGGCCGCCTGCCAGGCGATCCGACCTCGCGGCTCTTCCCGTCGGAGGTGCTGCCGTTCCTGACCGTGCTCTCGCAGATCGCCATCGTGATCTTCATGTTCGTCGTGGGGTACGAGATGGACTGGCGGCAGCTGCGCCAGGGCGGGAGAGCCTCGGCCACGGTGGCCCTGTGCGCGTTCCTGGTCCCCGCGGGACTCGGCATGGGCGCGGTGGGGGTGTTCCACGGGGCGTTCGACGCGGTCCAGCCGGGGCACGCGGACGGCAGGACGTTCTGGCTGTTCATGGCAGTGGCGGTCTCCGTCACCGCGCTGCCCGTGCTCGCGGCGATCGTCCGCGAGCGAGGGCTCGCGGGCAGCCCCGAGGGCACCGTGGCCACGACCGCCGCCGGGCTCATGGACGTGGTGGCGTGGCTGGTCCTCGCAGCCGCGCTCGCCGGCACCGGTCACGCCACGGGGTATTCGTGGCAGCTGACGCTGCTTCTGATCTCCCTGTTCGTGGCGGCCCTGTTCCTGGTGGTGCGTCCGGTGCTCGCGTGGTGGATGCGTCGGTCCAGAGTGGTGACGTCCCACCAGCTCACGATCGCGCTCGGCCTCGCCCTGGGCAGCGCCTGGGTGACCGCGGAGCTCGGTCTGCACCCCGTGTTCGGTGGTCTCCTCGCGGGCCTCGCGATGCCCCGCAGGGACGGTGTGCCGGACGCCGACGTGCTGCGGCCGATGGAGCAGACCTCCGACCTGCTGCTCCCGCTGTTCTTCGTGACGACGGGACTCTCCTTCAACATCGGCTCGCTGGACGGGAACGGCGGCCTCCTGCTGCTGTTGATCCTCGCCATCGCCACCCTGGGCAAGTTCGGTCCCGCGTACGCGGCATCGCGGATCAGCGGCATGGACCCGCACCGGTCGGCCACCGTCGCCGCGCTGGTGAACACCCGGGGGCTCACGGAACTGATCGTTCTGAACGTCGCCCTTGACGCGGGAATCATCGGCCCGGCGCTTTTCACCGTTCTCGTACTCATGGCATTGGTCACCACCTTCATGACGGGGCCGCTGCTTTCTCTGATAGGGCGCAGGCGCGAGCGGGAAACCCCGCTCGGCCCGAAGGAGAAGGTCGTTCGCGCGCTGGCGGATGGACAACCTTGACGCCCAGTAGGGGCGATTTCAGAATCAATTGAGCAATGGGGATCGAGCAATGGGGCTCCCCGGGCGGGTGCCGGACTATTCGGTTCCCGCCCGGGAGGAAAGGGGAAGAGGGATGACCTTGCCTAAATCCGAGGAATTCGACGTGGTGGTGGTCGGCGGAGGGCCCGCCGGATCGACGCTCGCCGCACTGGTGGCCATGCAGGGGCGGCGGGTCCTTGTCCTGGAGAAGGAGTTCTTTCCGCGCCACCAGATCGGCGAGTCGCTGCTGCCGTCCACCGTGCACGGTGTGTGCAGGCTGACCGGTGTCGCGGACGAACTGGCGAAGGCGGGGTTCCCGCGCAAGCGCGGCGGCACGTTCCGGTGGGGGGCCAACCCGGATCCCTGGACCTTCTCCTTCGCGGTCTCCCCGCGCATGAGCGGCCCCACGTCGTACGCCTACCAGGTGGAGCGGTCCAAGTTCGACGACATCCTGCTCAAGCACGCCCGCAAGGTGGGCGCCGAGGTGCGCGAAGGCTGCTCGGTGCTCGACGTCATCGACGACGACGAGCGGGTCCGGGGCGTCACGTACACCGACGCCGACGGCAACGAACGCCGGGCGCTCGCCACGTTCGTCGTGGACGCTTCGGGGAACAAGAGCCGCGTGTACCAGCGGGTGGGAGGCACGCGCGAGTACTCGGAGTTCTTCCGCAGCCTGGCCCTGTTCGGCTACTTCGAAGGCGGCAAGCGGCTGCCGGAACCGAACTCGGGCAACATCCTGTCGGTCGCGTTCCCGAGCGGCTGGTTCTGGTACATCCCCCTGAGCGACACGCTGACGAGCGTCGGCGTCGTGGTGCGGCGCGAGATGGCCGAGAAGATCCAGGGGGACCGGGAGAAGGCGCTCATGGCGCTCGTCGACGAGTGCCCCCTGATCGGCGAGTACCTCGCGGACGCCACGCGGGTCACCACCGGGCAGTACGGCGAGCTGCGCGTCCGCAAGGACTACTCGTACCACCAGACGACCTTCTCCCGTCCCGGGCTCGTCCTCATCGGTGACGCGGCGTGCTTCGTCGACCCGGTGTTCTCATCGGGCGTGCACCTGGCGACGTACAGCGCGCTGCTCGCGGCACGTTCCATCAACAGCGTCCTGTCCGAGCGCGTCGACGAGGAAAGGGCGTTGAAGGAGTTCGAGGACCGCTACCGGCGCGAGTACGGCGTCTTCTACGAATTCCTGCTGTCCTTCTACGAGATGCACCACGACGAGGACTCCTACTTCTGGCGGGCCAAGAAGGTCACAAGGACCGAGCGGCCCGAACTCCAGTCGTTCGTCGAGCTCATCGGCGGTGTCTCCTCCGGCGAGCGGGTCCTGACGGAGGCCGAGATCCTCGCCAAGCGCTTCTCGTCGGACTCCGCGGAGTTCGCCGCCGCCGTCGACGAACTGGCCGGCAGCGAGGAGGGAAGCATGGTGCCGCTGTTCAAGTCCTCGGTGGTGCGCGAAGTCATGCAGGAGGGCGGCCAGGTCCAGATGCGCGCCCTGCTCGGGGAGGACGCCGAAGTGGAGGCCCCCCTGTTCAGCGGTGGTCTGGTGCCCTCACCGGACGGCATGTTCTGGCAGCAGCCCCAGCCCGCCCCGAGCCCGGCCGAGTAGCAGCCGAGCAGCAGCCGAGCAGAGAAGGAGGTCCGCGCATGGCGCGGCCGTCAGACCTCTCCATGCACAACCGCAGGGACCGACTCGACCCACTGCCCGAGCTCAGCGAACTCAGCGCGCGGGCACCGCTGTCCGAGGTCGAACTCGGCGACGGACCCAGCTCGTCCACGGGCTGGCTCGTCACGGGCCACGACGAGGTGCGCGCGGTCCTCGGCGACGCGGAGCGGTTCAGTACGGCCCCGCCCGCGGGCGGCAGCCGGCCGGTCCAGGCGGGCAACCTCATCCAGTACGACCCGCCCGACCACGCCCGGCTGCGGCTGCTGCTCACACCGGAGTTCACGGTCCGCCGGATGCGTGGCCTGGAACCCGCCGTCGAAGCCGTCGTGGCGGACTGCCTCGACATCATGGAGAAGGCCGGGCGGCCCGCCGACTTCATGCGGCACGTCGCCTGGTCCGTGCCGGGCCTCGTCATGTGCGAGCTGTTCGGCGTACCCCGCGACGACCGGGCGGAGCTCGCGCGGCTGCTCAAGGTCAGCCGCCCCGCCTTCCGCGGCAGGCAGCTGCAGATGACCGCAGGCGCCGCCTATCTCGCGTACGTCGACCAACTCGTGGCCCGGAACCGGCGCGCACCCGGCGACGACCTGCTCGGCAGGCTGGTGCGCCAGCACGGCGACGACATCGACGACGACGAACTGGTCGGCCTCACCGCGTTCGTCATGGGCTCCGGCGTCGAGAACATGGCCAGCATGCTGGGCCTGGGCATCCTCACGCTGCTCGAACACCCCGACCAGCTGGGCCTGTTGCGGCAGTGCCCGCACCTGATCGACCAGGCGGTGGAGGAGTTCATCCGCTACCTCTCGATCATCCCGACGGCGTCGCCGCGCACCGCACGCGAGGACGTACCCCTCGCGGGCAAGGTGATCAAGGCCGGTGACCAGGTGGCCTGTTCGCTGTTCGCGGCCAACCGCGTCAGGCCGCCCGGCGCGCCGCCGGACGTCCTCGACATCACCCGGGAGGCCACCGCCCATGTCGGGCTCGGCCACGGCATCCACTACTGCATCGGCGCCTCGCTGGTGCGGATGGAGCTCAGGAGCGCCTATCTGGCGGTACTGCGCCGCTTTCCCGAGCTGCGCTGCGCAGTGCCGCCCCAGGAGATCCGCTTCAGGACCCAGGCGCCGTACGGCGTGGAGACACTGCCGGTCACCTGGTAGGGGAGTGGTGGAGTGATGACATCGACGACCGAGCACGGCCTCGTCCACACCCGGCGCGAACGCTTCGGCCCGGCCGAGGAGCTGCGCAGGCTGTCCGAGGGGCGGCCCGTCACCCGGATCGACGTGGGCCCGGGGACCGACGGCGTGCCCGTCTGGCTCGTCACGGGCCACGCCGAGGTACGCCAAGTCCTGGGTGACCACCGGCGGTTCTCCACCCGGCGGCGCTTCGGGCCGCCCTCGTCGGCGGGGCGGGCCGAGGGCCCGCGGCCCGAGGAGCTGATCGGGCAGCTCATGGACTACGACCCGCCCGAACACACCCGGCTCCGGCAGATCCTCACGCCGGAGTTCACCCTGCGCCGGATGCGCAGGATCGAGCCGGGAATCACCGCCATCGTCACCGAGCACCTCGACGCCATGGAGCGCACGGGTCCGCCCGCCGAACTCGTGGGGGCGTTCGCGTCGCCCGTCCCCGGAGCCGCGCTGTGCGAACTGATCGGCGTGCCCCGCGACGACCGCGGCGACTTCCTGCGCCGCTGCCATGCCTTCCTCGCCCCCGGCCGGGGGCGCCAGCGCCGGGCGGCGGCAGGGGAACTGCTCTCGCGGTACGTCGCCGCGATGGTCGCCCGGCAGCGCTCGGACCCCGACGAAGGCTTTCTCGGCGCGCTGGTCCGCGACCACGGCGACCAGGTCACGGACAAGGAACTGCGGGGCGTCTGCGTCCTGTTGGTGCTCGCCGGCCTCGACAACATCTCGGGGATGCTGGGGCTCGGCACCCTGCTTCTCCTCGGCCACCCCGAGCAGCTCGCCGCGGTGCGCGACGACCCCGGGACGGTGGACCGAGCCGTCGAGGAGCTGCTGCGCCATCTGTCGGTGCCGCACGCGCCGACACCCCGGAGGGCCCTGGAGGACGTCGTCGTCGGGGAGCAGCTCATCAGCGCGGGTGAACACGTCCTGTGCTCGCTGCCCATGGCCAACCGCGACCCCGCGTTGCTCGCCGAGCCCGACCGGTTCGACATCACGCGCGAGCCCGGCGCCCATGTCGCCTTCGGCCACGGCATCCACCACTGCCTGGGCGCGGCACTGGCCCGGATGGAACTGCGGATCGCCTACCCCGCGCTGCTGCGGCGCTTCCCCGGCCTGCGCCTCGCCGTGCCCGAGCACGAGGTGCCGTTCCGGGTGCACGCGCTCGCCCACGGCGTGGACCGACTGCCGGTCACCTGGTGAGCCCTCATCCAGTGAATGAGAACGCGGAGGACGAACACATGGACATACGGGTCGACCGCCAACGATGCGCGGGCTCCGGACTCTGCATGGCCCAGGTCCCCGCCGTCTTCGACCAGTCGGACGAAGACGGCAAGGTCCTGCTCAACGCACCGAGCCCCGGCCCCGAACTGGCCGGGGCCGTGCGCGCGGCTGCCGCGCGCTGCCCGTCCGGCGCGATCACGCTGCACGAACACGACACCGCCGCCCGCTGACGCCCGCCGCCGCCCGCTCACCTCCGTGCGTGCTCGGCGATGCGTACCGTACGCAGCTCCCCGGCCGCCCCGACATCGGCGCAGCCCGCGAGCCCCATCGCGTCGTGGAGTTCGTCGGCAAGCAGGTCGAGCACCTGCCGGACACCGGCCTCTCCGGCGGCGGCGAGCCCCCACACCGGCGGGCGCCCCACCAGGACCGCGTCGGCTCCCGACGCCAGCGCCTTGAGTACGTCCGTTCCGCCGCGGACGCCGCCGTCCACCATGACCTCGCACGCGCCGCCGACCGAGTCGACGACCTCGGGCAGGGCGTCGACGCCGGGCAGCGCGCCGTCGAGCTGGCGGCCGCCGTGGTTCGACACCACGACGGCGTCCGCGCCGAGTTCCGCCGCCCGTACCGCGTCCTCGGGGGCGAGAATCCCCTTCACCACCAGGGGGATACGGGTGGCCGCCCGCAGCTCCCGCACGCACGACCAGGTCACCGCGGGCGAGAACGCCTCGGCCGTGTGCGCGGCCACCGCCGAGCCGTTCCCCGAGGGGCGGTGCGCCGCCGAGGCCGCACCGCCGTCCAGATGCGCCGCCCGCACATGGCCCGGCAGAGCGAAGCCGTTGCGGACGTCCCGCAGGCGGCGGCCCATCCAGGGCACGTCCACGGTCAGCATCAACGCCTCACAGCCGGCGTCCTCGGCCCGCCGCGCCAGGTCCAGGGAGCGCCGCCGCTCGCGGAGCCAGTAGAGCTGGAACCACACCGAGCCGCCGACGGCCGTGACCTCCTCGACGGGGACGCTGCTCAGCGTGGCGACCGTGAACGGCACCCCCGCCGCCTTCGCCGCCCGCGCGGTGGCCAACTCGCCCTCCGGGTGCACGAGTCGGTGGTACGCGACCGGGGCGATCGCCACCGGCATCCGCACCGGACGCCCCAGGAGCGTCGCGTCCGTGGTGCATCGCGAGACGTCCCTGAGCACCCGCGACGCGATGTAGATGCGGTCGAACGCCTCCCGGTTCGCGGTGAGGGACCGCTCGCGGCCGCTGCCACCCGAGATGAAGTCCCACACCTCGGGTGGCAGGGCCGCGGCCGCGGCCCTCTCGATGTCGCCCAGATCGCGCACGGCCGTGGGGTCAGCGCGCCGCACGCTGCCCGGTCCGTTCCAGCTCCACGGCCTCGTACAGCGCCTTGATGTTGGAGCTGCCGAAGGTCTGCGCGCCCTTGCGCTCGATGACCTCGAAGAAGATCGTCCCTCGCGGGTGCGCCGACGCGGTGAAGATCTGGAACAGCTGGCCGTCGTGGTCCTCGTCGACGAGGAGATTCGTCGCGCGCAGCTCGTCCAGGGTGTGGGACTTGAGCCCGATCCTTTCGGAGAGCAGGTCGTAGTACGTCGACGGGGTCTGGAGAAATGCGACACCGCGCGAGGAGAGCGTGCGCACCGAGCGGACGGCGTCTTTGCTGGAGAAAGCCAGATGCTGGACACCGGCACCGTGGTGGCTCTTGAGGAATTCGTCGATCTGACCGGGCTGTGCCAGCGGATCGGGCTCTATCAGCGTCAGTGTGACCGCTCCGGTCGCCGCGCTCTGCACGACCTTGGAGTCCATTGCCTGGGCGCCTACGACGATGTGCTCCTCGAAGACCTCACGGAACCCCAGGGCCTGTTGATAGAAGAGGGCCGTCGATTCGAGATCGCCGGCGTTCAGGCACACCGCGATGTGGTCGATGTCCAGGAGTCCCGCCTCACTGGTGCGTGCCTCGCGCGAGCCGAGCGCCGGAACGAATCCGGGCGGCAGCCCGGGGCCTTCCCCCGGGGTCCGCTCGACGAGTGTGTGCACCACGTCGCCGAAGCCCGAGACGGCGGCCGTGACCGCGGGGCCTTCGCCCGCGTGCCGTGTCGGCCTGCGCACGGGACGGGCGCCGCCCGCCACGGCGGAGGCGAAGGCCGCCGACACGTCGGCGGTGCGCAGGGCGATGTCGGCCACGCCGTCGCCGTGCGTGGTGACGTACGTGGTGGCGGGGTGGCGCTCCGCGGTCGCCTCGGTGAGCACCAGGGTCATCCGTCCCTGGCGCAGGGCGATGCTGCGGTGATCGGTGGATCCGCCGGTGCCGACGACCGTGAAGGCGTACTTGTCGACCCAGGCGAACACTGCCGCCTCCAGGCCGTCGACGTACATCTCCACATAGTCGATCGCGAGATCCGTGAGTTCATTGTTCTGGGCCGTTGCGGGTAAATCCGTCATCAGAGTCCTCGTGGGAAGAAGAATGCGGATAGGCTCCGTCGCGCCGGATCACGGAATTCCGGACCGCGGAATGTGCCGCGGAAAATTCCGGACCTTGTCGTCGGGTCGCGAGGCTGAATTCTCGTTGCGGCCCGATGATATGACTGCCTTCGCGGTTTCCGCACCTGTCAAGCCATTGCTGTGGATCAGCGGTCGGGAGACGCTGACGTCATGGAAATCCTGCAAACGGAAATCGCCGTCGCCGAGTTGAGGGCGGCCACGCTGCACGCGTCGCTCGCCGATGTGTCGATGGAGTCCATGAACCTCCTCAACCAGGTCGCCGACACCTATCCGGACGCGATCTCGTTCGCGGCGGGACGCCCTTACGAGGGCTTCTACGACGTGGCCCAGATCCACGAATACCTCCAGGTCTTCTGCGACCACCTCCGCACCCGCGTCGGCCTGAGCGAGGCGGAGACCGCCCGCACGCTGTTCCAGTACGGCGCGACGAAGGGGATCATCGGCGACCTCGTGGCGCGCGGCCTCGCCGTGGACGAGGGCATCGACGTCGACCCTTCGTCCGTGGTCGTCACGGTCGGCTGCCAGGAGGCGATGTTCCTGCTCCTTCGCGCGCTGCGCGCCGACGGCAGCGATGCCGTGCTCGCGCCGAGCCCTACCTATGTCGGCCTGACGGGGGCGGCGCTGCTCGCCGACATGCCCGTGCTCCCGGTGCGCACCGGGGAGCACGGCATCGACCTCGACGACCTGCTGGTCCAGTTGCGCCGGGCGCGCGCCGAAGGAAAACGGGTCCGCGCCTGTTACGTGACGCCCGACTTCGCCAATCCGGTGGGTGTCAGTCTGCCGCTCGCCGACCGGCACCGCCTCCTGGACATCGCCGCCGACGAGGACCTCCTGCTCCTGGAGGACAACGCGTACGGCCTGCTGAGCAGCGCCACCGACCGGCCGCCCACGCTCAAGGCCCTCGACCGACACCAACGCGTCGTATATCTCGGCTCGTTCGCCAAGACCGGGATGCCGGGCGCCCGCGTGGGCTACGTGGTCGCCGATCAGCGGGTGACCGGCACCAGCAGCGGCGAGGTCCTGCTCGCCGACGAGCTGTCGAAGCTCAAGAGCATGCTCACCGTGAACACCTCACCGATCGCGCAGGCGGTGATCGGCGGCAAACTCCTCGCCCACGACTGCAGCCTCGTCGCCGCCAACCGCCAGGAGACGGAGGTCTACGAGCGCAATCTGCGGCAGGTGCTCGACGGCCTGGACCGGCGCCTCGAAGGGCGCGCGGAAGTCACCTGGAACGCGCCGACCGGCGGGTTCTTCATCGTGCTCACCGTGCCGTTCACCGTCGACGACGCACTCCTTGAACATGCCGCGCGCCGCCACGGCGTGCTGTTCACGCCCATGCACCACTTCTACGGCGCGTCGGACGGATTCCGCCAACTCCGGCTTTCGATCAGTACGTTGACGTACGAGCGGATCGAAGAGGGCCTTGACCGCCTGGCCGCCCTGATCGACGAGCAACTGGGGGAGCGGCCGGGAGAGCGGCTCGCCCAGTTCGACGCGTCTTCGGCGCAGGAGGGGGCCGGGGAGTCATCGCCGGGTGAGGTCGCGTGACGATCCGCACCATGGCCGTCGTCGGCACCGGCCTGATCGGCACCTCCGTGGCCCTCGCGGCCCGCCTGCACGGTGTGACCGTCTACCTCTCGGACCGCGACGAGTCGGCCGTCCGCGCCGCAGCGGTCCTCGGCGCCGGACGGCCCGAGTCCCCGCAGGCTCCCGTGGACCTGGCCGTGCTAGCGGTACCGCCCAGCCAGATCGCCCCGGTCCTCGCCGAACTCCAGGCGGATGGTCTCGCGTTGAGCTACACCGACGTGGCGAGCGTGAAGGTGCACGCCGAGCGGGAGATCCTGGACACCGCCCCCGAGCCGTCCCGCTACATCGGCGGCCACCCCCTGGCGGGCCGCGAGCGGTCGGGCCCCCTCGCGGCCCGCGCGGAACTGTTCCGGGACAGGCCCTGGGTGCTCACCCCGACCCGCCTCACCTCCAGGGCCGCTTTCGGCCGCGCCCTGGACCTCATCGGGCTGTGCGGCGCGGTGCCCCGCGTGATGCGGGCCCGTGCCCACGACGACGCGGTGGCACTGACCTCCCACGCCCCGCACCTGGTCGCGAGCCTGATGGCGGCGCGCCTGCGCGAAGGGCCCGCGGAGGCGGCCCATCTGGCGGGGCAGGGGCTGCGCGACACCACCAGGATCGCCCGCGGCGACTCCCGGCTGTGGAGCGACATCGTCGAGTCGAACGCGGCGGCGGTCGCCGACATCCTCACCCGTGTCCAGGAGGACCTCACGAGCGTCGTCGCCGCCCTGTACGACCTCGCCGACCCGGAACGGGGGAGGGAGCTGTCCGGCAAGAGCAGGCACACCCTGGTGGACCTCCTCGACCGCGGTGCCGCCGGGGTGGGGGAACTGGACAGGCCGCCTCCCGCCGCGCGAAGTGAAGTGCCGCACGCAGTGGCTGAGGCGGGGTGCCGTCCACGCTGACGTCCGACTGCCGGGCGAGCCTGTACGGACACCACCGCTTGTATCCGCCGTGTGACCGGTGCCCGCGTAGAACTTGGCCCCATGTCCACCACACACAAGCGAACCGCACAGACACTGCTCGCGGCGTCGGCGCTCGTGGCCGGCGTCTTCGTCAGCGGCTGCTCCGGAGACTCGTCGGCCGCGTCGAAAGACGACCCGAAGAAGCCGGACGCCTCGCCCACCAGCCCCTTCGACCAGGCTCTGGCCTTCTCCCAGTGCATGCGCAAGAACGGCGTGTCCGGCTTCCCCGACCCGCAGAAGGACGCGGGCGGCGGCATCGCGCTCACACCGGGCGGCGATGTCGACCCCAACTCCCAGGAGTTCCAGAGCGCGACGGAGGCCTGCCGCGACAAGATGCCCCAGGGCGGCCAGCTCGGCGGGGGCGGAGGCGGCGGCAAAGCCCTCGACTCGGCCAAGGTCTCGGCCTGGGCGAAGTGCATGCGCGAGAACGGCCTGCCCAAGCTGCCGGACCCGGAGATCAACGGCGGCAACATGTCGCTCGACTTCGGGGCGAGCGGCATCGACCCCGGCAGCGACGCGTTCCAGAAGGCCAGGGTCGCCTGCCAGGACAAGTGGCCCGGCGGCGGCCTCACCGGTTCCGGCGGCGGTGCCTGATGACCGCGCCGGACGAGACCCGGGAGAGGGAGCCCGGATTACGGGAGCCCGATGCGGGGCGACCCGGGACCGAAGAGCCGGGGACCGAAGAGCCGGAGACCGAAGAGCCGGCCGCCGGCTCCGGAGCCGCTCTGGAACTGCACAAGCCTGCGGCGGTGTCCGAACGGACTCCCGACGGCGTCGCACCCGAACGTGACGAGACCGCCCCCGAGGCGGACGGCGGAGACGGCGGATCCGGTGGGGAAGGGACCACACCCCCACCGGAGGCCCGCCGCAGGCGCCGCCCGCTGCGGATGTCGCTGATCGTCGTCGCCGCGATCGCCGTGGTCGCCGCCGCGGGCGCCGCCACCACCGGCGTCCTCGGTGACGACGGCTCCGGATCGGCCGCCGACGCACCCTCGGGGCCGCCGAAGACCGCCAAGGTGGAACGGACCACGCTGACGCGCACGGAGAGCGTGGACGGAAACCTCGGCTACGGCGACGCGACAGCCGTACAGGCCCCGGCCGCCACCAGGGCGGGCGCCGGGATCATCACCTGGGTGCCGGGAGACGGCGACACCATCAAGCGCGGCGAGAGCGCCTACAAGGTGGCGGAGCAGAAGGTCCCGCTGCTCTACGGCTCCACACCCTTCTACCGCCCGCTGAAGACGGGCAGCGAGGGCAGGGACGTGGAGATCCTGGAGAAGAACCTCTCCGCGCTCGGCTACACCGGCTTCACCGTCGACGACACGTACGACGCGGGCACCGCCGAGGCCGTGAAGAACTGGCAGGACGACCTGGGGCGTGCGCGGACCGGGGCAGTGCAGCCGTCCGACGCTGTGGTCGCCCCTGGCGCCAGGCGCGTCGCCCAGGTGAAGGCCACGGCCGGAGCCCCGTCGAACGGGCCCGTCCTCACCTGGACCGGCACCGAGCGCACCGTGACCATCGACCTCGACGTGCAGTACGAGGACATGGTCGACAAGGGCACCAAGGCCACCGTCACCCTTCCCGACGACAGCACCGTCCAGGCCGAGGTGACCGACGTCGGTACCCCCTCCACGCCTTCCCAGGACAGCGGCTCCGGCGGCTCGGGCGGCGGCCAGTCGGGAGGCAACGACAAGCCCACCCTGCCGGTCGAGATGAAGGTCGCCAACCAGAAGGGCCTCGGCCGCTACCAGGCGGCGGCCGTGCAGATCTCCCTGAAGGCGGAGACCCGGAAGGACGTGCTCGTCGTCCCCGTCAACGCCCTGGTGGCACAGCGCGGAGGTGGCTACGCCGTGCAGGTCGTCGCGGCGAACGGCGACGTGAGGACGCGGACGGTCAAGGTCGGCATGTTCGCCGACAGCACGGTCGAGGTGTCCGGTACCGGCATCACGGATGGCACCGTCGTGGGGGTCCCCAAGTGACCACTGCGGCCCACCCGGTGGTCGAACTCGCCGGAGTCTCCAAGACGTACGGAGAGGTCGCGGCGCTCAAAGGCGCCGATCTCGTCATCCGGCGCGGCGAGCTGCTCGCCGTCGTCGGACCCTCCGGCTCGGGCAAGTCCACCATGCTCAACATCATGGGCACCCTCGACCGCCCCACCACCGGCACCGTGCACATCGACGGTCACGACATCGACCGGCTCAGCGACCGGGAGCTCTCCGCGCTGCGGGCCGGGACGATCGGATTCGTCTTCCAGCAGTTCCATCTCGCCCCCGGCGTACCGGCGTTGGACAGCGTCGCGAACGGGCTCCTCTACAGCGGCAGGCCGCGGCCCGAGCGGCGCGGACTCGCCGAGCGGGCCCTGCGCCGGGTCGGCCTCGGCCACCGGCTCTACCACGAGCCGCATCAGCTCTCCGGCGGCGAGAAGCAGCGCGTCGCCATCGCGCGCGCGGTACTGGGCGATCCTCCGCTGCTCCTGGCGGACGAGCCGACCGGCGCACTCGACTCCCGTTCCGGCGCGGTGGTGATCGAGCTCCTGCACGAACTGCACCGGGCGGGGACCACGGTCGTGGTCATCACCCACGACCGGGACATCGCGGGCTCCCTGCCGCGCGAGGTCCGGATCAAGGACGGCCGCATCGAGGAAGACGCGAACCACCCGGAAGAAGACACGCCCGCCCCGCTCCTCGAGGAGGCCCTGCGATGAGCGCCACCAAGGAGTTGAGCACGACAGGGGAGCGGGGCGCGGCGCACGAGCTGCCCCGCCCCGCGCCACCGCCGCGCCCCAAACCGGCCCGGATGGGCCCGGCCGACGTGCTGCGGGTCGGCGGCTCGGGCCTGCGCTCGCGCCCCATGCGGGTCTTCCTCTCGGCTCTCGGCATCGCCATCGGCATCGCGGCGATGGTCGGCGTGGTGGGCATCTCCACATCGAGCAGCGAAGACCTCAACCGGCGGCTCGCGGCGCTCGGCACCAACCTGCTCACCGTCTCCCCGGGCCAGTCCTTCGCCGGCGACGCGGCCCATCTGCCCGACTCCTCCGTCGACATGATCGGCAACATCAAGGACGTCGATTCGGTCTCCGCCATCGGCAAGACGAGCGCCAAGGTCTACCGCAACGACCACATCAAGAAGGAGGAGACCGGCGGACTCAACGTCTACGCCTCCCGCACCGACCTGCCGAAGACCGCGGGCGCGGAGATCGTCGACGGCCGCTGGCTCAACGCCGCGAACCGCCGCTACCCGGCCGTCGTGCTCGGCCCCAAGGCCGCCGAGCAACTGGGTGTCTTCAGCGCAGGACCCGACACCAAGGTGTGGCTCGGCGGGCAGTGGTTCACCGTGGTGGGGATTCTCGCGCCCAACGAGCTCGTACCCGATCTGGACTCGGCCGCGCTGGTCGGCTGGCCCGTCGCGGAGCAGGAGCTGGACTTCGACGGCCACCCGACGACGGTCTACACCCGCGCCGAGGAATCCGCCGTGAGCGACGTCCAGTCCGTGCTCGGCGCCACCGCCAACCCGGAGAACCCCAGCGAGGCCAACGTCTCCCGCCCCTCCGACGTCCTTGAGGCCAAGGCGGCCACCGACGACACCCTCAGCGGTCTGCTCCTGGGCCTGGGCGCTGTGGCCCTGCTCGTCGGCGGGGTCGGCGTCGCCAACACCATGGTCATCTCGGTCCTTGAGCGGCGCTCCGAGATAGGGCTGCGCCGCTCCCTCGGCGCCACCCGCGGCCAGATCCGTACGCAGTTCCTCTGCGAGGCCCTGCTGCTCTCCGCGCTCGGCGGCCTGGGCGGAGTCCTGCTCGGCATCGCCGTCACCTCCGGCTACTCCACCTACCAGGGCTGGCCATCGGTGGTGCCAGTCTGGGCGATGGCGGGCGGGGTGGGCGCGACCTTGGTCATCGGCGGTCTTGCCGGGTTCTACCCCGCGGTCCGCGCGGCGCGGCTTCCTCCCACGGAGGCGCTCGCCACGACCTGACCAGATGGCCATAGGGGGCGACTTCGCAGGAACTCGCCCCAGCGGACGCGGTGCCTTCGTCAGCCTAAATCCCCCGCGGGCGACGAGGGCATCGCTCTGTGCCGCCCACCCCGGCCGCGCTGTCTGGACGGCCACCGCCTCTCGTATTCTCACCACATGACTGAGCACTTAGGGAAAGTCGACGAAAGCAGCCTGCTCGACCTGCTCCAGGAACAGCGCATCGGCACGCTCGTCACCCTCAAACGTGACGGCCGCCCGCAACTCTCCAACGTCGGCTACGCCTACGACCCCGAGGCCCGCCTCATCCGCCTCATGGTCACCGACAGCCGCGCCAAGACCCGCAATCTGCGCCGCGATCCGCGCGCGAGCTTCCTCGTCACCGACGGCGCGGGCTTCTCCTACATGATCGCCGAGGGCGACGCCGAGCTGACGCCGGTCGTGACCGATCCGCATGACGCGGTCGCGGATGAACTGGCGCTGGTCTTCCAGGGGTTCCAGGGCGAGCATCCCGACTGGGAAGGGTTCCGCGCGGCGATGGTGAGGGAGCGTCGCCTGGTGATCCGGCTGCACGTCAAGCACGTGTACGGAGCCGCGGGGAAGCGGATCCTCGCGGGCCCCGGGCCCAAGGGACCCGGCGGTGAGTCGGTGGGCGCGACCGTGGGGCGGCCCGGTCTGCAGCTCGGCACGGGCGAACCGCCGCCTCAGTTCCGGTAGAGGTCCGTCAGGAGAGCCACGGCGGCGTGCGTCATGGGATGCGGGTCGTGGCGGCGCCAGATGAGGTGTACGGCGATCGGGTCGGCGTCGCGCAGCGGGCGGAACACGACGCCGTCGCGGCGGTACTGATTGGCGGTGCTCTCCGGGGTGAGACCGACGCAGCGGCCCGACGCGATGATGGCGAGCCAGTCGTCGATGTCCTGGGTGTACTCCACCGGGGGCCGGGCCTCTTCGGGCCACAGCTCGGCGGTGGTGGTGCCGGTGCGCCGGTCGATGAGGAGCGTACGGCCCTGTATGTCGGCCAGCGGAACGGAACGCCGCCTGGCCCATGGGTCGTCGCTCGCCAGTGCGCAGAAGCGGCGCTCGTGACCGACGACGGCGCTGGCGAAGCGGGCCTCGTTGAAGGTGGTGCGGACGACGGCGAGGTCGCACAGGCCCTCGGCTAGGCCGCCGGTCGCGGAGTTCGTCCGGATCAAGTACAGCTCGACGTCGGGATGTCCGGCGGCCCAGCGGCGCTGGAACTCCGCCGTGTGGCGGCCCATCGCCGACCAGGCGTGGCCGATGCGCAGCCGCGTGTGTCCGGTGGTCGCCTCCCGGATGAGGTCGTCGGCCTCCGCGAGCAGATGCCGGGCCCGGGCGAGAACCTGCACCCCCGCGGTCGTGGGCGTGACGCTCCGGCTGGTGCGGTGCAGGAGGCGCGCCCCCAGCACCTCCTCGAGCCCGCCGAGGGTCCGTGAGACGGCCGCCTGGGAGACCCCCAACTCGGCGGCGGCATCGGTGAAGCCGCCCGTGTCGACGATGGCGACCAGGCAGCGCAGATGCCGCAGTTCCAGATCCATGACCACAGCGTAGACACAACCGGGACGTATGGATGACCAGAGCGTATAGATGAGCGCGTGCATGCATTTTTAGTATGCGCGCGGGTGATGCATCCTGCGATGCATGCGAACGTCTCAGAGCCAAGCCGCGTCCGCTGTCGTTCCGGCCGGTCAGGGCGGCCCGGCCGGCGAGGGCGCGAGTGCACGAGGCCGTCTGCCGGGCATGGCGATGATGTTCGGCAGCGGCCTGTCCAACCAAGTCGGCGCTGCCACAGGCGCCTTGGCGTTCGGTGTCATCGGCCCCGCCGGTGTCGTGGCCGTGCGGCAGTGGGTCGCGGGAGCCGTGCTCCTGACGGTGGGCAGGCCCAGGATACGCGCCTTCACCTGGCGTCAGTGGTGGCCGCTGCTGTGCCTGGCGGCGGTCTTCGCCACCATGAACCTCTCCCTCTACACCGCGATCGACCGCGTGGGCCTCGGCCTCGCGGTGACCCTTGAGTTCCTGGGCCCGCTGTCGGTCGCGCTGGCCGCGTCCCGCCGTGCGGTGGACCTCGGCTGTGCGGCCGTCGCGGGGGTGGCGGTGGTGGCCCTGGCCCGCCCGCGGCCCAGCACGGATTACGTCGGTATCGCGCTCGGCCTGCTCGCCGCGGCCTGCTGGGCCTCGTACATCCTGCTCAACCGTACGGTCGGAGCCCGCCTCCCGGGCGTCGAGGGCTCGGCCGCCGCCGCGGGGATCTCCGGGCTCCTCTATCTGCCGGTCGGCATCGTGGTCCTCGCCCACCACCCGCCGACGGCCACCGCCCTTGCCTGCGCCGCCACCGCGGGCATCCTCTCCTCCGCGGTCCCCTTCCTCGCCGACCTGCTCGCCCTGCGCCGGGTCGACGCCCGCTTCTTCGGGATCTTCATGAGCGTCAACCCGGTCCTCGCGGCGCTGGTGGGCATGGTCGTCCTGGGCCAGGCCCTCGACTGGGTGGAGTGCCTCGCCATCGCGGCGATCGTGACGGCGAACGGGGTCAGCGTCCTGAGCCGTTCCTGAGCCACTCCCTTCTCAGACGACCGTGATCAGCTCAGGCCGAGCTGCCGCGTCGCCGCCTCGACCGTCTGGGCGAGGAGCACGGCGATGGTCATGGGTCCGACGCCGCCGGGTACGGGCGTGATCAGGCTCGCCCGGTCACGGGCGGTGTCGAAGTCGATGTCGCCGACGTTCCCCGGGTTGTAGCCCGCGTCGATCACCACGGCGCCGGGCTTGATGTCCGCGCCGGTGATGAAGCGCGGGCGTCCGACCGCGGCGAGCAGGACATCGGCCTGCCGCACGATCGCTGACAGGTCCGCGGTGCGCGAGTGGCAGTACGTGACCGTCGCGTCCCTGCCCAGGAGCAGCATCCCCGCGGGCTTGCCGAGGATGGCGCTGCGTCCCACGACGACTGCGTGCTTGCCGGTGAGGTCGACGTCGTACTCGTCGAGCAGGCGCATGATGCCGCCGGGGGTGCAGGACACGAAGCCGGGCAGGCCGAAGCCCATCGCCGCGAAGGAGTGCATGGTCACCCCGTCGACGTCCTTGTCCGGCGCGATCGCCTCGAAGGCGGCGCGCTCGTCGATGTGGGGACCTGCGGGGTGCTGCAGCAGGATGCCGTGGACGGTCGGGTCCTGGGAGAGCGCGGTGATCGTCGCGACCAGTTCGGCGGTGCCGACCGAAGCGGGCAGGGCGACGTGCCGTGACTCGATGCCGGCCTTCTCGCAGCGGGAGCGCTTCATACGGACGTAGGTCACCGAGGCGGGGTCCTCACCGACGAGGACGGTCGCGAGGCACGGGGACACACCGGTGCGACGGCGGATGTCGGCGGCGGTCGCGGAGCTCGATTCGACGATGCGACGGGCGAGGCCGGTGCCGTCCATCGGGCGAGCTGTCTGCGTCTGGGGCATGTGCCACTCCTGAGCTTCAGGGTGAGTCGCCCAGGCGCGCGGCATCGACACGATGTCAGGCCGCTCCCCGGTGGTGCTCCACCTCAGCGCCAGTCACGGCCCGCCTCTCAGCCTAAGGGACGGTGCGGGACGAGGGGCGCTGGTATTGCGGATGTAGCTGAGCTTAATGAAAGTTCAAATCTTGTTGCTTGTCCTTTCATGTCGGTGACGGCATCGTTCCCTGACAAGGATCCGGCCAAGGAGAGCGAGAGCGAACAGTGAATGGCGTCCCCGGAAGAACCCGGGCAGCGGTGAGAGTGGGCGTACTCGCCCTCCTGTGGGGATCGACCTTCCTCTGGATCAAACTGGCCCTGGAAGGCCTGTCTCCCGTGCAGGTCACCCTCCTTCGCTGCGCACTCGGCGCGGCGACCCTGACGGTCCTGCTCTTCGGTACGCGGGGCCGCCTTCCCCGGGGCCGTGCGACGTGGAAGCACGTCTTCGTCGCCGCCTTCTTCTGCAACGCCCTGCCCTTCGGCCTCTTCAGCGTCGGCCAGCAGACCGTCGACTCCGGTGTGGCGGGCGCCCTGAACGCGACGACTCCGCTGTGGTCCGTCCTGATCGGCCTCGCCATCGGTACGGAACGAGGCCTGCGCCCCATCCGCCTCGCCGGGCTCCTCATCGGTTTCGCGGGTACGTCGCTGATCTTCGCGCCATGGCAGCAGTCAGGCCTGACGAGTTGGGGCGCGCTCGCCATCGTGGGCGCGGCGGCGAGCTACGCCGTCGGTTTCGCGTACATGGGGCACCACCTCGTCGGGAAGGGTGTGCCCACCCTCTCCCTCTCCGCCGCCCAGCTCATGGCGGCCACGGGCCTGACGGCACTGGCCCTGCCGGTCGGCGGCCTGGAGACGATCCACGTGGATCGCACCGCGCTGATCGCCGTGGTCGTCCTGGGGATCTTCGCCACCGGCGTCACCTTCCACCTCACCTACCGGATCATCGCGGACGAGGGCGCGACCAACGCGGCGACCGTCGGGTATCTGCTGCCGGTGGTCTCCGTGGCGCTGGGCGCCATCGTGCTCGACGAGGCGTTCAGCATCCGGGTGGCCGTGGGGATGGCGGTCGTGCTTGTCGGCGTCGGCATGACCCGTCGGCGGAACGCCGTGTCCGAATGCCGCCAGCACGCGTACCCGCGGGCGGCGAACATCGAGTACGCGCGGGCCAGCCTGCCCCACGGTACGAAGGACACGGAATCATGCACAAGACCATCCTCACCCCCGACCTCTTCGGCCCCGAGCCCGGGTCGGACGCCCCGCCCCGCGGTCCGTCCGAACCGACGATTCCCGCACTCGGAGAACTGAAGTGGGCTGATCTCTATGCCCAGTTGAACGCGGAGGGCGTGGCGCTCACGCCTCCGCTGCTGTCGCGTGAGCAGTGTCAGGAGATCATCGCCACGTTCGACGAGCCGAGCCGCTTCCGCTCGACCGTGGTCATGCAGCGGCACAACTTCGGCCGTGGCACCTACAAGTACTTCGCCGACCCGGCCTCCGTCCCGCTCGTGCGGACACTGCGCGAGAAGCTGTATCCGCCGATGGCGTGGATGGCCAACCAGTGGGCCCCGCAGCTCGACGAGCGCACCTTCCCGCCCACGCTGGAGGAGTTGCTCGCCGAGTGCGCGGAGAACGGGCAGCGGCGCCCCACCCCGCTGATCCTGAACTACGGCGAGGGCGACTACGCCTGTCTGCATCAAGACGTCTACGGAGACATCGTCTTCCCGCTGCAGATCGCCGTCATGCTGAACGAGGCCGGCGAGGACTTCACCGGCGGGGAGAACGTCTTCGTGGAGCAGCGGCCGCGCTTCCAGTCGCGCGCCGTGGTCGTCAAGCCGCAGCTCGGCCAGGGCATGATCTTCCCTGTCCGGCACCGGCCCGTCCGCGGCCGCGACGGCTACCGACGTCACCCCATGCGGCACGGCACCAACGCCGTGGAATCCGGCCACCGCAACACGCTCGGCGTGATCTTCCACAATGCCCGCTGACGGCAGTGCGCGGCGTGACGTCCCCATGCCGTCAACACGCGTGATCGCGACACCCGCCTCCGATCCGCACGACCACGAAGGGTTCTGATCATGATCGACACCACTCACGTGGCGGATACCCGTGTCGGTGAACGCGTCGCCGCCGAGAACTGGGACGCGCTGACCGCCGAGCTCGACGAGTACGGCCACGCCCTCACCGGCCCGCTTCTGACCCCCGGCGTCTGCCGCGACATCGCCGCCCTGTACGACGACACCGACCGCTTCCGCGCGACCGTCGACATGGGCCGCTACCGCTTCGGCTCCGGCCGCTACCGCTACTTCACCCACGAACTCCCCGATGTAGTACGCGAGTTGCGTGCAGCGTTCTACCCTCGCCTGCTGCCCATCGCCCGCGACTGGGCCGAGAAGCTCGGCAAGCCCGCCCCCTGGCCCGGGAGCCTGGAGGAGTGGGTGGGGATGTGCCACGCGGCCGGGCAGGTCAAGTCCGCCCAGATCCTCCTGCGCTACGGGCCCGGCGACTGGAACGCCCTGCACCGCGACGTCTTCGGCGACATGCTCTTCCCGCTCCAGGTCGTCATCGGCCTCGACGCCCCCGGGGCCGATTTCACCGGTGGCGAGTTCATCATGACCGAGCAGCGCCCCCGCGCCCAGTCGCGCGGATCGTCCACGACCCTGCCGCTGGGCCACGGGCTCGTCTTCACGACCCGGGACCGGCCCGTGGCCTCCAAGCGCGGCTGGTCGACCGCGCCGATGCGGCACGGCGTGAGCACCGTCCGCTCCGGGCGGCGGCGCACGCTCGGCCTGGTCTTCCACGACGCGGCATGAACCCCGACCCGGCCGCCGGGCGCCCGTACCCGCGTTCGTACACCCTGTGCGGCCAGGACGGAAAGCCGTACCCCAGCAGCGCTCCGGGCACTCTGGCCGGACATCGCCGCGGGCGACTGTACGGCCGCCTGGACTGCCCTTCCGCGCTGCGGGCCCTCGCCCGCGGCCCCTACTCCACCCACCGGGTGTTCTTCCCCGACGAGGGCACCGCGGTCGCGGCCGGTTACCGTCCCTGCGCGGTGTGCCTGCCCGCTCAGTACGCTCGATGGAAAGCAGACCCAGAAAGCACCGGCACACCATGAGCATCCTGAAGGAGCGGGAGAACTCCCGCTCACCCCTGATCGGCGCCGCCGACCTGGCCGCCCACGCGGACCTGCCCGCCCCGGCAGCGCACACCGAGGCCGAACTCGCCGCCCTGATCGGCCTGTTGACCCTGCCGAAGGCGCGAATCGAGACCGTCACCGTCGGCCACAGCCGCGACACCGCATCCCGGGCCGCCGCCGAGGCCTTCGCCGCCGCGTGGAAGGACCGCGGCGGCACGATCCTCACCACGGTGAGCTGGCCCGAGACGGCCGCGTCCTGGCTGCGCCCCGCCCGCCGCCTCACCACGGAGCTCCCGGACGCCTGGGTCATGGCAGCCGCGCCGCTCGGCCTCGCCCAGCTGGCCCGTCGCCTGCGCCACTCCACCGACTGGGACCCGGCCCGCAGTTACGCCTTCGCCTCGCTCAAGGACTCCCGCGTTCCGGCCCTCGCCGGAGACGACGTGCTCCACGGACTGCGCGGCGCGACAGCCGACGGCGCCACCTGGGACGTACGCCACCGCTGGGTCACCACCCACCTGCCCGCCGAGGTGACCGCGTGAGCGCCCTGATCCCCCGCCCCGCCACGGAGATCGCCCCCGGCGCGGTGCACGTGCCGCAGTGGCTCACCCTGGAACAGCAGCGTGAACTCGTCACGGCGTGCCGAAGCTGGGCCACCGGTCCTGTGCCGATCCGCCACACCGAGCTGCCGCGCGGCGGGGTCATGTCCGTACAGACGGTGTGCGTCGGCTGGCACTGGCAGCCGTACCGGTACACCCGCACCGCCGGCGACGTGAACGGCCGGCAGGTCGCGGCGTTCCCGGACTGGATGGTCGAGCTCGGCCGCCGGGCGCTGACCGAGGCGTACGCGGACGCGGCGGCCGCGGCCGACTACACGCCGGACACGGCGCTGATCAACTTCTATGACGGGCAGGCCAAGATGGGCATGCACCAGGACAAGGACGAGCGGTCGTCGGCCCCTGTGGTCTCCCTGTCCATCGGCGACACCTGCGTGTTCCGCGTGGGCAACACCGAGACCCGCACCAAGCCCTACACCGACATCGAACTGACCTCGGGTGACCTGTTCGTCTTCGGCGGGCCCTCGCGCTACATCTTCCACGGCGTGCCCAAGGTCCACGAGGGCACCGCGGACCCCGCGACCGGTCTGACCTCGGGCCGCCTGAACATCACGATGCGGGTCACCGGTCTCACCGGCTGACCAGGATGCCCGGACCCGCGCGGCTACGCGAAAGCGGTTACTCGAACCGCGAGGTGTCGCCCGCCCCGCGGCGCACGATCTCGGCCTCGCCACCGGAGAAGTCGATGACGGTGGTCGGGCTCGTGCCGCAGTCACCCGAGTCGACCACGGCGTCCACCTGGTGGTCGAGCCGTTCCTTGATCTCCCAGCCCTGCGTCAGCGGCTCCTCCTCGTCGGGCAGGAGCAGGGTGCTGGAGAGCAGCGGCTCACCGAGCTCGGTGAGCAGGGCCTGCGTGACGACATGGTCGGGAATCCGGACCCCGACGGTCTTCTTCTTCGGGTGCAGGAGCTGACGCGGCACCTCCTTCGTCGCGGGGAGGATGAAGGTGTAACTGCCCGGCGTCGCGGCCTTGATCGCGCGGAACACGTCGTTGTCGACGTGCACGAACTGACCCAGCTGCGCGAAGTTCTGGCAGACCAGGGTGAAGTGGTGGCGATCGTCGAGGTTGCGGATCTTGCGGATGCGGTCGAGGCCGTCACGGTTGCCCAGCTGGCATCCCAGGGCGAAACAGGAGTCCGTCGGATACGCGATGAGCGCGCCGGAGCGGATGCTGTCGGCCACGGTGCCGATGCTGCGCGGCTGGGGATTGTCGGGATGCACGTCAAAATACTTGGCCATCCGCCGAGCGTACGTGATCGCAACAGAAGTCCCCGGTTCCCCAGCGGGCGCAGCCGCAAGGTCCGAGGCCACAGCCGCATCCCCGGTCGCGCAGGGTGCGGTCGGTGCGGTCAGTCGTCGTCGACCACGCTGATCAGCGCGAGCGTGATGTTGTCGGGGCCACCCGCGTCGATGGCGGCCTTCCACAGCTCGAAGACCGCCCGGCCGCCGTCGTGGGCCGCGAGCAGCTCGTCGAGGACGTCCTCGGGCACAGGGTCGGTCAGGCCGTCGCTGCACACCACATAGCGTTCACCCGCGACGAGCGGCAGTGTGCTGACGTGCGGGGTGACCGCGCTGAACCGGAGCGCGCCGCCGAGCGCCTGCGTGACGATCGACGTGGTGCGCCGCCCCGGCACCGGAGGTGGGCTGTCGTCGACGCTCACCTGGCGGAGCGGCCTGGGGGCGCCGCTGCGGCTCACGTCGAGCACCCTGCTGTCACCGACGTTGAACACGAGGAGTTCCGTCCCCAGGACCACGACACCCGCGACCGTCGTCCCCATGGTGGCCAGCTTGGGATCGTGCTCGGCCGCCTCGTACACGGCGTGATTGCAGGCGTTCAGCGCGTCACGAACGGCCTGCTCGCTGTCCAGCAAGGGCCCGAGCGACGCCAGCCGTCGTACGACGATGCCACTGGCCACCTCGCCGCCGGGCTGGCCGCCGATGCCGTCGGCGACCGCGACGACGAGGGGGGTGCCGAGCGGGAACCCCAGGGTCTGCGGGTTCTCGGTCATGGTCCCGCACAGCGTCCATGGACCGACGCCCAGACTGTCCTCGTTGTTGTCGCGTGCGAGCCCCGGGTGGCTCAGCGCGGTGACTGTTATGTACGGCATCCCTGTCCCGCCTCTCCGTAACGGCAGGCGTGCTCCGCACCACCATTGTCACGCCGACGGCCGCTCACGGCTCAGTGACGGCCCGTGGCCACCCTCTGCCCCGTAGGTGACCGCGCATGCCATGGTGGGGGAGTCGACTGGTCTGGACCAGTCTCCGGTGTGGTGAGGAGCGTACGCATGCGCGGTACAACGGTCTTGCCCGGCGAGGGGAACAGCGGATTACCCGGTGAGGAGGGCCTGCCGACGCATCGCCTGGAAGTGCCCATGCCCAACGCGCTGCCGTTCGCCATCGGCACGTTCGACACCATCGGGCCGATGTCGCGTGCGTCGTTCCCGCACCGGCACACCTTCCACGAGATCGTCCACGTCACCGGCGGCACCGGCAGGCACGTCGTCGACCTGACCCGCTTCCCGCTGCGGCCGCCGAACCTGTGCTTCATCGCCCCCGGCCAGGTCCACCACTGGGAGAACGTCACCGGCCTCGAGGGGAGCGTCATCCTCTTCACCGACGACTTTCTCCTCGACCACCCCGCGGACCGCCGGGCGCTGCGGGGGCTCGGGCGGCGCTCCTGGCTCGAACTGCCCGACGAGTCGGCGGACCAGGCCGCGCGCCTCGTCGCCGAGTTGGACGGCGAGTACCGGGCGGGGGCCGACGGATTCCAGAGCGTGCTGCGGGCCTTGCTCCATGTTCTCGTGGTGCGTTCGGCGCGGCTGCCCGCGCGGCATCCGGCGGCGGCCCCGTCCGCACCGCGCTCACGGCCCGGCGCGGTCGCCGCGGAGTTCGTGGCCCTGCTCGGCACCCCGGAGGGTTCCCCGCTGTCCGTGCGCGCCTGCGCGGGGCACCTCGGTGTCTCCGTGAGCTACCTCGGCGAGGCGGTGAAGGCTTCCACCGGCCGCACGCCCGGCGAACTGATCCGGCAGACGCGGGTGCACGAGGCCAAACGCCTGCTCCTGCGTACGGAGTTGTCGGTCCGTCAGGTAGCCGCTCGGGTCGGTTTCGGGGACCCGGCCTACTTCTGCCGTTTCTTCCGCCGCGAGACCGGCGCGAGTCCCGGGGACTTCCGGCGCGGCGGCGGCGATATTCACCACGACCACCGTCTTGAGTCCATCGCCCGCGCCCGGCCTTCCGCATAGCTTCGGTGCCGATCCGGAACCCACCCCACCCCTCAGGAGGAGCGATGGAGCACGAGATCGGCACGACCGGAGACGGAAGCGGACCCAGCCGGAAGACCGTACTGAGAGCGGCCGCAGCGGTGGGCATGGCCCTGCCCGTGGCCCTCATGGGAGTTCCCGCCCTCGCCCGGACCGCGGGCGAGCGGGGCGTGGTCCCCGAGGCGACCCCGGCCTGTGACGACGGCGACGACCCGACGCCCCCGCAGATGGAGGGGCCGTACTTCAAACCCAACTCCCCCCAGCGCACCTCGCTCCTCCAGCCCGGCGTGCCGGGCTTACGGCTCACCGCCACCGGCTATGTCTTCGGGCGTGCCTGCCGGCCGATCCCACGGGTCCTGATGGACTTCTGGCAGGCCGACACCTACGGGACGTACGACAACACGGGATTTCGCTTCCGAGGCCATCAATTCACCGACGCCTCAGGCGCGTTCAGGCTCACCACGATCGTGCCCGGCCTCTACCCGGGCCGCACCCGGCACCTGCACGTCAAGGTGCAGGCACCGGGACGCCCGGTCCTCACGACCCAGCTGTACTTCCCCGGCGAGCCGCGCAACAACACGGACCCGCTCTTCGACGACCGGCTGCTCATGAACGTACGCACCGTCGGCAACGCGAAGGAGGCGGACTTCGACTTCGTGTTGAACGTGCCGCAGTAACCCGCGCGCGGGGGCTGCTGCGGTGTTCCCCCCCTCAGTCGCCCCCGCCGCCTTCACGGCCAGCGCGCACCTCTCTCCCGCCGCTTCAGAGCAGGACTTGAGGGCCCTGGCCCCACCCGCCTCTCTTGACAGCACCCGCCTCGCGGCGATGGCCTGGTGCCCTGCCGCGCGGCGACGCGGCGGCCACGGAGCCGGGCGCGGGCACAGGGGGAGGGGCAGGTCATGTTGCGGGTGCACTTCACGGCCGAGGACCTGGCGCGGGTGCGGGTCGCCTCGGGGCCCGACTTCCTCTGGGAGATCAGCAACAGCGTGCAGACGCTCCAACGTCGTGACGGGGCGCGGGTGTTCGGGGAGTGGCGCCGGTGGGCGAGGCCGCGCCTCTCGGACAGTGCCCGGCTTCTGTCGCCGCTCCTGCCGCCGCACGGCTGCTCCCCGGACTTCCTCACCCCCACCCACGGAGAGGGCGAGACGCTCCACGCGGCGGTCGACACCCTTGTGCGCACCCCCCGTCCGCGGTTGCGCACGGACTTGACGCGAGTGGCCGCCTCGCGTCGGCTCCCGGGGTGGACGGAGTCGCTCGCGCGCGGCGACGGCGCCGCCCTGCGGCAGTTGGGGCAGGCCCTCCACACGTATCACCTGGAGGCGCTCGAGCCCTTCTGGCCGCGCGTCCACGCCCAGATCGACGCCGACCGCATCATCCGGCTGCACAGCCTCCTCGACGGCGGCACCAATGGGCTCCTCGCGGGACTCGGGCCCCAACTGCGCTGGCATCCACCGGTGTTGGAGGTCGACTACCCCGTGGATCAGGATCTGCGTCTCGACGGCAGGGGGATCACCCTGCAGCCCTCGTTCTTCTGCTGGCCCACTCCCATCACGCTCGCCGACGGTGAACTGCGCCCCGTCCTGGTGTATCCCATCGACCACGCGATGGACTGGACCCACCCCACACCCCTGGACCGTCCGGACGGCGGCGCGCTGGGTCCGCTCATCGGGCACACACGTGCCGCCGTCCTCAGGGCGGCCCGCACCGGCTCGTCCACGGTCGAGCTCGCCCGCCTCCTGGAGGTCACCCACCCGGCCATAAGCCAGCACATCAAGGTGCTGCGTGCGGCGGGACTTGTGACCACGGTCCGCAGGGCGGGACGGTCGCTCCATGTCGCGACCGCGGAGGGGCGCGCGCTGCTGCGCGGCAGCGGGTCGTAAGTCTGGGCTTTCATTGATTGCGCCTGGCATGGGCATGCAAGGAAGCTGTCCGAGCTGTCGCACACGCACCCCCCACCTACCCACGCATCCCCCCACCGCGTTGCGTCCCGCCACCTTGCCCCGCGCGCCGTTCAACGCGCGTCCACGTGTGAACTCCCGGGCACGGTACGAGGGAACGCATCGACGATCCGATGAAGGAGTGGCGTTGCGCACTACTCGTATCCTCACCCGCCGCGCGGCCGTCGCCGCCGTACTCGTCGTGGCCGGCACCCTCTGTGCCGTGCCCCCCTCGGCCTCGGCGGCGTCCTCCGGGCACGGCGTCAAGTGGTTCCAGGAGCGGCACGGCCTGCCCCGGACCGGCTCGGTCGACGGCGCTACCGCCGACGCCCTGAGCCGGGCCTCCGACGCCGAACTGCACCGGACGTTCCGGACCGCGGCCGACCTCGGACCCGAGGAACTGGCCAACGCGCGCACCGTCATCGGTGTCGGCAAGGGTGCCCAGATTCCCGAACAGGGCCAGGTCATCGCGTTGATGACAGCCATGCAGGAGTCCAAGTTCGTCAACTACCTGACGCCTGTGGACCACGACTCCCTGGGCATCTTCCAGCAGCGCCCCAGCACCGGCTGGGGCACTCCCGAGCAGATCACCGACGTCGCCACCTCGTCCAAGTCCTTCTACGGAGTGGCCCCCTTCGGCAGCAATCCGGGACTGATCCAGATCGCGGGATGGGAGACGATGCCGCCGGGTGAGGTCTGCCAGGCCGTCCAGGTCTCGGCCTACCCCGACCGCTACGCGCAGTGGGAGCAGTTCGCCCGTGACCTGCTCGCCCAGGAAGGTCCTTCGGTTCCGCCGATTCCCTGAACCGCGTACGCACGCACACACCCCCGCACTCCCCACCCCTCACAGCAGGCATGCCCTCACACCAGGAGCCCGTATGCGCAAGAGACTTGTCTCCACAGCGATCGCCGTGACCGCGGCCGGCGCCCTCCTCACTCCGGCCGCCGCCCAGGCGGAACCCGCGCACCCCCGGAGCGTGTCGGTGCTCGGCGACGGCTCGAAGGCCGGGACCGCCGTCGTCAGCGGACAGAACGAGCCCGGAACCCGGCTGCGTATCGGCGGGGCGCGGACGGCGAGCGCGCACACGCTCCCGGTGGACTACCAGGTCCAGGAGACCGGCTACTGGTGCGGCCCCGCCGCCACCCGCATCGCCCTGTCCGCACGGATCGCCCCGCCGAGCCAGGGCGCACTGGCCGCGCAGCTCGGCACCACCGAGGCGGGCACCGACCACATCAGCCAGGTGACCGGCGTGCTCAACGCCAACCTCGGCACCGGCTGGTACGAGACCAAGGAGATGCCGAACGATCCGCCCACCCAGGCCCAGAAGGACCTGCTGTGGCACGACATCGTCCTGGACATCGACAGCAACTACCCGCTCGTGACCAACATCGTGGCCCCGCCCGGCAACCAGCCGCCCGGCTACCCGTCGGACCAGACGATCTACCACTACTTCACGGTCATCGGTTACGACGAGGCGAACCGTACCGTCCTCATCGCCGACCCCGCCTCCTTCGGCGGCAACCAGATCTACTGGCTCTCCTTCGACCAGCTCGCCACCCTGATCCCGCCGAAGGGGTACGCGGCCTGAGCCATGAGGAGCCAGTGAGTCATGGCTGTGGGCGGCGCCGCACGAGTCG